>SHZK01000017.1 GCA_009692305.1 Gammaproteobacteria bacterium | reverse complement strand
ACCGTCCGCAGCAAAAACGGCATCATTACCGCCTTTTTTTGCGCTGTCTTGTTTTCAATACATTACCCGCGCAGCGTAGTTCAGATTACCTTTAAGTTGGTTGGACAGGAACCCCGATGAAAATTCTTGTAGCAATAAAGCGCGTCGTCGATGCGAATGTGAAAGTCAGAGTGAAGTCTGATGGTACTGGCGTTGAGCTGAGCAATGCAAAGATGGTGATCAATCCGTTCTGCGAAATTGCTGTGGAAGAGGCGATTCGCATGAAGGAGGCCGGCGCTGCGGACGAAGTGATAGCAGTATCAGTTGGCCCACAAGCCTGCTCTGAGCAGCTTCGCACGGCACTCGCGCTGGGCGCAGATCGTGGCATCCTGGTGCCGGCCGAAGGCCAGGTGGAGCCGCTCGCGGTCGCAAAGATTTTGCAAGCACTGGTCGTGAAAGAGGGGATCGATCTGGTAATTGTAGGCAAGCAATCTATTGATACTGACAATAATCAGGTTGGGCAGATGCTGGCCGCGTTGTGCAATTTTCCACAAGGCACCTTCGCCTGCAAGGCCACATTGAAGGATGGCAAGATCGAAGTTACGCGCGAAGTGGATGGTGGTGAACAGACAGTACTGCTCACCCTGCCCGCGGTGCTAACTACTGACCTGCGTTTAAACGAGCCGCGTTATGCCTCGTTGCCCAACATAATGAAGGCGAAGAAGAAGCCAATTGATACCATTTCCGCCGCTGATCTGGGCGTGGATATTGCTTCGCGTCTGACTACGTTAAAAGTAATGCCGCCGGTCGAGCGTAGTGCTGGCATAATCGTCGAGTCGGTTGCCGAGCTCGTTAATAAACTCAAAACCGAAGCGAAGGTTATCTAGGAACTGCTTATGTCTCAAATATTGGTGATCGCGGAACACGATAATAGAACGATCAAAGCCGGCACGCTGAGCACGGTGACTGCTGCCAAGGCTATCGGTGGTGAAATTCATGTGCTCGTGGCCGGTGCCGGCTGCAGAGCCGCCGCCGACGCGGCAGCAGGTATTGCTGGTGTAAGTCGCGTGCTGCTCGCAGATGCAGCAGCCTACGCGCATCAGCTGCCAGAAAGCCTGGCACCCCTTATTGCCGAACTCGGCAAAAAATACAGCCATGTGTTGGCTGCTGCCACCACCTCAGGCAAGAATTTCATACCGCGGGCAGCCGCCTTATTGGATGTGGCGCAGATATCTGACATCGTTGAAGTAGTGTCACCTGACACGTTCGTGCGACCGATTTATGCCGGCAATGCGCTGGCAACGGTTCAATCCGCTGACCCCATCAAGCTGATTACTGTGCGCACGACTGCCTACGGGGAAGCAGCGCAGGGCAGTAGCATCGCCGCGATTGAAAATTGTGATTTCGTGGCGGAGCAAGGCATCGCTAGTTTTGTCAGTGAGCAGTTGTCAGTTTCCAAGCGACCGGAACTGACATCTGCGGCCATCGTTATCTCCGGCGGACGCGGCATGCAGAATGGTGAAAATTTCGTGCTGCTGGAGCGGGTAGCAGACAAGCTGGGTGCTGCTATTGGTGCGTCACGTGCGGCAGTCGATGCCGGCTTTGTACCCAACGACATGCAAGTTGGGCAAACCGGCAAAATCGTTGCTCCTGATTTGTATATTGCAGTCGGTATCTCTGGCGCTATACAACATCTGGCAGGCATGAAGGACAGTAAAGTTATTGTGGCAATCAATAAGGATGCCGAGGCACCTATTTTTCAGGTGGCCGATTATGGCTTGGTAGCTGACTTGTTCAAGGTGCTACCTGAGTTGGAAGCGGCGCTTTAAAAAAAATTTCTCGCGCACAAAAAAAAGCCCGAACACTTTGCGGTGTTCGGGCTTTTTTGTTACTGGGCTTGGCGGTATTAACTGCCGGTGTTCTGATTGTTCAGCTCACGTTCGCGGCGTTTGATTTCCCGTGGATCATTGGGAGCGCGTCCGCTTGGTAATACCGGAGCCTCGGTTGCCACCGAACGATTCTGTTGTTCCGATTTGCTCTGAGTATCCTCATTGACACGAGCCGGTTGCACTGGCGCAGCAGGGATGTTGACCGGTGCTGTGTAACTGCTTGCTTCCTGAGCCGGTGCATGCGCTTGCCAATCCCGCGCTGGAGCTTCTGACCGGGAAGATTCATTGCGCTGCGAATTGGGTGCAGGCGCTGCTGTTTGTGTCGATGCGGTTGTTGCTGCTGTGAAATCAGCTGACGCAATTGGTGCGGTCGCGGCAGCAGCAGCCGGCACATAATCGGATGGGTTGGCATTTGCTGCAGATGCTACGCCGTTTTCCGCGCCTGAGTCTGCCTGCGCGTGGTCGCGTTGGGCATGCCGCGGATTATTGCGGCCGCGTCGCCGTGGCTGGCGATTGCCATCTTGCTGCTCGGTGGCATTAGTTGGCACGCTGGCGTCAGTATTCACGTCCTGAATATTGCCGTTAGCTTCTGCAGTGGTTGCAACAGCCTCGACGCGATCGGGGCGGTCACCACGTTTGCGTTGGTTGTTGTTGCGCGGACGCTTGTTGGATGGGCGGCGCTGTGCACGTTGACCGTCAGCGACGCTGCCATCAGCCACTTGCTCGGGTCGGTCTGTCCTGGTTTCATCCTGGACTGCAGCTTCAGGCCGATTGCCTGGTTGCTGTGGTTTGCGACGTTGCTGGTTACCGGATTTGCCGCCCGCTTCGCGTTGCTGCTGTTCGCTGCGCTCACGTCCTGGTGGTTTGCCCCGTTGTTGCTGATTGCGTTGGCCGCCATGCGCTGCTGCTTGTCGGTCCCGATTGCCGGCCGCTTCAGGCCGTGCTGCTACAGCTGGTTTCTTCTTGGTACTGGTTCCGAACAGGTTTGCCCACAGTGTCTCGAACCAGCCTTTCTTCGGCGGTGGTGTACGTTCCATGGGAATGTTACTGACAGCGGGTAACTGCACTGTGGCAGCTTCTGCAGAATGTTTTACATTTTGCGGAGGTTCCGCTGCCGCGCTTGCGTCGACGGCATATTCTTCAGATTGCTGATTCAACCCGGTGATCTCGTAATGTGGCGTGTGCATTTCCGGATTGGCGGAAATCGAAATACGTGTATTACTCTGTGCTTCTATCTCAGCCAGAACCGCGCGTTTTTCATTCAACAAGTAAGAGGCGACTACGAGTGGCACGGTAGCGCGCACTTCCAGACTCTTGGGCTTGCTCGCTTCTTCCTGCAAGATGCGCAGAATCGAAAGTGACAGAGATTCAACATCCCGGATGGTGCCTTGACCGTTGCAACGCGGACAGACCATGGCACTGGTTTCACCCAGTGAAGGTCGCAGACGTTGTCTGGACATTTCCAACAGACCGAAGCGGGAGATACGACCGACTTGTACTCGGGCACGGTCAGCTTCCAACGCCTCGCGCATGCGGTTTTCCACATCACGCTGATTGCGGTTAGAACTCATGTCGATGAAATCGATTACGACTAATCCACCCATGTCACGCAAACGCAGTTGGCGCGCGATTTCATCGGCAGCTTCAAGATTGGTGTGCAGTGCAGTCTCTTCGATGTCCGCACCACGGGTCGCGCGTGAGGAGTTGATGTCGATAGAAATCAGTGCTTCGGTGGGATCGATAACGACCGATCCACCCGACGGCAGTTTCACTTCCCGTTCGAATGCACTTTCGATCTGCGATTCGATCTGATAGCGACTGAACAAAGGCAACTTGTCTTCATAGCGCTTGATGCGACTTTCGTACTGGGGCATCACCTGCCTGATAAAGGTGAGTGCTTCATTGAAAGACTCATCGGTGTCGAACAGAACTTCGCCGATGTCCTTGCGCAAATAATCGCGAATCATGCGGATGATGACGTTGCTTTCCTGATAGATAAGGAAAGGGGCTGGACGCGGGACGGAAGCATCCAGAATTGATTGCCAGAGCACCAGCAAGTAATCGAGATCCCATTGCAGTTCCTGCTGTTCCTTGCCAACTCCGGCGGTGCGCACAATCATGCCCATGCTGTCTGGCAGATTCAGGCCGCGCAGAGCCTCGCGTAAATCGGTGCGCTCATCGCCTTCGATGCGGCGAGATATGCCACCGGCTTTTGGATTGTTAGGCATCAGTACCAGGTAACGACCAGCCAGACTGATAAAGGTGGTGAGGGCAGCGCCTTTATTGCCACGCTCTTCCTTTTCTACCTGTACGATGACTTCGGTGCCTTCAGCTACCAGCTCCTTGATCGAGCTGCGTTCGCTGCTGCCCCGGCTATCTTTAAAATATTGGCGGGAGATTTCTTTCAGTGGCAGAAAACCATGGCGTTCCGCACCGAAGTCCACGAAAGCGGCCTCCAGGCTGGGTTCGACACGGGTAATCTTGCCTTTATAGATGTTGGATTTTTTCTGGATGCGAGTGCGATTCTCAATATCGAGATCGTACAATTTCTGGCCATCGACGAGGGCGACCCTCAGTTCTTCTTCCTGGGTCGCATTGATTAACATTCTTTTCATAGTGAGTTCACTTTCTGTTATGCCAGTAAGCAAACTCGGGAACTGCGTTAATTCGTTATTCCGAGCGGGTTACCTGACAGATGCGCTCATGCTGATCTGTCGGTATCCGGGTGGGCCAGAATGATATTCCCGGCCCGGAAGCATACAAACTGTCTTCTAACAAACGCCTAACTCTATAGTGGGTAGCACCCGTGGGCCCCCCAATCTACTGCCTACGTGATCACCTTTACGGTAGTGTATTGCATATAAAGTATTGTTTTTGTTAAGAAATATTTGTCTGATTCAGTTTTGCTTGGGTCTCGCTCTGATCTGGTCTCTAGCTTGGGACCAGGGTGTAGCGAGACAACGAATACGAATTCCTGAGTCTGCCTGTTGTGGCGGTTACTGTTCTGTCCAGTCATGCGGGCTAGGCATGACAAAAATATCTGTTCAATGGTGGGACAGGATTTGCACTTTCTGCTGGCTGCCGGGTCTGCTGCTTTATATTGCTAGCAAACTTGCCAGTCTTACGGAGCTGAAATCCTGCCTCATTACCGATATCGGCCGCTTCTTGCTGTGCATCAGTGTGCGCAAATGGCGCCGGCTGCAACACGAGCTCCGACCTTTGGCATCTAGTTTTGCCATTTCAGGGTCGGCTTGTATCCATCGCGCTAAATCCGGATGGTACATGGTTCCGGAGAATAGCAGCAATGTTTCAGGTACTCAACAAGTAATGTTGGGTAAGTTATTAAAATTCCTCAAAAAAAATAGGATGGAGACGGCTGGGCAGTTTTGGGAAGAGCAGGCGCAGCGGCGCCTTAGCAGTGCAAGCACACCGGTGCTGACAGCAGCCCGAGCAGGCCAGTTACCTGGATGGCCGCTTGGCCAGCGCCATGACGGTGCTTGCGTCTGCAAAATGGCTGTGGTTAAAATACCGCCCCCACGTGGCTTTGCCAGTACAAAGACACATACCTTGCAAGCACTGGCACGCTTGGGGCTGCCAAAATTTGCCGGAATTCAAGAATTAGCAGGCAGAACAACAAGAACAGCGCTGTCCATGCGCATCCAATAGAACAAATGACACGGCCGTCTCGGTAGTCCGCGGTGTCACACGCGGAACGTTGGTACCAGAATGACTATTTACTCCTATTGTCGAACTTCCGAATTGGAAGCTGCGCTGGACAAAGACAAGCTCGATTCCATTCTGGAGCCAGAAATGCTGGCGATTCAAACCTATTGTCTCGGCCAGCGCTGGTTCATGACTGAAATTATCAAAGATCACAACTGCAGCTGGAGTCTGGAATTTCGCAAACGTGATAATGGCAAGCGCTTGCTGGCCATGTTGCAGCCGGGCGATGTCATTCTTTGCAGCAAATTGGAGCGCATCTGCAGCTCCAGCCATGAAGTAGTCAAGTTGATTGCGAGTCTGCGCGAAAAATCCATTTGCCTGCATGTCGTGGAACTGGGCGGAGACATCACCTTTCCCGAGATGACAGTGAACTTTGCCAGGATTGCGAGTATTTTTTCTGCGCTGGAAAAACGCAAATCAGCAGAACGCATCAAGGGCGTAAAGCAGCGCCAGCGCAAACAGGGCCGCTATCTCGGTGGCAGCCGTCCGTTTGGATATATGATTCATGAGCGTGGGCGCTTGATCGAAAACCCGATGGAGCAGCGTGTACTCAAGAAAATTATGGAGTTGAAGCGGGGTGGTAAGTCATTGCGTGCAATTTCCGGCGAAGTATCAACACCGGTAATGCCAATCAGCTTCAAGACTGTACAAAGGTTGTTGCAACGGCACGCCGAACAGCTCTGATTTTTACTGGCTGTTCGCTGGTCATGCGCGGTGCGCTACGTTTCCGGGTGTCAGCTACTGCTGGTGCCTCCCGTGACTGAGCAGTAAGGCCATCTGAACATGTTCAAGCCGCTTTCCCTATTTGTTGGCCTGCGTTACTCACTCACCCGCAAGCGCAATCTCATCCTCTCATTTGTATCTTTGATCTCAATGCTTGGCATCTGTCTCGGCGTCTTGATACTGATCGTGGCACTGGCGGTTATTAACGGGTCAATTTCCACTCTGCGCGTCGAGGCACTTAAATCAGTGCCACATGTCACTGTTTCTGGAGCGCTTGTCACTGAAGATTGGGCGGCACAGCGGCTGCGGGCACTGCGCAACGACGCTGTGCTGGCTGCAGCCCCCTATGTTGAGGGTGAGGCGTTGCTGCGTTATCAAGGTGTCGATGGATTTATTCGATTGCGCGGAGTCGATGCAGCCCTCGAAGCCGACGTGGTGAGCAATGCTAACCCGCGTTACCGGGAACTGCTTGAACTGCTGGCTACAACTGACAATGGCATAATCCTCGGAACGCAACTCGCTGGATCACTCGGAATCTATACCAGTGGCGAGGTAAGCGTGACTGCGCTACGTAGCCTCTTGTCACGTTCACTGTCTGCTGCCAGGGGCTTCACGGTAGTAGGCTTTGCTGACTTCGGCTTTTATGGCAATGACCTGATTGCACTGGTGAATCTGGAGCAGGCGCAGGAATTGTTCGTCGGGGACAATGGCGCGATGTTGCAATTGCGGCTGAAGGTAGTTGATGAATTCGCTGCCGCAGAGATTGCCGCAGCTGCTTTTGACAACGACCGAACACTGTCGATTCAGCCCTGGAATGTAGCTCAGGCCAACCTGTTCAATGCGTTGAACATGGAAAAGATCCTTACCGGATTCATGTTGATGATGATTGTGGTCATCGGCGCAGTAAATATCGTCTCCACCCTCGTCATGGCAGTGTCTGACAAGAGTGCCGACATAGCCATATTGCGGACGATGGGTGCCAGCAAACAGATGATCATGCAGATCTTTATCGTGCAGGGATTGGTAGCGGGTGTTATTGGTACGATTGTCGGTGCCACGCTGGGAGTTTTGTTGGCCTACACTGTGACCGATCTCAGCTTGTTACTGGAGACTCTGATCAACAGTATTTTCACCGACGCCAATATATATTTCATTTCGCACTTGCGGACGAGCGTCGATCCAGGTGAGGTAATGTTGGTGTGCGCTGTGGCGCTCGTGATCAGTTTCATTGCAACTCTGTACCCGGCGTATCGAGCCAGCAAGATCCAGCCAGCCGAAGTATTGCGTTACGAATAGTCAGTTGACAGAGACAATAGACCCGTCGATGGAAAAAATGAAGCCAGATTTAGTCATTGCCTGTGAACACTTGCAGAAGACCTATGCGCAGGGTCCGCAGGCAGTGCAGGTGCTGCGGGATATAAATCTGCATGTCGCTGCCGGAGATCGCATAGCTATTGTGGGCAGTTCTGGTTCGGGCAAAACTACCTTGTTGAATTTGCTCGGCGGGCTTGATCTACCAACCGCCGGGACTGTGCTGGTCGCCTGCCAGAACCTGGCTTCGGTAAACGAGACCCAGCGCGGCCTGCTGCGCAATAAGTACCTGGGCTTTGTCTATCAGTTTCATCACCTGCTTGGCGAGTTCACGGCGCTGGAAAACGTCAGCATGCCGTTGTTGATTGCTGGTCTTGACGTCAAGACGGCGCAGCTACGCAGCGAAGCCATGCTGGCGAAAGTAGGGTTGGCGGCGCGCACTCGGCACAAGCCCTCCGAATTATCCGGCGGCGAGCGTCAGCGTGTGGCAATTGCCCGTGCGCTGGTGACTGAACCGCGTTGCGTATTGCTGGATGAGCCAACCGGAAATCTGGATCGCAATACTGCGCGCGAAATTCAGCGAGTGCTGCTGGAGCTGAATGCCAGCTTGTCGATCAGCTTCGTTATCGTGACCCATGACGAACGCCTCGCAGCCGCAATGGACCGCCAACTGGTACTGCGTGACGGAGTACTGCATGGGTGACCGCGTACCTTCCTTCTCGCGTTACATCGCCATGCGCTACATCAGCGCCGGCAAGCGCAGTCATCTCGTGTCATTCATGTCCGCCATTTCCATTTTCGGTCTGGCGCTGGGTATAGCCATACTCATTATAGTGCTGTCGGTGATGAACGGCTTTGATCGGGAGTTGCGCGAGAATATTCTTGGCATCGTGCCCCACATCACCATTACCTCTGACGAAAACCTGAGTGCTGATACGTGGCAGGAAATCGAGAATCTCGCTATGCAAACCGGGCAGGTGCAGGCGCTTGCTCCAGTCATCGAAATAACCGGTGTCATCGCGACGCCGCAGAGTAATAAAGGTGTACTGGTAAATGGTATCGATGCCGCGAATGAAAGTCGGGTGTCGGCCATCTATCGGTTTATGCGCGCAGGCGATCTGGCCGCGTTAGAGCAGACGCGCTGGGGAATCATTCTTGGCGAACCGTTGGCGCAGCGACTGGGAGTTACTCTCGGCGACAGCGTGGATTTGTTCTCTCCCAATATCAGCCTGAATCCGATTACACCACTGGCGACATTTCGCAGTTTCGAGGTAGTCGGATTGTTTCGGGTCGGCACTGAGGAGTTGGACAATGAGCTCGTCATGATCAACATTACGGCTGCGCGCGCGCTGTTTCGCTTGCGTACCCCATTCAGCGGCCTGCGCTTGCGCACGACTGATGTATTGCAAGCGGATCGGATTCGCCTGGATCTGGTACCAGCACTGCCAGTCGGTGTGCGCATTGAGAGCTGGACCGCGCGCTTCGGCGCAATCTACGACAATATCCGTTTCTCGCGCAGTATTATCGGTTTCATGCTGTGGCTGCTGGTCGGTGTAGCGGCGTTCAATCTGGTTGTATCCTTGATCATGATCGTGCGTGACAAGCGCGGCGACATTGCGATTCTGCGCACCATCGGCGCCAGCCCGCAATTAATCAAACATATCTTTATGTGGCAGGGCTGTTGCATCGGCCTCATCGGGATTGTTATCGGCGTCGCGCTCGGCATTATTGGTTCGCTCCAAATCAGTAACCTGGCGGCATGGGTTGAGCGGCGCTTCGGCCTGCAGCTGCTCAATGCCGAGGTGTACCCAATTGACTTTTTACCTTCCCAACTCAGCGTCTCGGATGTAATCACTGTGGCATTGGGTGTCTTTTTGCTGGCTTTATGCGCCACCGTCTACCCGGCGAACCGGGCCGCCGCAGTCCAACCCGCCGAGGCCTTGCGCGCCGACTGATAGCGGCGCCAGTTCGCGCAAACTCCGGATTCGAACTATGGTTGATTATTTCTGTCACGGAAAGAAATCGGCGTGCGCGGGAATTTACGAACTTTGCTGCTTGCCTATAGTGCAGGCGGGGCAGCGCTGGCAGCTGCTGGTACGACTCAATCGACCCCATGGCTTCGCCAACCCCGGAGGATTCGACTACGAGGCCTGGTTATTTCAGCAGCGCATCAGCGCGAAAGGTTACGTGCGCGAAAACTCTAGCAATCAGTTGTTAGGAAGTAGGCCGTATTCCATTCAGGTGATACGCAGCAAAGTACAGGAGCGAATGACAGCCTACGCAGACAGGCTGCCTAACATTGGCATTTTGCTCGCGCTCGGCCTTGGCGACCAGAGTCAGTTGCCGTCATCTGATTGGGATCTCATGAGCGCCAGTGGGACCAATCATTTATTTGTCATTTCAGGACTGCACATCGTACTCATTGCGGCAATTGCCTTCTGGCTTGCTGGTTGCTGGTTGCTGTCTGCGCTGGGTGCCGCGTCTGTCACTGATCTATCCGCGCCAGAAATTTGGCTATTGGTGCGCATTGCTGGCGGCGCTGCTTTATAGTCTGCTGGCGGGGTTTAACTTGCCGACCCAAAGAGCATTCATCATGACAGCGTTGTTGGTGGCGGGTCAGCTCGGGTCGCATCCGGTGCCGGTAAGTGTGCGCTTCCTGTTCTCCCTGGTAGTCGTAGTAACCCTGAATCCACTAGCCGCACTGAGTGCGGGTTTTTGGCTCTCATTCGTGGCCGTGGCAGCCTTGTTGATTTTTGTGAATTCCAGACAGGATGCGGCGGCACCGCCGCGACCTGCCTGCACGCTGGTGCAGCAATGGTACCAACCGCAGCTAGTGGTATTTTTGGCGCTCACGCCACTGCTGATACTGTGGACGCAGCAGGTATCGCTGTTGTCACCGATCATTAATATGTTCGCCATCCCGCTAGTTGGCCTGATTGTTGTGCCGCTCACGCTGCTCGGCGCCGGCCTGCTCTTTGTCTTTGATCCGCTTGGGCTGCTGTTATTAATAGTAGGTGATCGACTGCTGGAATTCCTGTTTGTCGTCATTGCATGGATTGTCGTACGCGCGCAGTGGACACTGCTGGATTTCCATGGGATGTCATACACACAGCTGCTATGTATATTTATTGCCGTGCTCCTTCTTTTGTTACCAGTGCGGCGCGCATTGCGGGTTCTGGTATTGCCGCTGTTGCTACCGGTTGTATTTCCGATTAGAGAAACGCCAGTACACGGACAACTTGATGTCCATATATTGGATGTGGGGCAGGGATTGAGTGTGGTGCTGCGCACAGCAAATCACGTGCTGGTATACGACACTGGCGCAGAGCTGAGCCCTGAATTCAATCTTGGGACAGCGGTTGTAGTGCCCGTCCTGCGCGAGCTTGGGGTAAGTATGATTGACAAGGTAGTGGTCAGTCATTTCGATAATGATCATGCGGGCGGTCTGGCGGGATTGCTGAGCCAAATGCCGGTAAGCGAGTTGCTGAGCAGCGAACCACAACGGGCCGCAGCGGTGTTATCTGGCGCCAAGCTCAAGTCAGCAGCGATAATTTCCGGCGCCTGCGCTACGCAGATTTGTGTAGTGAACAATATGTTACACACGATACCGGCATGCTCAGCTTTCGTTTGCAGACTGGTCAACCGCTGCTGGCACCTGAGCAATTTCGGCAGACCCGCATGCGCTACTGGCATTGAACAGACCGGGCTTGTTCGCGCAGTCAGGCAATGCGCCTTGGTGCCGATACAACTTAGTTAGACTCACTACTGACTCGGGTAGGGCTTGCACGCCGTCCCGAGCCAAATTGCAGCGTGCCGTCCTGGTGGCGCGCCTTAAACGGAGGAAGCCGTGGTAGAAATCGTAAGGGCTGGTGGGTGGTTGATGCTGCCGATTATCCTGTGCTCCATCATTGCAATCGCCATAATTATCGAGCGTTTCTGGACTTTGAGCGCAGCGCGCATAGCCCCGAAATATGTACTCGCTCAGGTGTGGACCTGGTTGAAAAATAACCAATTGGATTCGAGCAAATTACGCGAGCTGCGACTGTCATCGCCCCTCGGGCAGATCCTCGCCGCTGGCTTGCTGAACTCCAAATATGGCCGCGAACCCATGCTGGAAAGTATCGAGCAGGCGGCCGCGCAGGTAGTGCACGACATGGAGCGCTACCTGAACACGTTGGGCACCATCGCGGCGATAACTCCATTGTTGGGATTACTGGGCACTGTGTTTGGTATGATCCAGGTGTTCAGCGAAATCATGTTGCAGGGCACTGGTAATGCGAACGCACTGGCCGGGGGCATATCCGTGGCCTTGATCACCACGGCGGCTGGACTCATCGTCGCTATCCCCACCTTCATGTTTCAACGCTATTTCACTCGCAAGGTTGATTCGCTGGTGCTGAATCTGGAGCAGGAGTCCATCAAACTCGTGGATGCCTTGCACAGCGATCGCACTGTCGAAGTGAAGTAACAGTGAACTTGCTAGGCAGCTGGTGGAGGTCAGGTGAAATTTAAACGCAGGCTACAGGAAGAATTGGCGATCAATATCACGCCGTTGATTGATGTCGTCTTTCTATTACTGATTTTCTTTATGGTCACGACCACCTTTAATCGCGAGACGCGCCTGCTGGTGAATCTGCCCGAGGCCAATGCCGAGTTGGCGGAAAGCATGCCGACCCAGATCGAGGTCATCGTCGCCCGCGATGGTACCTATTCCATTAATGGCAGGGTGCTGGTAAATAATCGTTTGGATACCTTGATGCGCGGTCTGGAACTGGAGTCCAATGGTGATCGTAGCCTGCCGATTCTGTTGATTGCCGATGCCGAGGCGACCCATCAATCGGTAGTCACCGCGATGGATGGCATCGGACAGTCGGGATTTACCCGCTTGAATATCGCGACTCAGCGCGCTGAAACCGAGGAAACGTTGCGTACCAATCCCAACTAGGTACACTCGCTCCCCTCTGACCGAAAATCCGGACTCTGGAACCAAGCGCTAGCAACATGACCCAAATCCCCAGTGCAAACCCCGAATACACCACCTGGCGCCTCTATCGCCGACTATTCACCTATGTGGCGCCCCACCAGCTGGCTATTTGGGGTAGCCTGATTGGCTTTCTGATCTTTGCCACCACCAGTCCTGCCACGGCGGCCTGGCTGGGCTGGACCGTCGATGCGATCAACCGGGGGGATTATGCCGATCTGCGTCTGCTGAGCCCGATTCTGTGCGTGGCAATTGTGCTGGTGCGTGGTATCGGCGGCTTTCTTGGCAGCTATTCTCTCGCCTTCATCGCCAACAATGTCATGCATAAATTGCGCTGCGAGCTTATGGAGCACCTGATCGTGCTGCCTGCCAAGTATTACGACCAGACCACCACTGGCCGCCTGGTATCGAAACTCACCTATGATGTGCAACAAATAATGGGAGCTGCGAGTAATGCGCTTGTGGTCATTGTGCGTGAAGGCTTATCCGTGGTGGGTCTGCTTGGGTATTTGTTATACATTGACTGGCGCCTGACCATGTCATTCCTGATCGTGACCCCGTTTGTTGGCCTGGTGGTGCGAGTTGCGTCAAAACGGTTTCGTCGTTACAGCACACAGATGCAGGCTTCCATGGGCGACGTCACCCAGATCACGACCGAGTCGATCAAGGGCCATCGGGTCATTCGCACATTCAATGCCAAGGATTTTGTTACGCGCAATCTGTCCCGAGCCAGCGACCGTAATCGCCGCCAGAACATGAAGATGGCGATGACGGAGAATGTCGCCACACCGATTACGCAACTGATAGTGTCCATGGCAATGGCGATATTAATCTGGCTGGCAATGTCGCCGGAATTTTTCCTGGAAAAAAGTTCCGGACAGTTTGTCGCATTCCTGGGAGCTGCCGGTTTGCTTGCCAAACCGATGCGACAATTGTCTCAGGTCAACGCAGTTATCCAGCGTGGCATGTCTGCGGCCTTCAGTATTTTTACCTTGCTCGATGAGCGGGCAGAAACCGATACTGGCACGCGCGTAATAGAGAGAGTCCAGGGCCGCGTCGAATTCAAAAATGTGAGCTTTGCCTATAATGCGGACGCGACTGCGCTGCGCGATATCAATTTTATTGCCGAGCCCGGCAAGTCGATTGCGCTGGTAGGCAAGTCTGGAAGTGGCAAGTCAAGTCTGGTCAGTCTGATCCCGCGCTTCTATGAATTTGGCAGTGGCGAGATTCTGCTCGATGGGGTGCCGCTAAACGAGTTCGCTCTGCACAACCTGCGCCAGCACATTTCCCTGGTGACACAACAGGTCGTGCTGTTCAGCGGCACTGTGGCTGAAAATATCGCCTATGGTTTCGAGTCTGTAACTCGCGAGAAAATAATCAGTGCCGCCACTAGCGCCCATGCCATGGAATTTATCGAACAACTTCCGCAAGGACTCGATACTGAAGTCGGCGATGATGCACGCCTGTTGTCCGGCGGTCAAAGGCAGCGCATTGCGATTGCGCGGGCTCTCTTAAAAGACGCACCAATCCTGATTCTGGACGAGGCAACGTCAGCTCTGGATTCGGAATCTGAGCAGCATATCCAGGTTGCCCTAAAGACCCTGATGCGCGGGCGCACCACATTTGTTATCGCGCACCGCCTGTCTACCATTGAAAACGCCGATCTCATTTTAGTTCTGCATGAGGGTTGTATAGTAGAATCCGGCACACATGCAGAATTGATTGCCAGGGGTGGTCAGTATTCAAGGCTGCATAAAATTCAATTTTCGGAGACGGATACGGCAGCTGCTGGATGAAGTTTATTGAGCGCGCAT
The DNA here is from genome assembly GCA_009692305.1 of Gammaproteobacteria bacterium. GTDB lineage: Bacteria > Pseudomonadota > Gammaproteobacteria > Pseudomonadales > Pseudohongiellaceae > UBA9145. The sequence continues at coordinate 42,584 of SHZK01000017.1, read as the reverse complement.
GGTACGATAACGCAGGTTGGCTGATTTTATTATGGCCACTGTCGCTTGTTTTTCAAATGCTGGTAAGCGTGCGCCGCAAGCTACAACAGCGCACTGTCAGGCCAGCTTATCTCAAGGTGCCGGTTGTCATTATCGGAAATATCTCGGTAGGTGGAACTGGCAAGACTTCGCTACTCATTACCCTCGTTAAGCACTTTAAAGCCGCAGGCTATTCACCCGGTGTCGTGAGTCGGGGCTATGGTGCAAGTGTGCGGGTATTTCCGTACCAGGTAAATGCTGATTCCGATGTAACTCAATGCGGTGACGAACCTTTATTGATTCAACAACGGACGGGTTGCCCAGTGGTGGTAGACCCGAACCGAAATCGTGCTGTGCAATATTTGCTTGAACATAACAGGGTTGATTTGGTATTTAGCGATGATGGTTTGCAGCACTACAAGCTATATAGGGATATTGAAATCGCAGTGGTCGATGGTCAACGTCTGTTCGGTAATGGATTCTCATTGCCGGCTGGACCGCTGCGCGAACGGGCAGGACGACTGCAACAAGCAGACTTTATTGTAATTAACGGCACCCCGGCCAAAGCTCTGGCAGCGTTGGAGTGGGCGAGTGTGATGAAAGTGGAGCCGCGCTATCTGGTAAATCTGAAGAGTGGCGAGCAGAAACTACTGGCTGGCGCACCGTTCAGTATGGGCAATATAGTGCAGGCGGTGGCCGCGCTGGGCAATCCAGAGCGATTCTTCGCGGCGCTGAGCTTGCTGCCTTATCAAATCAAGCAGATTCCTTTTCCTGATCATCATAGTTTTAGTGAGTCAGACTTCGAGTCTGGTAAGCTTGATCCCCACCAGCCAATCGTCATGACGGAAAAGGATGCGGTAAAATGCCAGTCATTCGCCCGTGCCAACTTCTGGTCACTCGCGATAGAGATTGAGTTGGACAAAGAATTTGTCGCGGCCCTGACTCAGCGCATCACTGCCTGCAAGACCTCTATTCAGGCACAACGCCAAGCCTGAGATCAGGTTTCGGGTCCATGCCCGGAGTCGCTATAAAAACCCAAAACCAAGGAAAGCCCCATGCTTGATCAAAAATTGCTCAGCATCCTGGCCTGTCCAGTGTGCAAAGGTGATCTGTACTATGACAAAAAAGCCAAGGAGTTGATTTGCCGCCTCGATCGTCTGGCCTATCCGGTGCGCGATGGTGTACCGGTAATGCTCAGCACTGAGGCGCGCCAGCTTAGTCTCGAAGAACGGGAACAATTCCGATGAGTTTCTCGGTGGTCATCCCGGCGCGCTTTGGCGCTACCCGCCTGCCGGGTAAACCATTATTAGATATCTGCGGTAAGCCGATGATTCAGCACACTTTTGAGCGAGCGATGGCGAGCTCAGCAGCGGCCGTTTACATCGCCACAGACGATGAGCGTATCCGCGCCGTAGCAGAAGGTTTTGGTGCCAAGGTGTGCATGACCGCCACCAGCCACCGTTCTGGTACCGATCGCATTCAGGAAGTTACTGCACAATTGCAGCTGCCGCCGACCCATATCGTGGTGAACGTTCAAGCCGATGAGCCGCTGCTGCCCCCGCAAGCGATCAATCAGGTAGCAAGCAACCTGGCGCTGCATCCGACAGTGGGTATTGCCACATTATGCGAAATCATTACCAGCAAGGACGAAATTGACGACCCGAATTCCGTAAAAGTCGTGCTTAGCCGGCAAGGGCGGGCACTCTATTTCAGTCGTTCCACCATTCCCTGGCATGCCAGTGCGTCCGCCAAGAATTGCTACCGTCATATCGGCATCTACGCCTACCGAGTGGCGGTGCTGAATGAGTTCGTGCAGTGGCCCGTTACAGAGCTCGAACTGGTGGAGAAGCTGGAACAACTCCGGGCCTTGTATAACGATGTGCCAATTCACGTCGAAGTCTCCGCGCTGCAGATTCCACCCGGAGTAGATACCGAGCGTGATCTGGAGAGCGTCCGTGCACACTTGCGCGGGCAGCAGCGCAATGAGTGAGCTCATTTACGAACAATTTGATTTAACTCCTTGTAATAGCTTCGGTATTAAGTTGTATGCCGCTGGCTTCGCCAGCGTTCACGATTTGAACGAACTGCACGCGGCATTGGCCTACGCCTCGCGTCATGGCTTACCGGTGCAGATTCTCGGCAGTGGCAGCAATGTGCTGTTTACGGCGGATTATCCAGGCCTGGTAGTACAGATGAATTTCCAGGGCATCGAACATCTGAACGAGCAGGGGTTGGTGCGCGCAGGAGCCGGTCAGAACTGGCATGAATTTGTTATCTATTGCCTAAAGAATAAGTTATATGGACTTGAAAACCTTGCGCTTATCCCCGGCACGGTTGGTGCGGCACCAATCCAGAATATTGGCGCTTATGGGGTGGAGCTGGAACAGTTTGTAGTGCTGGTGGAAGTCTTTGATACGCACTCAGGTGCTGTCACGCAGATGTCACGTAGCGAGTGTGAGTTCAGCTACCGCGATAGTGTGTTCAAGACCAGCAATACCCCGACTTTGTTGGTGTTGTCGGTTACCCTGCAACTGCATACAGTGCCGGCACCGAATTGTAGCTATAAAGCCCTGCAAGAGGCTCTGGGCGCGGACAGCGTCTCTGCCACGCCGCAACAAATTTTTGACACAGTATGCCAAATCAGGCGCAGCAAGCTGCCGGATCCAGCGCTTCTGGGCAACGCTGGGAGTTTTTTCAAGAATCCGATTGTGTCTCGCTCCAAGTATGCAAATCTGCTTAAAGAACATCCTGCAATTCCTTGTTATGAAACAGAAGATTCCCAATTTGTTAAAATACCTGCCGCCTGGTTACTGGAGCAACTGGGTTGGAAAGGGCGACGTCGCGGTCAGGCCGGTGTGCACGCTCAACATGCCTTGGTTTTGGTCAACCTCGGCCAGGCGCGTGGTGACGAAATCATGCTGCTGGCCCAGGAAATGAGCAGTTCGGTACTAAGCCATTTCGGAATTGCACTGGAAACCGAAGTGCGCATCATCTAGTTCTCGCGTTGACCCATCACACTATTGGGGTAGCGGCGCCAAGCCTTGCTTAAAACTGTGAACCAGTTCCCGTTTTATCGCGACTGATTTGTCGGACTTGAAACTATCGTGCTATTAAGCCCACTAGGAATAACGTGGGATAGCACTTAAAATCAATCTGAAAGATCAAGCAGTAAAAGCAGCCACTATGTTTGCATCCAAGTCTTCAAGCAAGATTTCAAGTCCAGCAGGCACCCACCGGATTAGCATTCTGCTGGTGGATGATCACCAACTCACACGCAGCGGGATTCCACGTCTGCTGCGCGATGAAGCAGATCTCGAAGTTGTAGGCGAGGTAGGCAGCGGTGAAGCGGCTCTCGACTATGTCCAGCGCCATCCCTATGCGCGTCCCTATGTCATTCTTATGGATGCCCGCATGCCAGGTATCGGCGGGGTTGAAGCGACGCATCAGCTCTTGAGTCAGTTTTCTGATTTAAAGGTTCTGGGTGTGTCTTCCATTGCCTCGGGGGTGGTGCCATCCCAGATGCTACGGGCAGGAGCCTTAGGTTTTATTACTAAAAACATTACAGTAGCAGAACTTGTTAAAGCGCTGCGTTTGGTTGCTTCCGGACCACACCACGTAAGCACTGAGGTTGCGAGCCAGCTCGCCCTCGATCCGTTCAATCAGCACGGGAAGCCTTTGTTCGACAAGTTGTCACGTCGTGAGATGCAGATATCACAGATGCTGACTGACGGTAATAAAGTGAGCCAAATCTCTGAATACCTTAAATTAAGTCCCAAGACAGTCTATAGCTATCGTTACCGTATATTCGAGAAGTTGGGCATCCGCAGCGATGTCGAATTGGCCATCCTCGCCGTCAAGCACGGCCTCACCGAGAATATCCGCGGGATGGAAGCTCTGCCCGTGTATCGCGACTTGGTTGGCTAGCAACTCCTATTCCTGCAGTAGATAAGAATACGTTTGTTACATATTGTTTTAGAGGATAATTTAAGTTCAACCTTAAGTAGCATCTTGGAATTTCGCTGCGCGTATTGAGACGCGGCGCCCCTTCCAGTACCCTCGCCATTCGTATATCACTGCAGCATTGGTCCCATGCCCGCCAAGCCAAGCAATACATTTGATCACAAAGGTTTCCTCGCCACGCTTACCAGTCGTCCCGGTGTGTACCGCATGCTGGACGCACAGGGTGGCGTCCTCTATGTGGGCAAGGCGTGCAACCTGAAGCTGCGGGTGGGTAGCTATTTCCGCGCCTCCGGGCTGTCGACAAAGACCCTGGCGTTGGTGGAAAAGATCGCGGCCATGGAAGTGACCGTGACCAACAGCGAAACCGAGGCGCTGCTGCTGGAGCAGAGTCTGATCAAGGCGCACCGGCCGGCGTATAACATCCAGTTACGTGACGACAAGTCGTATCCCTATATCTTTCTTTCTGATCAGGATACCTATCCGCGGCTAACGTTCTATCGCGGCTCGCGCAAGCGCAAGGGTCGCTTCTTTGGGCCTTACCCCAGCGCCCATGCCACTCGGGAGACTCTTCAGATTCTGCAAAAAGTATTCCGCGTAAGGCAATGTGAAGACAGCTATTTCAAAAATAGATCCCGTCCCTGTCTGCAATACCAGATTGAGCGTTGCACGGGTCCTTGCGTGAATTTGATCTCGCCCCAGGACTATGCCCGTGACGTGCATTACTCCACGCTGTTCCTGCAGGGTAAAAGCAATCTGCTGGTGCGTGAGCTGATCACCAACATGGAAGCGACGGCGCTCAGTGAGAACTTCGAAAAGGCTGCCACAATACGTGACCAACTTATTGATTTACGTAGAATTCAGGAGCAGCAGTTTGTGGCGAATCAGGGCCAGGATGCGGACATATTGGCAGCTGAACTGAGGCAGCCTTATGTGTGTGTGCACGCCATCTATGTTCGTTCCGGCCGGATTATAGGCAGCAAGAGCCATTTCCCGCGCTTCCGTCTGGCGGAAACAGCTGGTGAAGTGCTGGCGGCCTTTATCTCGCAAACCTATCTGGGTGATACCAAATCCAGCAGCATCCCGGCCGAGATCATCGTGCCGGAAGTATTGGAAGATGGGCCTGGTCTGCAGGCAGCACTGTCCTATGTGGCTGAACGCAAGATCAAGCTGTCGATGCGGGTTCGCGGCCATCGCGCCCAGTGGTTGCAACTGGCGGTCACGAATGCTCGGGAATCGATCCAGAGCCACATAAGCGCAAAAGAGAACATTCAGGAAAGATTCAGAGCGTTGCAGGAGGCTCTTAAACTGGATTCTGTACCGGCACGCATTGAGTGCTTCGATATTAGCCATACTGGCGGTGAGGGCACTGTTGGCGCCTGTGTGGTGTTTGACGAGAACGGGGCGGTGAAAAGTGATTATCGTCGCTTCAACGTTAAGGACATCACCCCGGGGGATGACTACGGGGCTATGGAGCAGGTGCTGGATCGGCGTTTCAAGCGTCTAGCCAAAGGTGAGGCCAAGCTACCTGATATCCTCTTGATTGATGGTGGCAAGGGCCAGTTAACCCAGGCTCATGCCATGCTGGGGAAGTTTCAGCTGCAGGACATTGTGCTACTGGGTATCGCCAAAGGCATAAGCCGACGGGCCGGCCAGGAGACCTTGTTCCTGCGTGAGGGTGAACGGCACCGAGAAATCGTTATGGTGAGCGAGTCACCGGCATTACACCTGTTGCAGCAGGTCAGGGATGAGGCGCATCGTTTCGCTATCACCGGGCATCGTCAACGCCGCAGCAAGGCCCGTAACGTGTCAACCCTGGAGGAAATTGAGGGTCTGGGACCGAAACGCCGCCGGGAGTTGCTCAGGCACTTCGGCGGCCAGCAGGAAGTTAAAAAGGCCAGTGCAGCAGAAATTTTGAAAGTGACTGGGATTAGTAAGAAATTGGCCGAGACCATATATGAGTATTTGCATAGCAATTAGAGCCCCAGCTATTTCAGGAGGCTCAGGACATTGCCGATGTTGGCTACTACTCACATCACCATTAGTATACAACACGTTGTTTTCATAGAAGAAAAAAATAAAGAAAACTCACATGAATACCGCCAATCTGGTCACGATGAGTCGCATTGCCCTAACTCCGGTGGTAGTGGGCTGCTATTATTCTGGCCTGCCATCAGGTCAGTTGTTAGCGACGGTGGTGTTTATCATCGCCAGCATCACCGATTGGTTAGACGGCTATTTGGCCAGAAAACTTGACCAGACTTCTGAGTTCGGCGCGTTCCTCGATCCGGTGGCTGACAAAGTATTGGTAACGGTAGTGCTGATTCTGCTGGTCACTAGCCACGCCAATCTGCTTATCCCCACCGCGATTATCATCACGCGGGAGATTCTGGTGTCCGCGTTGCGGGAATGGATGGCGAGCCGGGGCCAGCGCAATATGGTCGCCGTGGCGTTTTCCGGGAAGTTGAAGACGACGCTACAAATGATAGCGATTGGAGCCTTGCTGCTGGTGTCGGACGTGACGCCGGCATTGCTGTGGCAATTCGGTTTTACACTGGTCAATATTGCCGCGCTCCTGAGCCTGTGGTCCGGCTATCAGTACTTTAAAAAAGCCTGGGTGGTGCTGTTTCCCACCGACCAGGCAAAAGACCCGAAACACAGGTAGCACGCGGATTAGCGCTTGACTTGATGCATGCAGGCATTAGAATGGGCGCCTCTTTTTAGCACCACTTTTTACGGCACTACTTATAGTCGTTACAGCTTGACCAGTAATTGATGACGCCACCAAAGCGTCATGCAACGGGTCAATAGCAAGTCTCCAGATTTAGCGGGAATAGCTCAGTTGGTAGAGCACGACCTTGCCAAGGTCGGGGTCGCGAGTTCGAATCTCGTTTCCCGCTCCATTTCTTTTTGCAGCATGCCTTTGTTTCAGTGCGATATTCAGACTTAAACACTGGGTAATCAAATGCTTGTAATGCCAAGTTCAGCAAAAATAGAGCTTCCAGGCAGACGCCAGATATGAGCGATAAGCCGCAGCCAGCTGGCGCTAATGCCGCGCCATCGACTACTGATAACAGCGTGTTGCAGATATTGCAGCCCCATCTCGCCGATCTTGGCGACTTCATGGTGCGACGTGCCTTGCCTTCGGGGCTACAGCGCAAAGTCGGTCCCTGGATATTTTTTGATCACGCTGGCCCGGCGCAGTTCGCACCCGGCACCGGCGTCGATGTGCGTCCTCACCCGCATATCAACCTGGCCACAGTGACTTACATGTTCGAAGGTCAGTTCCTGCATCGCGACTCCATTGGCAGCGTACAGGTGATCAAGCCCGGCGACATCAATCTAATGGTGGCAGGCAAGGGCATCGTCCATTCTGAGCGCACCCCGCCGGATCTGCGCCGTGCCGGTCACACCTTGCACGCGCTGCAGCTATGGCTGGCATTACCTGAAGCAGATGAGGAGATGGAGCCGGCTTTCTATCATTATCCTGCGGCACAATTGCCAGCTACTGCAATCAGCGGAGTCCAGCTGCGGGTGCTGATGGGCTCTGCATTCGGCCTGAGGTCACCGGTAAAGACCTTTGCCCAAACCCTTTATATAGAAGCACTTTTGCAGAAGGGTCAGCGTCTGCCAGTGCCTCGCGCCGAGGAGCGAGCTGTGTATCTTGCGAAGGGAAGCCTGCGCATTGACGGTACTCCTGTTGATGAGTTCTCCATGGCCATCTTAGGTGCAGCTGATGACATTACTCTGGAAGCTACAACTGATTGTCGTGTGGCGTTGATTGGTGGCGAAAAGCTCAGCGCGCGCTTCATGGAATGGAATTTCGTCTCCAGCCGCTAGGAGCGTATCACCCAGGCAAAACAAGATTGGCAGGCAAGACGTTTTGCCACCGTGCCGGGTGATGCCGAGGAATTTATTCCATTGCCTTGATAGCAAAGCACTAAGTGTCTATTGGCAGTGATAAATGTATGCCGAACGCAAAGGCTTTTGGTATAGTTCGCCCTCGCAAAAAAGCGGCGATTAATGGCTGGATGGCAGAGTGGTCATGCAGCGGACTGCAACTCCGTATACGCCGGTTCGATTCCGACTTCAGCCTCCATTAATCAGTAGTGTCTCGACCCCGATCTGCAGCTCCTGCTGGTCATCTGCTTGCAGCTAACCATAGCTAGAAATCCATCTTGAGCCCGGGTGGTGAAATTGGTAGACACAAGGGACTTAAAATCCCTCGACCGAAAGGTCATACCGGTTCAATTCCGGTCCCGGGCACCATTAAAATCAATGAGCTACAAGTAAATTCTTGTCCTAACGCGTCAGCGAAAATAATTTAGGTAACAAATAAGTAGCAAGCTGTATCAGTGTCGTTCTTCTAACATAAGCTGAGAAAGGTGAAGCCCCAGATGACTTCGGGGGCATTTTGACGTGGTCTGTAAAGTGCATATTGGTTTGCTAGCAACTGACAAGGTAACTGCTGCTGTTGGTGCCGTCATCTACTGCGATTAAGGAAGAACGGATTGAGTTGCTTACTGGTTGGGCGGAGGAACCTCATAGATATCGATGATTTCCGGACGCGGTCCTTCGGTTGACATGCTGGCTTCGGTCATCAGGCTTGTGATCACTTCGATAGTCTCTTTGGAAGGTCTTGGCAACCCGAAGCGGTAACCTTCGGCAATGAATAACGGCGTCCATCCGCGGTGATTCTCCCGGTTCCAGATGTGGGGGTCGGCACCGTGTTGGGCTAGCAAAGTAACGATCGAGGGAAACATTCCATAGGCCGCACCATGCATCGCGGTATCGTTCTCATCGTTGACTTCGTTTACGTCGGCACCGAGTTCCAGCATCAAGCGAGTGGCCTCCATTGCTTCGGCTTCAGTGCCGGCTTCTTCTTCCGGGGCGGTGGTGCCGAGGCCGGCGGCTGCCATCAGTGCGTTGGTGCCATTCAAACTTGGCCAGTGCGGGTTGGCGCCCAGATCAAGCAAGCGACGCATCAAGGGAACGTCTGCCCGGTCAGCAGCAAGCAGGAATGCAGTGGTGCCTTCCGATGCGAGTCGGGATGCCGAATTCGGTTGCCTGGGTGCGCCTTCTTCCATTGGCAGGTTCACATCAGCGCCAAGGGCTACAAGTTCCTGTACAAAATCCAGAGCGCTTAAATTTCCGGATCCAACGGGGGAGGGATCACCGCGATCACTGGAGTCAGGTTTTCTTACCCAACTTAAGGTAGCCAATGGCGTGAATCCAGTTCTTCGATCATTGGGATCTGCACCAGCTTTCACCAGGGCAATCGCAAGTTCGAAATGTCCATTCTGCACCGCCATCAGCAAGGGACTGAGGCCCTGGGTTATGGGTTGGGTGCTGGCATTGTTGCTAGCGTTTTCGCCGCTGTCTCTCGCCGGTTCAATTATTCCTGTCACATCGGCACCAGCCTTGATCAGGGCCAGGGCGACATCGATGTGACCCTCGCGCACCGAGAAGAACAAAGGCGTGAACCCTGAATTCAGTTTTGCGAACACATCAGCACCGGCATTGATGAGTGCCTCGATGACTTCAGTGTGGCCTTCAGCCGCCGCCCACATCAGCGCCGTTTGACCACGGCTCTCACTCAGGTTCGGATCCGCTCCGGCGTCGAGTAATGCCTGCACCGCATCGAGACTTCCGGTACGGGCGGCGATCATGAGAATGGATTCATTGCCAGCAAGCTGTTCATTGGTTTTTGCGCCAGCATCCAGCAGAAGTCGCACGATGGTGCCGTTGCGATTAGTGGCCGCCAATGACAGTGGGGGTACACCATAACGATTCTTCACATTGACGTCGGCGCCGGAGCGTAACAGCTTCTCAGTCAGGTCTTTGTCGTCATGGTAAACCGCCCAATGCAAAGCAGTCATGCCGTCTACCTGGTTGGCATTGACATCAGCACTGATACTTCCGCTATCAAGCAACTGGCGAATAAGAGCTTGATCCTGGTGTTCTGCTGCATCCGCCAGTGTTGCAAGCTGGGCTTGAGCAGACGCAGTCACGCCAGTTAAACCGACAATAACAAGCAGGAGCTGCAGAATTGTTTTAACGCAAGGTAAACTGCTTTGAGGGTTTCTCATGTATCGCCTCATCTGTTGTTTCATAAGTCGTTTCATATGTTTTTCTTATGTTGCTTCATTTTTTGTCTCACGCCTTGATACGCAAATCAAACCGATACGGGATCGAATAAATTGTCGATCCAACCATTACTGTCACCGAAGGAATCCAGCCGCACTCCTATCCGGTCCAGCAGTGTCAGGTGGAGATTTGCCAGCGGGGTACCCTTCTCATACCTTATATGGCGTCCACCGCGCAATCCGGTAGCGGCTCCTCCTGCGACGAGAATTGGCAAGTTAAGGTGATCGTGCAAACTGGGGTTGCCCATGCCGCTGCCGTAGAGATAGATGGTATTGTCCAACAGCGAACCATCGCCGTCCGGAGTCGCCTTCAGTTTCTCCAGAAACTGCGCAAAAAAGGACACATGGTAAGTTCCGATCTGGGCGATTTTCTCAACCTTTACCGGATCATTACCATGGTGGCTGGTGGGATGGTGCGGCTCCGGTACCCCAATCTGCGGGTAGGTGCGGTTAGTGAGCTCCCGGGTGAACTGGAAAGTGATGATGCGGGTGATGTCGGCTTGCAGCGCCAACACCTGCAGATCGTACATGAGTGTGGCGTGCTCCCCAAAGTCGGCAGGAACGCCTACCGGACGTTCCACATCGACGGGCAAGTCTTCGTTGCCCGCTGCCTCAGCGCGTTGAATCTGGCGTTCGATCTCGCGCACCGTGTCCAGATACTGATCCACGCGAACCTTGTCGCTCGCCCCTACCGCACGCTTGAGCCGTCCGATGTCTTCGTTAAAGGCATCAAGCAGGCTGGCCCGGGTTCTTAACAAGGCTGCCCGCTCGGCAGCCGATCCACCCTCACCAAACAGGCGCTCAAACACCAGGCGTGGGTGGGCTTCAGATGGCAGTGGAGTGGTCGGTGACGACCAGGACAGATTGTTCTGATACACGCAGGAATAGCCGTTATTGCAAACGCCAGCCAGCGGATTCAAATCCATCGCCAATTCCAGCGATGGCAGTCGAGTTTCCTGCCCGATCTGTTTGGCGGCGATCTGGTCCACAGTCGTGCCCAGATGATAGTCCGAGCTCTCCGTGTGTTTCGCAAAAGCTGCACTCAGGTAACCAGAGTTTGAAGTGTCGTGGGTGCCGGGATAGGAATTCTGCAATTCCAGATTGGTGATAACTGTGAGCTGTTGCTTGACTGCCTCCAGCGGACTGAGGATGGGTGACAGCTCGCCGAGGGTCTCGCCTCCGGCGGGTGTCCAGCGCGCATGATCGGTGCCCATAGGCACGAATACATAACCGAGCCTTGGCACAGGTTTAGCCGGCGTCTGCGCCAGAGCAGTGGCAGCCGGAATCATCGCATCCAATAGTGGCAATGCCAATGTGGCCCCTGCTGCCTTCAGGAACGTGCGTCTGGGTAAGGCTTTTTTTGTAATGATCATAATGATGTCCTCATCTGAAACGGAGCACTTTGCGCAATTCCCATCACCAGCGACGAAAAGCGATAGCCCTCGGGCTCTGCGTCGCGAATAATCTTGCGGATTGCGGGCGCATCGTAATACTCAATGCCCCGGCCGAGAGCGAAAGTGAGCAACTTCTTGACGATTGTGTCGGCAAACAATTCCGGGCGGGTTAACAGGCCCGCTTCCAGCCCGGCCACGCCCGAAAACGGAGTCATGCCCGGCAGGCCACCGGCAACATCAACCGGTCCGTTGTCGCCGTCGTTGTCGCGCCAACGACCTACGGCGTCGAAATTTTCCAGAGAAAAGCCAACTGGGTCGATGGTGCTGTGACAACTGGCGCACACCGGGTTGTTGCGATGCGCCGCCAGGCGCTCCCGCATTGGCAATGAGGCTGACACTGACTCTTCATCAAGTGCTGGTACATCTGCTGGCGGCGGCGGTGGCGGCGCCCCGTAAATATTGTTCAACACCCATACCCCGCGCAGAATCGGTGAGGTGCGGTTTGCGAATGAGGTGACTGCCAAGACACTGCCGTGCCGCAATAGCCCGCCGCGCTCACTGTCCTCGGGTAAAGTTACGCGCCGGAAGCGGCTGCCGTAAACGCCCGGGATGCCGTAGTGCTTGGCAAGACGCTCATTGAGAAAGGTGTAGTCTGCCTGCAGTAATTCCAGCACGCTGCGATCTTCACGCAGTACGCTGTCCAGAAACAACTCGGTTTCAGTGCGCAAGGCCTGCCGTAGATTGTCGTCGAAGTCAGGGTAAATCCTGATATTGGGACTGAACTCTTCAAGGTTGCGCAGCTGCAGCCATTGTCCGGCGAAGTTGGTTGCGAGGTTTTTCGACCGAGGGTCGGCCAGCATACGGCGGACCTGTCGTTCCAGTTCATCCGGGCGGTTGAGATCACCCCGTTCCGCCGCGTCGAGCAATTCCGCATCAGGCAGGCTGCTCCACAGGAAAAATGACAGGCGCGACGCCAACTCAATGTCGCTGATCCGGTAAGGTGAACTGGCAGCGATCTGATCCGGCTCCATCTCCACCCTGAACAGGAACTGCGGGTTCATAAGCACGGCGCTCAAGGCTCTGCCAATAGCCTCATCGAAGCTGACTTCAATGCGCCCTTCCTGATAAAAAGCGAGAGGACCTTCGAGATCAGTTTCCCCGATCGGTCGGCGGTAGGCGAGTCGCGTCAGCCTGGATAGGATCTCGCTTGCGCAGGCTTCTTCCGCGCTTGTATCCGCTGGCTGGCAGCTGAAAATTTGACGTCGGCTTGGGGTGTCGCCCGCTCCCTTTTGCCCATAGGGTCCGGTAACGGTTACCTGGTAGATCGCGGGCGTCAAACGGGGATGACGAGTCTCATTGAAGTGCGATTGCAAGGGCTGGCGTTCGGTTTCGAGCAGGGCTGATGACAATTTGGGGAATGTGACTGCCAGATCATGGGGGCCTGCTGTCACCGGCACACGTGCTATTAAATTTGCATCGACGTCGAAGTCATCCCCTCCTTCGGGTTTGATCACCTCGAAGGTTTCGACAGCTTGTCGATCAAGGAGCAGTTCCAGAGATTGTGGTTCCGATCTGCTCAACCCGCCAATGTTTCCGGTCCGATTGCGCGCCAGCTTTACCTGGATGTCATACTCACCGTCTTGCGGAAATGTATAGGCGACTGATACGCCACCTCGGGTTCCAATCGGAAGGCCTGCTATATGCTCTTCCTGGGTAAGGTCTGGTGGTACATCGATCAACTCGCTCTGCAATGAGGCCTGGGTACCCCCCACTGCCAGACGGCTGATTTTTTGTGCCGCCGAGATATAACGATCGAGCAGCGCCGGGGAAAGGTCGCCAACATTGACATTGTCGAAGCCGTAGCCGCTTTCGTCAGGGGGCAGCAGGGTGGTGGCATCAATCTCGAGCGCCAGCAAATCACGGATGGCATTTTGATATTCGCTGCGATTGAGACGCCTGAGGGTTTCTGTGCGGCCCGGATTGGGATTCGCGGCTGCCACTGCATCGAGGGAGGTTTCCAGCGAGGCTATCATGTCCTGACGTTCTGCACCGGTTGGTCCTGGTATATTGGGTGGAGGCATTGTTCCGGTGCGCAGTTTCGTTACCACCTTCTCCAGTAGCGCCTGATTCTCAGCCACATTGGCAACGTCAACATGGTCAAGACTCAAACCCGCGGTCTTGAGCGAATCGTTGTGGCAAGCCACGCAGTAGCGATCCATTGCCTCTCGTGTTTGTTGAGCGGATGCCGAGGCAGCCGGTGTTTGCGCGCTTGCCAGAGGTGCAGGGGACTCCTGCGGATTGCAGCCCGATAGACCTAGCACCAGCAAGGTGCCGGGCATTAACAGATGCGCCCGTATTATTAGTTTTGTCAGGTCCATCTTTACCTCACTGTCTCTAGCCAGACATAGCGGCTGGAAGTTGTCAGATGAGCATTTAAGGAATAGCAAAAGATATGCCGGTAACCGCAGGATGTCCAGTTTGGTGAAAGCGGGGTTTTGAAAAACTGGGCCTTGCAGCTCGGTTGCTCCGTATCACCGCCAGGCTGGCCCGCTGTCTGCCCAAAGCAGTCCTGCTAAATAAAGAGCCAAACGTCGCATTTCCGCATCTGCATGCTGGGCCCTAGCGGCTACTCGAACACCTCAGATCGAAGGAAAGAGCAAATCTCCAAGCTGAACTCCCGCCTGGCAGGGCTCCGCCGCAGATCTGGTTGTTCGACATTGAATAAATCAACCGGCGTGATTGAAAGTCTGTCAGGGAGGGCGGCCGGGAATGACTCGGCCCAGGAGTGGCTGGAGTGGATTTCAAAGAGAGATGATGGAGGGCTGGCAATACGACGTGGCCCCCGACGGCCGCTTCCTGATCAATACCGTGGTGGGTGAGGGTTCGACGACGCCGATCACGCTGATTCAGAATTGGAATCCGGAGGCGGTGCAGTGAACTTTGTTCCTAACAGTTGTTTTGGAAAATGTTTTTGGAGTTAGATCATTTGGTCTTTCAACTGTACTGGGTTTCGTCCGCTATTGGCCGGAAGCAGACATTTCAGTATGAGTACCTAACAATGAATAATATGTCTGCTATCGACCCATTGCAGACATTAGGAATTCTCCAGATTTACTGAGAATTTAGTTCTCCTTAGCAGACATTACCATTAATGGGCAAGTAGAATGGATTTATGTTGGGGATGAAGTCGAATTTCCCCAGCACTGTGTATTCCGGTGTTTTGATGCCGACCATCAGCCGATTTAGCTTTTATTAGGACACTACCCGCTATTCCTCCAGGAAAAACCGACTCAGATCCGAACCATGTTAATTGGCGTGCAAAACTGATCAGGTAAAGGCGGTGATTGGCGTTAAAAATTGACCACCCTAGTTTACTGTTTTTCCAGCCAGAGTGGGCTTATTACTTGCGTTATATTAGCAGATACTGTTTCACAACGTGGTTAGTTTTTAATGCCAATAGGGGTTCAAATCTCGACGCCAGTTAACAATACTGCCTACAGTCCGGGCAATCAGAGGACAAGCGAACTGAAAATGCAGTAACATTTGCAGTAACTTTTATCGACACGCCCGCAATCCGTTGTCTGGCCCTGTTTTCGATTCCGGTCCCGGCACCAAACTAGTTATGTCAACTCAGATGATTAAACAGTGAAATAAAACGCTGAATAAAAAAGGGAGCTTGGCAGCTCCGTTTTTTCGTACGAGGTTTAACTCAATTCAAGGTCGGCGTACCAAATCCACCCGGCGTTGATTCATCCAGTATCCGATTCCGATCCACATCATCGCTGCGTGCTTCCAGCAAGCGCCGTGCCGAGTCCCGGTCCTGTGCGATTTGCATGCGTGTGCGGCAGGAGCGGGTGCGAATGTTGGAGCCGGTGTTTTGTGAAATAGAACAAATGCGCTCTTCGGCCCGTATATTGTTTTCACCAAATATCAGTAAATGCAGTTCCTCATTGAGTGCGATCAGTTGCTGGCGCTGGGTTTCAGCGATGTCGATGTAACTGGTGGCGTCACCGAGGGTGGTGATGATGGCGCCACTGACTCTGGTCAGCTCCGCTTGTTCGCCAGGCTGGAATGAAGCTGGATCTGCAGTAGCCAGTTGTACACGCATCTGGCTGATGTATTCCCGATAGGACGGTATATCAACTACTGAAGGTGGACGTTCGCTGCTGACACAAGCAGTAAGGATAAGGGTGGCCAACAGGGTGAGCGCGGATCGAGGTATTTTCATTATTGTTTCCTCTGCGTTGGAGGCGGTTAACTAAAGCCTGGTATTGCCATACTGGTAGATCAATCAATCGCTCAGGGTCGCATCGATGGCGCTAAACAGGGCGCCGCGATGGCGACCATAGGTGCCGCCGGTGGCGACCGGCCACGCGCTCAGCACTACGATCACCAGATCTTGTGCTGGATTGATATAGATGCCTTGACCATAGATGCCACTGGCGCGAAATACGCCTTCACCACTGAGCCACCACAAATAGCCATAACCTTCGTTAGCAGGTGAGGGGCTGGTTGCCTCGTGCATCCAGTTTGCTGGCAGTACTTGCGTACCATCCGCGAGCACGCCACCATTCATCGCGAACAGCCCGAGTCGACCATAGTCGCGTAAATTGGCATTGATGCAGCAGCCGCCGCGTTCTCCGCCGCCGTTGCCATGGGTCGCCCAGTTGGCGTCGCTCTCCATGCCGAAGGGTTGCCAGATTTTGGTTTCAAGATAGGTGGATAAATTGTTGCCGATGGCAGCGCGAACTAAGGCGCCGACCAGATCAGTTTCGCCAGTGTTGTAATTAAAGGTGGTGCCAGGCTGGTTTATTGGTGCTTTCTTGCCAAGGAAATTCAGTAGCTCCACCACATTCGAACTTGGGTAGTTGAAGACGTCATTGTTCGGGTCAGTGTAATCTTCATTCCACTGCGTGCCGGAGGCCATCTGCAATACGTCTTTCAAGGTGGCATCGGCATAGGAGGTATCGCGCAACAGCGGCAGGTAATCCGTGACCTTTTCATCGACACTACGAATGTAACCATCCGCAATTGCAGCGCCCAGCAGCATGGAAGTTACTGATTTCGCCATTGAGAATGAAACCCACAGACTGTTTTCGGTATTGCCGAAGCCATAGCGCTCCAGCGTGATGACGCCATCCTTGAGTACCAGCAGGCCACCCACGTGGGCCTCGCGCATGAAGTCGTCTACGGAGAATTGGGTTCCGTCTACCTGGTAGCGGAACTCGGTGAAATCACGTTCCTGCTTTGGCAGGGTAAAGGTGTGATCGCCGGCATGAATGGTGCGGGTAGGAGAGAAGGCCGCCCAGTTGCGATACTGGATAATCTGGGAATCGGTGCCGGCACCGTCACGCTGCCCACCGCTGGCAATAGATTGTGCGTCTGTTGCGGGGTCGAGCCAGCGTTCCTGGGCGAATGTGATTTGCAATAGTCCGGTTAAAACCAGACTGAACAAAGCGACTGCACGCAGCGGATGTTGCATCGTTATAGCTCCTGAAAGTGAAATTACGCTGACATGCCCCGTGCCGAGATCGGCCAAATCGCGACCACCGTATCATCCTTGATCACATAAAGCTGGTCATACAGATTCACGACCGGATCACAATGGGACACGATAAGCTCCAGTTTGTCTCCGACCTTATACTGGCGTGAAGGAGAGTCTTCATACAGGATCGTGCCAAATTCGTCTGAAGTTGAGCGATAGCTCATGCCTGACTCACCTTTGATGATGGGCCAGGGCTGGTTGATCGTGCAGGCTTTGGCGCCTGCGTCGGAGGTGGCGCGCCCTTCATGCTGATCATTCAATACCGTAGTCATGATCGTTAATGACGCATGGAAATCGGAATAACTGACGGTGTCGGTTGCGCCGCCGATAGCCAGGTACTGCGCGTCCATAAAGATATAGCTGCCGACCTGGACGTCGGTGAGCCCGCGTACCCAATGATCGATGTTATAGGTGCCGGTACCGCCGCCACTGAAGATTTCAGTATTCAGACCAGCCCTTTGCATCAGGTCGAAGGTGTCGGTGGCGGCGCTCATGCGCTCCAGGGTTTGCGCCTTGCGCAGGTCAAAGCCGGCCACGTGTTGCGACCCTGCGTCATAGCACAGCATGCCTATAAAATTCAGTCCTGGTAACTGGTCCACCAGTTGCGCCAACTCCAGTGCCGGTTGGCCGAACGCCGTGCCGGTGCGCTGAATGCCGGGATCTACATCCACGACCACATCGGCAACGATCCCTTTCGAGACTGCGGCTGCCGACAGCAGGCGCGCGTTGGCCGCAGCATCTGTGGCCTGGATAAAGCCGGGACAGCGCTGGCGCAGGTTCATGGCGCGGTTGATCTTGGTGGCAGTGACATTGCCGGTGGTGTTAAGGATGCGATCGATGCCGTTGTCAAACATCACCTCGGCTTCACTGACTTTGGCGGTGCAGATACCGACCGAGCCCCGCTCCATTTGCATGCGGGCAATGGTTGGACATTTATGAGTTTTGCCGTGGGGTCTGCTGGCGATGCCGTTCTGCGCCATGGTCTGCGCCATCTTGTCCAGGTTTGCTTCCAGCAGATCAAGATCGACACACAGGGCCGGCGTGTCCAGTTCCCATTTCGAGACGTTTACAGTCATCTGGCCGTTGCTGTAAAACCCGCGCATCTCCTGTGCGGTATAACCAACGACCGCAGTGGGTACCCAGACGGCGGCAGCACCGCTGGCTTGCAAGAATCGACGACGCGACAGGGATAATGTTTTCATGGAGCACCTCGTGACATAGGTTGGCTGCGGCCGAATTCATTCATTAAGGAAGCGTACAACTGCCAAGACGCTTGCCGCTTAGTTGCTGGCGCTGCCGGTTTTCCTGCGCATCATGTCGTTAATCATACCGAGAAGTTTTAAAGTGTCGTAGGGCTTCGGTATACACACCACGTTGCCCATGTCTTCGATGCGATCTTTCAGCATTTTTTCGGTGTACCCAGTCGCCAGCAGAATCGGCATCCGCGGGTTGATCTCCAGAATCTTGCGTGCCATCTCGATGCCGGTCATGCCGCCGGGCATAATGATGTCTGAAAACACCAGATTAATGTCCGGGTTCTTGCGAAATTCTTCCAGCTTGTAATATCGATGAACAAGACACCGGCTAAACTGGCAACGACGATAGGGTACTACTGTTGTTTAAAAGTACTGTTGGCAACAACTGCGTATAACAATTGCTTAGCAGCAGTATACACAGCGAAGGGACGGTATCACTCAATGCCATGGCGTGGCAATATTGGCATCCATGAGTACCCCGACCCTGATTTCAAAACATGTCAATGCCTGCGACTGGAGTGCTGCCGAAACAGATCTGGATGCGCGCGGCTGGACGATACTGGCTGCGCTATTGTCGGAGCACGACTGCCATACGGCGCAGGCGCTGTACGCTAACGACGCAAACTTTCGCAATCGGGTCATCATGGCCCGGCATGGTTATGGTCGAGGTGAATACAGGTACTTTTCCTACCCCTTGCCGCCACTGGTGGAGCAGCTGCGCACGAGCTTGTATCTGCACTTGATGCCAATCGCGAATCGCTGGAACGAATCCATGGGAGTTGCCGCCAGATTTCCAGAACAGCATGCCGAATTTATCCAGAGATGCCATGGGGCCGGACAGCTGCGTCCGACACCATTGCTGTTGCAATATGGTGAGGGTGATTATAACTGCCTGCATCAGGATTTGTATGGGGAGCACCAGTTTCCATTTCAGGTTGCCATATTATTGAGTGAACTAGGAACGGATTTTGAGGGCGGCGAATTTGTACTCACGGAGCAACGTCCGCGGATGCAGTCACGGGCCACCGTGGTGCCTCTGCAGCGTGGCGACGCCGTAGTGTTTGCAGTGAATTATCGGCCCGCGCAGGGCACGCGGGGTTTCTATCGCATGAAATTACGCCATGGCGTTTCCACCATCCGTACTGGACATAGACACACCATGGGCATTATTTTTCACGACGCTACCTAAGCTGCCGGCAGACGTCCGTCTGCTCTACCAGGCATCTGCCTGAATTTCCCTCCGGCAAAAATGCACAAATAAATAGTCACAATCGCCGCCGGCTGGTCCGGATGCGGCACCATGGCAGCCCAACGGTAGCGACTGGCTGGGTGCTAACAGCGCTCCGGTAGTCAGTGTCAGGGCAGTAATGAACAGCCCTGAAGCAGGCAAATTCATGATACTATCCGCGTCCGCCTGAAACCGTGCCCCGAAATAAGCCGTTTCTTATCGATTTTTCGCCCCCCACTGAATAATGAGCCTGCCATGACCTCCGAGACGGTAATTGCCTTCGACCAGCTACAACTGACCGCTCCTGTGCTGCAAGCAGTACGCGACCTGGGCTATGAGACGCCATCTCCGATTCAGGCGCAGACCATACCCTTGCTACTGGCGGGAAGGGACGTGTTGGGACAGGCCCAGACCGGGACCGGCAAGACCGCTGCATTCGCCTTACCGGTGCTGTGCAAGCTGGACCTTAAGCAGCAAGATCCGCAGGTGCTGGTACTGACGCCGACGCGGGAACTGGCCATTCAGGTGGCCGAAGCTTTTCAAACCTATGCCAGCCATATCAAAGGCTTTCATGTATTGCCGGTCTACGGCGGACAGGATTACAGCGGCCAGATACGCGCCCTGAAACGCGGAGTCCACGTAGTAGTTGGCACGCCGGGTCGGGTCATGGACCATATGCGCCGTGGCACTCTCAAACTGGAAAAACTTACTACCCTAGTGCTGGATGAAGCCGATGAAATGCTGCGCATGGGTTTCATCGACGACGTGGAATGGATCCTGCAGCAGACTCCACCCAAGCGCCAGATCGCCCTGTTCTCCGCGACCATGCCCAATGAAGTGCGGCGCATTGCAACGCAACACCTGAACAATGCCGAACAGGTCACGATTCAGGTGAAAAAGGCGACCGCTGACTTGATACGGCAACGGTTCTGGCCAGTGAGTGGCATGCATAAGCTGGATGCGCTGACGCGAATTCTGGAAGCGGAAACTTTCGACGGCATGATCGTGTTTGTGCGCACGCGTATCGCAACCGTCGAGCTTGCTGAAAAATTGTCGGCGCGAGGCTTCGCTGCGACTGCGCTCAATGGTGATGTGCCTCAGGCACAACGGGAGCGCACCATCGATCAATTGAAGAAAGGCAAGTTGGACATTCTGGTGGCCACCGACGTTGCCGCGCGTGGACTGGATGTGGAACGCATCAGTCACGTTATTAACTACGACATTCCATACGACGTGGAGGCATACATTCATCGCATTGGTCGCACCGGCCGTGCCGGCAGACATGGTGACGCGATCCTGTTCGTAGCCCCGCGCGAGAAACGCTTGCTGGGTGCCGTAGAGCGCGCCACCGGCAGCAAAATTGAAATGATGGAGTTGCCATCCACTGAAGTCATCAACGACAAGCGCATTGCTCAGTTCAAGCAATCTATAACAGATACTCTGGGTGCTGAAGATCTGAAACAATTCAGCCAGATAATCGAACAATATCAGCAAGAGCACAATGTGCCCGCCATTGAGATTGCCGCAGCTCTCGCGCGCCTGTTGCAAGGCGATGCGCCGCTGCTATTGCAGCACAAGCCCTTGCCTAAGATTGATCGCAGCTGGGTCAAAGAAGAACAACCGGCTCGAGGTGCACGCGATCGCGATCAGAGTCGTGAGCAGGGGCGCAAGCGCGCAGACCGAGAGGATGAACGCTCAGGTGAACACACTTCACGGGAACGCGCTCCAGCGGAACGAGGGGAACGACGCCCGCCACGCAAAGACGATGGTTATCCAGACAAGGGTATGGAACGCTTTCGCATTGAGGTTGGGCATGCGCACAACGTGATGCCGGGCAATATTGTCGGTGCTATTGCCAACGAGGCTGGACTGGACAGCAAGGACATCGGCCGCATCAATATTTATGATGACTACAGCACAATCGATTTGCCGCAGGGCATGCCAGAAGAAATTTTCAGAGACCTGAAGAAAATTTGGGTGGTTGGCAAGACCCTAAGTATTTCTCGAATCGGGCAGGAGCCCGAGATCAGCAAATCACGACCGGGCAAATTCCCACGGGAAGACCAGCCCAAACACAAGGGCAAAGCCTTCGCTGCTGACAAAGGCACGCCCAAAAAAGATTGGGAAAAGGACAGTGACAGGGGCAAGACTCGACCAAGTTTCGGCGAGGCCGATACCAAGCCCAAGAAAAAGCGCAGCAAGGACCAGAAGAACGTTGGCAAACGCCGCGTACCGAAGTCACCACATTAGTCAGCTTGCTGGAATCCAGACCACTCATTGACCGCACAGCGGGCAACCACAACCGCAGCCGCGTATAAACCCATGCCATTAATTCGACTCGACAAGGCTTCACTTAATTTCGGTACCCATATCCTGCTGGATGAAGTGGACTTCACGGTCAAGAAGGGTGACAAGATTGGATTGTTAGGGCGCAATGGCGCCGGCAAAACTACCTTGATGAAGATGATTGCAGGCAATGTGTATCCAGACAGTGGCGAGCGCTGGTTACGCCCAGGAGTGAAGGTAGCTTGGTTAGAACAGAACCTGCCAGAAGGCAGCGATAAGACAGTGTATGACATGGTTGCCGGTGGTTTGGCCGAAATCGGCGAACTGCTGAAGCAGTACCATCACCTCACAGCAGACTATCGGGACGAAAATCTGCAACAACTCGAGCGTGTGCAGAATCAGCTCGAAGCGAAACACGGCTGGAGTCTTGGGCAGAAAGTCGACACAGTCATTAGTCAACTGCAACTGCCCGCAGATCAACTAATGTCCGAACTTTCCGGTGGCTGGCGTAAACGTGTGGCGCTAGCCCGCGCGCTGGTGACCGAGCCTGAGTTGCTGTTGCTGGACGAACCGACCAACCATCTGGACATTCTTGCTATCGAGTGGCTGGAGCGGCAATTGCAGGATTATAGCGGTGCAATCCTGTTGGTTACCCACGATCGAACATTCCTGCAAAACATTGCAACCAGCATCGTCGAGTTGGACCGGGGCCATCTGTACCAGTTTGATGGTTCGTTCGAGCGCTTTCTCGAGTTTCGTGCCCAGCAACTGGCGGCAGAGGAAACGGCCAATAAACTATTCGACAAGAAGCTGGCCGAAGAAGAAGTGTGGATCAGGCAAGGGATCAAGGCCAGACGCACGCGCAATGAAGGACGTGTACGCGCACTGGAAGCCTTGCGCCGCGAGCGCAGCGAACGCCGGGTGATCGCGGGTAGCGCTACCTTCAAGGTGCAGGCTGCAGCCAACTCCGGCAAGATCGTCGCTGAACTCATTAACGTCAGTCACCGTTTCGGTGACAATCTCGTCGTGGACAAGTTAACCACGACCATAATGCGTGGTGATCGCATTGGACTGGTGGGTGCGAATGGCGCTGGCAAATCCACATTGCTGAAAATTATCCTTGGTCAGCTCGAGCCCACATCCGGCCAGGTAAAACTCGGCACGAAACTGGAAGTAGCCTATTTCGATCAGCTGCGCGTGCAGCTGGATCCGGAAAAAAATCTGATTGACAATATTTGCGGTGGGCAGGAGTACATCGAAATCCACGGCAAGCGCAAACACGCGATAACCTATTTGAACGAGTTTCTGTTTACCCCAGATCGGATTCGCACCCCTGCGAAGGCGCTTTCTGGTGGCGAGCAGAATCGCGCGATACTCGCCAAGGTGTTCAGCAAACCAGCCAACGTCCTGGTACTCGACGAGCCAACCAATGACCTCGATATCGAAACCTTGGAATTACTCGAAGAATTGTTGATGAAGTTTGACGGCACAGTGCTGCTGGTGAGCCACGATCGCCAATTTATGGACAATGTTGTTACCAGCATCATGGTGCTGGATGGTGAGGGCGGCGTGCAGGAATATGTAGGTGGTTACACAGACTGGGCCAGCAAGGGCGGTTCCCTGGCCGGTGCGGAGCGTGATACGACTGGGCAGACCAAACCCAAAACCACAGTAGGCAATAACAAGGCAGCGGAGCGCGCACCAGGCAGCTCAACTCCAACTGCGAAAGCGCGCAAGCTTTCCCATAAAGAGCAGCGCGAGCTGGAGACGCTAACCAAACTCATCGAACAATTGGAACTGCAGCAAACTGCATTGCAAACGACAATTTCTTCGCCGGATTTCTATGGCAAGGATAGCAAGCTGATCCAGGGCACTTTAAAGCAATTGGCGGACGTGCAACTGCAATTGCAGACAGCCTACCAACGCTGGGAGCAGCTAGAAAGCAACTAATGCCTGCAAGGCATTGCTGGCAACGCCTGTCTGACTGCAGCCCCTCTCTGTAACCTTTCTAAAGTCTCCAACGTCTACGATATCATGACAATAGTGCGAGCTCTCTTTTGGGAGCCGCGACTGTCTATACTTTTCCAATGGCGCCACCGCAGAAGAACTTTGATCATGCTCACACTCAGCAGATGCTATTACACACTGGCAAGTTTTATCAGTCTGTCCTTGATGGCTTCTTCAGCACTGGCTGCTTCCAACAAGACTATCCAGCAACAGTTTGACGTCGCCGATTTGGCGACACTGGAATTGAATATATCCATTGGCGAACTGGAGATTGAAATCGTTGACAGCCAACAGCTTCAGGTGGAGATCTCGCTGGAAGCGGAACGGCGCTTGTTCGGCTTAAGAGCCGGGTCCGTGGATGCAATCGAGTTGGCTACCAATCAATCGGCAACCACTTTGTTTCTGGGCATTGATGTGCACGATGTTACGCAGCACTGGATCGTGCAGGTGCCTCGTCATCTGGCTATGACAATCAGTCTCGGTGTGGGGGACGTGCAGATAGAAAAATTGGAAAATAGTCTGGACATGGAAATTGGGGTCGGATCGGTGCGGGTCAATGTCATCGAGGCCGCCTTCGCTGATATCCACCTATCAACTGGCGTCGGTGATGCGGCCATCCGCGGTATGCAGAGCAAGGCTGACAATGAGCGCAGTTTTATCAGCGCTGATGTCTATTACGAAGGCGATGGCGAGCATCACATAACGATTGACATGGAAGTTGGAGAGGTGCTGGTCAGAAAGGACTAGTTAGAGCTCCAGATTCGGCTGCACCATTGAATTGCAGCACTGGCATTGAAGCGGGGAACCATCAGCAAGGTTCCCTGCGTCGGTTTGATTCACTATACTGTGACAAACCCTATTCGAGCCAGCTTAAGGAACCCGGACCCACGATGTACGAACCGAACTGGATGTCCGTGTTACCGCCGCTGCTGGCTATCGCTCTCGCGATCATTACCCGGCAGGTTATTCTGTCTTTAAGCATGGGCATCTGGATTGGCTTCAGCATTTTGCATGGAGTTAATCCTCTGGTTGGGCTTGGGCTCGGCATCGAGGGAGTCGTCAAGGTCTTTGCTGATGCAGGTGACACTCGGGTATTGATATTTACGCTGATCATCGGCGGTCTAATCGCCACCATCGAAAAATCTGGCGGAGTGCGTGGATTTATTCATCTGTTGGAGCGCAATGCCTGGGTAACAAACGGCAAGCGGGCGCAGTGGCTCGCGTTCATTGTGGGTATCGTAATATTCATCGAATCCAATATTACAATACTGGTAGCTGGGGCGATTTCGCGACCTTTGTTTGATCGATACCTCATTTCCCGCGAGAAGCTGGCCTATATCATCGATTCTACGTCAGCCCCGGTTTGCATCATGATTCCACTGAATGCATGGGGAGCAATCGTGTTAAGTTTGTTGAGCGCTGCAGCCATCGACCAGCCCATCAATGTCTTCGTACTGGCCATTCCTTTCAACTTCTACCCCATCGCCGCTATCCTGGCCACTGCAGTCGTTATCTGGCTTAACCTGGACATAGGATCGATGCGCAAGGCGCAGCAGCGCACGAGTCAAGGTGAGTTGCTGTGGCCGAATGCTACACCGATGATTGATCCGGCGATTCTCGGCACCCAGGAGCAGGCTACAGATCAGGATCGGGCGCGCTTCATGATCATACCCATCGCAGTAATGGTAGCGGCGATGCCGCTGGGACTACTAATAACCGGCAATGGGGTATTGAGCGCCGGTTCTGGCTCGACTGCGGTGCTGTGGTCCGTGCTGGCGGCACTTACGGCGGCCTGGATACTGGTGTTCGCGCAGCGGCGTGCTAGCGTGGATGAGCTGATGCACACTTTTCTGCGTGGGGCGGGCGGTCTATTGCCAGTGGCAATGATTCTGTTGTTTGCTCTGGCTCTTGGAGACGTCGCCAACCTGCTGGGTACTGGTGCCTATGTGGCGCAGCTGGCGCAGGAGACAGTGCCAGCCGCAATAATGTTGCCACTGCTATTTATTCTGTCCTCAGTCATCGCGTTTGCTATCGGCTCCAGTTGGGGTACATTCGCAATCATGATTCCGCTGGCGATGCAGTTAGCTGTCGCGCTCGACTATTCTACCAGTCTGTTTCTCGCTGCCGTGTTATCAGGTTCAGTATTTGGCGATCATGCCTCGCCTATAAGTGACACCACAGTAGTCGCGTCCATGGCTGCAGCTACTGACCATATTGATCACGTGCGTACGCAATTGCCCTATGCGCTGCTGTGTGCGGGCATAGCAACTATTTGCTTCTGGCTGGCGGGTCTGGTGTATTTGTAAGCTGGACTTGGAGGATCTGAGAGAAAGCGGGCAGTAGGCGGTGCTGGCAAGTGCACCGGCTCAGGCGATATCCCTAATGGCGCGAATCTCGGTGATTGGCAGCATCTCGATGTCGCGAAACTTCTCGTGGTTCATATTCTTGCAATCCAGCAGGTTTCCGATCGTGGCATAGGTTTCAGTCACGAACATGGTTTCTTCATGGTGCGATTTTCGGGTAATGCCGAAGCTGATCTTGCTGCGTTTCTCCGCAGAAATCTGGTTTAACATGCTCTTGGTAGTCCACACCGCGCCATTGCGCGCAAAATCACTGATGCGCGAAGCATAATTAATCGATTCCCCCAGCACGGTAAATTCCACGTGGCCACCGGCGTGATAGCTGCCAAACCATTCCTGTCCTTCATTCAGCCCGATATTCAGGAAAATATCGCTAAACCAGCCTTTACGCGCCTGCCAGGTTCGAGTGATCGACTTCATCATCTCTTTCAGTTCCAGTGCGCAATTGATGGCATTCAATTTATAGTCGCAGTCCGGCTGTGGGAAAAAATAATACACCATGCCGTCGCCGGCATGTTTGCCGTAGGTGCCATAATATTTGCGGAAGATTGGCTCACTAAGCTGCCAGATGTTATTGATCAATTCGAAATATTCTTCGGCTGGCAACTCCGAACAAATTTTTATTGAGTTCTGCACATCTGCGACCATCACTGCGACGTCGGTGAGGTAGGGTTTACGCTTCTTCAGCAATTCGTTGATGACGTAATTGCGCTTGCTGAGGAAATCGATAAGGAAATTGTTGTGCAGCACAACCGGGCTGTAGGTAAAGAAAATCCCTTCGCGGTAAAAACAGACATAGAGATCGCAGGGTAGCGGTTCGCTACCAGGCACCGCCAGCATGACCGGAAAATGCACCATAGGTTCTTTGCCCAGTAGTGCCACCTCATCGTAGCTCTCTTTCAGAACACTCAATTGCACAGCGTCCATGGAGGAGTAGATCTTGATCAAGGCCTGCTGGCTCAGGCGCTTTTTGCCTGCAGCTATGTGGGGGAGGAGTAATTCCTTGAAGCTGGAAAGGTCATTTGCCGCGGTTGTATGGAACAGTACCTTTAGCAGGTTGCGGGATCCCAGGTCACCGGGCAGGTCATCGGCACAGTTGAAGAAGGACTCGCATACTTTGTCGTTCCACCAGATCAGTTCAAAGTTATTATTGACCATGTAAGCCGGACCGGGCAGGTGGTCAATCGAGACTTCCAGTGACAGCAGGGAAAGTGAAGAAAGAGCGGGCGATCCTTGCCCGCTTATCGAGGAAACTTTGGCCGGGGTGGCCGGGATTCGAGCAGACATTGATGCAGATCTGGACTGCTGATTACTCACCTCCAGATCATTCGCCTTTGCTGACATAGAGCCAGTGCCAAGCTGGGCCGCTATCTGGGCCATACTCAAGCCCTGTTTTTTTAGCCGCTGCACCTGTTCAATCCGATCGACTGCATCCTGTTCGAAATAACCGAGGCGGGTGGCGCGACCGCCATCTTCATCCCCAGCAGGCGTCTTTATAAGGGGGCTCGGAAGAATGCCCAGGGCCACATAATTGTTCAGAGTGGCTCTAGAAATACCCGTAATTTCAATGAGTTGTTTACTATTCAGCATATCAGGGCCGAGGCTCGTCCGAGCGGTAAGGAAAGCAGTATAATTAGACTGTTGAGCGTATGTCAAATAATTATACTATATAATTAAGCTGTATAATTAAGCTGTATAATTAGAATCGAGCGTAGCACGTTGTCGGGGCCGCCGGGCATGACAGGATTCTGTTATCCTAGGCGCCATTGTGCCGCGCTGGATGCGGGTTACAGGACAAGTAGATGGGAGACAGCAACAATGGGCTATAGCCGAATTGATCTAGAGCGCGCGCTGGAACTAGTCGCTGCCACGCCGGAAAACGGGCTGCAGATCATCGATGTGCGCGATGCACAATCCTACGCAGCAGGCCATATAGAAGGTGCACTGCATCTGGATAACTCAACACTTCAGGAATTCCTGCAGGCGGCTGATCCAGGCAAGCCACTGCTGGTGTATTGCTACCACGGCAATATGAGCCAGGGCGCAGCTGCCTATTTTGCTGAACAGGGCTTCGCCCAAACCTATAGCCTTGATGGCGGGTTTGAACACTGGCAGCCGCCCGCAACGTGGTAAGCCGGTTTCACTGCTGCTGCGAGTTGTCGGCCTTCTCGAATTGACGCTTGGCGGTCAGCATGGTGGCCATGTACAGCATGGTTAGCATGGCCCAGGCGAATAGCTCCAGTAGCCAATAAGGATGTGCGGCGGTTTGTAACAGTTTTGCGATCACTATCCAGGCGCTCCAGCCCAGAAGCAACAGCAGCGGGATGGCAGCTACCAGCTTCCAATACCCAGTCCAGTATTTGTACGCCGAGATTGGCAAGGCGGCACTGGCTGCCGTCGCCATCAGCACCACGAGCAGTAGTATTCCATTCCAGAGCGGATTGGCTTCAGCATTTGCTGCGGCACTTGCCAGAACTGGTGCTATCGCAAGCAATGTTGTGAACAGGGCAATCGCGAGTGATTTGTGCAAACAGTTTGGTGCTTTCAAGCTTGGAATTTCCTCAGTGTGAACGAACTGGCTGGTGCCTCGTGTGATTAAAGCAAACCGGGCCCGGCGCTGGAAGCATAGAATCATCTCCGATAGAGATTCTCATGTACAATCCTCGCACTGCTGACCAATTAATTCCGACCTCAAACCAAATCAATTTCGGAGTGCCACGGCGCCTGAATGTCTCAGTTTCAGATCAGTGAAGAATACGAGAACCTGGTAGAACTCAACTACCAACTCTACAGCGCTTTGTTTCAGACCTTGCCGCTCGATGCCGTCGAGCAAACCGGTTTGTTATTACCACTGCTGGATGCTGTCTGTGACAAAGGACTGCAGCGCGGCCAGTATCCGAATCAGATCATCGATGAATTCCTGGCGGCACATAAACCGCATTTTTCCGAGCAAGACAAGATCCAGTTCCTGTTCCTGTTCAAGGTTATTCAATATATAGAGCGCCAAGTCGCGCTCGTTGATGCATTGGAAGATGCCGCCTACAGCAAGATCCACCAGGTAGAAAAAAATGACGTGCTGCGTAAGTTGATGGAACGGGTGAGCACTGACAATCTGGAAGCGAAGTTTCAGCGCGTGCTGGAGAATTTCGGCAGTCGCATCGTGCTCACGGCACATCCGACCCAGTTTTATCCAGGTTCGGTGCTGGCGATCATTAGCGACCTGGCGGCTGGCACGAAAAACGCCGATATCGCGCTTGCCCGCGATTTATTGTAGCAACTTGGCAATACGCCATTCTTCAATAAGAAAAAACCCACGCTATATGACGAGGCGGTGAGTTTGACCTGGTATCTGGCAAACATATTCTATGATGCTATTGGTCTGATTCTGGATTCGTTAGCGTCATATGCAGGTGATCGCCCAGGCTCCATGAAGCAACTGATGAGTATCGGATTCTGGCCGGGGGGGGGTGATCGTGATGGCAATCCATTTGGCGACACCGATGTAACCAGAGATGTCGCGCGCAAGCTGTGCAATCTCATTGTCTCCTGTTACCACATCAATGTGCGTGAATTGAAACGACGCTTCAGCTTCGCGGGAGTGTTTGCAGAGCTGGAGACCCTACAGTTTCGTTTGCATCAGGAATTAAGCGGTGATCCGGCAACGCCCATTGCGGTCGCTGAGATGCTGGAGTTACTACAAAAAATCGAACGGATAGTTGCTGAAAAATACCAGGGTTTGTTTGTCGGGCGTCTGCATTCGCTGCGCCGCAAGCTGAGCGTGTTCGGCCTACACTTCGCCAGTCTCGATATTCGTCAGGATTCGCGCGTCATCAAGTCGACACTCGACACAATTCTTGCAGCCCATCAGCAATTGCTCACCGCCAATTTCGCCAGCTTGCCGGAGACGGATCAAATTGAGCGGCTACTGCAGATAAAAGGCAGCGTACAAGCAGAAGAATTATCCGATCCGATTGTGCTCGATACTCTGCGGTCGCTGCATGTGATTCGCGAGATTCAACTGGCCAACGGTGAGGCGGGTTGTCACCGTTGCATAATCAGTAACTGCTCCGGTGTAATGGATATTGTGCGTTTGATAGCACTGTTTCGATTAACTGGCTGGGACATGGAAAAGTTGAGCGTCGACATCATTCCCTTGTTTGAGTCAATCCGGGATCTGAATAACGCCGGCAAGCACATGGCGCGGTTATATGCCTTTCAGGATTACCGGCAACATCTGCGCCGCCG
This sequence comes from Gammaproteobacteria bacterium, assembly GCA_009692305.1. Lineage (GTDB taxonomy): Bacteria > Pseudomonadota > Gammaproteobacteria > Pseudomonadales > Pseudohongiellaceae > UBA9145. The sequence goes on along the minus strand of SHZK01000017.1, from coordinate 12,142 downwards.
CGCCAACCAGCAAACCAGCAAACCAGCAAACCATTATGCTGGGATTCTCCGATGGCACCAAGGACGGCGGCTATCTGATGGCGAATTGGGCGATCTATCAGGCGAAGGAAGATCTCACGGCAGTGTCGCGTATCGCCAACGTGGAAGTGGCATTCTTCGATGGGCGCGGCGGGCCGCCCGCCAAAGGGGGCGGCAGTACCTACGCATTTTATGCCGCGCTCGGCAAGAAGATCGAGAGTAACCAGATACAGCTGACTGTACAGGGGCAAACTGTGAGTTCGTTCTATGGTAATACAACGGCCGCGTTGCATAACATTAAACAACTGATGGCGGCAGGGCTTGAGAACAACCTGTACCAACGACCCGAGCGGGAGCTCTCTCAGCAACAACGCGAGCTCATCAAGCAGCTGGCGAATATCAGTTTCGATGCTTATGTGGCGTTCAAGCAGGACCCATTGTTTATTCCTTATCTTGAACAGATGAGCACGCTGAAATATTACGGCAGGACAAACATTGGCAGCGGACCGTCCAAACGTGGTTCCGACACGGAATTACAATTGGAGGACCTGCGTGCGATCCCGTTTGTAGGTGCGTGGTCGCAATTAAAACAGAATGTACCTGGGTATTATGGCCTGGGAACTGCACTCCTCCAACTAGAACAGGAGGGTCGCCTGAGCGAGTGTCAGGACTTGTACCAGTCTTCACGCTTCTTCAAGGCTCTGGTCGACAACAGTATGCAGAGTATGAGCAAAACCAATTTCAAACTGACAACTTACATGCGGGAGCATGCGCGCTTCGGTGCATTCTGGCAGAAGATTCACAACGAGTTTCTGTTAAGCAAGGAGATGGTGCTAAAGGTGTCCAAACAAACGGTATTACTGGAGGATAATGTCAGTAGTCGCAGGAGTATAAATTTGCGCCAGCGAATTGTGACGCCGCTGCTATTGATTCAGCAATACGCGTTGATTCGTATCGCGGCTCTCGTGGCAGCGGATGAATCTGATGCGCGCATTGAGCTCTATGAGAAAATGGTAATGCGCAGCTTGTTCGGGAACATCAATGCCTCACGCAATTCTGCGTGAGGCATTAGCATGGGTAGTTACAGCTTGGTATCCAATAACCAGATATCAGCATAAGTAGAAGCTTCTTCAAGATCGCGACCAATCGTCGGATCTTTTTCACCCTTCATAGCCAGTGCCTGCTGCACTCCAAACAAAGACCAGATGTTATGCGGATGATCTTCAAGATCGAGCCGATATTCGGCAATGGCGCTATCATAGGCTCCCAGCGCCATATAGGCAGAGCCCAGCCAATGGCGCGGGGAAAATGGTAACGGCTCGGGTTCGTCGTAATTCAGGTTATCGTAATAACTGGTAGCTACGCGGAAGGCTTCGGCAGCAGCTTCGAGATTGCCTTCAGTCCACGCAATTTCACCGGCCAGAATTCCAGCCAGCGTGCCCACAATATCCTTGCCATCGTGGAAACGGAAACGTGCTTTTGTAGTTGCAGTAAGTTCTTCCAACGCCTTGACGGTACTCTTGGCAGTGGCCATATCATCCAGCTTCAACGCGGCATAGCCCACAGAGAAATCGTACATGCTCTTGTCAATCTCACCGACCGGAGCCTCTCCCACTGTTGCCACTTCATCAAAGCGACCGAAGCGAATCAGTGCCAAGGCATGCATGGCAGGATTGCGACTCAGTTTGGAAAGATCTTTCGCTGCCTGAATGGCAGCAGCACTTTCGCCGCCCATACTGGCGGCGTAGTAGAGCATGGTCAGGTTATGGGTCGGATAAATCGCGAAGCCAAGTCCAAAAGCTGCCTTCTGGTCCGAGTGCCAGGCAATTGTGTTGGCGCGCACGGCCTCGTGCCACAAGCCCATTTCATTCCAGGTGTGGCTCGGCATGTGATTGATGTGGCTCGCGCCGGGGATCGAGTTGCCGAGGAAGCGGGCGCAGGGCGCTGCCATTTCGGGCTTGGTGGTGGATTCAGTAGCATGTACCAGCAGATGACAGGCGCCTGGATGCATGATGTCCTTCTCCAAAATACTGAGCAGTTGCTGGTGTAGTCGCACCACGTTGGGATCATCCAAATCGCGATAGCCGCGGCGTTCTTCCAGCAGGAACAGCGCATCGGCATAAAGAGTGTTGATATCGAGATCATCCGGATACTTGGCGGCCTGCGTGGCCATGGAGTCGGCGTAAGCCTGATCCTGAACCCGGCGATTTTCTGGATCGAAGTTTTCGATATAGCGCACTTGCAGCGCTCGAATCATGTCAGCTTCTTTCGGAGAGGCGGAATCTATACGTGCCAATGCTTGTTGCAGGACAAAATACGCACGTGGCGCTTCGGCAGTAGTCATGGCGCCATTCAAATAGGAACCCCAGCTCCAGGCTTCGCCCCAATAGCAGATAGCACAGTCGGGATCGGCCAGGTAGGCCTCCCGGAATGAGCGCGCAGATTCTTCTTTCGCAAAGGAGTACATCAACTGAAAGCCTTGATCGAAATAGGTTTGTGCCAGCTCATTCTTCGACGAGATAGGGAAATGGAAACTGCCCATTGCACTTGGGAATAATTGCATGGGCTCGTTAAACGCTTCGGGATAAGTTATTTCCTGAGCCTGCGCCAACATGCCGGAGCATATCCAACCAAGTGCGATTGCCAGAACAGTGTTTTTCATCGATTGGTCCTGTATTAATTACTGCAGAGTAAATTCAACTGTGGCACCTGGTCCCAATGGGAGTCCCAACACCACCCAGACAATCGTCATGATGGTGCCAGATATCAGCAGTAACATCGAATAAGGCAGCATGGTGGCGGCGAGGCTGCCCAGTCCAAAGTCTTTCTGCCAGCGCTGACAAAAAACCAGGATCAATGGGAAGTAAGGCATCAGGGGTGTGATTATGTTGGTGGCGCCATCACCGACTCGATAAGCGGCTGTGGTCATTTCCGGACTGATGCCTAACAGCATCAACATGGGCACGAGTACTGGTGCCAGTAACGCCCACTTGGCGCTGGCAGAGCCAATAAAAAGGTTAATAGTGGTAGTGAAGAGGATGACCAGCGTCAACAAAATTGAATCTGGCAAATTGGAGCCTTCCAATATGGTGGCGCCCTTGATGGCGAAAATCAGTCCAAGATTCGACCAGTTGAACATCGCGACAAAATGCGCAGCGGCAAATGCGAGCACCAGGTAATACGCCAGATCGCCCATGGCCTCACTCATCATCTTTACCAGATCGCGATGGTTTTTGATCGAGCCGGTAGCCTTGCCGAAGGCCCAGCCAGCGGCAAGAAATACTATAAAGAAACCAGCAACCAATGACTGATATAAAGGAGTAAGGCGCGCTTCTGGCGCAGCACTTTCATTGATGAGCGGAGTACCCGGGCCGATGCAAAAGAACACCCACAAGGTGATTACTGCCAAGGTGGCATAAGCGGCGTGTCGCAGTCCTTTCTGCTCATCAATTCCAATTACGGTGTTGCTGTCTTTGACGGTCCCGGCTGTCAAGCTGTGCATACCACCCGTTATAGATGCCAGACGCGGCTCAATCATCTTGTCGGTGACATACCAGATCACAGGCAGGAACACGACGGTCATCCCGATTATGAAATAGGCGTTGCCCGCGATGTTGGCATCCCATGCAGGCATGATAGTCTCGGCTGCGGCTTCGGTAATGCCAAATAGCAGGGCATCCAGCTGGCCGGGTACCAGGTTCGCCGAGAAGCCACCGGACACGCCGGCGAACGCGGCAGCGATACCGGCGATTGGATGCCGGCCTGCGGCGGCAAAGACGACACCGGCTAATGGAATCAGTACCACATAGGCCGCGTCGGCAGCGAGATTGCCTAACAAAGCTATTAGCGCGACCGCAGGAGTGAGCAAGGCCGCAGGCGCCAATGAAACTGCTCGACTCATAGCGGAGGCGAATAATCCGGACCGTTCCGCGACACCAGCTCCCAGCATGACTACCAGAACGTAACCGAGCGGATGAAACCCGCTAAATGTAGCTGGCATTTCCACTAGCAGACGCTGGATATTGGTCGCAGATAACAGGCTCTGCGCATTAACGATCACTGCATTACCGGCGGCGTCGATTTGGGTGGGGTGTGGTGCCGATACACCGAACAGCGCCGCTACAACGCTAATGGCGATTACGACGGCAATACACCAGAAAAAGATAAATACTGGATCGGGAAGTTTGTTACCTGAACGCTCTACCCAAGCGAGAAATCCCTTCATTTCATTTGTTTGTGTTTGCACTGTTGTTGTCATTAGTACCGCTTGGCTTAAGAGTCAGGTCAACTCTATTGCAGTGTCTCAGCGCAGTAAACGGAAGAATTCCCGCAAGTCCTGCAAGTAAAGTTGTGGTTGTTCCAATGCTGCAAAATGGCCGCCCGCAGGCATTACGGTCCAATGCCGCAAATCATAGGCAGCTGCGACCCAGGCCCGCGGCGTAATAAAGATCTCGGCAGGGAACAGTGCCACCCCTGTAGGCACATTAATATAGCCAATCGGGTTGGCTACCTGACCCTTGGCATTCTCATAATAGATGCGGGTAGAAGAAGTGATGGTTTGTGTGAACCAGTAGATCGAAATATTAGTGAGCAGTTCGTCCTTGGTGAAGTAGTCACCCAGGTCACCATCAGCTCCTTGTGGCATATCGGTCCAGCCGTGAAATTTTTCCACGATCCAGGCAGCGACCCCGGCCGGCGAATCATTTAACCCATAACCTAAAGTCTGCGGCTTAGTTCCTTGAATTTGTTGATAAGCTCGCTCGTTTTCCATGTAAGCGCCGCGGGCAGTGCGCGCCGCATCTTCTTCAGGAGTCACCGCATTGCGCTGGGTCTCATCGGCAGGTGGGCCAGCCAGAATCATGTTTGAATGCAGGCCGATCAATCGGTCTGGATAATTGTGTGCCACATAACGATTAATAATGGCACCCCAATCACCGCCAGCGATCGCATATTGCTCGTAACCAATTTGCGCCATCAGCGCCGCTAGCACGTGGGCGATTTTCTCTGGGCTGTAGCCGCGCTCGGTTGGAATGCCGGAAAATCCAAATCCAGGCAGGGAAGGCGCGATAATATGAAACGAATCGTTAATATCGCCGCCATGGGCAACCGGGTCTGTAAGTGGGCCAATGATTTTGGTGAATTCACTGATGGAGCCCGGCCAGCCATGCACCATCAATAATGGAATTGCGTTCGGATTGGGTGAGCGCTGATGGATGAAATGCATACGCAATCCATCCACTTGAGTTGTGAACTGACTAAACTGGTTCAGCTTGGATTCTGCTGCGCGCCAGTCGTAGTCGTTTTGCCAGTATTCGAGCAGCTCCTGCAAGTAAGCACGATCAGTACCATATTCCCAGCTAGTGCCTGGAATCTGGTCCGGCAGGCGGGTATTGGCCAGGCGCTGTTGCAAATCGGACACGGCCGCATCCGGGATTGCAATCTTGAAAGGAATGATTGGGATATCGTTGTTTGCCAAGCGACGGGGAGTCGCTGAATCAGAAGAATGCATAGTGGTTACCGCCGGAAGCAGTAAATCGGTAGCGCGGATGTCTACCGGTTCCGCTGCGAGTTGCTGACTAAAAGTTGCCCAGCTACTGAGCATGAAGGTGAGCAAAATATGCTGCGATCGACGCATTATCGAAACTCCCTATATTTTTAATTGCCATTTAATCAATATCTTGGCAATGATTGTTAATGCTTCATCGAGCTCCTCCTCGCTCACATTGAGCGCCGGCAGGATGCGAATACTATTGCCCCCGGCCTTGACCACGAGCATAGCCTCTTGCTGCAGCCGCGTAATCAATTCAGCCGCTGGAATTTCACATTGCAGGCCGATCATCAAACCGAGACCGGATATACCTTTCAACAATTCCGGATGCTGATCCACTAAAGTCTGTAAGCCTGCGCGGAAATAGGCGCTGCGCTGCTGCACCTGCGGCAGGAAACCGGGAGTCGTAAGTTCCGCAAGTACGGCATTGGCTACTGCCATTGCCAGTGGGTTGCCGCCAAAGGTGCTGCCGTGACTGCCCGCGGTCATGGTAGCCGCAACGACCTCAGTAGCCAGACAGGCTCCAATGGGGAATCCGCCGCCGAGACCTTTGGCCGAGGCCAGGATATCCGGCGTTACACCGAGTTGCTGATACGCATACAAAGTACCTGTACGCCCGACCCCGCATTGCACTTCATCAAACATAAGCAATAGATCATGTTGCGCGCATAACTCTTTGACAGCTTTCAGATAATCTCGATCAACGACTCGAATCCCGCCTTCACCTTGTATCGGTTCGAGAATTACTCCGGCGGTTTCGGCAGAGATCAGAGCCTCAAGCGAATCCAGATCACCGAATACGGCCTGATCAAAACCATTGTCGCCAACCAGAAACCCGGCGCTGTGACTGGGGTTGGCTGCCGCGGCGAGCGCGGCGTGGGTGCGTCCGTGAAAAGCATTGGTCATGCCGATAATGCGTTTGCGCTGATGCCGGTCCTGAGCATGGTTAAAGCGACGGATTAACTTGAAGCCGCATTCCACTGCTTCAGTGCCGGAATTACAGAAGAACACGCGGTCGGCGAAGGTATTTGCCACCAATGTGCTGGCAAGGCGTTCAGCTTCGCTAATACGATACAAATTAGAGGTATGCCAGAGTTTATTCGCCTGTTTAGTCAAGGCTGCGATCAGGCGTGGATGACAGTGCCCGAGACTGTTAACAGCGATTCCCATTGCGAAATCAAGATAACGAGTGCCGTCGGAACTGTAGAGATAACTGCCTTGCCCGTGATCAAACTCCAGTTCGGGAGTTCCGTAATTAGGCATCAAGGCTGAAGTCATTGGGCAACCTGGGACATGGAATTAGCGCTACAATGCGCGCGAGCAGGCGCATCATGCCGCAATCCCCAAGATGATTCAACTCGGGGCGCGGCGATTGCAGTAGCACCAATCTTCATACAAATAAATTCCAGGAAAAATTTAATGTTATTCAATTTACACAATAAGTCACTTGATATGCCTAGCGACTCTGCAGCTTTGCCTGGCAGGTCTACGCCGATGGCAGTCAGCCCAGTTCATTTTGTATCAGGTCATACCATAGTCGAGCCGGTGCCGGTCGGATTGCAAAAAATTGTGTTCGGACTGGGTTGTTTTTGGGGAGCAGAGCGCCGCTTTTGGCAGCTGCCAGGAGTCTATAGCACTGCCTCTGGCTATGCCGGCGGCAGTACTCGTAACCCTACATATCGCGAAGTATGCTGCGGGATGAGCGGCCACACAGAAGCTGTGCTCGTGTATTTTGATCCGCAACAAGTGAGTCTGGAGCAATTGTTTGCCGTGTTTTGGGAAGCCCATGACCCGACGCAGGGGATGCGCCAGGGCAACGATATTGGCTCTCAATACAGATCCGCGATTTATACTTGCGACCCGGTGCAATTGGCCTTAGCCACCGCCAGTGCAGCAAAGTATCAGATTGCACTTCGCGAACAGACATATCCAGAAATAACTACAGAGATCAAGCAGCTGGATATCTTTTATTATGCAGAGGATTATCACCAGCAGTATCTGGCGAAAAATCCCGGTGGGTATTGCGGGCTCGCTGGTACTGGCGCCTGCTACCAGCTCGATTCCAAATCGCAGCCGACCGCTAACAAGCAGTAGTTGCAAAAGTTGCTTAAGGTACTTTGCCGAAGCGGCCAAGTCGTCGGCTTTCGTCATTAACCCAATCATTTATGCTGCTGTGTGTCCTTCAATTCCATAGAGACAGCGTTATGCGCTTGGCGAACAGCCAGGCGGCTGCACACGAATACAAATCGGTTGCAGCCATTTTCTTTGCAACTTACATCGACTAATCAGTATTACATATTGATTGAAAAAGTGTTCGTGCAAAACACCCTGTACCTGTGCCACAGAATGTACATGCAAAATACACGCGTCAGCACTATCATATCCATCTTCGCATTTGCTTGAGTGATGGCGTGCCATGTCTGTAGCAACACCCCCCAAAATAGATCCGCTGGTAATAGCCATTTCCTCGCGCGCCTTGTTTGATTTGGCAGAGAGTCATCAAGTCTTTGAGGAACAGGGTCTGGCCGCCTACCAGCAATATCAAATTGATCGGGAGGACGCGCCTTTGCAACCTGGCGACGCGTTTGCGCTGGTGCAGAAATTGCTGCATCTGAATTCGTTACTGGATGAGACTCCAGTACAGGTCATCCTGCTGTCCCGCAATAGTGCGGACACAGGTCTGCGCGTGTTCAACTCAATACAATATTACGGACTCGATATCAGTCGAGCCGCGTTTTGTGGCGGTGATAGTCCGTATCGCTATATTTCAGCTTTCAATAGCCATTTGTTTTTGTCCACCGACGGTGCCGATGTGCGGCAAGCGCTGGAACTTGGCGTAGCAGCGGCTACCATCTTGCCGTCCAAGCGACCAGCCAAGCAACAAGAAATTCTCAAAATTGCCTTCGATGGTGACGCTGTTTTGTTCTCAGATGAGTCAGAGGTAATCTATAAAAACAAAGGACTAGAGGCTTTTACTGATAATGAGCGTAATGCAGCGAATGAGCCATTGAGTGGCGGTCCGTTTAAGCCAGTTCTGGCCGCGTTACAGCAGATCCAGATGGCATTTCCCAGTGGTCAGGCACCCTTGCGTACCTGCCTTGTGACCGCTCGCTCGGCACCGGCTCACGAGCGGGTGGTGCGAACCTTAAGGGCCTGGAATATTCGTATTGATGAGTCCCTGTTTCTGGGCGGACTCGATAAGGGTGAGTTTCTCCGCGCTTTCGACGCTGATGTTTTTTTCGATGATCAGCAGGGCCATTGCGATTCAGCCAGGAACCACGTTGCGACCGGGCATGTGCCACATGGAGTTTCAAATAACTAGTTATATTACAATTAGATGAAACTCTTAATTTAATGTAATTTATAACTTAATTGACAGTTCGCGCCCAGCACCAGCAGTACGCACATTAGAGCTAATAGCGGCTTCTAAGCTCCCCAATCCGACGTATAAGGTAAGCGACACTCCCATAACGACAGTACCAAGGCTGTGCCGTGGATGCGTAAATGCCCCGCCTTGCCAGGTTCTTCTTCGAATAGAGTCGCTGCAACTGGCTGCCATAGCAGCGACAATAGTGGTGGTTAAGCTTATTCTTGGAAAGATTCTTTATGCATTTTTTTAGGCGATTTGGTTATATAGCAGACTTGAATAAATGGCTCCAACTCTATGAAATTACAGCAATTAAGGTACATCTGGGAAGTTGCCCGCCAGCAGCTCAATGTTTCGCAGGCAGCGCAAAGCCTGCACACATCTCAACCAGGAATCAGTAAGCAAATCAAACTGTTGGAAGATGAACTTGGGCTTGAAATATTCGCACGTAGCGGTAAGCATCTGGCCCGAGTTACGCCGGCAGGGGAGGCTATACTGCGGACGGCGGGCGCTATTCTCGCGCAAGTCGAAAACATTCAGGCAATTGCCGCGGATGCTCGGCATGACGGGCGCGGCAGTCTGGCGATAGCGACTACCCATACCCAGTGTCGGTACGTGCTGCCCACCGTGATTCGCCGCTTCATTGATAAATTCCCTGAGGTCGCCCTGCATATGCATCAAGGCACACCGCTGCAAATAAGCGAATTGGCGGCAACTGGCGTGACCGATTTTGCCATCGCCACTGAGGCGCTGGAGCTTTACCAGGATCTCATCATGATGCCGTGCTATAGTTGGAACCGCGTGATCCTGGTACCAAAAGGTCATGTCTTGGCTGAAGAAAAGCAGCTAACCATCAGAGAATTGGGGAATTTTCCACTTGTAACCTACAACCTCGGCTTCACCGGAAGGTCCAAGCTCGATGACGCGTTCCGACAACAAGGACTGGAGCCCAAATTTGTATTTACGGCGGCAGACGCAGATGTAATAAAGACCTACGTGCGGCTGGGGCTCGGTGTGGGGATTGTGGCGAAGATGGCCTACGACGCGACCTTTGATGCCGATCTAATAGCTATTGATGCGAGCCACTTGTTCGAACCCAGCGTAACCCGGATTGGCTTCCGGAAAGGTACCTACTTGCGTGGCTATATGTTTGATTTTATTGAAATGTTTGCGCCGCATCTGACTAGAGATATGGTGCATCAAGCGAACCTGAGCCAGTCCCGCGAAGCGCTTAATGCCTTGTTTGAAAGAGTAACGCTGCCCCAGCTCTAGAAAGCTGCGAGCCTAGCCCTGATCTGCGCGCCGATGGAGTCCGCATTCCTTGATGGTAGTCTCTTCCCACCACCAGCGGCCTTCGCGCTCGTGCTGGTTAGGACCCACAGCCTTGGTGCAAGGTTCACAACCAATGCTGATGAAGCCCCTATCATGGAGTGCGTTATAGGGCACATCGAACATGCGGATATAGTTCCAGACCTCAGTGGAGCTCCAGTTCGCTAATGGATTCACCTTGATCAGTTGATGTTCCTTGCTGGCAAACGCCGGGTCTATTTGGAACACTGGAACCTCGGCCCGGGTTGGGCTCTGATCCCGACGTTGACCGGTAATCCAGGCGTCAACCGTGGCCAGTTTTCGGCGCAGCGGCTCTACTTTACGAATGCCGCAGCACTCTTCATGACCATCTGCATAAAAACTGAACAAACCTTTTTTCTGTACCATTGCCTGCAGGCGCTGGGCGTCTGGTGCCAGAACTTCAAGATCTAGATGGTAATGCGTGCGCACCCGCTGCAGAAACTGGTAAGTCTCGGGATGCAGTCTACCGGTATCCAAAGTGAATACCCGCGGCTTGGGCAGGAGTTTAGTTGCCATCGCTACGAGCGCGACGTCCTCAGCGCCACTAAAAGACAAACTTGCCTGCGGCCAGCGCTTGAAAGTTTCCTCCAGAATGGCCTTTGGATCACTCAGGGCATGCAGAGCATTGAGGTGGTCGATTTCTTTCGAAGACAGCATGGTAGGGCTCCAACGGCAGTTATTTGCTGCCAGCGACAGCGTCCACATTCTCGGTTATTTGGTTGGCTCGGTAAAGCAGCGCACCAGCTTCGCGCGAGCCATAGCAGTGTGCCTCTGTGCCATGTTTCACGTGAAAAACTTCAATGAATTTAGTCAGTTATACAGTCTAAATGCAGTGATGCACAAAATATGGAGGGTCGCACTTAATTTTTAACCATATCTAGTGCTGCCGCTCGTAAAGCATCAGCAATTCCTACCCGAGCGCTGGCAATTCTGCTAAATTGGCCTTCTTTTTAAAAACCCTTTTTGGAGCAGTTAGACAGCTATGGAACTCGCCTGCCTTGACCTTGAAGGGGTATTGATCCCTGAAATCTGGATTGGATTCGCCGAAAAGACTGGGATCGATGCTTTACGTGCCACCACTAGGGACATTCCTGACTATGATGTGCTCATGCGCCAGCGCTTGGCACTGTTACAGGAACATAAGCTGGGTCTTCCCGACATTCAGGCTGTAATTGCAACGATGGCACCTTTGGAAGGCGCAACAGAATTCGTGGACTGGTTGAAGGAACGGTTCCAGGTCATTATTTTGTCAGATACTTTTTACGAATTTTCCAAGCCGTTAATGCGGCAACTGGATTTCCCTGCCTTGTTCTGCCATCGATTGATCACTAACCCCGAAGGCAGGATTGTCGATTACAAATTGCGGCAAAAGGATCCGAAACGGCAAAGCGTGAAAGCTTTGCACAGTTTGAATTTTCGGATAATAGCGGCAGGGGATTCTTATAACGACACGACCATGCTGGAAGAGGCCGATGCTGGCATCCTGTTTCGAGCTCCGGCTAATGTCACGGCGGAGTTCCCACAGTATCCAGCTGCCACTAGCTATGCCGAATTAAAAGCTGAATTTTGCAAGGCCAGTGAGCGCGAGCTCATGGTGTAGAGGTAGGGGGTAGAGGGCAGCGGGTTGGGGCGATCAGTTCAATCGCTGAATGAATTGATAATGCGCGCTATTTTGTCAAAGCATTCGGCGTACTCGGCATCCGCTTCCGAGTCATCCACAATACCGCCTCCGGCCCAGCAGTGCAGGTAATTGGCTTCCCAAAGCAAGCTGCGAATAGTAATGCTGCTGTCCATAGTGCCATTTGCGCTGAGATAAAACACTGTCCCGCAGTAGGCCCTGCGCGGTTCTGCTTCCAGCT
>SHZK01000037.1 GCA_009692305.1 Gammaproteobacteria bacterium | reverse complement strand
TAGCTACCGGTGTGCCTGACTCGGCTTGTTTCAGTATCGCCAGTATCTGGCTGTCGCTAAATCGTGATTTTTTCATGCAGAATATCTTCTTACCCTATTATGAGAAAATTCTACTTTAGATGTCAGTTAATTTTGGGGATGATTACCCCTCCGCCGCAAAGAAAGGAATGTTGATCAGTTGTACTGGATGGGTACGCTTGAGGCGCCACTGGCGCCGCGAGGGCAGCAGGAATTGGCCAGGATCAAAACATGGTTTTAAGAGCCGGCTTGGTCACCTTGCCCATGGCATTTCTGGGCAGTGCATCGAGAATCTTGATCTGCTTCGGAATCTTGTAGGACGACATCTTGCCATCGCACCAGGCTTTGAGTTCCTGGAAGTCGAGTTTGGCGTTGGGTTTCAAACCGATAAAAGCAGTTACCGCTTCACCCCATGTGTCATCTTCAATGCCGAGCACAGCAACTTCGGCTATCGCGTCATGTGTAAGCAGTACGCCTTCAATTTCGAGCGCAGATAACTTATAGCCGCCGGACTTGATGATGTCGACGGAAGAGCGACCCATGATGCGATAGTAGCCGGCCTCAATGATCGCGACGTCACCAGTGCAGAACCAACCGTCCTTGAAGCTTTTTTTCGTTGCCTTGGGATTATCCCAGTACTCGAGAAAGACATTGTCGCCTTTGATGCGAATTTCACCCGCGAGATTTTCGTCCCGAATGGGTTCGTCATACTCATCGTAAAGTTGAGCCTGTACTCCAGGCAGCGGCTTCCCTACGTAGCCAGCGCGACGTTCACCATGGTACGGATTTGACAGGCCCATACCGATCTCAGTCATACCATAGCGTTCGAGCAAGACCTGACTGGTGAGATCCTGCCACTGGTTGAACAGTTTGACCGGGCACGCAGCCGATCCGGATATATTCAGGCGCATGCGCTCGAATCCGGCACAAATCTTTTTCACCTCTGCCTTGTCAATTGTGTCGAAGTACTGCATCAGTTTTACATATATCGTTGGTACAGCCATGAAAACATTGTAGGTATCCGCAACAATATTTTTGGTAATGACAGGCATATCGAATTTTGCAAACAAGTGAACGGTAGCCCCGGCCCACAAGCCACAACAAAGAATATTAATAATGCCATGAATGTGATGCAAAGGCAGGAACAATGGTATTGAGTCCTTCTCAGTCCAGGCCCAGGCGTCGATCAGTGTAGTGATTTGCGCGCGAATCGTTTTGTGAGTGCTGACAACGCCTTTCGGTTTGTTGGTTGTACCACTGGTGAATAACATCATCGCACGCCGATCTGCGGAAATTTCCGGCAATGCAGCTGCGTTGTCCGCTAGCACATCATCTACGGACAACAGCTCTATGTTCAATGTTTGGCACAGTTCACGCAAATCATCTTGGTATTTACCGCTGGCAATCATGCGAGTAACACTGGCGCAGCTCAAATAGTGATCGAGCTCTGCAACGGCAGAGGCTACGTTGAGAGGAATGGCGATGCCACCGGCACGCCAGATACCATGCAGTGCAACGACATAGTCGATGCTGGCGGGGATGTAGAAAGCTATTCGTTCTTCCTGCAAGTCTGATTTGTCACGCAACAGCCCAGTGGCGAACCGGTTGATACGCTGGTTCACTTCGACATATGTATAACTCGTGGCGCCATCAACCAGGGCAATTCTGTCGCTTGCGCTAGTGAGAAAGGGAAACATGTCAGCTGTCATTTTGACTAATCTCTTCAATCCAGTAACGATAATAAAATCTCAAATGTGAATGTATTGAGAACTTAAAATATGGAATCAACCATAAAATATAGAACCGAAGGACCTAACAAGCAACCTACGCCAGTGTAAAAAGTTGCTGTCATGGCACCGTATGGCACCAGTTTCGGATCAGTTGCAGCGAGACCTGCCGCGACGCCACTGGTAGTACCCATTAGACCGCCAAAAACCATAGCTGATTGGGGATTGTCGAGACCGATATATTTGGCAACTAATGGCGTGCCGGTCATGACGAGTATCGACTTCACCAAGCCTGCTGCCACGCTCAGGGTGATAACCGCTTCGGAGGCGCCGATCGCCTCTCCGGTAACCGGGCCGACTATATAAGTCACAGCACCGGCAGCAATGGTGGTGATGTCAATGGCATTGGTATACCCGAACAATATGGCAACGGCGGCGCCGACTACAAAGGAAACTAAAACGCCGGCGAAGATGGAAATTACGCCAGCGATGCCGGCTTTCTTGAGTTCGCTGAACTTGACGCCAAACGCCGTGGAGACGATGGCGAAATCGCGCAACATGCCACCGCCCATCAGGCCGATGCCACCCAGAACTGCAATATCAGCGACGCCGCGGGTGCCACCGGTAGTGACCCCGCCCCAATACGCAGCGACCAGGCCCAATGTAATGGCGATAGCTGATCCGTGTATACGTCCAGCGGTGAAGCGGTTTGCGACCAGATAGGATATCCAGATGGTTGCCCCAACCAGGGCGAAAGCGACCAGCAGATTATTGCGGACGAGGACTGTTTCGAGAATATCCATCAGGCGTCGCTCCCGCCTGTTGTTTGAGTTGAATCAGCGTTGGAGGACTTGCCTATCTTGCTGAATACGGGCACCAGCGCGAAACTGACAATTACGGCAGCGACTCCGGCAGTCACTGCCAGCAAACCGCCCTCAGTGGCGCCTGCCACATCCTGTTGTGCGGCCATTGCCACCACAATCGGAATATACATGGCGCTCCAGAACTGGATGCCTGAGCCCGCAGCACCTTCAGTCAAAGCCTTGAATCGGCTGGAGTTGCTAGCCATCACCAGGAACAGCATGGCGATACCCACGCCACCGACATTAGCCTCAACACCCAGTAAGACGCCAAGCACTTCACCGATGAACATGCCGAGCAACAGACAAACAGACAGTAGTGCGACTCCGTAAACGATCATTATTCTGGTTCCTTTTACTGGTGCTGCGGCCGGCACGGGAGCGGTGATGATATGATGCGCCAGCCGATAGTGCAATTTGGGCAAATAGCCGCCTAAATCTCTGCAAGCAGCGATTTCAGTGGTCTCGGCGCAGGCTACCTGCGGCGATAGTGGTTTGACAGGGACGGCTGGTTTATAGGTTAATTCGGTACTTACAGATTCAATACCAAGGTCTAATTCAACAGGAAAGGGTATCAACATGAGCAAAATGTTCAGTTCCGTTGCAGCAATACTCGCGAGTGTATTGCTGTTTAATACAACGATCGCCGCGCAGGATGTAACTACGGACATACTCGTCAATGCCCAGCAGCACTCAGATCGCTGGGTAACTTATGGCAAGAACTATGGCGCCTGGCGCTATATGCCAGATGCCCAGATCAATCGCGACACTGTGGCAAATCTGCGTCCGGTGTGGATCAAACAAACCGGAGTTACCGGTGGCGCCTTCGAAGTAACTGCTCTGGTTAATGACGGCCGCATGTATCTCACTACAGCAAACAGCCACCTGATTGTGGTAGACCCGCTAACCGGTGCCGAGCTGTGGCGTTATGACCACGATTTTGAGAACGTCGATTTATGTTGTGGACCACACAATCGCGGCGTCGGCTTGTATGAAGACAAAGTCTTCTGGGGCACCCTGGATGCCCACCTGTTGGCCTTCGATGCCGAGAGTGGCATTCAATTATGGGACGCCGAGGTAGGCGATCATCGTGAATCGTTTTCCGTCACCGGCGCACCATTAGTCGTTAAAGACATGGTATTGATTGGTGTGGGCGGCGGCGAATTTGGTATTCGTGGCTATATCGACGCTTATGATGTAAATACCGGCGAGCGTCGCTGGCGCTTCTACACCACACCAGGTGAGGGTGAGCCTGGTAGTGAAACCTGGGAAGGAGATTCCTGGCGCACCGGTGGCGCCCCTACGTGGGTAACTGGCACCTACGATCCTGAAAGCGATATGGTGTTCTGGGGTACCGGCAACCCCTGGCCAGATATCAACAATAATGTTCGCAAAGGCGACAATCTGTATTCCAATTCTGTGGTAGCACTGGATGCGGATACCGGACAACTGCGCTGGTACTTCCAGGCATCTCCCCGTGATGAGTTTGACCATGACTCTACATCAGAGCCGATGATCATCGATGAAATGGTAGATGGACAACTGCGCAAGCTGGTGGTGCAGGTGTCTCGCAATGGCCACGTGTATGCACTGGACCGCGCTACAGGTGATTTCGTTTATGCGGCTGAGTACACGAAAGTGAACTGGGCAGAGCGCGACGAGACAGGCAAGCCGGTATTGAAGGAAGCGCTGTATGAGCCAGCAGATACCCTGGTATTCCCAGGCTTGTATGGTGGCAAGAATTGGCCGCCAGCTTCCTATAGCCCGGATACCCACATGCTTTATATTCCCACCACAGAATGGGGCACGACCTTTATCCGCCGGGAAGGCGAGGGGCGTCCGGGCGCGATGGATCTGGGTGGCATTCCGCGTTTCGATACCCAAGGCACCGGTTATGTCGTTGCTTTCGACATGATCAGCGGCGAGATTGCCTGGCAACATGAAATGCCTGGCAGTTTCAACTGGGCGGGCACGCTTGCGACTGGTGGCGGCCTGGTGTTCTCAGGTGGACCCGACGGATATCTTTACGCCTTCAATGATGCCACAGGTGAGGTGTTATGGAAGTTTCAAACTGGTAGTGGCATCTATGCGCCGCCCACAAGCTTTACCATAGATGGCAAGCAATACATCGGCATCGCTTCCGGCACCAGAGATCCGGTATCGCGCGCCGGAGTCGCAACCGGAATCGCTCCCGGTAATTACATTCTGTTTAGTTTGTAGGCGGGTTAAATCGAATGCAATTTAACAGTAAGCGCTTCTACCAGTTTGCTCTGATCCTGCTATCCCTCAGTATGGTGACGTCCCGGGGATTTGCTGGAGTAGGCGAAGGACAGAAACTTTATGACGGCTATTGCGTGGTGTGTCATGGTGGACTCGGTGAAGGTCAGCCCATGGGCAAACCGCTAACCGACGCGGTGGCGAACCGCTTGAGTGATGCTGAGCTGATCGCTGTTATCAGCGACGGTCGCAGTGGCACCGGCATGGCGGCGTGGAGCTCGAATTTGAGTGCCACGGAAATTCTTGATATCGCCAGCTACATTCGCACGCTGCAGGGCAAACCCGGATTGAGTCTCGCCGATGCAGCAACGGGTGTCAGCGATGACCCGCAAGTGCTCGCTGGCGAACAGCTGTTCAATGGTTCAGCCGGCTGTGCCACCTGCCACACTTATCGTGATCAGGGTGGCAGTGTTGGCCCGGCACTGGATGGCATTGCCTCGAGATTGGCTGACGCCGCATTGCAACAAGCTTTACTGAATCCTTCAGCGACCATCGTCGAGGGTTATGCAACGAAGATTGTGCAACAGCCGGATGGAACCACTGTGAGAGGGCGCTTTCGAAATGATTCAGAGCGCGCGATCCAGATTCAAAGTGAAGATGGACGCCGTTGGGTGACATTCTTTAAAGACCGGGTAACGTCTATATCAGATTCTTCCGAGTCTTTAATGCCCGCTGTGTTTGCGACTTTGGGCGCAGCCGAGCAGCAACAGTTGTTGGCATTCCTGAAAACGCTGTGAGCGGACAGTGCCGTTTGCTTTACTGCTGCTGAATGAGACTGGTGCCAGATCAGGCCAGTTAGAAAGTTAAAGACAAAGCTGGGGAAGATCCTGACGATCTTCCCTTTTTTATGGTGATGCAAAAAGAGTAGAGGAAGCTTTATGGAATTTGATCCAACCACCCTGACCCAGTTCGCTGTTGATTATGGTTTAAAAAGCCTGGCCGCATTGGCAACGCTGATAGTTGGTTTGTATATCGCCAACTTTATTAGGGACCTAGTCATAAAGATGATGGATCGCAGCAAAGTTGACCCTTCGCTGCGCAGTTTCCTCAGCAGCATGGTGTCGTTGTTACTGAAGTTGCTCGTCTACATTACGGCATTGGGTGTGCTCGGTGTCGAGATGACTTCGTTCGTCGCCTTGCTGGGCGCAGCCGGATTGGCGGTAGGCCTGGCACTTTCTGGCACACTGCAGAATTTTGCGGGTGGGGTGATGATACTCCTGTTTAAACCTTTTAAAGTCGGGGATTTCATTGAGGCACAGGCTTATGTCGGCGAGGTAAAAGAAATCCAGATTTTCGTAACTATCCTTACGACTCCGGATAACAAGACTGTACTTATCCCCAATGGGCCGCTCGCAAATGGTTCCCTGATCAATTATTCCACCCAGCCAACGAGGCGCGTGGACTGGACCTTCGGCATTGGCTACGGCAACGATCTGGACAAGGCTTACGCCGTGTTACATCAGCTAATAGCAGCAGATGACCGGATATTGAAAGACCCTGAACCCTTCGTGGCCCTGCACGCGTTAGCGGATAGCTCGGTAAATATCGTGGTGCGAGTGTGGGTTAGTGCTGCGGACTACTGGGCAGTATTCTTCAGGATGAATGAGGCCGTTTACAAAACCTTCCCCCAGCAAGGACTGTCAATTCCAATTCCGCAAATGGATGTTCACGTTCACAAGGATTAAAAGCAGGTGCTCGCCTAGAACAAGAAGAACAGGACTATGGCGAAAAAGAAAACGCCCAGTGCTGTGACTATGCTGTAAATTATTGCCATCAAGATGAACTTGGTAATGGTGATGGCATAGCCCTGTTCGAAAAAGTTGCGCAGGCTCAGGAACAGGTACACCACTATCCAGATATTGATGGCTGTTCCGAGCAGAGCCAGCAAAGAGCCAATGATTGCCGAGTCTTCGAACAGGCCAATGGTCAGCGCCAGAAAGATCGCCAGTAGCAGGAAAGAGTGATTGTGCAGAGTGAGGATCAGGTGCTCTATATAAAATCGCCGGGACCGCAAGTAAAGAAGCTTTTGAACCAGTGCGAGCATCGGCATCATTAGCAATATAAACACTGTTATATAATCCAGCAAACCCAGGAAATAACCGGAAGCATCGGCTTGAAAGTCATTCAGGTTGGATGCGGCGTGGCTGGCCATATAGCGCCGTAAATTGGCATTGGCTGCGTCTGAAATAAACGGGACGCTGAAGCTATCCACCACCTCCAGTATCTGCTCCATGCCAGCGTCCGCAGCTGCCTCAGGCTCAATTTACAGCGATTGGTTGGTGTCAGTTGCGAGCGCAGTGTCCTGCTCTGAAATCACATTGCGCATGGACTGCAGTGACGTAAATGCTGACACTATCAAAAAGAAGACGATACTGATGACAAGGAACAGTCGCAGGGGTGGTGTGTATGACGCGCGCCGGCCGGAGACATATTCACGAGAAAGGAAGCCGGGACGAGTAAACAAGAAGTACAGGGTTCGGTAAGCCCTGCCATCCAGTTCGAACACGGTACGCACCGCATCTTTTAATAAATAGATGAAAGGTCTGCGTACCTCTTTGACTTCCTGACCGCAATTCGCGCAGAAGCTGCCCGACACGGGCGCGTTGAAATTGAGGCAATTTGGTTTATCGGGAGAGGCTGACGCAGACAAGGTGGTTCGCTAGTGGTTACCGCAGACAGCGCTAAAGTATCAGCTATCGAGACAGATTCCCAAAGAGTTGGGGTTCCATACCCTCTACGGGCTGGTTAAGGGCCGCGTAGAGAGTAGGAATTCTCAAGGAGTACCCCGCGTGAAAGCGGTGGGCGCATCACGCCAGGGTAACTACAACGGCGCAAAATCCCTCATGCTGTGTTGCTGGGTGGACAATACCACTATATATAGATAACGACAAGTCTGGAGCAGCCAGGGGTCACGCAACTGCTGGTGCCTGGGGGCGTGCCAGTCAAGCTGTCGTTGGATTATCAGTTAATAAAGCAAATACTTTACTAAATATGATCCGCATCTGCCTTTCAAAGTGCAGCCGCAATTGGCAATAGTTCGATTTTGCGGATTTCGATAGGGTGGGTTTCTGCCTGAATCGCAATATGACCTGCGCTCAAGGCCAGGGGTGCTCCGGCGGCTATCAATCTTTGTGCATCGGGATCAGTCGGATCCAGCTGAATTCCCTGATACTCCAACACGAGCTCGCCATTGACCCAGTGTTTGACGCTGGCGGCGCCGCGCACTTCAATTTCCAGCATCACCCATTGATCACCGTGAAAGGTACTGGAAACTGCGTTGTTGCAGTGCTGTGTAATTAGTTCGCCGCGCATTTCGATGTGAGTGCCTGGTGAGCAGACATTGCCGTTGGTGCGTTCATCGCTGCCATTACCACCCAGCATCTGCGCCTCGATCGAGACAGGAAAAGACTGATTCAGTGCGAGGCTTGCTGGTGGCTGTGTATGCAGCATCACGCCATTGTTTCGAAACGCCCAGGCGGGACCATCAGTCACCTGCTCTCCGACAAAGCGATATTCGACACGGATTCGGTAGTTTGAGAAAGACTCATTGGTGTAGATATGACCAAATTGCCCATCAAAATTATACCACTCGTCATAGGAAATCTTGAATACACCGTCCTCGACCCGAAACGTGTTGCGGAAATTCTCTCCCAGTGGATAGCCGGTAAACTTGATCTGCCAATTAGACAGGTCCCGGCCATTGAACAGCTGTATCCATTCGGAAGCATCCTGTGCCAACGCTCGCGAACAAGTCATCAATGTACCAAGTGAAGCACCGAGAAAGGCAAGAAACCTGAGTTTTTTCATAGTTCGCGTATCCAGATGTTGCGATAAGAGACTACCTGGCCGTGATCTTGCAAGCTGATTGGCATCTTGCCACTGCAGTCCTGTTCACGAGTCTGTGCGTAAGGTGTGCAGCGGACGGCATAGATTGGTTGTGGTGTATAAGTCGCGCCCTTGATTTCGGCATGATTCTGCACGAGTACGCCATTGTGTAGCATGGTGATATAGGCAGGAGTGTTGACGCTACCGTCAGTCGCGAAACGTGGAGCCGTGAAAAAAATGTCATAACTTTGCCATTCCCCAGGCGCTCGCGCCGCGTTCACCAAGGGTGGGTGTTGCAGGTAGATTGCACCGGCCTGGCCGTTGACATAAGTAAGGTTTTGCCAGCTGTCGAGTATCTGCAATTCATAGAGAGACTGCAGGAATATGCCGCTATTGCCGCGACTTTGGCCCTCTCCCTCAATCTCGGCATTGGCTCGCCACTCGACATGCAGCTGGATATCGCCAAAGGCCTGCCTGGTCTTGATGGTGCCATTGCCCGGACGCACGGTGGCTACGCCTGCCTCTATTTCCCAGGCTACTGCTTGTTCAGATTCCGCCGTGTGCCAGGCATCGAGGTCGGTGCCACCAAACAGAATAATGGCATCAGATGGTGGGGATTCCGCGTCGCTAACCGCGACCAGTTCCGGCACCGGTTCCCAGATTTGAGCATTTTCGGCAGCGAGGCCGAGCGTGCACGCCATCAAACCGAAAACCGCACCAGTGAAAAGTGTGAAGCGTCGCTGCCAGCACATAAGAAACCGCCTGCAATTAGTTGGATTGAACGGTGAGCACCATGCGCTTGCTTGCCACACGCTGCGATTGAACTACTTGCAGTCTACCGAATAGTGCAGCCAGGTAACAGGCTACTCATTGAATGCAGTCGGGATTCAAGCCACTTGCGATAGCCGCAGCGCGCAGTGTATTGGCAGGACCCATGAGTCGATTCAATTCTGTCATGCGCGTGGTCGGTGAAGGATGGGTGGATAATAATTCGGGTTGTCGCGGCCCGCCATTGGCCGTCATGTTCTCCCACAGCGTAATGCTCTGGTGCGGGTCGAAACCGGCGCGCGCCATCAACAACACACCGATGGCATCAGCTTCACTCTCCTGCGTGCGATTGAAGGGCAGGAACAAGCCGAGTTGCGTGCCCAGATCCAGCGCTTCCAATGTGGTGTTCGACACGCCGAGTACCTGGGCCGTGACCAGTCCGACATTGCGCAAGGTTGACTGGCTCGCGCGCTCATTGCTGTGGTTGGCGAGCTCGTGGCCTACTTCGTGCGCCATGACTGCCGCCAACTGATGTTGGTCAGTGGCGACATTCAGCAAGCCGTTGTAGACACCAATCTTGCCGCCGGGAAGAGCAAATGCGTTTGCCTGTTCATGGTCAAACACGGCGACTTCCCAAACCAAATGGTCCCGGTGCTCTGGTTCCAGCGCCGCAATTACATAATTCGCCACACACTGCACATACTGGGTTTCGCGAGCGTTCTGCGTGGCCGGAATTTCAGACTGCATCTTGCGATAAGTTTCTTCGCCGCGCCGCGCCATGTCCGCGTCGGAGTAGAGCACCATCTGGCGGCGATCCATGGGGGAACTGGTACAGGAGAGTATTACCGAGAGCAGACTGAGACTGAGCAAGCGTATGCGCATAACGAGTAACCGGATTGGTAAAGCGCGCAGTCTAGCAAATAAATGGATGGGCATCAGTTTGAAACATCACTAAAGCATGCAAGGTAGCGAGTCGGTGAAGCATCGCGGGGACATGCGAGGCAGGGATGCCGAGCCTGAGCCTACAGGGATGTATTCACGGCGGGCCCCGCGATGCTTTACCGATTCGCGACCTCGGGCACAACCATCGCAATTTTCAAACTGATGAGAGACGGGAAATGGGCCTTGCGGCCAGAGACTTCAAAAACTGCATTCCTCCGCCGCCAGCTGCACTCGTATTTCGTTGCCTTGAGCATCAATAACTCGTTCGAAGCAGTTGCCTTCCAGGTCACGCAGCAGGCGCCGCCCGCTTGCGACCGCGGCTCTGGTTGCAGCAGAGTTGTTAACTACCACCACTTCCCGTGTCCTTACCACCGGCGCGCTGCGATAAATCACCCGCTCAACGGTTGGCGCTGAATAGCGCGGGGCCGACAGGAACGAGCCGAGCACGAGACCGCCGACGAAATAGCCCGCGTCGTGGTCATGGCGCCGATTATAGTAATTGCCATAGGAAATATGGATGCTGCTGCCGCGGCGATTACCACGGTCGTAAGCAGGGTAGTGATAGGGATTGTAGCCATACGACCTGGAGGACCGATAAGAGTAATCGCGGGAATTGTGTCGTGAGTGGCTGTTGTAGCCATAATCACTATAACCGCGGCGATGGCTGCGGTTATCAGCGGCAGCTGTCTGACTTAGAACCAGTCCGACCAGCAGTGAAACCAGCATTACTATTCTTTTCATGATGTTGTACTCCCCAACAGGCGCCCGCAGATTCCCGGCGCTACCCATGCATAATTCCCTGATTCGGGAAACCAGGTTCAGTATAGGGCGCCAGCATGAACCAAACCTGAACAATGCCATCGCCCGCAAGCCAGCGCGTGCCGCGTATTGAATATGTAAGGCAATGCCACCATATTTAGCAGCCAGTTAACGGAGGTACACCATGAACCCGATTCGCCACACAAGGGAAGTTGAAGAAATATTGATCGCACGTCCTGTCAGCGATGGCGATGGTGTGCAGCTTAAGCGTGTATTCGGCGGCAATGATCTCACTCGCTTCGATCCATTTCTGATGTTGGACGAATTTGGATCTGATCAGGCATCTGACTACATTGGCGGCTTTCCATCCCACCCCCATCGCGGTTTTGAAACCGTCACCTATATGTTGGAAGGGCGGATGGAGCATCGCGACCACATGGGCAATGAGGGAAACCTGAAACCGGGTGATGTGCAATGGATGAAGGCTGGGCCCGGTGTCATTCACTCGGAGATGCCGCAACAGACCGAAGGCAAAATGCGTGGCTTTCAATTGTGGGTGAATCTGCCGGGCGCGGAAAAAATGACACCGGCTGCATACAACGATCTGGCGGCAGCGTCGATTCCTCGATATACAGTGGGGGCGCTTTCGATCAAGGCGATTGCCGGTGAGCTTGCCGTAGATGAGACATTAATCAAGGGTGCAGTTACCGGACTGAGTACAGACCCGGCTTATCTGGATCTCGACTTCGCCGCGGCGCAGACAATCTCAATTGCGTTGCCGGCAGAGTACACCGCACTGATTTATGTGTACGAGGGCACCACTGAAGTTGGTAAGTCAGCGTACAAAGTTGGAGCGGGACAACTGGCACGCCTGTCCAACGGCACGTCGATCTTGTTACGAGGCGCAGCAGGCGCGCGCGCGTTACTAATTACCGGTAAGCCGATTGGTGAACCTATCGTGCACTATGGTCCGTTTGTTATGAATAGCATGGCGCAGATCGAGCAGGCGATAAGAGACTACAATGCAGGCACTCTCGTGAGTCCTCAGCCGTGAGTCCTCAGCGTTCAACGGTATAGGTGAGGTCGACGCTCTGGTACTCAAAAAATTGGGGGTCAGGTCTTGCCTTTTGCCCCAGCAGTTGATCGCAGAGGCACAAGGCAAGACCTGACCCTCAATTTTCCCCAAGCTGTACAGCATTGCCGATCACAGTAACTGCAGTTTCGCCGGTTAACTCGTAACCACTGGTAATCCCTTTAATGTCATCTACCACTAAACGAATGTTAGGCACTTCATCCATAATACCGAAACTTACGTTACCGCTCGCGGTCACATCGTTTAGCTCCACTGGAACTATCAATTTGCGAAAACGGAAAGAGATCAAATAAATAAATAAATAAAGGGACGGAGAACACTCATGCACTCATGGGACACCCACTTATTGCGACTAGCACGCCGGGAACTGATCAGGGCCGCAGGATAACCTGCAGCCGGTCAATACGCGGTCCGGTCATTTCCAGAATTGTTATCGTACAGTCCTCAAGCTCAACCCGATCAGTTGTTTTGGGTACGCGATCGAGCAGCTTGATGATCAATCCACCGACGCTGGTGGTCTCGTCGTCAGACTCGATATCCCGGTCAAGCAATCTCTCGAGCGAATAGAGTGAGAACCATCCCCTTCCTTCGTAAGATCCATCAGGCAACACGCGCCAATAGGTAGGATCGCGGCGATACTCATCATCGATGCGGCCGAGCAGTGCCTGCAACAGATTCTCCAGTGTAGTGAATCCGACAATCACCCCTGAATCATCAAGAACTGCGGCAAAATGCGGATAGCCGGCACGGAAGCGACGCAACAAATTCATCGCCGGCGTATCGCGACCGGCAGTAGGCAGCTCGCGAATCACTGTGCGCAGGTCGAAGCCGTCTGTCTGTGTCTCTAGGGCCAAAAGATCCTTGATATGAATCAGCCCGATATACTTCCGTGTTCTGCCATCGATCACTGGATAACGGGAAAACCGATGGCGGGCAATGATGGCCCTGGTGACGGACATCGGCTGCGCAACATCCAGAGCAATCATACGGGTAACCGGAATCATCAGATCCACAACAGTTAGATCGGAAAATGCCAGCGCGCGGGCAAGCATCCCCGTTTCGTGGCTGCCCAACTCGCCGTGGTGGTGGCTTGCCATCAGCACCTGTTTGAGCTCCTCGGTTGTATGCGCCTCGTCACCTTCGGCGGCCAGATTCACGCCCATCCACTTGAGAAGCATCATCGCACTTCCGTTCAATACCCATATAAAAGGGAACATGACCCAGTAGAACACATAAAGTGGCGTTGCCAGCCAAAGTGAAACCTGGACAGGATGACGAATGGCAATGGATTTGGGTGCCAGTTCGCCCACGACTATGTGCAGGAAGGAAATAATCGTGAATGCCACCGCAAAGGAAATCCCATCGATAACTTCCGGTGAATCAATTCCGGCCATCGCGAAGAGAGGTTCCAGCAAACGCGCAAACGCTGGTTCTCCCAGCCACCCCAAACCGAGGGACGCGAGAGTAATCCCCAACTGACAGGCGGAAAGGTAGGCATCCAGATGGGACCGAACATTCTGCAATACCCGGCCGAAAACGCCGTGGGAATCACGTAGCTGATTCGCCTGGGATTGTCTGAGTTTGACAATGGCGAATTCCGATGCAACGAAAAACCCGTTCAGGAACACCAGAAAAATCGCTAAAAACAGCAGGCCAAATGCATCCATAATCGGGGCAAGGCAAGTGCCCTGCTGACGTAAAACTCCTTGTCAGTTTTCAATGGCGAGGCACTATTAAGCCATAAAGGTCAAGGGGGTTCAATAAATGCAGGATGCCAGCCCGAAATGAGCGTAATTGCGCTCATGGCAGCACTCATGGGACACCCACTTATTGAAAGAATGAAATCAATGAGTTAGCTAAAAACGAATCAAGGGGTGGGTAATCATCCCCAAAATTAACTGACATCTAAAGTAGAATTTTCTCATAATAGGGTAAGAGGATATTCTGCATGAAAAAATCACGATTTAGCGACAGCCAGATACTGGCGATACTGAAACAAGCCGAGTCAGGCACACCGGTAGCTAA
>SHZK01000036.1 GCA_009692305.1 Gammaproteobacteria bacterium | reverse complement strand
CTGATTTCAGAACAATTGATCTATCAGCTGCTGGTACAAACAACAGCACGGTGACCTTAAGTGGTGTGACTGTTGGTGTGACTGTGACGAGTGGCGCTGGCAATGACTTGCTGACTGGTGGCTCTGGCAATGACTCGCTGACTGGTGGAGCTGGTACTGACAGCTTGGTGGGTGGTACTGGCAACGACACCTTAGCGGGCGGTGCTGGTAATGACGTACTGAACGGCGGAACAGGAATAGATATGGCCGTCTATCAAGCCGCCAGCAATGACTCGCGCGTCACTTTGTCACAAAGTCGCTGGAATGTATTTGCAGGCACAAGCTTGGGCACGGACGAGCTTATAAATGTGGAAAGGATTAAGTTTACTGACAAATATCTAGCCATTGATCTCAACGGCAACGCAGGCACCGTCGCAAAGATTCTTGGTGCTTTCCTTGGCGCGTCAGGCGTTAAAAGGGCCGATCTTGTCGGCGTTGGACTCGGCTTGCTAGACGGTGGCATGACCTACGAAGGATTTCTGCAAGAAGCAATCGATGCTGTCTTTGGGAAAAAACCAAGCGGTGCAGTTCTAGTCAATCACTTCTATCAAACTCTCACTGGACAAACAGCCCCTCAAGCTATTGTTAATGAATATGCTGCTTTAATTGATAACGGTAGCTTGACGCCGGTTAGCCTCGCGAGGCAGGTCGCCGAGTACGAATTAAATCTTCAAAATATTGGTTTGGTGGGACTAGCTACTACCGGAATAGAATACACAGTGTGAGGTCGTGACAAGTTAATCGTCCGCGCTTAGGAAAAACTCTGTAAATCCCAATAACACCGCGTGTCAAGCGACCCAGACCCACCCCCTAAATCTATAAAAGAGTCATATCCAAACCCCACCGGTGGGGGTACCCCCAGTTGCCCAGAAAGGTTCCCTATTGTGCTCTTACATACTATTCTGGACGAACGGTTAGCTATCTCTGAGATCAAGGCTATGAAACTACTCATCTCCACATTTAATCAACCCTATCTGGGTTCCCTCTACGGCGCCACCAAGCCCCTCACGGACACGCGGGATAAACAGGTAATGCGGCTGTTTATTCTGTTTCTCGCTATAATTCTCAGCGTCCCTGCACAGGCCCAAATCAGCGATCTGCTCACGAGCGCTGCACTCGATGCCATGGCGGGGCGTGCCGGTCGGGACACGGTCCTTCACGAGCGGCCTAACTACTCCATCTGGCTGCTGGTACGGTCCGACAAGGACGGGGCGCCCGAAACGTTGCATGACATGGACTCGATCCTGTTCGTGCGGCGCGGCAGCGCAGTAATTTCTCTGGCGCCGGCTCTTGGATCAGCCCCGGGCGCCTCCCGGAGAATCGAGGCAGGGCCGGGAGACTTTGTCAAGATTCCAGCTGGGACTACTCACCAGATCGAGCCGGTCGGAGGACACTTCGAGTCGCTTGCCGTGCGCATCGCCACAGTGAGCGCGACCGTGCAGGCCCGCACCGGCATGCGGCCGGCCAAGGGCCAGATGCCTGAGCTTCTCAAACGATCGGAAATCGACGCTACCTTCGCAACCTCTAGCGCCAACAGGACAATTCACACGGCCCCGAATTTCACGATGAACTATGTGATTTACCCTGAGAGCGGCGGCCCATGGGAGGCGCATGCCGGGTGCGTCGATATCTACTTCATGCACACCGGGACGGCAACCGCTCAGGTCGGCGGCGAGATCCAAAACACAAGAGAAGAGGTCCCAGGAGAGCCGCGTGGCGACGGGGTGACGGACGCCCGCAGTCATGCGATCGGTCCAAGAGACTTGGTCGTGATTCCGCGCGATACCGCCCACCACATGGCCCCGACCGCAGCAAAGTTGGGGTACGTCCTGATGAAGGTGTGGGTGGACTGAAAGGTTCCCTTGATCTTCTTTTAACCTGAAAGGCCAGTATCCGCTGTGACTACTATTCCCAGCTGGTATCAAGCTCGCGAGCCTGATAGCTTGACTATGATGTTCAAACAGCAGAGCTAGACCTATCTACCTGACGCCATGAATAGAAAATTAAACAGTCTGAGGAATCCGTGTTATGAACTCATTGCAGCCAGTTGTTTTTTATCGACCTTATAGATTCCCAATCATCGTGGTCCTGGTTGGGATGCTGCTCGCCTGTGGTGCGGACACTGATCAGTCCACCACAGAGGTAATGGATTCGGCGCAGGCACCTGCAATAGCTCCGCTTGAAATTCCGGGGGAGCTTATGATTACGCTGCCGACGCACTGGCTCAATGAACAGGACATCGGCAATGGCCTAGGCCCGGTAAGCAATGCAATGCTGGAGACGGGCCATGAGTCTGGCGAACAATGGCTGCAGTACGGCGGCGGCTATAATAACTTTCGTCATAGTCCCATCACCGAGCTCTCTCCGGAAAACGTCGGCGACTTGGAGTTTGCCTGGGGTTTCCCCAGTGGCACCAATGGCCAGTTCGCCGCCTCGCCGGTTGTCTATGACGGTATAATGTATATGACAGCCTCCTATAACCGCCTGTTTGCATTGAACGCCGTCACCGGTGAATTGTACTGGCGCTACGATCACCCCCAACCTGCAGATCCACGTTATTGCTGCGGGCCTACCAATCGCGGCGTCGCCATTATCGATAACAAGGTAATCATGGCGACTCTGGATGCACGGCTGTTGGCCTTCGATCGTTTCTCTGGGGAGATTCTATGGAACAGTGAGATAGAAGACTACCAACGCGGCTTCAGTGCGACCTCTGCGCCACTTATCGTAAAGAATATGGCAATTATTGGTGTCGGCGGTGGCGAGTTCGGCGTGCGCGGATTTTTCGATGCCTTTGATATCAATACCGGAGAGCGGGTTTGGCGTCACTACACTGTACCGGCAGCCGGTGAACCCGGTGTTGAAACCTGGTCGGGCACGTCCTATGAGACCGGCGGTGCGCCGGCATGGACGATAGGTGCCTACGATCCCGAGTTGGATACTCTGTATTGGACTACCGGCAATCCTGGTCCTGACTGGAATGGCGATGCACGCTTGGGCGACAACCTGTATTCAGACAGCGTGTTGGCCCTCGATCCCGATACCGGGGAGAGGAAATGGTATTTTCAATTCACCCCGCACGATGTTTGGGATTACGACGGCAATACACACCTGTTTCTGGTCGATACGGAATGGCAGGGGAGCCCGGTCAAGGCTGTAGTGCAGGCGAATAGGAATGGCTTCTTCTATGCAATCAACCGGGAAACCGGTGCGTTCCTGCACGCCAATGCCTATGTAGAGCAGCTCAACTGGGCCACCAGTATGGAGCAAGATGGTAGACCAGTGGTGGATGTCAGTACTTATCCGTCGGAAGAACCGATAGTGCGTGTTTGCCCAGGCATAGCTGGTGGTATGAATGGGTCGGTTTCCGGTGCCCTCAATCCTGATCTGGGCCTAGCCTTCGTGCCTGTGATTGAAAGCTGCCAGATGCTTCAGAAAGGCATCAGTGTGCATGTAGAAGGGCAGTTATTTGTTGGTGGCACTTTCATACCCGTGGATGTAGCAGATAGCTCTGCGTACGGCCACATTTCGGCCATCGATTATGCCAGTGGCGAAATAGCCTGGCGTTATTATGATGCCGAACCCCTCATGGCTGGTGTCCTCAGCACCGCAGGTGGGTTAGTGTTTTCCGGCAGCCAAACCGGAAACGCATTCGCACTGGATGCAGCCACGGGCGAGAAACTCTGGGAATTCCGGCTCGGTAGTGGCATCCGCAGCCAGCCCATCGCCTACCAGGTCGATGGTGAGAGCTATGTCGCCATCGCCTCAGGAAATTTCGCAGGCATCGCGGGGGGAGTGGGAGGCAATACGATGATCCCGGAAGGCGGGCACTTATTCGTGTTCAAACTCGGCGAGGAAGACTAGGCGCCGGCGTCATTGCTGCCGACTGCTGCGCAGATAAGCAACGATCTTCCACAGATCGTCTTCGCCTTCGGGGAAGTTGGTGCCGAAGGCGATCATACGCGTGCCGGGCACGCCATTACTGATGGTGTTGAAGATGTCCTGGTCGGAGCCGCCATGCAGCCATTGGGAATCGAACAGGTAGGGGGCATCTGAAGCGATATTGGTGGTCTTGTGGCAGTAACCGGCACAGGTACCAGTGAATATGGCCCTGCCGCGGGCAATGGCGGCAGGATCTTCGATATAGGTCTGCACTATTGAGGACTGCAGGCTGTCGCCACAGGCCACTAGCCCCGCCAAAATTAAAATTGAAAGTGCAAATCGTTTCACTTGCTTGTTCCTTGAGTTGCCGGCCTAGCAATAGTTTTGACGAGTTAACAGCCTGAACCGGTAAAAATTGGGATTTAGTATTCTATATTGCGGCCGCATTTTCCTAAGTCGCAAACGCCGGCAGTCGAAACAGCCGGTAAGCTTTTGCTGCTACCTCAAGTTTTGCGAGGTTATTTCAATTGTAAACGTAAGAATGCACATTTGTAGGTACATGGACGAGAAACATTGCTAAAAGCTCTACCACAAATCCGCTAGCACCAACCGATAGACTAGTCTCACAGACTAGTACATGGGAGGTGGTAGGAACTGGTTACAAATTGACAACGGTTAGTATTAATGAAAAAAGTGAGAATCGCAACTCAGTCACTGCCACCCCCGACGGCAAGGACTATCCTGTAACAGAAGGAAATGTGAACGGCGGCGATGTCGTCGTGATGACGCGTGTTGATGCTAATACACTTCATCGCATTACAAAGAAGGGATCAGCTATCACAAGTGATATGTATATCACTGTCTCCGCTGATGGAAAAACCAGAACGACTATAGGTACAGGAACAAATAATTTGTTGGTCGGCTATTTCATGAGTTATCTCGTCCATGAAAAACAGTAATTCTTAGAATCTAACCACCCACACAGAGGAAAGTGCTATGAAAACAATAGGAATGAAAGTGATTAAACTAACGACAGTGCTCGCGATTGGAATTGCGATGTTTGCCGGGTCTGCATTTGCACAAAGTAATGATCCATTTGTAGGTACGTGGGAGTTGAACTTGGCGAAGTCCAGCCGAAGCGCACCAGGAGTTCTGCCGCTATCTGGTTTGGAGATTGTAACTATTGAAGATGGATGGACAATTATTCAGGCCAAAAACTTTAATTCAGAAGGTACAGTCGGCATCAGCGGTCGTGCCGTTAAGTTTGATGGTGTTGCTCGCGCCTATGCACCGCCGAATGCTGGTAACTGGGCCGCGATGCAGACTTTCTCTAAAACCGATGACTATCATCTCAATATGACTCAGGCTGCCCTTACAGGAGTCCGTCGAAGTACTGTAGTGATAGTTCTATCTCCAGACGGGAAAACACGGACCGAAACTAATAATGGTATTGATCAAGATAACAAACCATTCACCAATGTGAGCGTTTGGGATAAGCGATAAAACCCTACCCCCCAACCTAATCACACAGAGGAAAGTGCTATGAAAACAATAGGAATGAAAGTGATTAAACTAACGACAGTGCTCGCGATTGGAATTGCGATGTTTGCCGGGTCTGCATTTGCACAAAGTAATGATCCATTTGTAGGTACGTGGACGAGAAACATTGCTAAAAGCTCTACCACAAATCCGCTAGCACCAACCGATAGACTAGTCTCACAGACTAGTATATGGGAGGTGGTAGGAACTGGTTACAAAATGACAACGGTTAATATTAATGAAAAAAGTAAAGGTGGCAACTCAGTCACTGCCACCCCCGACGGCAAGGACTATCCCGTAACAGAAGGAAATCTGAACGGTGGCGATGTCGTTGTGATGACGCGTGTTGATGCTAATACACTTCATCGCATTACAAAGAAGGGATCAGCTATCACAAGTGATATGTATATCACTGTCTCCGCTGATGGAAAAACCAGAACTTTGATAGGCACACAAACAAATGATTTGTTGGTCGGCTATTTTATGAATTATATCGTTTTTGACAAACAGTAACGTTTCACTCGACTCGCTCACGCAAAGCAAAACGAAATAGCAAAAACAGCGGGGGTTGACGATGTACGGACTAACCAAGCCTTAATCAAGCTTTACAGCACAGATGGAAAAGTATGTTGAAGGCAACGTCTTAAAGCATTAGCGCACTCACATACTTTAGTTCTAACGTTTTAAAAGGGTTCTACCCCCAGCAAACTGCTGGATTTCAAAACGCCAGCGTACTTAATGCAGCAACAAATGGCGGCTTTGGCAGCCTAAACCGTTATGCACTTCGGAGTTGAATCCGCGGAGAAATATCAATTGTTGACTTACGCAAAGCACATTGCTCTCAGCTTGCTCATGGTGCTGGCGGGTTGCACAGACACGGGGCAGGAAAATTCAACTGCCGCTGTCATGGACCCGATGGAACTGGCTGAATCAGCGCTTTCTCAGCTGTCAGGTGATCTGCCGGTCGAGGGACTGAAGCAGTCGGTAGAAGTGTTGCGAGATGCAGGGGGCATAGCGCACATTTACGCACAGAATACCGAAGACCTGTTCTTTGCCCAGGGCTATGTGACTGCCCAGGACAGACTGTGGCAGATGGAAATGTGGCGGCGCTGGCAGGAGGGCAGGCTGGCAGAAATTTTCGGGCCTGCTGCGTTCGCCTACGATGCACGAGCGCGACTGATGCAGTTTCGCGGACCGTGGGATGAAAAGGAGTGGACCAGTTACCATCCCGAGGGCGAAAAAATATTCACGGCGTTCGCCAATGGCGTCAATGCTTTCATCGAGCAGAATCGGGACCGCCTGCCGGTCGAGTTCCAGCTCACCGGCGTGTACCCGGAGCAATGGACAGCGCAAACAGTAGTGCTGCGCTGGGCACAGATCGGACTAAACAGCACGCGCGGAAACGCCATCAATGAAATCCAGTTGGCCATGCAGGTTCTGGAACTCGGCATTGAAGAAGCGAATCGCCGCGCGGCGCCCGACCCCTGGGATGATCTGCAGATTCCGCCGGGTCTGGATCTGAACCTGTTCACTCCGGAGTTACTGGCGGCAGCGCAGTCCGGTGACGGAGATCCTTTCACCCCGGGACGCTTGCCGCCGCTGGAAGTCATAGCTCCCTACGCATCGACCATGCCCCCTGTCGCACAGGGTCCTGTCACTGTCGGCTGGGATCCAGCGGATGCGGGCAGCAATAACTGGGTGATGAGCGGTGCGCGTACGCCGAGTGGCATACCGATACTTGCGAATGATCCACATCGGCGCATTGAAATGCCTGCGCTGCGTTATATGGTGCATCTGAATGCCCCCGGTTGGAATGTGATAGGCGCATCCGATCCACCCTTCGTCGGTGTCGGAGCGGGGCACAATGAAAATATGGCCTGGGGTCTGACTTTTGCGGGCACCGACATGGTGGATCTGTATGTCGAGGAGCTTCACCCCACCGACGACGGCCTGGTGAAATGGCAGGATGGCTGGGAGTCCTTGCGCACCATTCAGGAAACCATCGCGGTCAAGGGAGAGTCCGAACCCCGCGTGGTCGAGCTGACATTCAGTCGACACGGCCCGGTCTTTCACATCGATCGCAACACCCGTCGGGCATTTGCGGTGCGCTCCGCTGTGCAGGAAGTCGGCACGGCCGCCTATCTGGGCAGTTTGAAATTGCAGCAGGCGCAAGGCTGTGAGGATTTCTTCGAGCGCACCCTGGCCTGGAAAGTCCCTACTCACAATATGATCTGCGGTGACAAGGCAGGCAATATTGCCATGCAGGTGGCCGGACTTGCGCCCGATCGTGATGGCTGGAACGGGCGCCTGCCGGTACCAGGGGACGGGCGCTATGAGTGGCAGGGACTTCGCACGGATTTACCGAGCGAGATGAATCCCGAGCGCGGTTACATCGCCACTGCCAATGACAATACCCATCCAGCAGGTTACGAGGGACGACCGGTTTTCTATCACTCTGCGAACGGCCTCGACATTGCGCGCATTACGCGTCTGCACCAGTTGCTGAGTACCGGAGAAATTTTCACTGTGCAGGATCACATGCGCATGCAGCATGATGCCTATTCTCTGCAGGCGGAACGGGACAAGCCCCTGTTTGAGGGCTGGACCGGCCAGTCTGACGAAGCGGAACGCGCCCGGCAGATGATTGCTGAATGGGACAATGTGCTCACCCGGACGAGCGTACCTGGCGCCTTGTTCGTGCGCTGGAGCACCGTGGTCGATCGAGCTGCCCGCAACAACAACACCCCATTGGCTGAGCGGGTTCCCCTGATTGAGGCGGCCCTGCTCAGTACCATCGCGCAATTGCAGACCGATTTTGGCAGCGACTGGACCCAGTGGCGTTATGGTCGTGTCCATCTCACCGAGTTGCCGCACAGCTTTTTACCGGAGTTTGATCTGCCGGCGGTGGAACGCCCGGGCGGGTTCAATACCCTGAATGCCAACGGCGCAAATTTTCGGCGGATTATTGATTTGTCGAATCTCGATAACTCGGTGTGGAGCAATTCCCCGGGCCAGTCCGGTCAGCCAGGCAGCCCTTATTACGGAGATATGCGCGAGCATCTGGCCAATGGCCGGTATCTCCCGCTGCACTTCAGTCGCGAGGCCGTCGAGCGCGCTGCGGTGCATCGGTTGAACCTGCTGGCCATGCCGTGAGACATAAAAATAATAATCCAGAAGGAGCAAGCCGCCATGCATAGACGACAGTTTCTCAGAAGTGCCGTTACCCTGGGCACACCGATAGCTTTACCTGCAGCGTTTTATAAATCCGCATTTTCCCAAGACCCGAAAGCACGCTACCGACAATACCGATAGATTTCTGCTGACACTACGTGGCACCTTAGGCTGAACAAATTTGAGACTGCGAAAAGCACATCCGTTTGTCCCAGGTTCAAGTCCTGGTGGGCCCACCATTTTCCCCTTCAAATTCTTACAGTTACTCTTTGGCATAACGGACTATGGATTTTCATGGTCCGTTGGCCATAGATGTACGTCAGGTTTCGGGATTCAACTTAGATGCGAGCTCACTGTTAGTCAATACTAGTGGCTCCTGAAATATCGCTGATCAACTACCGATTTCACATTCCTTTCGAGCAACGCACTCTCGTGCCATCAATTACGTCGTAATAAGCACACAACTTTATCCCTTGTATTGTGAGAGAAACTTGGTAGAGTTCCTGAGACATAATAATAAAATCTCCTGAGTTTTCGTTATGTACAGATCCCCGCTAAAACTTGCCCTTCTCCTATGTCTTTTATCTATAAGCGCCTGTACAGCCGCTGTGAGTTACAATCCTAGTTTTGAAGGCAGAATGATGCCGATACCTGGTGCTCAACTCGAAGGCAGAGGCGTCATATTAACCACAGAGGCAGATGACAATTACGTGTTTTTGGGCGGACCAACTAGTTTTACTGGTGGCGGAACCAATATCAGTATTCCATTAGGTCTAATCACAAAAGAAATTGCTCAACATACTTTCGAGAGAATGTTTGATGGGGGTGTAGTACAGACCAGAGATATTAACTCTATTAACAATTACACTGTCGTAATCACTCCGCGTATTCGAAATTTTTCTTATGCCTATAACCAATTGAAAAACGCGGGGATGTTGGTGACCCCTCAAGTAGATATATCTATTTCAGTCGACATACTAGACTCAGAAAGAAATAATATTCGAAGCAATACTTTTACTTCCGGCATAAAAGATGGCGACTCCTATTTAATGAGCGGAAATCCAGCGGAGCGCATCAACCGACTTACTCATGAAGTAATCACAGATCTTTTAAACCAAGCAGCCTCGGACGTATATTTCCTAATAGCCAACCAAAGAAGTTAGTCCTTACTGAATTGGAGTCAATATGAAAACTGCCATTCTTTTCTCCACAACCATTGCATTGGTTTCTTGCGCGTCTAATCCCGATTCAATCGATGCCGCGTATGTATCTCCATTGAAATATGCGGCTTACGACTGCAATCAAATCGGTCTTGAGCTGGGTTATGTTGGACAGAGAACTAATACACTTTACTCTAACTTGCGGCAGAAGAGAAAAACTGACAACTGGCAGATGGGTGTTGGTCTAATTTTATTTTGGCCAACGTTATTTGCACTTGAAGGTGGCGACGGCGCCGATGCAGCGGAATACGCCCAATTGAAAGGAGAGTTTGAAGCCCTCCGTCAAAACTCAGTTGAGAAGAGATGCAATTTGGCACTGCAATCTCCCGACGAAATATTGGATGCTGCACGGAACGCCGATGACGGTACAGATGAAGTTTCAGCTGATGGAGCGCCAATCACAACAAATCTTGCTGAGAGACTCCGAGAATTGGATGCCTTGAAAGAACAAGGACTAATAGATGAAGGCGAATATCAACAACTTCGCCAGCAGGCTTTAGGCTTATAGGAACAGCTTCACTTGGACCCTGTTGGATATTCAAGCATTCCACTGCCTCATATTCCGTTTGTCCCAGGTTCGAGTCCTGGCGGGGTAATCATCCCTATACATAATTGACCTCAAAAGTAGAATTTTCTCGTAAACTGAACGAAGGAGATTCTGCATGAAAAAATCACGATTTAGCGACAGCCAGATACTGGCGATACTGAAACAAGCCGAGTCAGGCACCCCGGTAGCCAACCTGTGCCGAGAGCATGGTATGAGCAACGCCTGCTTTTACCAGTGGCGCTCCAAGTTTGGTGGTATGGATGCGACGATGATGAAACGACTAAAGGTACTGGAGGATGAGAACCGGCGGTTGAAAAAGATGTATGCTGATGAACGGCCTAACAAGGCTAATGGTGGCTTACCGCCGAAACAAATGCTGACAGCAGCATGACTTCTACTTTTGAAATTAGTTAAAAAAGGGATGATTACCAAATGACCAGATCAAATGAATAACACAAATGAATCCGGCAAATAACCAGAGCAACTGAATGACGAGCAACTGAATGACGAACAACTGAATGACGAACAACTGGATCTCACCTTTACCGAATATTTCTATGGCTTTTCAAGTTCGAACACTATTCGTTCTCGGTATTGCGATTTTTTATTCCGCGGTAACTTTTGCTCAGACCATTAACCTCGGTCGCGGTGAATTACCTCTAACCGTACCCTCCTCTTATAAGGCGGCCACCGCCACACCGTTGATAGTGCTGCTGCATGGTTACGGCAGTTCCGGTTTCGCACAGGATGCCTACATGGGTTTTAGCAGACTCGCCGACCAGTATGGTTTCATCTTCGTGGCCCCGGATGGCACCGTCGATCTCGGCGGGAGAAGATTCTGGAACGCAACACCGGCCTGTTGTAATTTTTTCAACAGCACTGTCAATGACTCCGGCTATATCGCCAGCATCATTGCTGAAATCAAAACCCGCTATAACATTGATGCCAGACGTGTGTATTTAATCGGCCATTCGAATGGCGGTTTCATGTCCTATCAAACCGCTTACCTGCATTCCGACAAAATTGCGGCCATCGTCAGCTTCGCCGGTGCCAGCCACAATGAAGCACGAGCGGCACCGAGCAGGCCGGTGCACGTTTTGCAAATTCACGGCAGCATCGACACCACAATTCTTTACAACGGTGGCAGTAATGCAGGCAATTCTTATCCAGGGGCATTGCAGAGCACAAGCGTATGGCGGGGCTATAATGGTTGCAGCGGCGTCGGCAAAACTGGAGCGGCTCGCGATCTGGTCAGCAACCTTGCGGGCAATGAGACCTTGACTCAATCTTTTCAATCCGGCTGCAAGACCGGTGGTTCGAGCGAACTGTGGACCATGAATCTCGCCTCCCATATCCCGACTCTGGCGACGACATTTGCCGCACAAATAGTCGAGTGGCTCTATGCCCATCCCAAGAGCGAATGGCCCTCGCTATACAGTGGAGTAACCCCGGCATCTTCCCTGGGTCTGAGTAGCAATAATATCGGAATTTTTCATGAAGCCGATGCAATGATCTACAGTTGCGTGGCAATCTATTCTGGAGGACTGCCGAGCTCGGTTAACGGCGTGACAAAATTTGATATTGGCTTTGAGATTGTCTCGACAAGCGCGGGCACGATAAGAATTTCCAAATCCAGACCATTCAATTCCCCCAATGCACTCAACCAGAATGGCGCGTTACCCGATTGCAGCGGCGAATTTGAAACTACCACCGGCCTTTACAAAGACACCATACAAGTTGGAGCCCAGACCCTGCGCGTAAGTTTCAGTCTGACTGATCCGGCGAATTTCGAATTACGTCTGATCAACTACTCGAATTTGTAGAGGAGACGCCATGTAATGGGGACACCAATAACTTAACCAGTGAATATCATTCAGCGGCTTCGAGTGGCGCCGATTCTCAGCTTGTTCACACGTTGCGAGAGTGCGCGTGGGTGCCGCAAACCGGTGATAGATTTGTCCGACCAGCCGAAGCGAACAAAGACGAATTACCGGAGGGATTTGCATTCGATTCGGGCTACGAGTGGATTGGGAAGGTTAAATTTGGTGAGGGCAATCGTCAGCGAGCTGAAGCGAACGCGAAGCTGGTGACGTTGGGGTAGGGTAGGGCTGGTTGTTGAAATACGTATTCGGCCGACCCACCAAGGGGCGCCGATACCACTGGTGGCACCGGTGATGACAGCAAGACGATCAGTCATGATCGCTCTACCGACAAAAAGCTGGAGTATAGCCCAGCTCACCTGCTAATCCAGCGGGTTATGCAGGCGTGGCCAGTCGCGCGCAAGTGCTTGCAGAAACTCAGCAGAGGTTTCTTCGTGTGGCAGGTGCCCGCTTTGTGCAATCACCTCGAGTGTGGCATTGGGAAACTTGTTAGCAAGCTCGACACTGCTGCGGGTGGCGACCACCCGGTCATCATCGCCGGTGATCACCAGTACCGGCATCTGCAAGGCGCTCAGTTGCGCATCGGTAATGGCGGCGCGGGGCGTGTTGGCAAAATTCCACAAGGCGCGTTCCCATCCTTGTATTTCGGTTGGGCGGGTATACAGTTCAACAATCTGCGGAGTGAGTTTTGAACGGTCATGCCAGCTGGTTTCCAGCAGCGCCAGCCCGCTTTCAGCAAAGTTGCCAAACAACCAGATGGCGGTGCGTTGCACCTGCGGGATCGCGGTGATCCAACCCAGATAGGGGCGCTCGCCACCCCGCATTTGAGCCGCCGGGGCAACCAGTACCAGCGCGGATACCTGATCACTGTGATTGATGGCATAACTGATGGCCACACCGCCACCGGCAGAGTGTCCGAACAAGATCACCGGGGTGGTCTCAGCGGCGTAACGCTGGATCAGCTGCGTCAGAATCTCATGACCGGCTTGCTCCGTGTAGGGATCAACCGTCAGGTGGTCAACACTGCGCTGCGTCCAGCCAAAGGCCGGGCGGTCATAGGCCAGCACATTACCGTAAGCACTCAGTGCCCTGGTGACATCGCGCCAGGAATGCACATTAGCGCCGAAACCGTGCAGCAGCACCAGCAATGGCGGATTGCTGTCTGCGCCGGTATAGGGCGTGTGCTGGGCATGCACCTCCAGCCCGTTGATCTCCACAAACACCGCATCAGGGCCGGCTGACTGGCGATGATCCAGGGTGCCGGAGCCGGATTGTGGCAACAAAAAAGGCACCACAAGCAGCGCAACCAGCACCGTCAGCAACCCATACCCCAGCACCTTGATGGTGGTTTTCATAAGCTAATTCACCTGTTAAGAGTTATTGTTTACATCGACAATACAACGGAGGACTGCTCTTCAGCCAACTCGCGGGTCAGGAAAATTTCCATCTGTGCGCGGCGCGCCGGATCGGCGGCAAACACGCTCTCCAGAAACGACAGCATCGCCAGTCTCGTGAGCATCAGTTGTTCGCCGGGACGCATGGCGCGTTCAAATTCCGTCATGGTGCAGGGCATGGCCGCGTTTGCTGAAATACCAATGCCAGCATCGGGCAGTAGCACCTCCACAGCGGGCGCACTATTAAGTACGCTGGCGTTTTGAAGTCCAGCTGTTTTCTGGGTCTATCGTTAAGCAATTTGATCGCCTTGGCTAATGCGCTGTCCGACACCTCGATGAACGTTCGTCTCTTTCGGAAAATACTGCCACAAAAGTCCATTCGTATTCTCGTTCAACCCTCGCTCCCAGGAGCAGTATGCTAATCGCGTGATGCTGGAAGCAATTAGTCCACAAAAGAAGCGATATCGCAGCGCATGGTAAATTGATTACAGCTTGGACAAAAGTTGTTCTCAGTGTCCATAAAGTGATTAAACGATTGAATCTTGGATTCTGGATGATCGTCGCAGGTCATGGGTTTCTTTCAATACTGCTTGATATCTTGTGACTGGCATTCAGGGCAGCACAAAGGCTCTTCAACTGCTTCTTCTTTGATGCCAATAAAACTTAGTACGTGGGTTCAACTCCGAAGTGCATAACGGTTTAGGCTGCCAAAGCCGCCACCCTTTTCTTGCGCTGATTGACACATTCATTGCAATTGAAGTGTCTACCATGTAGAAGCAGGCTCTGGCTCTGGCTCTATCTCTAACAACAACAAAAATCAAAGAGCAATCGCCCATGTCCAATCTGTTTCAAGAACTCAAGCGCCGCAACGTCTTCCGGGTGGCCGCCGCCTACGGGTTGGTCGGCTGGCTGGTGATACAGGTGATAGACACCATTACCCCGCGCCTGGGTCTGCCTGAGTGGCTCCCTACGCTTGTCATCGTGGTGGTGTTGCTTGGGCTCCCTCTGGCGCTGGTGGTTGCCTGGGCGTTCGAGGTCACAACCCAAGGCCTCAAGCGAACGCAGGACGTCGGTGAGGGTGAGTCCATCGTCCACGCCGCCGGTCAAAAACTCAATACCATTGTGATCGCAGCCCTGGTGCTTGCGCTGGGCTAT
>SHZK01000016.1 GCA_009692305.1 Gammaproteobacteria bacterium | reverse complement strand
CTATCGTCCAGCGCTACAGCGGAGAAATCTTCTGCACCACTAGAACCAAAATCTGCAACTGCTGAGGAAAACAGCGTTACAGTGGCCGCATCGCCAATGTTAAGTGTTGCGGTGCGGTCTACCAGCAAATCGACAGAAAGAGTTCCCGCTGTCCCTGAATCAATGGTGGCAAAAGCAGCATCCAGAATGTTAACTTCGGCGCCCGAAGCAATATCCATCACAGAGCCGCCAGCAGTTGAACCGGTCTGGATAGTGACCGTGGTAACGGATGTTGCACCTGAAAGCGTCAAGGCTATTGCGCCAGTGATAGTGGCCGTCACTGTTTCAATGCTGGTCAGCGTGGGTGTAATAGCAGACGCTGTTGTGACTACAACAGTATCGGTACCATCGCCCCCGTTGACCGTATCAGACGTGGTGGTGCCCAGATCGCCAGTGGTACCAAAGGTAATAGTGTCATTCCCTGCCCCCGCGTTAATGGAGTCTGTGCCGGTTCCGCTGGTGATCGAATCGTTACCATCGCCACCGGTAATCGTATCATTGCCTGTGGCGTCAGTTATTGTATCGTCACCAGTACCGCCTGTCAGAACGTCATTGCCCGCTGCGCCAACCAGCGAATCGTTACCAGCGCCACCGTCGATGCTGTCGGCAGCCGAACCGCCCACCAAGGTGTCGCCCGCAGTGCCGCCAGTGATTGTCGAGGCAACTGCTGTGGAGTTTATAGCCAGATTGATCGCACCCGTGGCTGCGCCGGCATTAACCGTCGCAAGCACTGTTGATGACACCGTGGTTAACGTCAAGGCTGCAGAGCCGGTGATCGTCAACGATGTCATGTCCGTAGACCCGAGGCTTGCTACGGTATTGGCTGATGTGCCGGACGTGATAGTGACTGTTTCTTCATCGGTTATGTTAAGTGCTGTAGATATCGCCGAGCCGGTCAAAGCAACCGTCAGCGAGTCGGCGTTCGTGTCGGTTGCACGTGACAGCGCTACCGTAGTAGGAGTCGCACCTGAAACGCCTAACGTGGCAATGCTTGCAGAGGCATTTGTGAAACTAGCGCTTGAAGTAGCCTCCGATGTGT
The DNA here is from genome assembly GCA_009692305.1 of Gammaproteobacteria bacterium. Lineage (GTDB taxonomy): Bacteria > Pseudomonadota > Gammaproteobacteria > Pseudomonadales > Pseudohongiellaceae > UBA9145. Next base: position 58,092 of record SHZK01000016.1, on the reverse strand, counting down.
TGACTCGTGTAAGGGTAGTTGCTGTGTATACACTCAAGTCATGAGTATCCGCAGCACCATCGGTGCTATCGAGCAAGGTTTCAACTGCGGTGACACCAACAGCAGCAGCTGATGCAGTTGCATCTGTAATTGACAGCGTGTCAGTGCCGCTGCCACCAGTAATGGTGTCGTCAGCAGTGAGGTTGGCAGCCAGCGTGAAGCTGTTGGTGCCTGTACCGCCACTCAAATTATCGTTACCAGCGCCCGCGGTGATGGAGTCACTACCATCGCCACCACTGATAACGTCGTTACCCGATCCACCGGCCAATGTGTCGCCTCCAGTACCGCCGGTAATGGTTGTGGAGGTGGTGTTGGTGCCGGTTGCAGTCAATGCTGCAGTCATGGCGGCACCATTGATGGTGCGAGCAGCCGTGCTCAATGTGCCCAAACTTAGTGCTACAGCACCGTACAGGTTAAGTGTTGTTGCGCTCGTAGCCGTCAGGCCCGTCAGCGTGTTGGCGGTAGTGCTGGAGGTCACATTGATGGTTTCGACGCCAGCAATGACGACGGTACCGGCTGTGACATTAGACAGTGCCAACGCGACGGAGTCGCTGGTACCAGCAACGGCTGCGGTAGTAAATCCAAACGTGGTGCCAACGGCAGTATTGGTCAGCTTGAGAGTTACACCAGAGGCTGAATCAGCGTTTGTGATGCTGTTGGCAACCAGCGATCCTGTTGCCTCAAGCGTTGTAATACCAGTGGCATTGATAAGAGAAAGCGTGCCAGAAGCAGTAGCATGTTCGAAAGCGACCTGGACTACTTCAATTCCACTCAGTGTAGGGGAATATATGCCAGAACCGGTAATCGTAGCATTGAGGGTATCAGTACCACCGCCCCCAGTTAGCGAGTCTGAACTGGTCAAGGTCTGAAGCCCGCTGGAATTCACGGTGCCATCATAGGTGTCAGCGCCAGAGGCGCCGGTAAAGGAAGCACCAGTGTTCGCACCAGTAGTGAGCGTGAATACAAGTGCCGTGTATGTTACTGCGGCAGCAGCAGCAGTCACAACTTGGGCAGCAGCAGCAGTCACAGCCAGATCAGCAGCAGTTACGCGAGAAGCAGAAGCGCTTGTGGCCGCGGCAGAAGCAGCATCATCCGTTGTGGCGGCGGTAGCAGCAGTTGCAGTTGCCAGAGCCACAGCGGCGGCAGTTTGAGCCGTTGACGATACTTTAGCTGTGGCAGCAGTAGAAGCAGCCAGGGCAGCAGCAGTCACCGAAGCGTTGGCCGTCGCCAAGCTGGTCACGGCAGCAGCAGCGACGCCAGCAGCAGTAGCGGCAGCAGCAGCGGCAGCAGTATCCGTTGCACTAGTTGCAACAGCAGAGTTGTAAGTTGTCAGAGCGGTAGCAGCAGTAGCGGTAGCAGCAGTAGCGGTAGCAGCAGCGGCAGCAGCAGCAGTAACGGCAGCAGCAGCGGCAGCAGCAGCGGCAGTAGCGGCAGCAGCAGTAGCGGTAGCAGCAGCAGTAGCGGCAGCAGAAGTAGCGGAATCAGCAGCCACAACCTTGTTAGCAGCAGCAGTCACAGCCAGATTAGCAGCAGTTGCGCGAGAAGCAGAAGCGCTTGTGGCCGCGGCAGAAGCAGCATCATCCGTTGTGGCGGCGGTAGCAGCAGTTGCAGTTGCCAGAGCCACAGCGGCGGCAGTTTGAGCCGTTGACGATACTTTAGCTGTAGCAGCAGTAGAAACAGCCAGGGCAGCAGCAGTCGCCGAAGCGGCGGCCAGCGCCACGCTGTTCGCGGCAGTAGCAGCAGCGACGTCAGCAGCAGTAGCGGCAGCAGTAGCGGCAGCAGCATCCGTTGCACTAGTTGCAGCAGCAGAGTTGTAAGTTGTCAGAGCGCTAGCAGCAGTAGCGGTAGCAGCAGCGATAGCAGCAGCAGCAGCAGCTGTGCCATCAACCGCATTCCTCGCCGTAGTAACAGAATCAGCACTGCTGGTAATCCCTTCAAGCGCCCCGGTAAGATTTGTATCCAGTCCCAAAGTCACCGTGTGGTAAGTCGCAACAGCTGCCTTATTTTGAAAAAGGGCAGCGTAGGTCCCGAATGTGGCGTTAGTAGCTAATGTGTTGCTCAGAAAATCCGCTGACGCTACCAGAACGTCCGCTTTACTAGAGCCGGAGTTTAATAACCCAGAAATTACCGCAACGCCTTCGGCTTTCGCCGCAGCAGTTAGGCCTGGCACAGCATTGTCCAGAAATTTAGAAGCAAATTCTGCAGAAGTCAGATATGAAGGGTAGATTTTCAGAAAAGCAGCGGAACTAGTTAAAGTAGTTGCCGTGCCTTTCAAAGTCCCGCCGGCGTCAATGGCGGCGACTAACGAATTTAGTTGGGTGACACCAGGTGCCCCGCCAGTAGCTATCACTACCAGTTCTATGATGTCCAATCGAGTTGCAACAGTTATAGGCATTTAAAACTCCTTAAGATTTAAAATCAATTTCGATAATTTATTGTTTGCGAGGGCGAGCGGCCAAAACCTGGCATATGACACCCATCATCGGTGACCCAATCATAATTAACCCAATTCGCAGGACACGTGATTTCAATCACATGGAAAACGAATTGCCTTGAAAATCCTATTGGTACATCAGCCCCGGGTTTGCAGCCTGACTGTAACCACTAGAATATATCGGCGGCATGTTACAAGCTCTTTAACTTTTAAACAACTATTTACTATGTGGGTTTTGCTTGGCTAACTATTTATATTGTTGGGGTTTTTCATTGATATTTTGATTTCGAAACAAACCCTTATCTCGCACTATGTTTGATTTCCCATAGTCACCATTTAGAATTGCCACTGGACTCCAATTTCAGCCGTCGTATCTGTGGTTCGGAATAAAGCTAGATTGCTTTGCTGTCGGTGTTGATACACATTCACCAGTAATTCCATATCTTTGCCAAATACACGCAATGGCTCATGGTATTGCAACGAAATTGAGTTGCTATGCTGCCAGCGCTCAGCGCCGTTCTCGAGAAACTGGCTATACGGTTGCTGGTCGTTCAGGTCGGTAAAGCTCAGCTCGGCCCGCAGTTCGCCTCTGAATACCCGATAGCGCCAATCGAGATGTAGCTGCCAGCCCTCGCGGTCCCCACCTAATCTATTGTTTATTCGAGCTTTATTGCTCAATATGCTGACTTCTGAGGAAAATTGTGGGGCGCCACGAGTGGCGGCCAAATCACAATTAATGCCGATGCCGGCCTTGCTTTCAAGTCCATCCAGCGATCTCTGGTTATGAAACATTTGTTGTTGTGTGGCCACGGTATAGTAGGGCTTGCAGCTACCTGCGCCTTGAATTTGATAGCTGGCCGCCGCTTCAACGCCCGAAAATAAAGAGCGGCCACCTAACTGCAAGTGGGCGATGCCAGTGCTCAACTGCCAGTTTTTCTTGCTTTCTGATCTGACCAGGGAGTACTGGGAGGCAAACTGGACAAAATCAGATTTGCTGTCCTCGCTCTGGCGTCCACGTATCTGTGTAGTCCAATTATGCAAGTGTTCGGGCGCAAGTTGCTGATATCTGGACGTCAATCCCACTATTACATAGGGACCGCTCTGGGGTTTCAATTCAGGGCTCAGGGTCAGCAGAATAGGTTCACCGGAAGGCGTGAGTTTGATTTCTGCGGAATCAGGTCCTTCATTGAGATTGTCATCATAGCCCGTCAACAATTGTGCTTCAAAACTCAAGTCCCTTGTGAAACCCCTCCAACTCGTGTGCCGTTGCTCAAGCAGAGGTTTGAGTTGTTCCGGCAAATCAGTGCGCTGCAACAGCCTTGCATTAAGCTCCAATGCGCTGAATAGCTGTCCGAGCTCAAAAAGAGTTTGAGCATAGTCAATTTGCGCGGCGCCATTGTCAGGATCTATCAGCAACGCTCGTTCGAGGGACTCCAAGGCTGGCGATAATTGCTTGCTGTTCAATTGTGCAGCGCCAATCAAGGCAAAATACTCTGAGTTATCAAGACATTCCGACATGAATACCGCAAGCTGCCGCTCTAATTCCAGCCAATCTGGATCAGATTGCGCCAGGTAGGGGGAGAGATCCGGACAGGCCGCCATTGCTGTCGGCACCGAGCAAAGCACGCAAAACAGCAGCTTGAAACATTCGCTTGCGAATTTTCCACGCCGTAATTTTGACCATGATAAACAACGGCAGTAATGGGTTGTTGCAGACATGCGACTATTATCTAGAATCAGCTACAGGCATGCAATTAAACTGGAGGGTATTCGCCGGTGCCATATCCATGGTGATGCCAAGTCCTTGCAAGCAATTCATAAACATCACAAATTTGCCGCATTACAAATGTAATGAAGGTGAGAACTATTGTTGAATCTATCCTGTAGTTTGTAACCAAGAGAATAACGCAATAATGCTGCCGAATTATTTTTTCAGGTATTGCGGTACTGCCGGCGACCGCCAACTAACACTTTGAGCAATGGTAGTTTTTGCTTTTCTGGTAACTCCGAAGAGACCACAGGCGGTAGCGCAAATAACGCATGAGGAATTTTTAATCCCGCCAGTAAGTAACTGCCTTGTGACTCAAGATTGTAATTGCCCAGCTGCCGTGCGGCACATTCCCCAATCAGAATTGGTTGTGCCAGATCAGCGGTCAATTCCTGAATCCTTAGCGTAATAGTGACGGTATCTCCCAGCAAAGTGTGGCTACGTCGATGAGCGGGCCCAATTGAGCCGATCAACACCGGGCCTTGTTCTATAGCGATGCCGAGATCGAGCGGCTCCAGACCCGCCGGCGCGCTTGCCGGCAGCAGGCTGCTATGCAGAGCTGCTTGCAAAGCCTTCGCAGATGCCAATGCCTGCTCTGCGGCGCGGGTATCATGCCCATCCCAGACTGCCAGCAGGCCATCGCCGCGAAACTCGTGAACCCGACCACCATTTTGCTCCACCAGCTCGGTAGCACGGGTAAAGAAAAAATGGAGTACAGCAGCCGATTCCTCCGGTGGTCTGGCCTCACCAAAGGCAGAAAAATTTCTTAAATCCGCGCTCAACAAGGTCACGTTGCAGCGCGCTGCGTTGACCTTGGAGCTGGGCAATTGGTAGGCGATTTCCCTGGCAATATCATCTGGTAAGTAGCTACTCAGGTTGCTAAATACCCGGCTGCGTTCGAGCCGCACACGGCTGAGCTCGAGCAATAATAACGCGCTTGCCGCAAGCACACTGAACAGCGCTGGAAACAACCAGCCCAACCAGAGATTGAGACTACTCAATAACTGTACATGTATGGCAATGGCAATAATGGGCATGCAGATCGCGGCAATTGGCAGGCCCAGCGATGCGAAGCGACCCCGTGTCGCTGCCAGTAAATAGAGTACGCCACAGAACAGCAGGGCAATTATGCCCAGCAAGCTGTTGGCGGATCGAGGGGTATAGGGAACTTTCTCATCCAATAAACTGACTACGAGCCTGGCTGTCAATTCGACACCAGGAGTGGCGCCTGAATAAGGGGTAGGAACGATATCATCCATGCCAAATGCGGTAGCGCCAACCAGTACCCAGGCGTTGTCCAGAAGGCTAAGATCGCCCGTGGCATTCATGACATCAACTGCTGAAATAGCCTGAAACACACTTGGCGCATCGGCATAGGAAATGCGCATATTGCCACTGCTGTCCAGAGGTACTGAAATGCCTGGAATTGCGTCGAATCGCAGTTCGCTGGCTGGGCCAAACGGGTAAGTGCCCGCCTGCAGGCTCGCTTTCCAGTCAGAGCCAGCAGCCATCCCTTGCAACAGCGCGGTCAACGCAAGTGCGGGATAAGCACTTCCATTCACACACACTAATGCCGGCACTTTTCTAATTGCGCCATCGCGGGCGACTATTGGGGTGATGTGCCCTTTCACTACGCCAGCGAAGCGACTATCCGGAGCCAAATAATTAGAGGTAATGGGTAACTGTGTAGGCCCCTCTGCAGCACCACATGCTAATCCCGCCACTGCATGGGTTAGCTGCCCAGATGCCAAACTCTGGTCATTCGGCAATAGTGGAATCTGCGCGATAACCGCCTTATTCGCTGACAGTAAGGACTCCAGAAACAAATCATCGCCCGGTTTGGCCTCTGCATAGACTATATCGTGCAGCTGCAATTGAGCTCCTGCTTGATCGATGGCAGTTACCAGACGTGCCATCTGCTCTCTTGGCCAGGGCCAGGGGCCAATTTCTGCGATGCTTTTTTCGTCAATGCTGACGATTATCAGACGCTCTTCAGGCACCGTGTTGGGGCTCAGCGTCCAGCCGAACGACCCAACTCGCTCCTGCAGCGTGTCAAATTGAGGTCTTAGGGAAATGAGCAGAAACGCACTCGTCAATGCAGCCAGAATCAACATCGCAAGGCGACCGCGCAGTGGCGTATCGTGCAGCATCAAACTGACGGAGTTTGGCAGGGAATGCCAGAGTCTGTGAATAGGGACAATCACTGTCGCGTATCCCAGAGTGTCAAGCCTTGAATTTTGCCCTTATCCAGATTCTTTTCGAATAAATAACCAGCTTCCTTGCCATCGAAGCTGACGGAGCCGGCGATTCTTTGCAGAGCATCGCTGTTAAAAAAGTGGCCACCATCAAACAGCCCACCGGACGCGAAGAAATCTACCGGCCCTGTTAAAGCGTGATCAAGTTTTAATCCGGTAGTGAAATTGTTTTGCTGGAAATCTATTGCAAGATTACCGCCTTTAACTTGCATGGCCACAACGCCACTGCCTGCATCATAAAAGGCCTGAGCACTGTTCAGCTGGAAACTTACAACTCCCAGCCCCTTATCTAAACCGCGGTCGGCATTGCCTGAGCGAAACAGACCGTATTCGAGGTTGCCCACAGTGATTTGGCGATCTGCACTAGCCTCGGCAAAACTCAGAGAAATTCGATCTTGGTCTTGCGCTGCAAAGGAATAACGACCCCAAACCAGCTGACGTTGGCTCGCTACAGCCACGGTGACAGGCACTTTTGGCGTAAAATCCGGTCCCGATGGCACAGTTGGCCGTGTCGGTTTGGGTTGCTGGAGAGCTTCAGATTCCGCGACTGCGGCTATCCTGGCAAGTGTTGCTATCTCACTTAGTTCATCCTGATTGGTTCTACGGTTACTACTGTCATTCTGGACATCGGTAGTTGCGGAAGTAAATTCAGATTGCAGTGCTAACTGTTCAGCCTGCAGCGGCACTGGCAGCAATTGCGGCACTGACGCGATGCCATTCAGTTCCAGAATTTGCATGGACTGACCTGCCAATTCCACCGCGTTTTCACTGCAGGGTCCGAATGCGTCGGCTCTGCAGGCATCGGAGAATGGCGCCATGACGATCAGGCCTTCATTCACGAGCGCACGCACCGTGTTGTCAGTGGCGCTGATCACGAAATCAGTACCGCGCACACCGATGGCGGCAATTGGCGTATTCAAGCGAAACTGGTCGCGGGCCGACTTGGCAGCCTGACCAGAGATTGACCGGGCTACACCCCCCTTTAAATCGAACTTTACAGCAGAAAGTTCAGGATATTCCGGATTGAAATCATAGCGAATTATTTCAAGGCGACTGTTGGGGCGCACGCTAACATAGGCATTATCATTAAATTGGATGTGGACATGGCCATTGGTTGTGGTAGTAATCAGATCGCCTACCTGGATTACAGAACCAACATGCAGCTTTTCTCGGCCATATTCCGGCGTTTCAACATAGGCCTTGCCAAGCAGCATATTTACCGTCCCCACGCGAAGAGCGGCGTTTTCTGCATTCTCGGCATCCACTGGCTCACTGCTGATACGACCCGCAGCGAATGCCGAACTGCCACCAATTAAGAACATGGTAATTAGCAGCAACTGAACTCCAGCGCTAATGATTTTCTGAATTTTGACGAGTAAGTGAGTATTCATAGTTGATTGTAAGGCTTATTAAACAGCGGGTCGCCTTCCCCTTTCCGTGCAGGATACAGCATTTTGCATACACCATAAGCACGGCCTAGCGTAGACAGCTTGTAAAATACCCCAGACCCGGACACTTCCAAGTGATTCCAATCACATGAAGTCGAGGCTCTCGTATTAATATATTATTTCAAGCACTTATACTGCTGAACCAGCCCCAATGAGAGCTACTCACGCAAAATATTCAGGGCTAATCGTTCATGGTGGTCACCCCGCAGCTGTTAAGTAGTTTCCCGATTCTCCGGCCCTTGCCTGAACACGTCTTAAGTGTACTTGCCGCGCGCTGTTCTATTCGAAAATTCGCGCGCCGAGGAGTCGTGTTGCAAGCAGGACAGCGAGAAGAGCAGATCTGCTTTCTTTTCGAAGGGCGTTTGCAGGGCGTGGATTTTACGATTGATGGCAGGGAAGTGGGGCTTTATTTCATCGAACCCGGAGATTTCTGCGGAGAGTTAGGCTTATTTGATTTTGGACCACAACCCGAGTTTGTGATTGCCCTGACTCCCGTGGTTACGGTTTTTGTGCCGATGGACGCCTTGCGGGAATTGATGCTCAAGACGCCTGGAGTAATCAACGTATTAGGGGCAAAGATGGCGGCGCGCATTCGGCAGATGACTTTTCAGCGCTCCTTGCTTGGTCTGCCCAATATTACGCAGAGGGTATGTTGTCAGTTGTGGATTCTAATACCGGAGCGAGACAAGAATACGCAGCAGAAATCCGTCATTGCCAATCCACCAACACATTTGGAGATTGCCATAATGTTGAATATCAGTCGGGAGACAGTGACTCGCGTGTTTCAGACTTTACAAAACCGGCAGATAGTAAAACGTGATGGCCCAGCGAATTTGTTGGTCAATAATCTGGGCCTGTTGAAAGACTTTGCAGATGGGTCCAAAGAATTATAACCCCTGAAGAATCGATGGCTTAGATAAGCGTTTGCAGCATATTTTCAGGTTACTGGCTTGAATTAAAAAATTATTCCCTCATTAAGGGTGGCTCGTAAATGTTAGTTTGCAGATGACAAAGATAATCTTTGAAAAATTCTTGTTATCTATATTCAGTAATAACCAAAAGAAAAATCCCATGAGCAATTCCCAAAAATCCCCTTACCCCGAACTTTATGCCGCATTCCTAGATCTCAAAAGCTATTTTATTTACGCAGGCGTTTTCAGTGCTGCGGTAAATTTGCTAATGCTGGTTCCCATACTTTATATGATGCAGGTCTTCGATCGTGTGGTGTCCAGCGGCAGCATGTCTACTTTGGCCATGCTGACAATATTATTAGTTGCTTTGTTGGTGGCAGCGGGTGGGTTCGAATGGGTTCGTTCCATGATTCTTATCGCGGCCAGCAACAAGATCGAAGTCAATCTTAGTCGCCGCGTCTCCGAAGCTACCTTTCGCAGAGCGCTCATTACCGGAGGTAGGGTCAATAGTTCGCAGGCATATAGCGATCTTACCAATTTGCGGCAGTTTCTCACTGGCAATGGCCTGTTCGCATTCTTCGACGCACCCTGGTTCCCGATTTATATCGGTGTCATGTTCATGTTCCACTTCTGGTTTGGTGTAGCCGCAATTTTTGCCGGCATAGCTATGGTCGGCCTGGCCTATATAAACGAAAAAGTAACAAACACGCCTATACAAAAAGCCAATTCGATAGCCGGCCAGCTTGGTAGCCAAATCAATGGCAGCCTGCGCAATGTGGAAGCGATAGCAGCAATGGGGATGACTGACTCCATCAGACTGCGTCAAGAAAAGCTGTCGAATGAAGTTATGAAATTACAAACTGTGGCTAGCAGGCACGCCGGCATTGTAACGAATCTCTCAAAATCTTTTCGTATGATTATGCAATCACTGCTGTTGGGATTGGGCGCATTGCTTGCCTTGAGACAAGATATTTCCCCGGGCATGATGGTTGCGGGTTCATTGTTATTGGGACGTGCATTGGCGCCCATTGATTTACTGGTTGGGACCTGGAAAGGATTTTCATTGGCAAGAGTTCAATACCAGCGCCTGGGCGAACTATTGCAGCAGATTCCGGTTGAGCCACAGACAATGCGCTTGCCTGTGCCGGTGGGACATCTCTCCTTAGAGCAAGTTATAGTGGTGCCACCCGGGGCGAAGGTTGCAGCTGTGCGCGGTGTGTCCCTCGAATTACAGCCAGGCGATGCCCTCGGCATTGTTGGCCCCACTGCTTCCGGCAAATCCAGTCTGGCCCGGGCATTATTGGGCATCTGGCCCTGCTACAACGGAAAAGTGCGACTCGATGGAGCCGATATTGGCTCCTGGAACCGAACCGAGCTGGGACCCCATGTTGGTTATCTGCCACAGGATATTGAACTATTCGATGGCTCGATCGCTGAAAATATTTGCCGCTTCGGTGCAATCGATTCGGAAAAAATAGTTGCAGCGGCCGTGTTGGCAGGGGTGCACGATCTCGTATTACAACTTCCTCAAGGTTACGACACGATCATTGGCGGTGCTGGCGGCAGCCTATCGGGTGGGCAACGCCAGCGCATTGGCTTGGCACGCGCAGTCTATGGCGATCCGAAACTGCTGGTATTGGACGAGCCAAACTCGAATCTGGATGACCAGGGCGAAAAAGAACTGGTCCAAGCCATCAATCGAATCAAGTCAAGTGGCTGCACGATCATTGTAATTACTCACCGAACCATGGTCTTGCAAAGCGTCGACAAGATTCTGATTTTGAAGGAGGGCCTTGCTGTGGGTTTCGGGCCTAAAGATCAAGTGCTTGCCAAATTAGGCGCTGTGCCAGCAGCAATTAAAAGCGCTACCGGCTAGCTGCCGCAAGCACGCGCAACTGTTTTTTGATAGCCCATGCAATTCAATACCGTAGAGTAAATTATCTTGAACGCAAATACTGAACTTCTTGCCGCTCCTAAACGGTCCAATTCTGATCTCAGCGACGATGTGAGCATGGTCGCACCAGTACGAATCGGCTTTATCATAATCTTTCTGGTTTTTGGCGTATTCGGATTCTGGGCTGCATTCGCTCCAATCGATGGCGCGTCGCTCGCACCGGGCACTGTAATTGTAAAATCCAACAAGAAGCTGATTCAGCATCTTGAAGGCGGCATCGTAAAGGACATATTGGTACAGAACGGAGATTTCATTAATGCCGGAGACCCAATTCTGGTATTGGACGACACCCAGTCTATGGCTCAACTCGAAATATTGCGCAGCCAGAATATTGCATTAACTGTATCCGAGGCGCGCCTGATAGCGCAGCGTGACAATCTTGTACAAATTAACTATCCGGGCTCCTTACAACAATCCGAAACCAATGTACGCGAGGAAATTAGCGCACAGAACCAGATTTTCGCCGCACGTCGAACAGCAATGAATGGCGAGAAAGAAGTTCTGGAACAGCGTATTGAACAATTGCATTCGAGACTCGAGGGATTGCGAGCCCTAAAAGACAGCAAAGAAGCACTAGCAGAGTCCTATGCTGAGGAATTGAGTGATATAGAGGCACTGCTGGGGCAGGGTTTTTCGGATAAAACCAAATTGCGCGCGGCGGAGAGAAGTTACGAAATTTTGAAAGGTGAAGTAGCAGAATTAGCCGCATCCATATCCTCTACGGAAGTACAGATAGGCGAAACCCGTTTGCAAATACTACAGGGGGATTACGATTTTCAAAATGAAGTAGCCTCCGCATTGAGTGAAACCCAGACTCGCCTGAAAGACGTAAACGAGCGTGTCCTGGCGCTGCAGGATATTGTCAGCAGAGCTGTAGTCAGATCGCCGGCGGCCGGGATTCTGAATGGCATGCAGATTCATACCATAGGAGGGGTGATTGGATCAGGAACCCCGATTGCTGAAGTGGTGCCGCAAGCTGACGAACTCATCATTGAAGCGCGTCTGCCAACTATTGATATTGATCGGGTAGCAATTGGCCAGGATGCCATTATTCGATTTTCCAGTTTCAATAGTAAGGCAGTGCCAACAGTAATGGGTAAAGTGCTTTCAATATCAGCGGATGCAATTATAGACCCCAATACCGGAGCCGCGTACTACCTTGCTAGAATTGAAGTTACACCGGATAGTCTTGCGGATCTTGGCAACCTCACACTTGTTCCTGGAATGCCGGCCGAGGCATTCATCGCAACTGGTTCCCGTACCTTCCTTCAATACACATTCAAGCCATTCACCAATGCCATGGCGAGAAGTTTCATTGATGACTAAGTCAATGCATAAATTACTCGCATTCTCTTTGACCGGCCTAATCCTGGCTTGTGGTTCAATTTCCTCCGCGATAGCTGCCGAGCCGAACAACCTGACAACTGCTTCGGATTTTCGGTCATCCGGCTTAACCGGTGACACCCTGGAAGATTTTTTCACGGCGGCAATGAATTACAGCCCTCGATTGAAAATCGCAGAAGAGAACATGAACATCGGTTCGGCGCGCAAACGTGCCGCCAACGGGAATTTGCTGCCGCAAGTCAATGCGAATGCCAGCCTGTCGGATAACCGGCAAAATGCCTTGGGTCAGCTGCGAACATTCGACGGGGAACGCTTCTCTATTCAATTGACGCAAGTGTTATTCAATTGGCAGGCGTTTTCACAGCGAAACCAGGCTTATCTGATCGAAGATAAGCTGGAAGCAGAGTATTACGGCACCCTGGCATGGCTGCTGACAGAAGTCGCTGACAGATACTTGAATGTGTTGCAGGCCCAGGATGCATTGCAGTCGATTGAGTCAGAACTCGATGCAATTACCAATCAGCTCGCGCAGATTCAAAGTCTTTACGATCGTCAACTGGCGCAAATTACCGATCTATATCTCGCGCAGGCAAGCCTGGCGGCCGTGCAATCTGATCAAATTAACTTGCAAAGCGAATTGGCGCTGCGACAAGAAACACTGCGTTCAATTACGGGGTTATCGGTTGGTGCGCTGTTTCAACTTGGTGATGAAGCCGAGATACCTGCCGTAACAGGAAATATCGAATACTGGGTAGAACAGGCCCGTATCAATAATCATCAGATCGTGGCGAGTCAATTTGCGCTAGAGGCTGCTGAAGAACGTATTTCAGAGCGTCGCGGCGCCTATATGCCGCGAGTTACTTTTATAGTGCAGCGTCAGGATAGCGACGTCGGCTTCGACAATACCCCTGTTGCTCGTACTGACAACACTTACGTTGGTTTCGATGTGTCGATTCCACTGTATGCTGGTGGCAGCAATCGCGCGGCAGTGAGCGAAGCCAACAGCATGCGCAGCATTGCTGAAAGTGAATTGCGTCAGGTGCGGCTCGATGCCAACGAAAACGTGCGTTCTGCTTATTTGCAAGTACAGTCGAGTTCAGCGCGCACCGACTCTGCCAGAAAGCTCGTGGAATCCAGGGTGCTATCCGCCGCAGCGATGCAACAAGGATTCGAACTCGGCGTTGTAACAAGTGTTGATGTATTAAATGCCTTGCGCGATCAATACCAGGCGGAACGCGATTTACAGCGCGCACGCTATGATCACGTCAGATATTTGTTAATTCTGAAACGTGAAACTGGAACCCTGGTTGCCGACGATATGCTCGAAGTCGGAAATCTTTTGATAGCTCCGGTCAATTAGCCAATCAAAATGTCAGCTCTACAACGCCTGACAACTGAATTTATCGACACTGAAGATCGAATCCGCATCTCGGGCGAAGGCGTTCAGGGTGAATTGCTTTCTTTCTGGTTAACCCAGCGTTTGCTGACCAGACTGATTCAATTTCTGGTAACTTCGATCGAAGCAGTCCCCACACAAAAAACCGAACAGGGCGCAGTTGATGCGCGTACCCATGCGCTCGTTAATGAGATCCAGCAAGAAGCCGCAGCGCAATTAATAACTCACGAACCCCCGGTTGATGCAACAAAATCCGGTATATCCTGGTTGGTGAGAGATGTTGATATTAACAAGACGGATCAACACTACACATTACGATTTAAAAATATTGGTAGTGCGCCTGTGGATGTGGTTTTCGATCAGCAGCAGTTAAGACAATGGCTGCTAATTGTTTTCAAACTCTGGCAGCAAGCCGAATGGCCACTTGCTATCTGGCCCGAATGGATTCAGAACACGTCGGCGAACCCCGCCAGGAAATCCCAATCAGCAGTGCATTAATCTGCATCCTGCGCCAGATATTTGGCAATCTGTGCTTGCAGCACTTCTGCAAGTGAGTATTGCAAATCTTCGGGCGCGTATTTATAGAATGCTTCAGCATGGGAAACATTGCTGGGCAAGCTAAACGTTCGCGCCTTATCCAACGCCATTACCAACTCCGGGTAACTGTTCATGCCGTTTTGGCTTGCGTATACCGCCATTGCCTGTTCTTTGATGGAAATCTGCGCAGTTATATCGATCATCATATTCACCGGATTCTGCACACTAATCTCATAGGAGAATAGTGCCGTGGCTGCTGGTGACGGCCGCGCTGACTGTAGCGCTTTCCACACTAACAACGCGGCAGCGCGATGATCGGGATGCAATTCCATTGGCCCCGGAAAAAATATCGATTGCGGTGCAATCGCAGTTATTGTTTGACTGATCCTGTCGACAATTGCGGGCGTGACCGCCAAATTCCGATCCGGTTCGCTCCAGCATTGCAAACTCTTCACGCCGAGGATCTGCGTGGCACGGGCCACTTCATCGCGCCGAATGGCCACCAGGTTTTTCGCATTGCCACCAAGGGCGCCGTCGGTGAGCACGACCACGTGGGTCTCGATACCGGCTGCATGTGCCTTGATCAAACTACCACCCATGCCAAAGGTTTCATCGTCTGCATGGGGTGCGAATACCAGCCAGGGACCCGGTGGTAATTCTGCGGGCTCGAATGCGATCAGGTGATGTTCTGCTTTCAGCATTGGCATTGATGCTGTCGCATCGTTCCTCTCTTTTCTGTTGGAGCTGCATTATACGGGCTCGGGTACTTATTTTTTAGTTTTTTCAGCCGATTCATGCTTAAATTTGCAGCCTTAATATCAGCACCTTGGTTGACGCATTACCCTGGTTTTCACTGCTTCAGTTTTCTGCCAGATACGGGATAAGGGATGTTTTTTACACTGCTTCGGCAATGGGTATTAACTCCCATCAATCATTACCGACTTTTTCACAATTTTGTCCGGCAGGATTTCTTTGCCCAATTCAGCGCATCTGTTGGCGGACTGCTATGGCTGTTCATGACGCCGGTCGTGCATATAGTTATTTACGCATTCGTCTTCAGTTATATTTTTCAGGTGCGGCCACTGCAGGAATTTGGTGAAACACGCTTCGTGATTTTCATGATGATAGGCTACCTGCCTTGGTTTGCCTTCGCTGATGCAGTGGGCAGGTCCACCAGCTTGTTACTGGAAAAAGCTCCATTGATAACGAAGGTTGTGTTCCCGGTACAGATTATTCCAGTCGTCGGCACACTGGTGCCTTATCTCACTCACGTTATAGGCTTTGTTCTTCTGTTGCTTTATCTCGCCGCGCAGGGTTACCTGACTGTGCTCTGGGTATTCTTGCCAGTGGTATTTTTCCTGCAATTTCTGTTTACCATGGGCATCGTCGCCATACTCTCTGCCCTGTGCGTGTTTCTGCGTGACTTGCAGCAACTGGTCGCTCTTGGGGTAATGGTCTGGTTTTTCCTGACACCAATTATTTATCCTATTTCCATGATCAGCGATCCCGCAATCCAGAACTTGTTTCTGTTGAATCCCATGCACAGTTTCGTCAATTTCTATCGGGAGTTGATTCTGCTTGGCGAGTTTTCCATGATCAACTTCCAGATTATTGTGCCGGTGTCCTTGCTTAGTTACCTGCTCGGTGGCTGGGTCTTTATGAAGATCAAACAAGCTTTCGGGGATGTGTTGTAAGCCATGAACCTGCCCACGCCCAGAGTCGCAGTCACCAATTTGCGTAAAGACTTCAAGATCTACGATAGGCCCCAGGATCGCCTCACCGAACTACTTTTACGCCGGCAGATGCACAAGATCTATCACGTGCTCAGTGACATCTCATTCGCAGTACCTGAAGGCAAGAGTCTGGGCATTATCGGTGACAACGGTGCTGGCAAGTCCACCTTATTGAAACTGTTAGTGGGCACGCTGCAACCGACCGGTGGTGAGATCGCGATTCGTGGCCAGGTCGCCGCATTGTTGGAGTTGGGCGCCGGGTTTCATCCGGAATTTTCCGGTCGCCGCAATATATTCCTGAACGCCTCGCTGTTGGGCGTGCCGGATGACGACATCGCACAATTGGAGAATGACATCATCCAGTTCTCCGAGCTGGACTACTTTATTGATAGACCAGTAAAAACCTATTCCTCTGGCATGTTTGTCCGCCTCGCATTTTCCATTGCTACCATGGTCCGCCCGGATATTCTCATCATCGACGAGGCGCTCTCGGTGGGCGACATGGCGTTCCAGAAGAAGTGCGTGCAGCGCATGAATCAGTTCCGGGCCGACCGCAAGACCATGGTGTTCTGCAGTCACTCCATGTTTCATATTCAGGAACTGTGCGACATGGCCGTTTGGCTGGACAAGGGCAGGATTCGCGAGATCGGTGACAGTGACAAAGTGGTCGGGCACTACGAAGATTTTTGCAACAGCAAGAAAGTCTACAACAGCATACGCGAAGACCTGCCGGAAGAACTTGATCCAGCGAAAACTGGGAAAGCAAGCGGTCACGTCCAGGACTGCAAGATCAACTCGCTATCGGTTAAAAACGCGGCCGGCGAACAGCTTACCTCCCTCCAGGCATTGGGCGATGTCTTGCTGGAGATGGAAGTAGAGGTACTGGTGGACGGTATCGAAGGCAACTTCGGCTTCGCCTTCATGAAGTCCGCCGAAGAACCGGTAGCCTCTTTCCTCACCACCAGTATGCAGGAAATCGACAAGGGTCCTTTCAACAAGGGGGATATTTTTACCGTGTCCTTGCTGGTAAAGAGCCTCGCCATGCGGGTCGGCGAGTTCTACGTGCTGGGTGGATTGGCCGACAAGAGTGGACTGTTGTGGTACGAAACGAAGTTCAGCAAATTGTTGTCAGTAGCACCGAATAAGGGCGTAGGCCCGATGACCATGCGCTCTGAATGGAAAGTATCGAAAGATTGATTTTTGCACGCCCTCTGCAAGCGCGGATTCGATCTAGCGGAAAAGATAATCTTCTTCCAACACTCGCGGTGGCGCCGTATCCGGGAGTCGTCCATAGGGATCCACCTTATATACCACAGGTAAGTTGTTATAATCCCGCACTTCAATAATTTCCATATAGGCCTGGGTAACCGTATCAGGATTTACAAACGGATCGGTTTCGCGCAACAACTGTAACTGCTCTTCATCCAGGTCCAGTCTTGGATATACGAATACTGAGTAGATATTCGATGAGCTGTTATTTACCCAAACCGACAACTCCTGCAAATTTTCAAACGGCACTATCTCACTGATTTCTCCCCTGTCATCGATGTCTTCCAACTCGCGAAACGCGAGGATATTTTCAATAAGCTCATCATCCAGGCCCGGCAATAATTGCATTGCCTCACGCGTGGCCAAATTCAGGTTCAGCGTGCGGTTATTGCCATAAATAGTGAACGCCGCATCCAGATTGACGCCTGCGAATAGCTCAGCGAAGCCGCGTATGTGCAAGATCTCCTCTACGGTATCCAGCTCCGGATTATTGCGTGGTGTAAACGGTTGCTCCTGATCGAGATAAAATTCTTTCTCGGCACCATTCAATCCTTCCAGGTCATTCAGGTCGGTCCAGTCCGTCCACGCAGCAAGCAGGTCCTGCACCTGTTGCGGGTCAGCCTCGATCCCGCCCAGTCGCTTTTCGATCAGTAGTTGCATGTTGCGGCGCGGAATCCGGTTGAGGTTGATCTTGCCAGCATGGTCATAGATTCGCACAATCATAGATTCCGACTGTGGATAGTGCAGGGTCAGGGCTCCACCATCGAAGTGATAAGCAGGTGAGCGAATTTCGCCGTCCTCGCTTTCCTCCAAGGTCTCGCCAACGGGTCTTGGCATGCGTTCCAGCATCAGTTCCATCTCAGCCTGGCTTACTGCGCCCATTAATTCGGCCCACTGTGCGCTGGCATCCTGATTGTGCACCGCCGTCTTGGCTGACAGGCGTACTTTGCTGGCCATGGCAGTTACCAGCACTGTGAGCAAAACTGATGTCCACAACACAATGATAATTACCGTGCCCCGTTGTCGGCGGCTACTCATAAGCCGACCTCGATGATGGTATTGGGGCGAATAGTGCGGTGCTGGTTGGCGCGTATTGGTGCCACTACTTCCATTACTTCGCCTTGTGTATCTGCCGGTTCGAAACGAGCATATACCGCCAATGGCAAGCTCAGATTTTCTTCTGCGTACCAGTCATCGCGCCAGGCCCGGTTCTCATCCAGCTCCTGGTACAGGTAGCTGAAGCTGACGGAATAGTCCGGCAGAATCAATCTGGGCTCAGCCTCTTCGAGGCGTGCGGCAGGATTGTCACTGAAGGCTGGTGCCAGCGTGAGGTAAACGCCTTCGTTGTCGATTGAATAGATTTCCCAGGCGGTCGAGCCAGCATTGCGCTGGGGAGAAACTGCAGATACGAAGGTTAAATGCGCGTCGTCGCCGCTAAAAAATATATGACGCGCCAGCGTTTCTTCATTGGTATAACTATGGGGAAAAGCACCCTGGAGCGCCCGATCTATCTGCAGGATCGCCAGCGCTTCATCCAGATTTTTGTCGAGATTTTCCGAGTTCCGATTCCAGTCTTCAGCGACTATGAATACTCCGGAACTCAGCAATCCCAGCAACATGGTCGTGAGTGCCAGCGCGAGAATAATTTCGACCAGGGTAAACCCGCTATGTCGGGACCGT
This sequence comes from Gammaproteobacteria bacterium, assembly GCA_009692305.1. Taxonomy (GTDB): domain Bacteria; phylum Pseudomonadota; class Gammaproteobacteria; order Pseudomonadales; family Pseudohongiellaceae; genus UBA9145. The sequence continues at coordinate 39,324 of SHZK01000016.1, read as the reverse complement.
GTGAACATATGCTTCAGTTTCATGATCTACTGCGCCAACTCGAGTTGTATCCATCTAGTGCCTGTTATAGATTCACCGGTGTCGGTACTGATAATTGCAAAACTCTCAAGGTCGTGGACACTGGCCTGGGTCTTGCGTTCTGGCTCCTCCAACAGGTCAATAGACTGAATTTCAAAGCTGGTGTCTTCAAGAATTGGCTCAACCTCGCTGTATTCATTTTGCAGCAGTGCAAAATTTGCGGCGGCACGCAATTTCATTGCTGTTGCCAAACTCTCTTCTGAGCGCCATGACAGTTGCTTGCTGCCTCCAACCAGTGAGAACAAGCTGCCCAGAACAAAACCCGTGAGCGCCATTGCTACAATAACTTCCAGCAGGGTGAAACCGGATTGGTGTGCATCACGCTGCATGCTTAATCCTCGCTTACCACGGAAGTAACCCGACCGGTAAATGGATCGATATCTATAGCCACGATCTGCGCGTCCTGTTGCAACAAAATGGTGCCTCCTGTGCTGCCACCTTCGGAATAAAAATTGATTACCAAAACCTCTTCCACATCAATTTCATGCTCCGTGCTGTCGCGAAATCTGACTCCAGTTGCAGATCCTGCCTGCCAGTTGCCCCCGTTGGTTCTGGCCGGGGGCAGTGCAGCAAGATCAAAATCTGCCGTATAGAAATTGGCCGTAGCAGGTTGGCCTTGCACCACAGCTATACGCCTCGCGTAATTCAGCAGTGAGATTGCGCCACGCACTTGGGCATTGAAGGTTTTGCTTTCAAGACTGCCCAGATTGGGCACCACCAATACGCTGGCCATACCAAGAATGGTCAGCACCAGTAGTATTTCCAGCAAGGTGAATCCCGCCGCTGCGCAGCGAGTATTTGCTGTGATCGCGCGTCTAGAGCCCGATATCGGCGTCATCGTCTTCGCCGCCACGCTCGCCATCTGCGCCATAGGAGATCAGTGAAAATTCCCGAGCGGTTGCCTCATACACATATTCATTGCCCCAGGGATCCACAGGCACTGCACGGCGCAGATAAGGGCCGTTCCAGGCGGCGCTATCGGAAGGGTTTTCCATCAGGCCTTCAAGGTCGTCTGGATACTCGCCCACATCAAGCCGGTAAGTATCGAGGGCTGCTTCCAGCGTGGATATCTGGGACAGTGCAGCGTCGCGGCGCGCACCAGCTTGCTGGTTGAATATATTGGGGGCCACCATGATGGCCAGCATGCCGATGATCGCCATCACCACCAGAATTTCGATCAGGGTGAAACCCGTATCGCGTCGCGCAGTTCGTACTTGATTCATAGTTAAATCCGCAAATTTAGGTTGGCCGCTTTGACAGCTGAATTCGAATTCTCCAGCAACAGGCCGATTACAATGAAATTTCCCCAATTATTTCTGATGCCAGTTCAAACCGTTCCAGGATATCAGCATATTGCAAGGTTGCCGGTTCGTTCAAATCAATAATCTCAGGTCGCAGTACGATAAAGAGCTCTCGACGTTGCTCGCTAATCTGAGAATAGGAAAACAATCTGCCGAGCACGGGAATTCGATTCAAGCCCGGAACGCCACTGTTCAAATCTTCGTTATCGGTTTGAATCAAACCACCCAGCACGACATTTTCGCCGTTGCGCACCACTACAGTGGTGTTAATTTCCTGGTTATTGAATACCGGATTGTTCTGCACTCCAGCAGCGCTGGCATCTACAGACGACAACTCCTGGCGTATGACCAGGTTCACCACGCCATCTTTATTAATCTGGGGCGTAATGGTCAGCACAATACCGGTATCCCGGTATTGGATGTTGGTCGTGGCAACACCACTATTACCGATGGATTCGCCTTGCTGCACGGGAACCTGCGATCCAATGGTAATCTCGCCTTCCTGATTGTTCGTCACCGTCAGCGAGGGGCGTGCAAGCAAGCGTACCTCATTGTTTTCGGCAATCGCCTCCAGGGTCGCATCTATCTGTGCGGCGCCATCAATAAACGTCTTGCTGAACAACAAACCACCCAGACCACCTGTCGGAAGAATGCTCGTGGAGGTGTTGGTTGAAATCGGGTCCAAAGCACTATTGGCGGCAATTCGACTCCAGTCCACACCAAACTTGGTGGCGTCTGACAGTGTTATCTGAGCGATAACCGCGTTGATCATCACCTGCAGTGGTACCTGGTCCAGTTGATTTATGGTGGTGAGCAGTTGCCGATAATCGCGCGCCGTACCGCGTATTAGCAGACTATTGGTGGATTCATCAGCCACAATTTTCACTACAAGATTGGCTGATACTGCGGTGTTAGCGGAATTCTGGTTGGCAGTGTCAGCTGGCGCGCCTGGCGTAGTCGCTGACCGTAGATCGGTTGCGGGGACAGGATTGCCAATCTGACTTGCTCCATCCTGGTCGGCGTCGATACTACTTAAGTCGTCTTCAATCTCGAAAACCTGGGTCAACGTTTCCGCCAACTCCAGTGCTTTCAGGTTCTTCACCTGATAGTGAAACAACTGTTCGACCTGCTCCTGACTGTCAGCGTCCAGAATTTGCACCCAGCGGGTAATTTCCTCGAATCCGCGAGTGGCTGGCGCGGTGATTAGCAAGGCATTAATTCGCTCTATGCCTTTTACCTGGTACGCCGGCGTCGGACCTTCAATAAGCAGCAAGATCTCGGTCAACTCGGTGGCCACTTCGGTGGCGTTGGCATTGTTTAATTGATAAAGCCTGATGCCCTGATTCACAAATGGATCAGAATCAATCAACAACAGCAGCTGGTTGATACGCTCAAGCTGGAATTCAGAACCGGTAATGGCGAGAGTATCGTTATTGGTCAACTTTCTTACATTGCCCTCTGGCTCCAACAAGGGCGTCAAGGCTTCGGTGGCCGCCTCTGCCGAGATGTAAGTGAGTGGAGTAATCTGTATCAGTCGCGCAGCGACACTCTGTCCAAGTGTTTCGGGTGTGGTAATTTCAGCCGTCAAACCAGATTGTGCGCGCCGAGCATTGTAGAGATTGCCTGCTCTCTCCAGGATCACTCCCGCGTCGCGAACCAGTAATTGCATTAATGGCCAGATATCTTCTCGTGCCAGCGGACGGGATTCTGCTGTGCGAATACTCACCACATTGTCGATACTGGGATCGATTACCAGCGTTATATCCAGCGCTCGCGCCAATTCTTCCAACACCAGTCGCAAGTCGGCCTGTTCATAGTTCAGTTCGACAATATTTTCACCATCGGCACTCGCTGGCGCTGGTATTGGATCGCGCAATCCTGAGACATCCGTGCGCTGACCATCTCGATTAATGGCATCAATCAGTGCCTGCTGATCCGCCGCATTCGTATTGGTCAGCTCCGCAATAGCCGTCTGGCCGGATTGTGCAGCAGTTTGCAGCGGAGCTTGAGTGGCGCCAGTTGCCGGCGCTGCCGCACCAGTATTGCCTTTCTGCTGCAGCATCGAACAGGCGGACAGGGCGAGTAAACTCACTAGCAGGCACAATTTCCTGCTACTTTGTAGATAGATGGATGTTGGCTTCACTGCGTTCTCCATTGATTAAAACTCGACCGCATTCATACTGAACACAGCTGACAGCATAGTGATTGTTATGCCACCAACAGCGATGGCCAGAAAAATAATAAGTGCCGGTTGCAGTGCTGCCACCAGAGCAGCCATCTGATTGCGTACTGTGGTATCGAACGTGGTCGCTGTTTTCAACAAAATGCTCGCAGTACGCCCCGACTCTTCGCCTACTGTTACCAGTTGATGCAAGAGTGTCGGAAACAAATTGGTTTTTTCCAGCGAAATCCCGAGACCAGCGCCACCGCGTACGTCTTCTTCTACCTGCAATAGTTGCTTAGTCATCACGGTATTCGTAACGACTTCGCGCGCCACCCGTAATGATCTGATCAAAGGGATGCCTGCACCTAACAAGGCCCCCAGGGTACGAGCGAAAATGGCACATTCCTTATAAAGTATGAGTGTGCCGAGTAAAGGCAACGATAGTAAAAGAGTATGTTTGCGCAAGCGCATGGCGGGATATCTATCCATACGAGTCCACGCCAGTACGAGTACAACAGTCAGCATGATGAACAGGTAACCATAGCTTTGCAGGAAAGCACTCACCGAAAGCAGGAAAGCAGCAGATGGCGGAATTTCCGTACCGGCATCTTCAAACATCGCTGCAAACTGGGGTACTACAAAAACCAGTAGCAGCACTACCGAGATGATGCCGGTTACCAGCAAAACAATCGGATAGATCATTGCCGCAATAATTGCCTGCCTGGTTCTGGCGCTTGCTTCCAGAAATTCCGCAAGGTCGGGTAGCAGGTCGTGCAAAATACCGCCTTCCTCTCCGGCTCGAACGATGTTTATGTACATCTTCGTGAATACTTGCGGATGGCTCTCCATGGCATCTGCCAGGCTCTTGCCTTCCTTCACATGCCTGAGCAGGTCTCTGACCAGTTCTCGCATCGCGGCTGATTCTGTTATGCCCTCTAACAGGCGCAGGGCTTTATCAAGGGGTACGCGGGCTTCCACCAATGTGCACAGGCCGGTGGTGAAATCGAGCACATCGGTATGGGATATTTTCTTGCGGCGACTGCGTTCGGTATTTGATTTCGTCTCCTGGATCTTCACAGGTGTGAGGTTCTTGCCCTGCAATAACCGTATCGCCTCTCGCTCGGAATCCGCAGTCAGTAGTCCGTTCTGGACATTGCCCGCCGCATCAAAAGCCTGATACTTGAAATGCAGCTCACTCATATTGCGCGCGTTACCCTCACTACTTCCTCAGGAGTAGTCATGCCTGACTTCAGTTTCTCCAGTGCGTCCTGACGCAAAGTCTTCATCCCTTCTGCTACGGCCTGCTCCCGAATCACGTTGGCATCCGCCCCAGAGGCGATGTGATGACGAATGGCATCGCTCATCAATAACAATTCATACAGACCCACCCTGCCGCGATAACCAGTATTGCCGCAGCGCTCACAGCCCACTCCGCGTGTCACTTGCGGGCAGAAGTCAGGTTCAATTTCGAGCACCGCTGCTTCATCAGCCGTCAACGCATGCACTTCGCTGCAATCGGTGCATACCCTTCGCACCAGACGCTGCGCTTGTATCGCCAACAAACTGGAGCTTATGAGATAGCCTTCGACACCCATGTCCTGCAGACGCGTCACTGCGCCAGCGGCATCGTTTGTATGTAACGTAGAAAATACCAGGTGTCCGGTTAAGGCCGACTCGATGGCGATTTCAGCAGTCTCATGATCGCGAATCTCGCCGATCATCAGAATATCAGGGTCCTGGCGTACGATAGATCGCAGCCCTGCTGCGAAACTCAATCCGATGCTGGAGTTCGCCTGAATCTGGGTGATACCTTCCAGTTGGTATTCGACTGGATCTTCCACCGTGATGATCTTTTGCTTCTCGGTACTGATTTTTTCCAGCGTCGCGTAGAGAGTGGTAGTTTTACCGCTACCTGTGGGCCCGGTGATCAGGATCATGCCATGGGGCTGTGTGATAATTTTCTGATATTGGGTGAGAATATATTCCGGCATGCCTAGTTGCGACAGACTTACTGAAGTATCGCCACGATCCAAAATTCGCAGCACCACGGATTCGCCGTGCACGCCAGGCAAAGTCGACACGCGCATATCCAATTGTTTGTTACCAATCTGATAATTAATGCGGCCATCCTGTGGCAGGCGCTTCTCGCCTATATCGAGTCTGGCCATTAATTTCAGACGCGACGCAACCGCCGTATGAATCTTGATTGGCAAGCGCTCGATGCGAGTCATGATGCCATCAACCCGACACCTCACATCCAGATGGTTCTCGCTTGGCTCGAAGTGAATATCGCTGGCATTCAAATCCAGCGCACGTGCGAACAAATGATTTACCAAGCGAATAATCGGCGCCTCGGAAGCGAGGTCTTTGAGCGCTTCGTCGTCATCAAAACCAGACACGAACAAGTCGGTGTCATTACTGTCAATCTGTGGTGATAATTCGGCGCGCCAATGTTTCATCAGGCGCCGCACTTCGTCTTCAGGAGCGAGTTCAAAGCGATGCGGTTGTTGGGTAATAAACCGGATTTTTGCGCGCAATTCAATGGCAGGTAATTGACTGCAGATCAGACGGCCGCTTTCGATATAATCACGCGCAGGGACGATTCCCTGCGGTTCCAGCAGTTGGGAGAATACGGGCAGAGTCATTTGTGCATTAGGCATTGCTGGTATCAATCCACTCTCATCTGGGGCTGGTAGAAGACGCGATTTGCGAATTGCCGCGAGCAAACCCGACCACGGTAATCGATCCACTATACTGGTTACGACTTCGCGTCAGACTAAAATCTGTCACGCGCAGTTTTGGCACAGAGTTTTCCAGTTTCTGCAGGAATTCTACGGTATTCGCCGCATTGTCCGTTTGAAACGACATTTCCTGACTGATCAACAGCCAGCCATCTGCTTCGAGTCGCTCCGCCAATCTGGTTGAGCTGACAGTTATGCTGGTCTCGCGTGCGTATTGTAAAAGCGCGCTCTGGATATTGGATTCAACTATCGGAACGGTTATGCCACCGAATATTTGTGCTTCCAGCTCAGCTCGTTTCGCTTCGGCTTCTACGCGTCGCTCACGCCAGCCCGCGGTATTGGTGATGAGTCTCTGTTCGCGCTCGATATCCAGCTGCACACTTTCGATGCTAGCCTGTCGCTCCTGATACACACGCTTTATGGTAGGAAAAATACTGGTGCTGACAAACGCCAGCGCGATCAGGCCAGCCATAATCAGAATATTTCTTTCGCGTGGTGATAGTTGCATAAATTTCGCAGACGCCTTTGCGCCGTTGCTATTGTTCCGGGAAATAGCGTACCAAATACGCATCGAAATTAACTGTGCTTAATCTTAGCCCGATATTGTAGCGATCATTGTTAGTCGCTCGCGAAAAGGCCACTTCAGTAAACATGGGATCCTGCTCAAGTTGCTGCAATATAGCCTGTGGCTCTGCGCTCGTACCTTGAATGTTGATCGATCCGTCGGTGATTTCCAGAGATGACAATCGATTCGGAGACAAGGCATTTTGCAGATTAAACATCGCCTCCCGGACACGCTGATCCGGAAAATCATTGATAGGCCCCAACTCGCTTTCGAAACTCACCACAATGGCTTGATCCTGTCTCGCTTCAAATGACAATTCACGCTGTGCTTCGAGCGTTGCCGCCAGACTGCGAAATTGTATCGACTGAACAAAAAACGGAATTGAAGACAGGAATAGCGCAGCGGCAACCGCAGCAGCAGCAACCATCAGCTTGCGGCCTTTTTCAACTTGGCGACGAGCCTGCAATGCGCCTTGAGGGAAGAAACTGTAGTCCTGGTTGCTGAATTTGTCGGTGAGTTCAAGATAGTGTTCGATGCTACTTAACTCAATCTGTTCAACCTTATCATCATCTGTTAGGGCGTCTTGCCATTGTTGCAGGAACTCGGCTTGTTCAAGATCCGCCTGATTGGTTTGCAACCACTTCTGCACTACGTTTTGATTGGACTCAACCACAGTCAGAGTCGACGCGTCCTTATCAAGATAACGAGCTCCCGAAGACTCGAGGTTGAGTACACGCGGTTTGATTGCTGCGATAAATAAATCTTGCTGCGCAAAGGCTGCGAATATTTCTGCCATGGTCTCGCTGCGCATCCAGATGGCAATGGGTTCTTCGGAAAGATCGGTCGCTTTCGGGTTGATTGCCAGCGTCACGGGATGCTCATTGGCCGGCAGCATACTATCTGACTGCAGCAGGAGCGCCGAGACCACGCTGTCACTGGTAATGCCTGCCAGCTTCTGGTGCGTAGCGATGCACAGTGAGGGCGGCACTAACAGGAGAATGGAACATTCCCTTGCATCCGCTCCTCCCAACAGCGCCTTGCAAGCCAGCGCCAGCCGCCCGTAGTCGATTGGCCCTGGTGTCGTATGGAATTCAATGACTGCGCCGGTTTCGATTTGAGCTACCTGATTGTCAAACACAAGCAGGCAGGTATCGACCTTGCGCAACAGATCGCGACGCGAGCTACCTTCGATGAAGGCTTTAATACCAGAGGGCATCAACGCCAAAATTTGTGCGGGTAACAAAGACATGCTGGTTCGACGCTGCAGGTTTGACTAATTGCGGGCTGGGCTCGCTAAGCTTTTGAATATTCTGTTAAATCTGTTTTTTGGTGCTCAGTCCTAAGACTGTTGTATCGGCAAAATAGTTTGTTCCGACAATGCTCACTGCGGCGCGGTGCAAGCTGCACCGACGTGAGGCTGATTATTATGCAGGCTGGAAGATTGAGAAGGGCAATTCAGGTATGACTTGAACACCGTTACGACTGTAGCTTTCAGCGGAACGCTACAGTCGCAGGCTTGCTGCAGCGTATTTAACCGCCTGAGGAAGATTTGGCTAATCGCTCTTTTTCTACCAGAAAATCAACAACTTGCAGCATGTCGTCCTGGGTCAGCACGGCCTCTCCAGTGGTTACCAGATATTTGCCGTTAACAATCATGTTAGGCGTGCTGCGAATCTGGTAGTCCTGCATGCGCTTTTCGGCCTGATTGACCTTGGTACGTACTGCAAAGGAATTAAAGGCTTTTTCAAAATCGGCCTGGGCCACGCCGTGCTTGGCAAAAAGATCGCCAATCTGGGCTTCAGTTTGCATGCGGTTGCCTTCAACATTGATGGCATTGAACACTGGCTCATGCAGCGTATCCAGGGCATCCAGCGCTTCTGCGGCGTAATACACCTGCGCGTGAATCTTCATGAGTTCGTTCCACATGGCGGGAAAACGCACAAAATCAACGTCCGCAGCGACCGTGGCCTCCCAATTGGCAATCAACGGCTCGAACCGGAAACAATGGGAACAGCCATACCAGAAGGCTTCCAACACTTCGATTTTGTTGGCGTCTTTGGTATTTACCGGGGCTGGCAGTACCGTATAGTGGGTACCGGCCACGTATTTTTCGATCTGGGCGTAGCTGGAAAACGCCAGCGGTAACAGGGCGAAAAACAGGCCCAATTGAAATGCTCTTTTCATAATCTTGCTCTCTTTATATAGGTTCCAATCATTGTTAACTCCCTGGCCACTCTCAAACTCGGTCGGTCGTGCCAGGCGGTTGGGTCGGTCAAAACACTATCACAGCACTTTACATCAGGCTATCTGACTCGCTGCTGAACGAGACCCGGTGCACGCAAGCTTGCCTGCAAAGGGTCAGGAATTCGTTAATTCAAACCAGATACATAGCTGGCAAGTGCTTCCAGCTCTTTATCCGTAAGGCGCTCGACCACGGTGCGCATCATGCCACTGTCATCGTTCTGCCTGACTCCTGCACGGAAATCCTTCAATTGCTGCAGGATGTATTCCTGATGTTGCCCACTCAGAGCAGGAAACCCGGCGGGTGCGTTGCCACTGCCGGTAGGTGAGTGGCAGGCGGAACAGGCTGCTACAGATAATTCCTGGATGCCGCCGCGGTACAGGGATTCAGCCAATTCTACCGATTCCGGGTTGGCACCCTGCATGGTGGGTTGTTGGGAAGCATACCAGGCAGCAATGTCATGCATATCTTGCTCAGAAAGTGACAACACCATGGCAGACATGGTGAGATTAGGTCGAGCGCCGGATTTGAAATCTTGCAATTGCTTCACCAGATATTTGGCATTTTGCCCAGCCAGTTTTGGATTCATCGCCAATGCGCTATTACCATCATTGCCATGACAAGTAGCACACAGTGCAGATTTTGCCTGCCCTGCGGCGGCATCACCCTGCGCAAGCAGGGCTGGCGCTACAGTTAAGCCAAAAAGGGTGGATATAAGAATGACTAATGGTTTGTTCATGAATGTTCCCTTGCTCGCACACAGTAAAAGTGCCTTAATTCGCGGTCGCGGATTATAACGTATATCCCCAAACGCCAGTAGTTTTTACCCGAAATCGCTGCATTTGTCAGAATTATCAGGTGCACAGGGCAGAAATTTCGCCTTGTGCATGTCAGGAAATCCATGAATTTCAATAATGTCCACTTCGAAACGAGCGCTGCATCGCTTGCTGACTGCCCTCCTGGCAGCCTGGCAGAGGCTGCATTCGCTGGCCGTTCCAATGCTGGCAAGTCCAGTGCTATCAACGCTATCACCGGGCATTCGCGTCTGGCGCGTATCAGCAAGACCCCGGGTCGAACCCAGCTGATCAATTTCTTCGCGATCAGCGACCATCGTTATCTGGTGGATCTGCCCGGATATGGGTATGCGAAAGTACCTATGGCGGTAAAGAATAAATGGCAATTTGAACTGGAACAGTATTTACGCCGTCGCGAAGCTCTGGTCGGACTGATATTGCTTAGCGATATTCGGCATCCTCTGAAGGAATTTGACGAGATGATGATTGCCTGGTCGCAACAAGCCGAGCTGCCGATTCACATCTTGCTCACGAAGTCAGACAAATTGAAACGCGGCGCCGCGCAAAACACCTTGCTGGCGGTCAGGAAATTACTGGAGGATCGCGCAGGGGCCACTGTGCAATTGTTTTCTTCAGTCAGCAACAATGGACTCGAGGAAGCTCGCTCGATACTCAAGAGCTGGCTATACCGCGATCCGAGTGATGACAACGAAGAGCCGAAACCAGATTAAACGGCAGCGCCGATTGCGGGCGTTATAGCAGCACTGGATCAGTGCGCCTGCTCCCAGTTATCGCCTATGCCTATATCTACTACCAACGGCACATCCAATGCCGCCGCACTAATCATTCGGAATCTGACGCCAGCGGCCAGCAATGCCACATCGCTTTCGCGTACTTCAAACACCAATTCATCGTGTACTTGCAGAATCATGCGCGTATCGAGTTCCCCGAGTGCGAGCCAATGATCAATATCAATCATTGCCCGTTTGATTATGTCAGCCGCGGTTCCCTGCATCGGGGCATTGATAGCCGTGCGCTGCGCCGCCTTGCGCAACATGCCATTACCTGCATGGATATCGGGCAGATACAGCCGGCGACCGAATAAAGTCTCTACATAACCTTTCTCATCTGCCAGCGCCTGGGTTTCATCCATGTATTGTCGAACACCAGGATATTTCTCGAAGTAACGATCAACGTAGCGTTGCGCATCGGTACGGCTGATTTTTAGTTGGACGGCGAGACCAAATGCTGACATGCCATAGATCAAACCGAAATTAATTGCCTTGGCGCTGCGCCGCTGCTCGGGACTGACCTGGTCCAACGGGACGTTGAAAACATCCGCAGCCGTAGCTCGATGTACATCGACAGCATGTGAAAATGCGGTGAGCAGGCCCTTGTCCCTGGACAGATGCGCCATGATTCGCAATTCTACCTGCGAGTAATCTGCTGCCAGAAGTTTATAGCCGGGTTCACAAATAAAGGCCTGACGAACCCGGCGACCTTCTGCGGTTCTGATTGGAATGTTTTGCAAGTTTGGATCTGTGGAAGACAAACGACCGGTTGCTGTTACAGCTTGCTGGAACGTCGAGTGTATGCGCCTTGTGGTTTTGTGAATCTCCAGTGGCAATTTATCGGTATAGGTGGATTTCAATTTGCTGAGTGAGCGATGCTCGAGAATCAGTCTTGGCAGTTCGTATTCATGTGCCAACTCCTGCAAAATCGGCTCGGCCGTGGAGGGCTGTCCTGTTTTGGTTTTCTTCAGAACAGGAAGCTGCAATTTCTCATAGAAAATGCTCTGCATTTGTTTTGGTGATCCCAGATTAAACTCTTCTCCGGCGAGCTCGTAGGCGGCGAGTTCCAGCTGTTTTAACTGCTTGCCCAGTTCCTTGCTTTGTTTGGCAAGCACGATGGCATCGACCTTGATGCCGTTGCGCTCAATCTTTTGCAACACCTCAATCAGTGGTATTTCATAGTAACGATAAAGACCGAACAGATTGCCATTGCGGCTCAGTTCCTGTTCCAATTTGATAGACAACCTGTGGATCAAGTCCGCCTTTTTTGCCGCGTAGCCGCTGAATATATCGATTGCAATTTGCGCGGGTGCCAGTTTATTTTTCCCTTTACCTAACAGGTCTTCTATTTCAGCAAGGGCAATGTCCAGATAACTTCGGGCTATTTCTGCAAGACTGTGCCGGGTAGCTACTGAATTCAGGACATACGAAGCAAGCAACACATCGGTTTTGAACGGCTGCAAATTTGTCTCATGGTTGGCCAGCACATGAGTGGCACGCTTCAGATCGAATCCGAGTTTGTTGATGGCAGGATTCTCAAGCAGCGGTTTCAATTCCTGGACAACCTCGGTAATACTGAGTTGTTGCGGACATTCCAGGTAATGATGTTGCAACGGGATGTAATAGGCCTGACCTGGCTCGGTACTTAGTGCGATGCCAAGAATTCGTGCATCAAGCAAATGAGTGCCGATACTCTCAATATTGATTGCGAATTGGTCAAGACTACCTAACGTTGACAACAGTTTCTTGAATTCGCTATCACTGGTAATAGTTTGATAGTCAGTATTGGAGGGTATTACTGATACTGATGTATTTTGCGGGGCTGCGTCCTGCGCAGCTACCGGGGCCTCGGTTCTGCGGATTCCGCTGTCTTCCAGTTCCCGTATCCATGTCTTGAATTCCATCTCCGAATAAAGTCGATACAAGGCCTCCTTATCTGGCGCTCCTGGCACCAATTCGGAAATCTTCGTGTCTAACTTCACATCTTGTTTGATCGTAGCAAGTTCATAGGACAACCTGAGCAAATCAATATTCTCCCGGAGCCGCTCCCCGATTTTGCCGTCTATTGATGCAGCATTCTGGATAATTGCTTCCATCGAGCCAAAATCCAGCAACCATTTGAGCGCAGTTTTGGGACCTACACCGGGAACTCCGGGGATGTTGTCCGACTTGTCACCCGTGAGTGCCAGGAAGTCGATGATGCGGTTGGGCCCAACACCAAATTTTTGTTCCACTCCTGCCACGTCAAGATACTCGTTGGTCATCGTGTTCATGAGTGTGATGTCAGCATTTACCAACTGTGCAAGATCTTTGTCGCCGGTTGAAATGAGAGTCTTGACGCCGGCAGCGCAGGCTTGGCGCGACAAAGTTCCGATCACATCGTCCGCTTCCACATCATCAACAATCAGGATTGGCAATCCCATTGCCCTTATGATGTCGTGGATTGGCTGGATCTGGGAACGCAGTTCATCGGGCATTGGTGGCCGATGTGCCTTGTATTCCGTGTAAATTCGATTGCGAAACGTGGAACCCTTGGCATCAAATACCATTGCAATATTGCTGTCTGGGTTAGCCTTGACGAGGCTGCGTACCATATTGATCACGCCTTTAACGGCGCCGGTATGCTGACCCTTGCTACTTACCAGCGGTGGCAGGGCATGGAACGCGCGAAAAAGGTAAGATGATCCATCTACCAGAATAAGTTGTTTCGGATCTGCCACGTGCTTCCTTACTATTTGTTTCAGGCTTGGTTAAAGCATTAGTAGACACATTGTCTGAATTGCTCAGCGAGTTTTCGCAACATTGTTATGTAGCCGGTTGCATCCGCAATTACGTCGTATCCCATCGTATCAATTATTAGCATATCCAATTCAACACCGCCGAGCATCGTCGCAATAGTTGCGCCGTTCGAGTCCAATTCAATCAGCAAGCAGCGCGGCTGCAATTCTTGAACGCTTCTTCTTACTTGCATTATTTCTTGAACATTGGCTTGTGATTCCGGATGCTTAAGAAGAACTATTGAATACTGCAGTTCAAATTGATTTTCAAAATAACGATAAGCATTGTGATAAACCGCATAGGTATTTTCGACTTTGTTGGCAAATATTGCACTGATGTCTTGGCTTGCAGATTCCAATTCGATACGGAATTTGTCGAGGTTTCCCTGAAAATTGACTGCATTTTCTGGATCTAGCGCACTTGCTGCTTCGGCAACTGCCTCGGCCAGGCGTAGAGCGTTATGCGTGTCCAGCCACAGATGTGGATCCAGTTCGCCTGACTCTTCAAAGGCAAGCTCTACGTCCTGTAACCTGGAAAATGTGAGCAAGGTTTTAGTCGCGGCTTGCGTATTGAATATATCCGTCAGATACAGTTCAAAACTCGGGTCAACCCAGATCAACAGATTGGCTTGTTCAATGGCGATGCGATCTGATGGTCTTATGGAATATTCGTGAGGTGATTGCCTTGGATCGACCAGACTGCGTATCTGGCCGTAATCGCCTACAACAGCTTTTGCGATCAAGGCCAGAGGCTCGATTGAGGTAACAATATCGACTCTGGCATGAGCAGACACAGTCAGCATGCATAACAGCAAGCAAGTAAACCAGAGCGTTTTCATGAATCACACTAGCACGTCAGAGATTGACACTGATGCTATGATATACCATTGTCCGCCATGCTTGTACGCAAGCACTTCTTATCCACGCCCTTAATGGAATTTATGCAATCTCCCGACTCCCCTGCAAAGGTTCTGTTAGCGGTCAGCGGCATTTCTAAAAATTTTGCTGGTCGCAAAGTGCTGGATAACATCACGCTTAGAGTTGATGAAGGCAAGATTATTACTTTGATAGGGCCTAACGGAGCCGGCAAAACCACACTGGTGCGCATAGCATTGCGACTGGCCGCGGCAGATTCGGGCGCGGTGCAGCATCGATCGGGTCTGCGCATTGGTTATATGCCGCAGAAAATGCATGTTGAGCCGACACTCCCCGTTACTGTTGTCCGGTTCTTGCAATTGGCCGAAAACTTTTCTGCGACACAACTTGATGCCACATTGTCCCAATTGAATATCCTGCAATTGAAGAATCATCAATTGAGCGCTATTTCCGGTGGCGAGATGCAACGGGTCTTGTTGGCCCGTGCCTTGTTGCGGCAACCGGAGCTGCTTATTCTGGATGAGCCTGCACAAGGAGTGGATCTCGCTGGTCAGGCTGAGCTGTATCAGCTAATCAGCAAGATCAGCAAACGCGATAATTGCGGCGTACTGATGATTTCCCATGATCTGCATCTGGTTATGTCTGCTACTGATGAAGTTGTCTGTCTTAATCATCACGTGTGTTGTCATGGCAAACCTGAACAGGTTAGCAATGACCCGGCTTACCTGGATTTGTTTGGTCCAAACACCGCCCGTGCACTTGCGGTTTATACCCACGACCACAATCACGAACATGATTTAACCGGCAACATAAAGACTGCGCATCATGAATAACACATTCCTGCAGTTGCTCATGTCTGATTTTGTGCTTTATGCGCTGGTTGCCGGGCTCAGCCTCGCATTGATTGCCGGCCCGCTGGGCTCATTTATTGTTTGGCGCCGCATGTCTTATTTTGGCGACACCTTGGCGCATTCATCATTGTTAGGGGTGGCGCTTGGAATTGTCGGAGATATCAATCCGCAACTCAGCATCATAATCAGCTGCCTCGTTTTCGCTGCAATTTTAACCATGCTGGACCGCAAACCTTCCATTTCAACTGACACTTTGCTGGGTATTTTGGCGCACAGCACGTTGGCATTGGGAATTGTGCTGCTAGCGCTTACCGATTCTGTACGCATAAATCTGGAAGCGTATTTATTTGGCTCACTACTTACCATCAATCAACTGGATTTGGTCTGGATTCTTGCGGTGGTAGCGCTAGCGTCAACGGTGCTCTATTTCTATTGGAACAAATTGTTGTCAGTGACTGTGCACGCAGAGCTCGCGAAGATTGAAGGAGTGAACGTCGAGCGTCTCAATCTGATGTTGGTAATGCTAATTGCGCTCACGATTGCTGTCTCAATGAAAGTTGTTGGCGTACTTCTAATTATATCTTTATTGATAATTCCCCCAGCCGCGGCGCGCAGATTGGCACAAACACCAGAGCAGATGGCTTTCAAGGCGAGCCTGATCGGTGCCGCATCCATCGTACTCGGACTGTTTGCGGCGTTCTATTTGGACACGCCTGCAGGTCCTTCAATAGTGGTAGTGGCAACTGCAATTTTTCTTGGTTTGAATTTTTCCCGGGTTTAAATTTAAAAATTCATTGCTAATAATCAGCGAGCAGATGTCGATACGCAGTCGTAAGATCCTGGTCACGCACTGGCGAACGCATCACCGCCGCAAATTTTCCTTCCGGATTGACGATCGCCAGATGCCCACTGTGTTCAATCATATAGTCCAATGGCTTAGCACCCACAGAATGGTCGTTATGCGCAACCAGACCCGGTTTTGAATGCACGACGAAAAACTGCGCTGCGAGTTCTGCGATAACGCCTATGTTGCCGGTCAAACCGACAAAATCTTCATTGTAAGAATCGACATACCCGGCAAGCGTCGCCACATCATCTCGCGCCGGATCTACACTCACCATGATTACACGCGCGCGCTCACGTGCCGCTGCATCCAGCCCGGTATAAAATTGATCAAGCTCCGCCATCGTTATTGGGCAAATGTCGGGGCAGGCAGTAAAACCGAAAAAGAAGAAATTCCAGTAACCAGTAAGGTCATCCGCCGAGAATGGATTACCGTGTTCGTCTGATAATGTGAAGGGCTTGAGGTCGCTTGCTTTCGGGTAGATGCTCAGACCCATGTCGAGCAAGTCTGTCGCAGCCGCACGATCGGAATTCACCAGGTAAAGGGCTACGAAAGTGACGACCAGCAACAGGTCAACCACAACAAAGGCAATTAGACCGAGCTTGAGTTTGCCACTCATAGCCATGACAGTATTACCTAGAACAGGTAGTGATCAATTACCAACGCCAGGAACAACAGCACCAGATAGACAATTGAATAACGGAATGTGTCCATTGCCGTTGAGGGTTTGGGTTTGAACATCAACAGACTCGACCATGCCATGAAACCAATTCCCAATAACAGGGCAGAGATCAAATACAGCAGTCCGCTCAAACCAGAGAAATAAGGAAACACACTGACCGCCACCAGAACGGCGGTATAAATCAGGATGTGCACCTTGGTGACATATTCACCGTGGGTGACAGGCAGCATGGGCACGCCGGATTTGGCATACTCATCTTTGCGATGAATTGCCAGTGCCCAGAAATGGGGAGGCGTCCAGGCGAAGATGATCAGTACCAGAATCAGGGCGTCAGCTTCGATCGTGCCGGTGACCGCTGACCAGCCCAGTAATGGCGGCATCGCACCTGAAAGCCCACCAATCACAATATTTTGCGGTGTGGCATGCTTCAGATAGCCGGTGTAGATAAATGCATATCCAACGAAAGATGCCAATGTGAGCCAGGCACACAGCGGGTTCACCAGGAACAGCAGGATCGCCATACCGGCTACCCCGATTACAATTGCGAATAATGCAGCCTGACGGGGTTCAACCCTGCCTTGGGCTACAGGCCGGTTATGAGTTCGCTTCATCATCAAATCAATCTTGCGATCAATCAGGTGATTTACCACGGCACCGGAACTCGCAACCAGCGCTATGCCCAGATTGCCGAATATCAGAATATCCAGCGGCAGCATGTCTGGCACAGCGAGAAACATTCCCACCAATGAGGTCAGCAACATCAGCATGACCACTCTTGGCTTGCACATTTCATAGAAATCGCGCCAAGGCGCTGCGGCTGGATTGGATACTAGTTCGGTCACGGGCCTGCTTTAATCTTTGTTTATCAGTGTGAATGAGGTCTATCGGATGAATATTACGCTAGCGAAATACTCGCGTGCTGCTGGCATTCCATGAGCGCGGGCATTCAATCATGTTTTGCCTTCAATCTCAAGTTATGGGTCGCACTTCACAGCGCACTTCGACCAATTTGATGCCGTGGTTTAAGCAGTGGAATTTGCGCAGCAATGAGCCACTTTGTGTTAGTGACAGCAAAATGTCAAAAACAATTGATTTCGCGCAGGATTTGGCTGTTTTGCGGGCTAAAAGCACTTGTAGTAAGTGCCGATATTCTATAGCATTCCGGGGCGCGTGAGGTGAGCGAAATATCTTCTGAATCCCGAGTTTAATCCGGTTTTTCGAAGACACGAAACGAACCCATCCAGTAACAATAATAATCCAAGGGTTTTGCAATTTCCGCATTATCTATCGAGCAAACTGACAATCCTGCTCGTGCACTCAGCAACCAGACATATTGCGCATTGGCTGAAGTCTGAATCCATGGGCAGAAAGGTGCTTAATATCAAGTAAAATTCAGCAATTGGCAGCGTGGCACCTCTGTCCCCTGCCTGTTGAAATACGTGTGTTAATTGTAGAAGGATTACAGGTTTATGGTCTTAGCGGTCGTTATATTTCTGCTGGTAATTGGATCTATCATTTTCCATTTCGCCAGCCCGTGGTGGTTTACTGACATTGCTGCTGATTGGGGATTAATCGATCTTACGATTACCATAACATTCATTGTTACCGGCATCGTATTTGTCCTCATCAATGTGTTTCTGGCCTGGTGTGTTTACAAGTATCGCCAGAAACCAGGTCATAAAGCCGTTTATGAACCTGAGAACCATAAGTTAGAAGTCATTCTTTCTGTGGTTACCAGCATTGGCGTTATTGCGATGCTGGCTCCTGGCCTGTTTGTTTGGGCCCTGTTTGTCAATGTACCGGACAACGCGACCGAGTATGAAGTCATGGGGCAACAGTGGCAGTGGGCGTTCCGTTACCCTGGCGCCGATGGCCAACTTGGAACAGCTGATACCCAATTGGTGACTGAATCCAACCCGTTTGGTGTGAATCCTGAAGATCCCAATGGCCAGGATGACAAGATTGTTCTCGGCCCTGAAATGCATCTGCCAATCGACAAACCAGTTAAAGCCAACCTGCGCTCTAACGATGTGTTGCACAACTACACGGTGGCCCAGTTCCGGGTAAAGATGGACCTCGTGCCTGGTCTGATTTCGTATTTGTGGTTTGAGCCAAATAAAGTTGGTCGCTACGACATCCTGTGCGAAGAGCTGTGCGGCATCGGCCATTTCGTGATGCGCGGCGCGGTCGTAGTTGATAGCCAGGCAGACTACGACGTTTGGTTGGCACAACAACCTACTTTCGCTGAGACTCAAGCTATGGTTGCCGCTGACCCAGCTTCCGGTCAGGCCCAATATGCTGTTTGTGCCAGCTGCCACGGCGTGCAAGGTGAAGGCAATATAGCCCTCAACGCGCCTAAATTGGCTGGTCAGTCGGCATGGTATACAGAGCGCCAGCTTAACTATTTCAAAACCGGAGTGCGCGGTGGCGAAGGTGACACCAATGGCCAAATGATGGCGCCGATGGCGAACATGCTGGCTGATGCCAATGCCGTGCGTAATATGGCCGCCTATATTGAATCCCTGCCCGATGTACCAGCCGCACCAACCGTGACTGGCGACGTGGAAAACGGCGCATCTATTTATAATCGCAACTGTGCTGCATGCCACCTGGATAACGCCGATGGCACCTGGTATACCGACGCGCCAAAACTTTCCGGCATGAGCGACTGGTATTTCTTGACACAGCTGCAAAATTTCCGCACAGGCATTCGTGGTTTACACTCGAACGATTATTACGGTGAGCAAATGGTATCGATGGCTACTGCCATGTCCGGTATCGAGGAATACGAAGACGTCGCGGCTTATATAAATACCTTGCGATAAATTCGATCGATTACCAAATACAACAATTTTAGTTTTAGCAACGGCCGCACAGGCCAGACAAGTTTACAGAGTTAGGAGGTTTAAATGGCGTACGTACCACTGGCTGATCAAGAGCAGGAGCTTCATCATCCGCATAGTTGGGTAACCAAATACGTTTGGAGCCAAGATCACAAGGTTATTGCTATCCAATACGCCGTTACTGCCATTGCGGTAGGCGTGGTCGCACTGGTGCTGTCATTGATGATGCGTATGCAGCTGGGTTTTCCCGAAACCTTCAATTTGATTGACCCCAGCGAGTATTACCAGGCTGTCACCATGCACGGCATGATCATGGTTGTGTACCTGTTGACCGCTCTGTTCATGGGCGGATTCGGCAATTACCTGATCCCCCTGATGTGCGGCTCGCGCGACATGGTGTTTCCATTCATGAACATGCTTAGTTACTGGGTGTATTTGCTGTCGGTGCTTATCCTGATGGCGAGTTTCTTCGTCGGAGAAGGTCCGACTGGAGGTGGTTGGACCCTGTATCCCCCACAGACCAATCTGGCTGGCACACCGGGCCATGATTCCGGCATCGTGCTGATGCTGATTTCATTGGCGGTGTTTATCGTGGCTTTCACGATGGGCGGTCTGAATTACGTCGTTACTACATTGCAGTCCCGCTGCCGCGGCTTGACTATGATGCGTCTGCCCCTGTCAGTGTGGGGCATATTCGTTGCTACCTGCCTGGCTCTGTTTGCATTCCCGGCACTGCTAGTGGCAGCCATCATGATGCTGTTTGATACCTTGCTGGGTACCAGCTTTTTCATGCCAGCGGTTATTGAATCCGGCACACCGCTTGATCACAACGGTGGCAGTCCGGTCCTGTTCCAGCATTTGTTCTGGTTCTTTGGTCATCCCGAAGTGTATATCGTTGCGTTGCCAGCCTTCGGTCTGGTTTCTGACGTGTTGAGTGTCCACGCACGCAAGAACATTTTCGGATACCGCATGATGGTGTGGGCAATCATCGCCATCGGTGCATTGAGCTTCATCGTTTGGGCGCATCACATGTACGTCAGCGGCATGCACCCGTACTTCGGCTTTTTCTTCGCAACCACCACGTTGATTATCGCCGTGCCGACAGCGTTGAAAGTGTATAACTGGGTACTCACGCTGTATGAAGGTGATATCCGTCTGAACGCACCAATGTATTTCGCCATCGGCTTTATCTTCACCTTTATTCATGGTGGTTTGACTGGTTTGTTCCTTGGCAACGTGATTATCGATTTGCCGCTTTCTGATACTTACTTCGTCGTCGCCCACTTCCACATGGTAATGGGTGTTTCACCGGTACTGGTGGTATTCGCTGCCATTTACCACTGGTATCCGAAAATTACTGGTCGCATGTTCCACGAGGGTATGGCAAAACTGCATTTCTGGTGTACGTTCCTCGGCACCTACGCGATCTACCTGCCTATGCACTATCTGGGATTCCTCGGTGTACCGCGTCGCTATTACGCCCTCGGCACAACTGATTTTATTCCGCAATCTGCACAGGACCTGAATACAGCAATCACTATTGCTGCGTTGTTTGTTGGCGCATCACAACTGCTGTTCTTCAGCAATATGTTGTGGAGCCTGCGCAATGGCAAGAAAGCCGACCCAAATCCCTGGGGAGCGGCTTCTCTCGAATGGCAAACTGCGGAGACGCCTCCGATACACGGAAACTGGGGCGCTGAACTGCCGACGGTCTATCGCTGGGCTTACGATTACAGCGTACCAGGAGCGCATAAGGATTTTATTCCCCAAAACACTCCTGAAAGCATAGAGCCAACTATGGATGAACAACATTTCGATCCGGACCTCGACAAGTCCAAGGCTGATCTATGAGTTTATTAAAAACTCTGGGCGATAAGTCTTGGGAACGCAAGGGTATCATCGGCGGGCTTAAACCCGTCGGGGCCTTCGACACCGCGCCAGAAAAAGTCGCTCTGGTGTTTTTTCTGGTGGTCGCATCCGTCGTGTTCTCTTTGTTCACTGTGAGCTACTTCATTCGCATGGAATTGCCGGACTGGACGCCACTGGCCGATCCGGCAAAGCTCTGGTTGAATACCGGCTTGTTGGCAATTAGCAGCGTCCTTTTCCAATGGGCGCGCAATATTTCAAGCAGCACTTCAACCCGGAATATCAAGACAGCGTTTATTGGTGGTGGCGTCTTCGCCATACTATTTATCGCTGGTCAGTTGAGCGCCTGGCAAGACCTGAATAACGCGGGTCACTACATTGCATCCAATCCAGCCAATTCGTTTTTCTATTTGTTTACTGCCGTGCATGCCGTGCATTTGTTGGGCGGTTTGTGGGTTTGGAGCAAGAGTTCAATAAAATTGTTGTCGGGCAGTGAGCCGAAAGAAGTGCGATTGAGCATTCAGCTTTGCACTTTGTATTGGCACTTCTTGCTGATCGTATGGCTGGTTCTGTTTGCCGTACTTTCCAATACGTAACTTCTCATTAAGTTCACAAACGACAATATTGTAAAAAGATTAGACACAAACGGGAAAAAATAATGAGCAATGTAGCAGTAAATCAAACAGGGGCTCAGTCAGGCGTCAACGGCCTGGTTGACGATTGGACCTCTGACAAACAGACTTATCATGTCCCTTGGGGCAAGGCCATGATGTGGATCTTCCTCGTCAGCGATACGTTTATCTTCACTTGCTTTCTTACCGGGTATTTAAACGTGCGGATGACGACCACTGAACCGTGGCCGGTGCAGAGTGAAATTTTTGCCTTGTCTTTCTTTGGCAGCGATCCGATTCCATTGATTCTCATCGCAATCATGACCTTTATCTTGATCACCAGCTCAGGAACTATGGCGCTGGCGGTAAATTTTGGTTATCGCAGGGATAAGATCAAGACGTTCTGGTTAATGGTAGCTACAGCTGCATTTGGTGCCTCATTCGTCAGCATGCAGGCATTTGAGTGGAGCAAACTGATTCTGGATGAGGGCGTGCGACCCTGGGGCAACCCTTTTGGCGCCGCTCAATTCGGTTCTGTGTTCTTTATGATCACCGGGTTTCACGGACTGCACGTATCGATTGGTGTTATTTACTTGCTGATCGTGGCTACTAAAGTGAGGAAGGGTCACTACGACAAGAAGGGTTATGAGATCGTCGAGATCGCCGGGCTTTACTGGCACTTCGTCGACCTTGTATGGGTATTCATTTTCGCATTTTTCTACTTATTGTAAGAGGGGACAGAGATGTCATCTGAAGCAGGTCAACAACATCCCCTGGGGATTTATTACAAAATTTGGGTTCTATTATTCTTCCTTAGCGGATGTTCCTATGCTGTTGATTTTTTCAACGTGCAGGGAGGGATGCGCTGGGGTCTGGTAATTCTTTTCATGATTCTGAAAGCAGGTTTCATTGTCGCCATATTCATGCACGCTGTGTGGGAACGAATGGCACTGGTGTTCACCATTTTGGGGCCACCAACTGTACTGCTCCTGCTGATCAGCTTCATGGCCGTTGAGGGCAATTACGCCTCGGGTACGCGCTACCAGTATATGGGCCACGACCCGGATGCGGTGGCACTGACACCTAGTGATCTTCATGGCGAAGCAGGTGGTCATGAAGAGGCTGCTGAAGAACACTGATTGCAGCACCGGTAAAAAAGGGCTATTTCTCAATAGCCCTTTTTTTTGCCCCTAATTTTCGGTCAGTTAATTGCGCAGTTGTTTTATCACAGCGGCAGTTTCCGGACGCACTTCCCGCCAGATTGCAAATGCCTCTGCTGCCTGCTCCACGAGCATACCTAATCCATCTACTGCCAACTGCGCGCCATGTTGTTTTGCCCAAGCAACAAATGCTGTATCAGAGGATTTGTACATCATGTCATAGCAGCAGCTATTAGCGGCCAGCATGACCCCATCGATCGCTGGCACTTGATCATGTAAGCCCATTGAGGTGCCGTTGATAATCAGGTCAAATTCCTCATGGGTAAAATCGGTAAAACTACCGGCCTGAATTTCGCCCCGTGCTGCGAACTCCTGCTTTAGTTGTGCGGCTTTTGAAACCGTACGATTGGCAATACAAATATTAGCAGGTTGTTCTGCTAATAGAGGTCCGACTACGCCGCGCACTGCACCACCAGCGCCCAGAAGCAAGATACGCTTGCCCTCAATTGCAAAGTGATGATTAGTCTGAATATCTCGAATCAATCCGACGCCATCGGTGTTATCTCCCGACAACTGACCCGATCTGTCCATGAACAATGTATTCACGGCACGGGCGAGGGTTGCCCTTTCCGAGCAATTTTCTGTCAGCGCAAAAACGGCTTCTTTGTGTGGCAGTGTAACGTTGAGTCCAGCGCCACCGTTTGCAAAAAACTCACGGATGAATTTGGATAAACTGGATGCTTCGACAGTAATTGCCTCATAACTCATATCCTGTCCGGTTTGTGCTGCAAACAGCCGGTGAATAATCGGTGATTTGCTATGCTGAACAGGATCGCCAATTACTGCATAGTGGGACATAGTGTTTTTAACCCGGCTTGAAGATTCGATCTAGACCCAGTCTCGGGACTTAAGATAGCGGGAGTACAATTTTTCTTCATCGCTACCCGGCTCTGGGTGCCAGTCATATACCCAGCGGACTATCGGTGGCAATGACATTAAAATAGATTCGATTCGACCCACGCCTGACTGCAACCCGAATAATGTACCGCGATCATAAACCAGATTGAATTCTGCATAGCGTCCGCGTCGATATTCCTGAAACTGTTTTTGGCGCGCAGTAAAGGCCGTTGCTTTCCTGCGCAAAACGATTGGTGAATATGCTTTTAAATAGCTATTCGCCATCGCCTGCACAAACTCGAAACACTTGGCAAAATCCATTTCGTTAAAGTCGTCAAAAAACAAACCACCGATGCCTCGCGGTTCATCTCGGTGCTTGATGTAAAAATATTCATCACACTGTTGCTTGAAGCGTGGGTAATAATCCGGTCCGAAACCGGCACATGCCAGCCGTGCTTGTTGGTGCCAGTGAATACAATCCTCATCAAATCCGTAGTAAGGCGTTAGATCGTATCCGCCGCCAAACCACCAGACTGGCTCAGCATCGTCTTTCTCTGCGACAAACAAGCGGAAATTTGCGTGCGAAGTTGGAACAAATGGATTCAATGGGTGTATGACGAGAGAAACACCCATTGCCTGAAAAGCGCGGCCAGCGAGATCCGGGCGAGTGGCTGTAGCGGATGCCGGCATTGACGCGCCGAATACGTGCGAGAAATTTACCCCACCCTTTTCGATTACATTGCCGTCACTGATTACTCGGCTTATGCCCATACCACCAGTGTCTCGATCCCATTGATCAGTTTTAAACTTGGCCGAGCCGTCTATCTGTTCCAGACTGGAGCAAATTTCAATCTGCAATTGCAACAAGAATGCCCTGACTGCATAAACCTCGCCAGACTTAAACATAGGATCTCAAATCCATTGGCTGTTTTAATGTTGGACTCATCGCAGTTTGGCTCCTGATACCAAGTCCCGTATTTCTGAAACTGCTGCTCGCGAACCGAGTTCACCAGGAACAATGCAGTCGATTATTTCAGCAAAAGTCACAACAAGTTCTGATCTATCTCTAATTTCCATTTGACCGGCAATATTGGCGGATGTGGATACGATAGGCCGGCCAAACGCTTTGCATAGTTGTTGCACGATGGGATGGGCACTGACTCGAACTGCTACGGTTGCGTGCTCGCCTTTAACCCAACTGGAAAAGAGATTTTGTTGATCCGGAATCAACCAGGTAACCGGTCCCGGCCACGTCGCTCGCAATTGCTCTGTTTGAAGTGAAGAGAGTGGCGCTAGCAAATCTTCTATTTGCATCATATCCGCAGCTACCACGATGAGCCCTTTGGCGGCCGGTCGTTGTTTCAATTCGAGGATACGCTGAATCGCACTGCTATTGTTCGGATCACAGCCCAAGCCCCAAACTGCTTCGGTTGGATACGCGATTATCCCGCCCCGCTCCAGAGCTTCACAGGCTTTCGTCAGATCAGGCTGGAACACAGGGATACCGCGGTAACTGAATCTTAGAGTGAGGCTTGCAAAGCTGCGTCTTGCGCTTGTACTTTTTCAGCATTTGCCTGCCGTTCTTGTTTGACCTTTTCCGCCAACCCGCTGTCCAGAAGCGCCAGTATCTGGGCGGCGAGAAATGCTGCGTTTTTCGCGCCAGTTTTGCCTATTGCTACAGTGGCCACAGGAATTCCTGCTGGCATTTGTACTGTTGAAAGCAAGGCATCCAGACCGTTCAGGGGACCGGAGTCTATTGGTACGCCAATTACCGGTTTGGTAGTATGTGCCGCTGTTGCCCCGGCCAAATGCGCCGCTAGTCCTGCTCCCGCGATGAATACCTTACAGCCTCTTTTCTCAGCGTCGCTGATGTATTTTTGAGTTGCTGCCGGAGTGCGGTGCGCCGACGTAATCTTTATTTCAAATTGAATTCCTAACTGCTTGAACACCTCTGTAGCCGATTGCATGATGCTCAAGTCAGACTCAGATCCCATAAGTATAGCTACGAAAGGTTTGGTCATGGCATTCCTATCCAGAATTTGTGCGAAACGCGAAAACTACAATACTCCCCAGAGTGATGCAAGAAATGTAACCGTTACTGCGGGCTATTTATAAAAGCAGTTGATTCGTTATTTCAGGTACGAAAGTAACGGCCACCAAGCGTTAGAATTTTGCCTGCTAATTCCAGTTCCAGTAACTGTCTAAGCAGCATCTGGTATTCCAGACCCGTGGCATCCAACAGACTTTCCATCTCGCATCCTTGATAACCAATCAGCGTGGTTAACCTGTCTGTAGAAATATCGTTGTGGTTGGTAATTGGTAACAGTCTGGTTTCCACGCATTTCGATGCCTGCTATTTGCCTGAATTGACCAACTCTTCCATGCCCAGTTCTCGCAGAATATCGACCGGCTGGGCTACCAATCTGGCACCGTCGGCGATGAGTTGATGGCAACCTGCGGATTGCGGACTGGAGATCAAACCAGGAATTGCAAATACTTCCCTGTTCTGTTCGAGCGCCAGGCGGGCAGTAATTAGTGAACCACTTTTCACTATCGCCTCTACCACAAGCGTGCCCAAGCTCAAACCGCTCATAATGCGATTGCGACGGGGAAAGTTCGTTGAGATTGGCAACGTACCGAGAGCAAACTCAGAAATCAGAGCTCCGGTGGTGGCTATCTCATCAGCCAGCTTCTGGTTCGAAGTGGGGTAGATGATATCAGCACCAGTGCCGATCAAAGCAATTGTTGCCTGGCCTGCGGCAAGTGCTCCCTGATGTGCGCTAGTGTCGATACCTCTTGCCATACCGCTGGTAATGACAAGACCTGCCTGCCCTAGTTCATGGGCCATCCAGTAGGCATTGCGTAATCCATAGCTGGTGGCATTGCCACTGCCGACTATCGCGAGTTGGGCATTAGCCAGGATTCCCGCATTGCCGCGGACGAAAAGTAGAGGCGGAGCGACATCTATCTGGCGTAGTAACTCTGGATAACGGGGATCTTCAAAACAAACAATGTGGTGCTCTGCCGTCATTGTCCATTTCAAGTCAGCATCTACTGCGGCTGGGTTGGGACCTGATTGCACCCTGCGCACATTCTCAATCTAGATTTGGGTCAGCCCATACGAAGCCAGCAGCAGATCGTCGGCGCTAAAGACATGGTCTAAGGTGCTGGCATGACCAAGCAGTCTCGAGAACTGTACAGGACTGAGCCAGTCTGCATGAAACAGGCGCAAATATAGAGGCGCAGCTGAGGTGTTTCCATAGTTCATCCTTGAGCGATGGAATAGTAGTTCGGTGTATAACGCGGTTTGGCTTCCTTATCAGGGACTCACAACCAGATTATTCAAGGTTGCCGGCTCGGTACTGCTGATGATGACTGCGTAGCTCATTTGCTCGAATGTCTTGTATACCAGCAGGGTGCCGATTTCCTTGCCAGGCATCTGCATTTGGTCCCGCTTAAACATAGTGCGAAAACGCTGCTGTAGCGTCATGCGACTGCGCTCTACTTCGTCGACCATGCTACCGCCGGCTTGCTGGATTGACAACACATCTCCAATGGCCAGATTGTCTCTAATTCCCAGATTTATCACGACAGTGTCCAACTGCGACGCCAATGTTTAGTTTCCGAGAAACGCAACAATCTGGCCGCTAAGCTCAGCCGCGGGCTCAGTTGGAAATATAGTGTCATCGATACGGGATTGCTCTCTGATAAGTAAGCGGTCGCCAACCCGTATTTCCTTGCTGCTATTGTTGATCAGCATGCGCTTCAGTTCGACTGACTCATTTTCGGAGATACTGGCGAAGCCCAGATATTCGAGCTCCAGACCTAAGTCCACATCTTCTGACTCATCGGTAAAATGCCGACCAGCGCGATAAACTTCGAATAGACTGGTGCCCGCAGGCCACACCCCGCGCGCATACACTTCATCGCCTGTGCCTACTATAGCCAGATTGTTGCCAAGATTAGCTACAATATATGGCGCCGCGTCGAAATCGGTCTGGGACACGATGCGATTGCGTGTAAAACTGTTTTCAATAGCTTCCACCGGAATAGCTGGAATGGCGCTCGCTAGCGCCTCCGTACGAATTTGTGGAGCCAGTGTTACTTGAATCCTGTCACCGCGGGAAAGCAGTATGCGCGGACTGCCACCGGTAAAACTCACCCGCATGATATCTCCAGGATAGATGATGTCGGCATTATCGAGGAACTCATCGGGTTGCCAGACTTCAGGCCATCGTTGGGGATCTTGCAAAAACTGGCCAGCAATGTTCCATAACGTGTCGCCATCTGCAACAGTATAGCTAGCCGGATAATCGGGACGTAGTAGGCTGCCCTAGCCAACTGCGACGGGAATTGCCAGGCATGCCAACAAACTAACCATCGCGGCGAGAAAAATTTGCTTTAAACCCAGTTTCTTCATTATTACAATTCCGCACGTAAACCCATGGAGATGGTAGCAATACGCTATAATTATCACTAGAAGCAGTTCACAGACTGCCGCTATTGTTCATTCCAATTCGAATCGAAGGCGCTCGAAAGATATGGCAATTTTACCAATACTGGAATTTCCTGACCCCAGACTGCGAAAAGTGGCGGCTCCTGTCACTGTTTTCGATGCCGAGCTACAAGCCTTGATCGATGACTTGCTCGAAACCATGTACGCAGCTGAGGGCATTGGCCTGGCGGCTACTCAAGTTAATCTACATAAAAGACTTTTGGTATTAGATGTATCGGAAAATAAGGATAGTCCTCTAGTATTTATTAATCCAAATTTTGAAATTATTCAGCCTGAACTCAACGAATATGACGAAGGCTGCCTGTCCGTCCCAGGGTTTTATGAAACTGTGTCGCGTCCCCGCGCAATTCTGGTCAGCGCGAAGAATGGCCAGGGTGAGTCGTTTCAGTTGGAGGCGGATGGTCTATTGGCCACGTGTATACAACATGAAATTGACCATCTCGATGGCAAGCTCTTTGTCGATTACATCAGCGCGCTGAAACGGCAACGTATCCGCTCCAAGCTGGAAAAAGAACATAAAAAATCAGCTTAGCTTCAAACATTCATTCTTGAAAATTGATTCGTGTGTAACTCTACTCGCCACATGGAACACGCGGCGGGACCACCCCTGCCGCATTAAACAGCTCAATTCCTGGTTGGTAGCTTACTTGACCAACTCGGTTTGGATTAAATCGGCATGCTGAAGCGTGCAGCCACGGCATCAAGCAAGGCAGGATGAATGGATAAACTTCGACTTTGTTTTGCCGGCACACCTGCATTTGCGGCTCAGCACCTTGCGGCGTTGCTCGCTTCCCAACATAGTGTGGTTGCAGTCTACACACAGCCGGATCGACCTGCTGGGCGTGGCAACAAACTGCAAGCTAGCGCGGTAAAACAAATGGCGCTGGAAAATTCTATTCCAGTGTACCAACCAGTCTCACTGAAAGTGGATGCTGAAAGGCAGTGTCTGCAACAAATCGCACCTGATGTTCTGGTCGTGGTCGCGTATGGATTGATTCTGCCCCAGTCGATATTGGATGTTCCACGCTTTGGTTGCATCAATGTGCACGCATCATTACTGCCGCGCTGGCGTGGAGCTGCACCGATTGAGCGTGCTCTCTTGGCTGGAGACACGGCGACAGGTGTCACTATTATGCGCATGGACGCCGGCCTCGATACAGGAGACATGCTCGCAACGGTAGCAGTTACTATTGATTCGAATGAAACGCGAGAGCAACTTGAAAACAAACTCGCAATTGCCGGCCCGAAAGCACTGGTGACGGTTTTGGATAACTTGCAAAATACTCTAAAAAACGCGGTAAAACAGGACAATTCCCTAAGTACTTATGCCGCAAAGCTGGACAAAGCGGAAGCGCTAATTGACTGGAATATGCCAGCAGAAATGATCCATCGGCAAATCCGCGTCGGCATTGGTCGGACACCAGCATATTGCTTTCTTGACGGAGAACGAATGCGAATTCTGGCCGCACGTCCGTTGCTCATTCCTGTAACTGCGACTCCTGGCACCATTCTGACATCAAACAGGGAAGGACTTGTTATCGCATGCAATAACTCCCAGCTCGCAGTCACATCAGTGCAATTACCCGGGAAGTCTGAGATGAGCATTGCTGACTTGCTGAACTCAAAACCGGAACTGTTCAAGCCAGGAAAATTACTTTCGAACAGTACAAACCCGGCCGCATGAAGACGACTAATATTCGCGCAATCGCTGCCAGTATTCTTGCCGAACTCGAATCCGGTAAAGGTTCAATTGATTCACACCTCGCTGCAATAAAAAATAAAAACCAATATGAAGATATTGTTGAGGGTGCGCTGCTGCAGGAAATTTTATATGGCTGCTGCCGTTGGTTTCATATGCTGGAGAGCATCACCAACCAATTATTGAGCAAACCATTAAAGCGCAAAGACAGCGATCTAAAATGCTTGCTCATTGTTGGCATATACCAACTGCGCTTTCTTTCCACGCCTGAGTACGCAGTGCTCAACGAAACTGTTTGTGCAGCAGCCATCCTTGGAAAAACCTGGGGCAAAGCCTTGGTAAATGCGGTACTCCGAAACTACTTGCGCGAACACGACGCCATAGAGCAATCGTTGATGGCAACCTCACCAGGGTATCAGCACTCTCACCCGGAATGGCTTCTTGCAACGATCCGAAGCCAATGGCCACAAACCAGTGACCAGGTTGTTCTGGCGAATAACTCACGACCGCCGCTGACTCTGCGTGTGAATCTGGCCAGGTCCTCCAGAGCGGACATGTTGGCTGCGTTACAAGAAGTCGGTATCGAAGCAACCGCAGGTAAGTTGGCTGCATCAGCTATTTACCTGGATACCCCGACCGCAGTAAATGACCTGCCTGGTTTCGCTCACGGCAAAATGAGTGTGCAGGACGAGGCTTCTCAGTTAGTGCCTGGCCTGTTACAGCCGGCTCCGGGGATGCGCGTTTTAGATGCATGTGCGGCACCCGGCGGAAAGACCTGCCATATACTGGAAAGTGAGCCATTACTAACCAGCTGTACAGCATTGGATATAGATGCAGGGCGATTGAACAGGATCAGTGAGAACCTGAACAGACTCGGATTAAAGGCTAAATTATTGGTTGCTGATGCCACTGCTGTCTCCCAATGGTGGGACGGCCAAACCTTTGACCGGATCCTGTTAGATGCGCCCTGCTCTGCCACTGGTGTGATTCGACGCCACCCGGATATCAAATTGCTGCGTACCCGAAAGAATGTGGACAAGCTCATACAAACTCAACACGCCTTACTGCACAATCTTTGGCAATGCCTGAGTCCCGGCGGCCTGCTGCTTTACACTTCCTGTTCGATATTACGGGAAGAAAATGAAGCAAATATCGCGCACTTTTTGGAAAACTCGGCCAGTGCTAAATATGAAAGCATAGCAGCCGATTGGGGAGTAGAATGCCGCTACGGACGACAGCTCCTACCCAGTTCCGGCAATGAACCAGATGGATTCTATTATGCCTTGCTGCGGAAAATGTAAGGGAACTGTGGCGATCCCTGTTGTGATTAAAGGGAATTGATCCCATGAAGATTATCATTCTCGGCGCCAATCAGGTCGGCTGTTCGCTAGCCGAAACCCTGGCCAAGGAAGCGAATGACATCACGGTGGTAGATTCTGACGCCGAAAAATTGCGCGAACTGAAAGAACGCATCGACATTGGCATCATTCCTGGCGAAGCATCCCATCCCGATGTACTAGAGCGCGCTGGTGGTGAGGACGCCGACATGATCATCGCTGTCACCGAAAGCGATGAGATTAATATGGTCGCTTGTCGAGTGGCCTACTCTCTTTTTCAAACTCCGAAGAAAATTTGCCGCATTCGCGCCTCAGCCTATCTGGTAAGTGACAAGCTCTTCGGCAAACAAGGAATTGCGGTCGACGTAGTAATCAGCCCTGAGCTGGTAGTTTCCAGCTACATCAAACGCCTCCTGGACCTGCCGGGCTCCTTGCAAGTACTGGATTTCGCAGACGGTAAGGTGCAGTTGGTTGCCGTAAAGGCGTATTACGGCGGCCCGCTCGTCGGCCAGGAAATTCGACTGCTAAGACAGCATATGCCCAATGTCGAGACACGGGTAGCGGCTATTTTTCGCAAGGATCGGCCAATAATTCCGGAAGGCTCCACCGTTATCGAGGCCGATGATGAAGTCTTCTTCGTCGCTGCCCAGAAAAATATTCGCGCGTGCATGGGCGAGCTGCGGCGTTTGGATCGACCCTATAAAAGAATCATGATTGCGGGCGGTGGCAACATTGGTTTACGCCTCGCGGAATCGATTGAAGATCGTTATCAGGTAAAAATAATCGAACACAATCCAGAACGCTGCGCATACTTGTCGGAAACCTTGAACAAGGCGATTGTGTTAAACGGCGAAGCCTCGCAACGCAATCTCTTGATCGATGAAAACATCGGAGACACGGATGTTTTTCTAGCACTCACCAATGATGATGAAGCAAATATCATGTCATCGCTCCTGGCGAAACGTCTTGGCGCGAAAAAAGTCATGGCATTAATTAATAATCCCGCTTATGTCGATCTGGTGCAGGGTGGTGAGATTGATATCGCCATATCACCCCAGCAAGCTACCATCGGCAGTTTGCTTGCTCACGTCCGCCGCGGAGATGTGGTCAATGTCCATTCACTGCGACGCGGTGCGGCGGAAGCTATGGAAGCAATCGCTCACGGTGACAAAATCTCGTCCAAAGTGGTTGGTCGCGCCATAGAAGATATAGATCTCCCTGAAGGGACAACCATTGGTGCCATAGTGCGCGAAGATGAAGTGTTAATAGCACATGATGACACCGTTGTTGAAACTGGCGATCATGTCATCCTGTTTCTTGTTGACCGTAAACGTATCCCCGAAGTAGAACGACTGTTCCAGGTTGGCTTTAGTTTCTTTTAGACATGCATGCATCAATTGTTATCAAGATTCTCGGTTTGCTGCTCATGCTCTTCAGCGCGCTGGGCAGCCTCCTTCCAATCCTCGTATCATTTATATATCAGGACGGTGCGGCAGGCGTGTTCTTTGATTCATTCCTGATAATCTTCGCAATCGGGTTCACCCTTTGGCTGCTAACGGCACGCTCGCACAAAGAACTTAGTAATAGAGATGCTTTTCTAATTGTCACTTTATTCTGGGTGGCTCTTGGCACTGCCAGTTGTTTGCCTTTTATTTTTAGCCAACCGGTGCAGCTTTCATTCACGGATGCAGTTTTCGAATCCATGTCTGGATTAACCACCACCGGTGCCACCGTAATTTCCGGTTTGGATGAATTGCCCAAATCAATTTTGTTTTACCGACAACAGCTCCAATGGCTGGGGGGCATGGGCATAATCGTGCTGGCGATGGCGTTGCTGCCTATGCTTGGTATCGGCGGCATGCAGCTCTATCGAGCAGAGAGTCCGGGACCGGTGAAAGACTACAAGCTGGTGCCTCGTCTGGCCGAAACAGCGAAAGCACTCTGGTATATTTATCTAACACTCACCATCGCCTGTGCCGCTGCTTACTGGTTAGTTGGTATGAGCGCGTTTGATGCCATCAGCCATAGCTTTACTACAATCGCGATTGGCGGTTTCTCTACTCATGATTTAAGCATGGGCTATTTCAACAATCCTGCCATTGATGCCGTGGCTATCGTTTTTATGTTTATCGCTGGCATTAACTTTACCCTGCATTTTACGGCTTGGCAGCGTCGTACGATCAGTCAATACCTCTCTGATCCAGAATTTCAGTTTTACACATTTATCCTGCTCTCTCTTTCTGTTGTTACTGTGCTTGTTCTGTATTTTTCCGCAACTTACGCAACTGTATTTGAGTCCGTCGTTAAGGGTGTGTTTCAAGTAGTTTCTATGGCCACTACAACTGGCTTCACAACAGCGAACCTCAGTTCATGGCCGCTGTTTCTACCGTATTTGCTTCTGTACGCGGCAATTATCGGTGCTTGCGCCGGCTCTACGGGCGGCGGCATGAAGGTAATTCGCATTCTGCTGATTCTAAAACAAGGATTTCGGGTAGTTCAGCGCCTGATCCATCCGAAAGCAGTAATCCCGATCAAGCTCGGGCGCAATACTGTGCCAGATCGAATGATTGAATCGGTTTGGGTATTTTTCGCTGTTTATGTCATGGTATACATAGTGATGTTACTGGCATTGCTGGCCACTGGCCTCGATATCATTACCGCTTTCAGTGCAGTAGGTGCCTGTATCAACAACTTGGGACCGGGTTTGGAGAATGTCTCGCTGTACTATGGCGATTTGCCCGCAACCGCAAAGTGGATCTTGTGTCTGGCCATGTTGCTGGGACGTCTGGAAATCTTTACTTTATTGGTGCTATTCACACCCATGTTCTGGAAACGCTAGCTCAGCTTCGCCCTCGCTTCACGAATAAAATTTGCTGCCATCAGGTTGTCGTCGAAATCTTTTGTACTCCCATTGATACTGGGGCAATGCTCGCAGCACACAGGCTTCCACCGCGCGATTCAGTCCTTGCACTGACTCCTGCAGATCATCACTGTAAATCTGCGCGTCAGCTTCAAGAATAATTACTCTGAATCCTTCTCCTCTGGGCAGTCTTTCAGCGAATCCGCAAAACACCGGTACTTTTTTCCGGGCCAGCAATTTGCCAACCAGAGTCATCGTTAGCGCTTGCTGACCGAAGAACGGTGCGAACAATCCACCTCCATCAACGGGTACCTGGTCAGGAAGCACGCCCACTAACTCACCTTGATACAAGGACTTTAAAAGTTGCGCTACGCCCTGACGATTAGTTGGCGCCAGCTTGATACCACCACGTGATCGAGTTTGCTTTAGTAAATTGTCCAGTGCTGGCAATTTCGGTGGCTGATATAAAAATACGGTAGGAAGTTTGTTTGATACGTAAAAGCCGAATACTTCCCAGTTACTCAGATGCGGAGCCAATAGGATTACGCCGTGTCCGGTAGCAATCGCTTTTTCGAATGCCTCCGTGCCTTCGGTCTCACGCACCAATGCAAGGGTATCTGCCAATGGCACGAGCCATGATTTGCCCATTTCAAGTGCTGTGCAGGCAGTGCTTTGCAAGCTGGAGCGGGTAAGCACCGCCAACTCCGATGTGGTTTTATCTGGAAAACAACTTTGCAGGTTGCGCTGGGTAGTGTGACGAGAACGGTTGGGTATCCAGTACAACAAGTTGCCCCAGCCCGCGCCCAGGCGATGCAGCATGCGTAGTGGCAGTCGGGCAGTTACTGCCAAGAAGCATCGAAGAATGATGTATTTAAAAGTAAGAATTGTTGCCTCTCTCAAGTATTCGGGTCGTAGCTGGACCTTCGGTTTGTGGCGCCGAGATAACATCACACTTCAGCGCTTGAAACAATCTTGGCAACCACCAGCAAACCAGTCGATCAAGCCTTGCTATGGATTAGTTTTGAGGAATGCAGCATAATTGCAGCCCTTTGATTTCCTGCAATATTTGGCTGAATCGTGAACAAACCTGCAGACCTGAACACTTTTCAGGGGCTAATTCTGGCCTTACAACAATTCTGGGCTGAGCAAGGTTGCGTGGTATTGCAACCGCTAGACATTGAGGTAGGCGCCGGAACTTTTCATCCTGCGACATTCCTGCGCGCAATCGGCCCGGAAAGCTGGAATGCGGCGTATGTACAACCGTGTCGTCGACCCACAGACGGTCGTTATGGTGAAAATCCCAATCGTCTCCAGCACTACTATCAGTTTCAGGTGCTTTTAAAACCCTCCCCCAAGAATATACAGGAATTGTACCTGTCATCCCTCCGCAGTCTCGGCATCGACATGGCAATACACGACATACGTTTTGTCGAGGATAACTGGGAGTCTCCCACCCTGGGTGCCTGGGGCCTGGGCTGGGAAGTGTGGTTGAATGGAATGGAAGTCACCCAATTTACCTATTTCCAACAAGTAGGCGGATTGGAATGTCATCCAGTTAGCGGGGAGATTACCTATGGTATTGAGCGCTTAGCCATGTATCTGCAAGGCGTTGACAGCATCTATGACATCGTGTGGACCGACGGTCCCAATGGTGTAGTGACTTACGGTGATGTGTTCAAACAAAACGAAATTGAAATGTCTGCATACAATTTTGAACATGCCGCCACTGAACTACTATTTCGCTATTTCGACGAATGTGAGCAGCAATGTGAACAGCTCATCGCAAAGAATCTTGCTCTGCCTGCCTATGAACAGGTACTTAAGGCATCGCATTATTTCAATCTGCTAGATGCGCGAAATGCAATTTCAGTCACCGAGCGGCAACGTTTCATTCTGCGGGTGCGCGCACTTGCAAGAGCGGTGGCCGAGACTTATTTCGCCGCGCGCAAATCGCTTGGATTTCCGTTAGCGACACCGGAACTTCGTCAACAGTATCTGGATAAATAGCCACCATGTCGACGCGAGATTTACTGGTTGAGATAGGCACTGAAGAATTGCCGCCGAAAGCGTTGCGCACGCTGTCGCAAGCTTTCGGTGACGGGGTGATCGCTGGCATCAAAAAAGAACACTTGGGTTTCACCAGCTGCAGATTGTTTGCTACTCCGCGCAGACTCGCTCTGCTGATCACCGGGCTTGATGAACAACAACAGGACAAAGTGATCGAGCGCTTTGGGCCGGCAGTGGCTGCAAGTTTTGGAAAAGACGGCAGTCCCACCCCGGCCGCCCTTGGATTTGCCAAGTCTTGCGGTGTCGATGTGTCAGAATTAACTCGCGTGCAAAAAGATGGCGTCGAAAAACTTGCGTACTCGGCTGCGGAACCAGGTCAGAGCACTCCATTGCTGCTGCCAACAATAGTCGACAAAGCACTGGCAGGACTGCCAATTCCAAAGCGGATGCGTTGGGGCAGCTCTCGCGACGAATTCGTGCGACCCGTACATTGGATTGTGTTTCTATTTGGTTCAGAACTAATTACAGCGAGAATTCTTGGTGTAGATTCGGGTACTAATACGTTCGGTCATCGTTTTCATTACAATCAGAAGATAGCAATTAGTCATCCTGCTGAGTATGAAACATTGCTGGAAAAGCAGGGTTCGGTAATTCCGGATTTTAACAAACGCAAAGAACTCATACGTGAGCTCGTCAATGCCCAGGCAAGCGCGGTGCATGCGCGTGTTGTTATTGATGAAGACCTGCTGGAAGAAGTAACTAGCCTGGTCGAATTTCCGGTAGCTCTAATGGGCAAATTTGATGAACATTTCCTCGAGGTTCCGCCTGAGGCCTTGATTCTCGCGATGAAAGCACACCAAAAATGTTTCTATCTCACTGACTCTGAGGGCAAACTGCTGCCCCGATTTATCGCTGTCAGCAATATACGCAGCACGGATCCAGCCCAGGTAATTGCAGGTAACGAGAGAGTTATTCGACCACGATTGGCGGATGCGCGGTTCTTCTTTGAAACAGACAAGCAGACTTCCTTGGCGAGTCGCAGCGAACTACTGCGGAAAATTGTGTTCCAGCAAGCCCTCGGTACTGTTTATGAAAAGAGCATGCGAGTCGCGCAACTGGGTCGATACATTGCGACCGCTCTCGGCGCCAATGTGGAATATTGCATGCGAGCCGCTAAGTTGTCGAAGTCCGATCTAGTCACAAATATGGTTGGTGAGTTCGCTGAATTGCAGGGACTGATGGGATATTACTACGCACTTCATGATGGCGAACCCGAAGAAGTGGCAACTGCCATCAACGAACAGTATAAGCCTCGTTATGCCGGCGACTCATTGCCAGTAACGGCCACAGGATGTGTGCTGGCAATTGCTGACAAACTGGATTCGATAGTTGGAATGTTTGCCATTGGCCAGCCGCCTACCGGATCTAAGGATCCATTTGCACTGCGACGCTCTGCGATTGGCGTGCTCAGAATTCTGGTAGAAGCCAAATTGGATTTGAATCTGATGCGGGCAATCGAGCAGTCGCTGGCAACCCTCAAATTTTCCAACCCTGCTGAAGACACTGGCGAGAAGGTGTTTGATTTCCTGCTCGAACGCTTCAGAACTTGGTACCTAGAGGTAGGAATCGGAGTAGATGTATTCCAGTCTGTATTCTCATTGAGACCGGAGCGTCCGCTGGATTTTCACAATCGCGTTATGGCCGTCAATCACTTCAGTAAACTCGAGGCCTCTCGTTCATTGGCAGCAGCCAACAAGCGTGTCACCAACATACTATCGAAGCTGGAGCAGCCTAATGCCCCCCCAAAGGTTGCAATAAATTTGCTGCAGGAGCCCGCAGAGAAGGCGCTGTTTGAAACACTTTCTCAGGTAACGCTTACTGTAACTCCGTTATTCGATAGTGGTGCATACCGGGACGGTCTGGAACAGCTGGCATCACTGAAAGACGCTGTGGACCTTTTTTTCGACAAGGTTCTGGTAATGAGCGACAATCCTGAACTGCAAGCCAATCGTCTGGCTTTGCTTTCCGAGCTGCGAAATTTGTTTTTACGCGTGGCCGATATATCTTATCTACATAGCAGTTAATTGTGGTTCTCCGCCAACAGCAAGCACCGGCAAACGTTGTCATCCTCGATAGAGATGGCGTAATCAATCAAGATTCTTCAAGCTATATCAAGTCGGTCGCGGAATGGATTCCTATTCCAGGCAGTATTGAGGCGATTGCCAGGCTAAGCAAAGCGGGTATTCGGATTGCTATAGCTACAAATCAATCGGGAATCGCCCGCAATTATTTCAGCGAGAATGACCTCGCGCAAATTCATCATATGTTTTGTTCTATGGTTGAGGCGCTTGGCGGAAAGATCGATGGAATATTTTACTGTCCACATGCCCCTGATTCTGGCTGCGTTTGCCGGAAACCCGCAACTGGTCTCTTGTTGCAAATTGAGGAAATATTTCGGTGCTCGCTAGTTGGTTGCTATTTTATAGGAGATAGCGAGAAGGACTTACAAGCCGCGACCGCACACGGATGCCGGCCGGTGTTGGTTCGCACTGGTAATGGTATCGACACGGAACTAAGCCTGCTGGCAAAAATCGGCGATAAACCCCCTGTCTTTGATGACCTGGAGCAAGCCATAGATCAACTGTTTTTCGGCCGCTATGCGTTATAGCCCAATCCTTTTTCTCCGTTCTGCTTTATTTTACGCGGGCTATTTCAGCGTAACCATTATTTTGTCTTCTTTCTTTGTCATAGTGTTTCCATTTGTTCCCGATCGAACGCGTTATTACATGGCAACCTGGTGGTGCGGTTTTATTCTTGCTTGG
>SHZK01000035.1 GCA_009692305.1 Gammaproteobacteria bacterium | reverse complement strand
TTTTTGCCAAATCAATGGCGATTAAATTATGCTGATTCATGATGGACGCTCGTCTTTAATCAACTGAAATGTGTTTAACAGCAAACAGCACTTCCAGTTTGGCGCAGTACGACGCCGGTAGCACGGGGAGCGTCCATCTCATCACCCACACACTCGAACAGAGAAATAGTCACTCGAATTGCGGCCCATGACCGGCGGTCAAAAGCTTTTTACGATCCTGAAACTGGATTTGAATCTGATGTGATTATGAAAGATGCATCTCAAGGATGCTGGTGATGTCTCAAGTACTGCTAACTGAAATACAAAAGAGGTGAATAGAACTTATATGCATTAGCGATAAAATGCGCCGGCCTCCTGGAGTCCGGTCAGCCATCTTTAATTGATCCTGCTCGCCAACTTCCTGATTTGATCGATAGGACCCAACACTCGACCGAAGCGTCTACCAAAATGCTGAGTGCTTTTGAGCCAACCGTCTTCTTCAACTCCTAACTCGTATAATATAGATTTGACCGAAGGTGGTATCGCACCACGCTTGTCGTTTCGCACGGCACGCCCCATCCAGTTTACGAGTGCAAAGTAGTCGGTTTGTCGGATTGGCAGCACTGCTGTTTTACTGGCTGTTTTAATATCAAACGGCAGCAACCAGCCGGACCTGCGCTTGCTTCGATTCTGGGCAAACGCTCTTAGTCTTTCCTGAATCGAGGTGAACTCCGATTGCTCCAATGTATTACACATTTTCGATCTGATCGGATTTAGATCCACATAGGCCATACAAGATATCAGTGCCGCCTCGTCCAGCAGCGCCTGACTTCGAAAACGTCCTTCCCAAAAACGACCCTTACAGTCGTCTTCCTTGTTAGCCATTCTGGCAATCGTTTCATTCAGACACCGCATGAACCAGCTCAGCTCAGTCAGTCGAGTCCGCCATGTGTTCACGCAATTCTCCAGGGCGCGCAATTCAAAACTGGTCAACGCTTCCCCGAATTTGTATCTCTGCGCAAGCACAGGACCGGTATACAGTGTAAGCCAACGCTCGATCACCTCGTGCGTAGACCATTTCCGCGCTGCATCTGTATCAACATGCAGTACCAGATGAAAGTGGTTAGACATTATGGCGTAGGCACAGACATCAATCGCGAAGACTGCAGAGAGCTTCTTTATCCTGTCCAGGATCCATTGCTTGCGATGGTCGAAGTTCTTGCTCGAGAAATGATCGTAACCGCAAAGAAACGCCCGGCGCACGCAGCGAGAGACGCAATGATAGTAAGGTGTAGTTTGAATATCCACGAGACGATAACGAGCTTGAGGCATGAGTTCTTCCTTGAACGAAATGCAACTAGTCTAGTTATAGATCAATATCTGGGATTCGCCAAATTATGAGATTAAATATGTGGGTGTCCTAATTAAAATTTTCGGTACACTGCCTTAACCTTACTGGAGTTGCTCATGAATAAATCCGCGAAATTCGTAATTTGCTTAAGCTTACTGACCGCTATTCCCGCACTGGCAAACGCGCAGGACACTGGCTACCCCCGCATCCTCATTCCGACTTCCGAGGAATCCTACACCTATTCTGCTGATTACCAGATACCCTGGGACCAGATTGAGATCATGGTGACGGAACACATGTCGCCCAATCTCTATACGCTGCACGGCTCTCCCGGCCTCGATCGCGGCCATCCCGATGCTTCTGGCGGCAGAGCCATGGTGTTGTTCGGACCTGACGGCGTGCTGCTGGTCGATACCCAGAATCGACAGGTGGCAGACAAGACGCTGGCTGCGATCCGCACCTTTACCGATGGTCCGATCCGGGTACTGGTAAATTCTCATGTGCACAGTGATCACGCTGGTGCCAACGCCTTTTTCGGCAAGCAAGGTGCGCTGATTTTCGCGCAGGAAAACTTGCAACTGGACCTGATCAATCCGCGCGCTGATGGCCGCCCGGCACAGGAGCAGGATCCGGATGGTTTTCCAGTGGTGACCTATCGCTACGATCCCGCCAAAGCCGGCGAGCCGGCGGTTACGCTGACGATGAATGGTGAAATCGTGGATTTTATTCCGATGATGCCCTCCCATACTGCGGGTGACACGGTCGTGCGGTTTCGCAATGCCAACGTGGTTTACATCGAGGATTTCTACCGCAACTTCGGCTATCCGTTCGCGGCCCAAACCAGTGGCGGCTCTATAGAAGGCATGATTGAGGCGATCGATTTGCTGCAGACCATCGCCGGTCCGGACACCTGGCTGATCCCCGGTCACGGCACCTTGATCCGCCGCGAAGACTTGCTGCCCTATCGCGCGATGCTGGTTGATATTTGGGACCAGGTGTCGCAACTGCGTGGTGCAGGCAAATCACTGGCAGAGGTGTTGGCTGCCAATCTCACTGCTCCCTACGACGCAACGACCGAGGGCGATACAGAAGATAGCAAGGAGCGCTTTATCACCGCCGTATATGACGAAGTGCAAGACTTCCCGCCTGTGATCAACGGCAGGCGCACAATGCCGCGGCGCTAGGGTAAATGTATTGCAGTTCCAATTTATTACCGCTTGTTTCCAGTATCTGGATGCGCGCGTAGTTCTTTTCATTGCCTGAAATTAGCGTCCATGGTGCCTGCGCTGCGCTGGTGTGGGCAACCATGACATTCACAGCTACCTTGCAGTCTTGCCACTGGTCGCGTTTGTGCCATCCCCACATATCCAGTTGCTGCAGGCTTGCGCTGAGTCAATAATTTGTGGAGTTCAGGGAAAACTCACCGCCAAATAGCAGCTATTCGGCTAAGTTGACAGTCTCCTTCGCTATAATTCGGCCTCACGCGTGACGCCGGGAATTAGTCAGGTAATGCAAGACTCATTAGTACTTCTAGGCATGTTGGCCGGCGGCCTGGGTTTGTTCCTGATCGCGGTTGAGATGATTACCGATGGTCTCAAACTCGCGGCCGGTGACCAGCTGCGCAATCTGTTGGGCAATTGGACGCGCTCACCGGCCCGAGGTATAGCGACCGGATTCGCTATCACCGCTATCGTGCAATCTTCCAGCGCGGTAACCGTCGCCACCATCGGTTTCGTGAACGCGGGTCTGCTCACCATGTATCAGGCGCTCGGCATCGTGTTTGGCACCAACATCGGCACCACGATGACCGGTTGGCTGGTGGCGATCATCGGCCTCTAGCTGAATGTAGATGCATTTGCCCTGCCAATGATCGGCATTGGCATGGTGCTACGTCTGCTGGGTGGGAACTCCGCTCGCGGCGCGCTTGGAATGGCACTGGCCGGATTCGGTTTATTTTTTATCGGGATCGATGTGCTCAAGGATGCATTCGAAGGCTTCGTGAGCACGCTGGAGTTGCAGCGTTTTACCGTGCAAGGAGTGCAGGAAGTGTTGCTGTTCCTCGGTATCGGCTTTCTGATGACGGTGCTGACGCAGTCTTCCATCGCCGCCTGGGTATCATTATGGGAGTCTCTGGTGACATTTCTGATTTAGTGGTTCCCGGCGCGAAAACTGGTAAGGCTCTACCGCCAGCTGGCAGAATCCCCATTGAGCTTTCGACTACAGTCGTCAACTGATTAGCCTCGCCATCCATTACGCATCACAATTACTACTTGGTTTAAATCAGGGCAATACCACTCTATAATGGCATCTACCGGCAATTTCCAATTTCCCGTATTTCTGCCGATATACCATTCTGAACCGTCCACTTCATAATCCTGTATAAGTAGCCCCATGAAAACTCCCAGCCGCCTCCAACCCCTGATCGACGAAGGTCTCATCGACGCTGTCGAGCAGCGCCTGATGAGCGGCAAGGAGGCTGATGTCTATATTGTGCGCTGCAATAACGAGATTCGCTGCGCCAAGGTCTACAAGGATGCAGCCAAACGCAGCTTCAAGCAGGCGGTGCTGTACCAGGAAGGCCGCAAGACCCGCAGCAGTCGCCGTGCCAGAGCCATGGAAAAAGGTTCCCGCTATGGCCGCCAACAGCAAGAGGATACCTGGCATAACGCTGAAATGGATGCGCTGCGCAAATTGGCGCAGGCGGGCGTGCGAGTGCCGGTACCCTACTCCTGTATCGATGGCGTGTTATTGATGGAACTGGTTACCGATGCGCACGGGGATGTGGCGCCCAGACTCAGCGAAGTGACCATGACGCAGTCACAGGCACTGGAAGACCACGCCGTAGTTATGCGCTACATTGTGCGCATGCTGTGTGCCGGCATTGTGCATGGCGACCTGTCTGAGTTTAATATTCTGGTGGATGCCGCTGGCCCGGTGATCATCGATTTGCCCCAGGCCGTGGATGCCGCCGCGAACAACAATGCCGCATCCATGCTGGCTCGTGACGTGAACAAGATCAGTCAGTACTACGGCCAATTTGCACCCGAGTTGCTGCAAAGCAAATATGCAAAGGAAATCTGGAAACTGTTTGAGGAAGGTGAACTCCAACCCGATAGCGTATTAACGGGCCACTTTGAGGAACCTACCGAGGCCGCGGCTGTGGATGAGGTGATCGCAGAAATCAAATCCATACTCGCGCTGGAGGAAGCGCGCAAACGGCGGCTGCTTGAGGCTGAGGCAGAAGATTAGTTTCTACAAATTCCCCGCCAACTCATTGGCGAAACTTATGACGATGCCACCGGCGCGGTCGTCGCGACCGAGAATGGCAGGACGATCCAGATACGCTGCCAGTGAATCAAATTTGCCGGTGCTGGTGCAGGCATCGATAAACTCGCCGTCCATACTCGTTCTCGCCAACACACCCTGCCAGGCTCGGTCCAGAATCGGGGTAAACCTGGCTGGGTCCAGCCAGCCGCGATCAATACCGCGCTTGAGCGCGATACCAATCATGGCCGTAGTCGTGATCTCGGCAAAGGAGCCAGCATAATCGATCACTTCATGCCACATGCCATCTGCATCCTGAAACGGCAGCAAGGCTTCAAGCAATTGCAGATAGGAATCATGCACTGTGCCATAAGCAGGGTGTGATGCGGGCAAATCACTGAGAGTGAGGGTCAACCCCAGCGCCGGGAAACCGTTACCACGGCTCCAGGCCACGTCTGCCTGTGGTGAGTGTCGATACAGGCCGTCAGCACGCAACACCAATCCCTGCATGAACGCGATATGCCGTGCGGCCATATCGAAATATTTGCTATCGC
Source organism: Gammaproteobacteria bacterium (assembly GCA_009692305.1). Classification (GTDB taxonomy): domain Bacteria; phylum Pseudomonadota; class Gammaproteobacteria; order Pseudomonadales; family Pseudohongiellaceae; genus UBA9145. The sequence continues at coordinate 9,886 of SHZK01000035.1, read as the reverse complement.
CTGTCAACTTGCCGACCTTTACCAGCAGTGGTGGCACCATGAACAGGGAATCGCTCATCTCGCTATGAAAAGGCGCCGCTTCCAGCATGTTGCCCAGTGCGTCGAAAGCGAGATCAGCGGTGCTCACGGCCAACAGCCGTGCCGCTGCATTGTCAGTGCGCTGCGCGTATTCGGCAAACACCAGCTGCCCGGCCATCACCGAGGCATTGTTCACTGCTATCTGTGTGCCTTCTAAATACGGCTGCAATAGAGTTTCAACAGCAGCCATGTCACCCAGTCGCATACGGCCGATGACGCTCAGGCCCGGCACATAGGCTGGCGCGGAAAAATCATGACCATAAGTCTGCGCGAGTTGCTGCGCGAGCTGCTGCGGCGTTCTGTCCAGACGGCGCCTGATTTCAGCGCGCGCTTCCGATGCTGTCACAGCCGGCATCTCTAACAGTTTCTCCATGGTAACTTCAGTCTCGGGCAACACTCGCACCGGGATCGAACCGACTCCAGCCACGTTATTGCTCTGCAATGCCGCAGCCAAACCAGCCGCATCGGTACCGGCGATAATGATCAGGTCAGGCGCATGCACGCCGAGCCAGCGCCACAAAGAATGGGCGACCGGGTTTTCGCTGTAGGCTTCACCAGAGGGAGGAAATGCCAGTGCTTCCTGGTCCGGATTCGCGACCGGAATAACGATGAGATTGAATTGGCGTTCGGGCACAGGCAATTGCGCGTAAGTGCTGAGCAGGGAACTGACGCGCGCAGAGGCAACATCAGCACCTGAGAGTCCGGCCAGATAGAGCACAGTGGGCAAACCCGCCGCACCTGCGCTCACGCCTTGTGCACGAATCACGCTGCGTTGCGTGCTGAGCCCAACATCCCAGACTTGCTCCTGCGCCGCTGCTAGCGGCAGCGTGCAGCACAGCAATAACAACAGACTGACACAGCGCACAAGGCGGGGCATGCTATTGCACTTATCCTATGGCATCGAGGAAATTCAGAATATGCGTTGCGGTAGCTGCGGCCTGCTCTTGCTGCACCCAGTGCCCCGCGCCATCCACAAGATGTACCGCGCGCATGTCAGTACAGGCGCTTGCCTGCATCCGTTCGAACGCGCCCGGGCTCTGATAGGTGCCCCAGTCACTGCTGCCACTGATAAACAAGGACGGTTGATCTATCGTTTTGCCAGCATAGAGTTCCTGTTCTGCCACGCCGATGCCGGAACTGCCCATGCGGTAGCCATTGAGGCCACCCTGAAAACTGGTGCGGCCGTATTCTTCCGCATATACCTGCAATTCACTCTCGGGCAGCCAGGTGTTGGCCGCAATCTCGGCGGCCGTTGGCATAAATTCGGCCACGGTTTCAGCCATGCCTTTATCGAGATCCATGATGTAGTACTCGGGCATCTGTGCCCAGGCGGCAGCAGAGCGCGCCTCCAGTCGAAATGGTTTATTACCTTTCCAGTCCGCACTCTTGAAGTGATAGTAGCCGCGTATAAAATTGTGAATGCCTTGGGCGGCATGCCACATGTTTTCATTCGCGGGCTCGGTAGTGTAGTAACGCTGATAGTGTTTGCGCGGACGCGGTAATGCGGCCAGCTCGTCATAGATATTCGACTCTGGTGCATTTGCGGATTGCGGCGGCGCGTCTGACACAGCGAACGGCAACTCACCCGGGCCGCTGAATGGCGCACTCATCATGACTACCGACTTGAACACATCAGGGCGTGTGAGCGCACACCAGCCAGCCAGTGGCGAACCGGCATCGTGGCCGATGACTCCCGCCACGGACCTGTAACCAAACGCGTGCACCAGTCCCAACGCATCTCGCACCTTATTGAGCGATCGAAATGGGGTGAGGTCAGTGGCGTAATCAGAGCTCCAGCCCGCAGTGCGACCATAGCCACGCACGTCCGGCACGATCACGTGATACCCGGCATTCGCTAATGGCAACATGATCTTGCGCCAGCTATAGGCGAGTTCGGGAAAGCCATGCAGCAGCAACAAGGCCGGACGCTGGGGGGATTCGAAACCGGCCTCCAGCACATGAATGCGCAGACCATTTATGTTGTTCACAAAGCGGGAACGAATGCCGGCAGGCAACCAGTCGGCAGGCATCGCCGCCAGTTCGACCCCAGCACCCGTGTTCTGGCCCAATGCATGGCGGGACATGAGAGCGGCGGCACTGGCTACTGACAGTACCTGCAAAAATTGCCTGCGGGAGAACTCACTCATATATCACCCTGTTTTTTTATAATCTGCCACCCGGTGCTCAACTTACTAGCAAGGTGCCACGGTACATCTGCATCTGACAAGTGAAAGCATACTCCCCTTTTGCCATGGCTGGCAGCTCAACTTTTACCAGCTTGTCTACGGTGAGTTCTGCGCTGATCTCAAGCGCGGGGAACAGTACCATCGCGGCGCAGGGTGATTTGTCCTTGCGCAGGAATTGCACTGATACCGGGGTATTTGCTGGCAGTTGCAAGCGTGCAGGTGTGTATACGCCGTTCTCCACGATCACCTGAATCCCATTGCCAGTGACGATTGCAGCCGCCGGTTTGTATAACCAGAACCACCATACGATAAAGCCGATCAACAGCACACCAACTACGTTTACGACCAGCATGTTCAATCCTTCCTATAATCATTGTTAGTGTTGCTCTGGCTTGAACAGGCGTAGCCGGTTTGCATTCGTCACCACGGTCAGCGAGGAGAACGCCATGGCGGCGCCGGCGATGACCGGATTCAACAACAGGCCAAACATCGGGAACAGGATTCCAGCAGCGATGGGCACGCCGGCCGTGTTATAGACGAAAGCGCCAAACAGGTTCTGTTTGATATTGCGCATGGTTGCCTGGCTCACGGCAATCGCATCCGCCAGTCCGTGCAGCGAACCGCGCATCAGGGTGATGTCGGCACTTTCGATGGCGACGTCGGTACCGGTGCCAATGGCGAATCCGACATCGGCTAATGCCAGAGCGGGCGCATCGTTGATGCCGTCGCCGGTCATGCCGACGACCTCGCCTTGCCTTTGCAATTCGGCGATTTTGTCAGCCTTGTGCTCGGGCAATACCTCGGCGAAAAACTCGGTGATGCCGACTTTGTTCGCTACCGCCTGTGCGGTCGCACGATTGTCACCGGTAAGCATGATCACCCGCATGCCATTGTTCTGCAGACGCTTGATCGCTGCGATGGAGTCTGTCTTGATCGGGTCTGCCACAGCGATGATACCGGCCAGCTTGCCGCCTACAGCGAGATACATTGGTGTCTTGGCTGCTGCCGCCAGCGCTTGCGCCGCGGCAGTATGCTGCGCAATATCGATCTGCTTGTTCTGCATCAGCAGCGCATTACCCAATAACACCTGCTGATTCTGGAAAATTCCGGCTGCGCCCTGACCGGAGATCGCGGCAAAGTCCGTGATTTTTTCCGGCACCAGCTCGCGTGTAACAGCCGCTGCTACAATCGCCTGCGCCAGGGGATGCTCCGAGCCAACTTCAAGACCTGCAGCAATGCACAGCAGCTGTTGTTCGCTCTCCCCTTGCACCACCTGCACGTCGGTGACCTGAGGCGCACCCAGGGTGATCGTGCCGGTTTTATCCAGCACCATGACAGTGAGCCGCGATGACGTCTGCAAGGCCTCACCATTGCGAATCAGCACGCCTGCCTCAGCGGCCTTGCCCACACCCACCATCACCGACATCGGCGTCGCCAGCCCCAAGGCGCAGGGACAGGCGATAATCAACACCGTGGTGGCAGAAATAATCGCGTACGCGAGCACCGGTTGCGGCCCGACGTTTAACCATACCAGCGCACTGAGCACGGCAATGATCATGATCGAAGGTACAAAGTAGCCGGAGATAACATCCGCCATACGGCCTATGGGTGGCTTCGAGTTCTGTGCGCGTTTCACCATGGCAATAATGCGGGCGAGCGCGGTGTCCTTGCCGACCCGAGTCGCGACGAAAATCAGCGAGCCGGTTTTGTTGATGGTACCTGCCGCTACTTCATCACCGGGTTTTTTTACGGTTGGCATGGGTTCGCCGGTCAGCATGGACTCATCCACCGTCGAATTGCCCTCCGTCACCTTGCCATCGACCGGAATCTGTTCACCAGGCCGCACGCGCACCTGATCATTGCGCAGCACTCGTTCCAGCGCGATATCCAGTTCCTTGCCGTCGCGGATGACGCGTGCAGTCTTCGGCTGCAAGCCAAGCAAGCGTTTGATGGCGGCTGAAGTCTTGCCACGCGCACGCATTTCCAGCGCGAGTCCGAGGCTGACCAGCCCGATGATCATGGCAGTCGCTTCGAAATAGACATGGCGCGCCAATTCCGGAATCAAATCAGGCACACCGAGTACCACCACAGAATACAACCAGGCCGTGCCGGTACCGAGCGCGATCAACGTGTCCATGTTCGCCGAGTGATTGCGCAGTGACTTCCAGGCACCGACGAAGAAATGTTTGCCGGCTATCCACATCACCAACAGGGTCAACAAGCCAACTATGGCCGAGCCAATGCGGTCGCCAGTGGTATGAATCATCATGTCCCCGGTAATCATGCCATAGGCCATAAGTGGTACACCGAGCCCCAGTGCCAGGGCGGTGTCTCGCAACAGCTTTCTGTAATAGGCCTTGTCAGCCAGTTCTTTCTCAGCAGCGGCATCGGTATCCAGGCTGCTTGCCGCGGCTTTGGCGTTGTAACCGATGCCCTGCACGGCACTGATCAGGTCTGCCGTTGCTGCCGAACCCGTCACTGCTACGGTGCGTTCAGCAAAATTCATCTCGGCATAAGACACACCCGGGACATTGCGCAGCGCCGTCTCTATTTTCACGACGCAGCTGGCGCAACCAGCACCCTCAATCAACAATTCCTGGGCAGCAGCGTTCACATTTGCGTGCGCATGCGATGTCTCACTCCTTTGCTTAGGCATAGCAATTTCCCGATTTTTTGTTCAACTCAGCCAGACATAAGCAATCAAAATTCGCACACGTGTGACGAGCTTGCTGGTGAAGATAAGCATTAGAGTTGGATCAAGGTCAAGACCAATTTAATATCAAACAGGCATTGGTAAATTTAATAAGCTTGCTTATAATAAGCAGCCTATTAATAACCAAGCTATTGCTGAGCATGCCGTGAAAAACCCATTCAACACCAGCTTCGGCTTTCTGGTACACGACATCGCGCGCGGGATGCGCTGGAACTTCGACCGGCAATCAGCTGGCCTCGGCCTCACCCGTGCCCAATGGGCGGTGCTCGCGCATCTAAAACGCAGCGATGGTGTGCAACAGAAAACCCTGGCGCAGCTAATCGACATCAAACCCATCACTCTCGCCCGCCACATCGATCGATTGGAAGCGGAAGGCTGGGTGGAGCGTCGGGACGATCCTGAGGATCGCCGCGCCAAGCGCGTATTCCTTTTGCCGAAGGCGACTCCGATGCTGGAGTCACTGCGCAAGCTGGGACAGAAGGTGCGCAAGCAGGCGCTGGATGGCGTGAGTGCACAGGAAGAAGAATTGGTACTGAGCGTGCTGCAACGCGTGCGCGACAATTTATCGGACACACGTGAATCGAATTAAAAAGAGTCAACCTCATGCATAACACAGTAATACCTGAAAAACAGCTGGGCGGCCTTGCCCGCCGCATTCGACATGCAGCGCTGCTATTACTTGGCCCGGTGCTGATCGCCTCCGGCTCAGCCTGGTTGTATCTGCACGGAGGTCGCTATATCACCACCGACAACGCCTACGTGAAGGCGGAAATTTTATCCATCAGCAGTAACGTTACCGGCATGGTGATGGAAGTATTGCCGCGCAATGGTGATCGCGTGCAGCGGGGGGACCTGCTGCTGCGCGTCGATGATCAACCCTATCGCATCGCCGTCGTGCGGGCGGAAGCCAATCTCGCCAACGTGCGCGGCGATATCGAAAGCATGAAGGCTGAGTTCGTGAACAAGGGCCTGGAAATCGACAAGGCACAAACCGATCTCAGCTTTCGCACACAGGAACTGGATCGGTTACGCGGTCTCGTCGCGAGTAATTCAATCTCCGGCGCACAATTCGATCAGGCCGTGTACGCCCGCAATTCCGCCGAACGTGAACTCGCCGAAAAAACACAGGCGTTGCAAGTGGTAAGGGCACGCTTGATTGACCCGCTGCTGCCTGCTGACGCTCACCCGCGCGTCAAGCTGACACTGGCGGAATTGGCAAAGGCGCAGTGGGATCTCGATCATGTGCTGGTGAAAGCGCCCGCAGCCGGGGTGGTCGTCATCTCTGCGCATGCTGGCGAAAATGTCATCAGCGGCGCGCCGGTCATGAATCTGATCGACGACAGCAGGGTTTGGGTGGAGGCAAATTTCAAGGAGACCGATCTTACCTATTTGCGCATGGGTCAATCTGCGGAAATCACCATAGACACTTACCCTGATCTGCGCATTCACGGACGCGTAGTAATCATCTCCCCCGCCACCGGTTCAGAATTTTCCCTGCTGCCTGCCCAGAACAGTTCCGGCAACTGGGTAAAGGTGGTGCAGCGTCTGCAGGTTATTTTGCAACTGGAGGATTTGCCGCCGGACTTCATGCTGGCAGCAGGCATGAGCGCCGAAGTGAGCATTGATACCGAACATCAACGTTCGCTGCCAACCCTGTCGACATTGGTAAGCCTCTAATTTAGCCGAACCGAACCGCAATTCATGACTGACAGTTCTTATCAGGTGTTGCCCTCGCGTGGCCTGGTCACGCTGGCGATTATGCTGGCTACGATCATGCAGGTGCTCGATACCACGATCGCCAATGTGGCCCTGCCACACATGCAGGGCAGCCTGTCTGCCACCCAGGACCAGGTCGTCTGGATTCTTACTTCTTATATAGTAGCCTCTGCCATCATGACCCTGCCGACCGGATGGCTCGCGGGCCGCTACGGTCGCAAGCGGGTGTTTACGATTGCGGTGGCCGGATTCACGCTCGCCTCGATGCTGTGTGGTGTGGCCGCTTCCATCGAACAAATGGTGTTGTTCCGCATCCTGCAGGGTTGCTTCGGCGCCTGCATGGTGCCACTGGCGCAGGCGACCATGCTGGATATCAACCCGCGCGAGAAGCATGGCAGCGCCATGGCGCTGTGGGGCATGGGTGTGATGATCGGTCCGATACTCGGTCCCATGCTCGGCGGTTATCTGACGGAAAACTATAACTGGCGCTGGGTATTCTTTATCAACCTGCCGCTCGGCATCATCAGCTTTGGCGCGCTGATATTCCTGATGCCGGACTCCGAGCGTGTGCAACGCCCCTTCGACAAGTTCGGTTTTTTCACGCTCAGTCTGGTAATCGGTTGCATTCAGCTCGTGCTGGATCGCGGTGAACAGGTGGACTGGTTCGACTCGAAAGAGGTGATGCTGTATTGCGGTCTGGGTGCTTCTGCGTTGTGGATGTACATGGTGCACTCGAAACAGTCGGCGCATCCGTTTCTCACTGGCGAGATTTTCAGGGATCGCAATCTCGTTACCAGCCTGTTCTTTATTTTCTTCACCGGCATTATACTGCTGGCCACCATGGCGCTATTACCGCCCTACATGCAGAACCTGATGGGTTATCCGGTATTGGATGTGGGCATCATCATGGCGCCTCGTGGCATAGGCACGATGCTGTCGATGATGATTGTTGGCAGACTCACCAACATGACTGATCCGCGCATATTGATCATGACCGGTCTCTCATTCACGATTGCCTCGCTGTATTACATGACGCAGTTCACGACATTCGTGCCGGTGGATATGCTGATCTGGACCGGCGCTCTGCAGGGATTCGGAATCGGATTCATTTTCATTCCACTCAATACCATTGCTTTTGCCACCTTGGCACCACGTTATCGGGCAGAGGCAGCCTCGGTGTTCAGCCTCACCCGCAACCTCGGCAGCAGCATCGGCATTTCACTGGTGATGGGTGTGCTGGGCAACAAGATGGCAATGAACCATGCCTACCTCACGGAAAACATCACTCCTGCTGCCCTGGGATTTAATTGGCAACAGCTGCCCGAGGCGCTCGCTGCCAACGGTGCCGGTGCGATTGCTCTGCTGGAACTGGAGATCACCCGACAGGCCGCCACTATCGCCTACCTGGATGACTTCAAATTGATGATGTGGATAGTGCTGGCTTCGGCGCCACTGGTGTTATTACTGAGCAATCCGCGCAAGCGAGCCGCGCTGTAGCGACTGGTTGTTTTTTGTGCAACAACTACGATCGGCGCCGACTATAGCGCCTGATTTATATGTTCCTTGCAGGAATGACAGGCATAAAAAAACCGGGGACATTGCTGGCCCCGGCTCTTTTATATAGTTCAGCTACTTCTTCTTAGCTGCTTTTTTCTTGGCAGGCTTTTTAGCAGCTGTTTTCTTTGCTGCTTTTTTCTTGGCGACTTTCTTGACAGCTGACTTCTTGGCAGCCGCTTTCTTAACGACTTTTTTCTTGGCTGCTTTTTTCTTTGCAGCTGGTTTCTTAGCAGCGGCCTTCTTTACTGCTTTCTTCGCAGCTGGTTTCTTAGCTGCCTTTTTCTTTGCAGCTGGTTTCTTCGCAGTAGCTTTCTTCATCAGGTCTTCTCCACTAAATAGTTACATCACTAGGTGTGACGCGAGATAATTTTAAGCTGTATCGATAAAAATGCAATACAAATTGGATTTCGACTCCATTACAGAAAACTTTACAAAAATTTCACCCCCAAAGGCGAACTGTGCTGCTCCGTTTTGCTGCGTGTGATGATGGCAAACCCGCGTCCCATTTTTTATTTTTCGCACTCGCAGTTTTCGAATGACGTTTTTGTACGGTATTTCTCGGTGTTTGCGCAATTTTTTCCTGCACACGCTGCGTGCCAGCAGGCGGCGATGTGAATGCAACGTTCTCCAAAACAGGCACCAGACGCTTGATTAAATTTTCTATGTCTCTGAGCTGTTTTTTCTCATCTCGGGTCACCAATGAGATAGCCCGACCACTGGCGCCAGCCCGTCCGGTACGTCCAATTCGATGCACATAATCCTCTGCCACGTGGGGCATATCGAAATTTATAACGAGCTGCAAGGCTTCAATATCGATACCGCGCGCGGCAATATCTGTTGCTACCAGCACCTGCACCACATCTTGTTTGAACTCACTCAATGCTTTCGTGCGCTGCGCCTGACTCTTGTTGCCATGAATTGCAACAGCGGAAATATTGTCGCGAGACAGACGTTTTACCAGGTTGTTAGCGCCGTGTTTGGTGCGGGAAAACACCAGCACCTGGTCAGAAGTATCCCGAATCAATTGACTCAGCAAGTCCGCTTTCTTGTCTTTTTCTACCCAGTACATACCCTGACTGATAGCAGTCACGGTGGAATTGCGCGGCGCAACATCGATCTCGATTGGCTGGTTATTGCACAGCGATGCGGCGAGGGTGCGAATCTCCGATGAAAAAGTGGCAGAGAACAACAGGTTCTGGCGCCGCTTCGGTAACAGGTTGAGTATTTTGCGAATGTCGCGGATGAAACCCATGTCGAGCATGCGATCCGCTTCGTCCAGCACCAGTACTTCGAGGTCGTCGAAGCGCACCGCGTTTTGCGAATACAGATCGAGCAGTCGGCCTGGTGTGGCGACGAGAATGTCGACACCGCGCCGCAGCTCCTTCATTTGTGGATTGATGTTCACACCACCGAACACGACGGTCGATCGCAGTGCTTCATTGATGCCGTAAGTTTCGATGCTTTCCTGAATCTGCGCGGCGAGTTCCCGAGTAGGTGTGAGAATGAGTGCGCGAGCACGATTGTGTTTTACCGCCGGTCCGCCATTCAGGCGCTGTAATAGAGGTAAAACAAAACCAGCGGTTTTGCCGGTTCCGGTTTGGGCTGCGCCCATCACATCCTTGCCGGACAATATAGC
>SHZK01000015.1 GCA_009692305.1 Gammaproteobacteria bacterium | reverse complement strand
AACTTTAACTTCAACTTCAAAAACAAAAAGGTGTCAGATTTATTTTTCCATTAGAAAAATAAATCTGACACCTTTTCGATTTTCGTTTTTGCGGTTCTGAAACCGGAACTGCTAAACCAGCTAGATTACAAACATCTCCATAAACTCGTGCACTGGGGTCGTCTCCAGTCGCTTCTGATCCTTACACAGGTCAAATATTTGCGCAGTGCGCCAGGCCGGAAACCGGGTGGCCAGATTTGACCGGAATTTGCTCTCGAGCAAGGGGATGCCTTCCATGCGCCGACGACGGTGCCCGACCGGGTATTCAATGGCAATCTGCTTGGTGCTGTTACCGTCCTTGAAGTACACCTGTAGTGCATTGGCGATAGAGCGTTTGGCCGGCTCCAGGTATTCCTTGGTATAGGTGGGATTCTCGTGAATCTCCATTTTTTCCCGCAGCTCATCGATAATCGGGTTGGCCTTGTGGAAGTCGTCCTCATAGTGCTCAGCCACGAGATTGCCGAAGGCGAGGGGAACGGCAGTCATATATTGCAGACAGTGGTCCCGGTCAGCCGGGTTATTCAACGGCCCAACCTTGCTGATAATGCGGATTGCCGACTCGTGGGTATGAATCACGATCTTCTCGATTTCATGCAAACGATCCTTCACTTCCGGATGCAATCGCACCGCCGCCTCAGCTGCTGTTTGCGAATGAAATTCCGCCGGGAAGGAAATTTTGAACAGAATGTTTTCAATCACATAGCTTCCATAATCCCTTGTAAAGGCGAGAGGTTTTCCTTTGAAGGAAACATCATAGAAGCCCCACTTGGGCGCCGTCAGCGCGCTCGGATAGCCAATCTCCCCGCGCATCGTGAGATCCGCCAGACGCACGGCACGGGAGGTTGCATCACCCGCCGCCCAGGACTTGCGCGGCCCCGCATTGGGTGCATGCCGATAAGTCCGCAGGCTCGAACCATCCAGCCAGGCCTGGGAGAGGGCATCTACGATCTGATCGCGCGCACCGCCCATCATCCAGGTCGCTATCGCGGTCGACGCCACCCGCACCAGTAACACATGGCACAGCCCAACCCGGTTGAAACTGTTCTCCAGCGCGATAACCCCTTGAATTTCATGCGCTTTAATCATCGCGATGAGCACGTCTCTCATAGACAGAGGCGCCTTGCCCGCAGCCACATTGCGCTGCGAGATAAAGTCCGCCAACGCCAGAATCGCGCCCAGATTGTCCGAAGGGTGACCCCATTCAGCCGCCAGCCAGGTATCGTTGTAGTCCAGCCAGCGCACGATGCAGCCAATGTCCCAGGCCGCCTTCATCGGATCCAGCCGGAATTGCGTGCCCGGCACGCGCGCGCCATGGGGCACTACCGTCCCTTCCACGAGCGGCCCCAGCAGCTTCGTACACTCCGGAAACCGCAGCGCCAACAAGCCACAGCCCAGCGTATCCATTAAACAATTACGTGCGGTATCGAACGCCTCGTTCGAAGTCACCTCGTAATCACACACATAGTTGGCAATATCCACCAACACCTGATCCGGCGCCGGCCGGTTATTCATCTCAACATTCGCAGACACAGTATTTCCTTATAAATCAATAATATAAATATTCTAAGTAAAGTAAATTATAATTTTTTCATAAATGGGGTCAGAGTAAAAATACGCGCATAGTCGGTGGAAACTTTGCCATCAGTGAGCGTAATTTTACTCTGACCCCATTTATCCACCCCATTTATGTCCCTGATCAGCAATCTCCCCGGTGCCGTTCGCTAGTGATGGGCTTGATGGAAAGGGGCCCAGCGCAGCTGGGAATGGTTCCATCAAGGCCCCTTAACCCGAAGGCTTCGTTAAAAAAAGCATTCACCGTCCCTGAATATCAACCCATGTAGATTCAGCTGGCCCAATATATTCAGCACTAGGCCTGATAATCCTGTTGTTGGCCCGCTGCTCCTTCACATGCGCCGCCCACCCGGTAAGCCTGGACATCACAAAAATCGGCGTAAACAACTTCGTCGGAATCCCCATGAAATGGTAGGCCGAGGCATGAAAGAAGTCCGCATTACAGAACAGCTTCTTCTCCCGCCACATCACCTCTTCACAGCGCACCGACACCGGATAAAGCACCGTATCCCCAACCGACGCAGCCAGCTTCTCCGCCCAGCCTTTGATAATGGCATTGCGCGGGTCAGATTCAGAATACACCGCATGCCCAAACCCCATGATCTTCTCTTTCCTGGCCAGCATCCCCAGGATCCCTCGCTCGGCCTCATCCGGACTTTGCCAGTTCTGGATCATGTCCATGGCTGCCTCGTTGGCCCCACCATGCAGAGGCCCGCGCAGACTGCCAATCGCCGCCGTTATGCAGGAGTGCATATCGGACAGTGTTGATGCACAAACCCGCGCCGTAAACGTCGATGCATTAAACTCATGTTCTGCATAAAGAATAAGGGATACATTCATGACTTTATTGAATAAATCGTTTGGAGTTTTGTGCGATAACATGTGCAGGAAGTGAGCGCCGATAGAGTCATCATCGAGGGCCGTTTCGATGCACTTGCCGTCGTGGGAGAAACGGTACCAGTAGCAAATAATCGAGGGCAGGGCCGCTAACAGCCGGTCGATCGCCGCATCCTGCTGCGCAAAACTCGTCTCCGTCTCCAGGTTACCCAGCATCGAACAACCGGTGCGCATTACATCCATCGGATGCGCCGACGCCGGAATCCGCTCCAGTACGTCCTTCAACGCCTGTGGAAGCGCCCGCAATCCCTTGATCTGTTTCACATAAGCATCAAGCTCACTCTGAGTCGGCAAATGTCCCTTCAACAGCAGAAATGCCACCTCCTCAAACTTCGCCTTCTCCGCCAGCACACTGATATCGTGCCCCCGATAAGTCAGCCCGGTCCCGGTCTTGCCCACAGTACAAAGCGCCGTCTCCCCAGCCACCTGCCCACGCAGCCCAGCCCCAGTCAATTTCTTCTCAGCCATGCATCCAATCTCCAAATCCGTCTCAATTCTTAAACCGCCGAACGAAGCCAGCCCAACCATTCGCTGCTAACGTAGTTCGTCTTTGTTCTTGTCCCTGCCGTCGCTTGGCGAAAGCAGTCCCGCCGTTCGCTAGTGATGGTCCGAATGGAAAGGGCCCCCACGCAGTGGGGAATCGTTCTATTCGGATCCCTTAACCCAAAGGTCGGTGATAACTTAATTCATATTCTATTAATAACAGTCTATAGATATGTAAAATAACAAAATTATTTCTCAAAAAGCGCATCAAGCTTCTGCTCATAAGCATGATATCCCAGCACCTCATACAACGCCGTCCTGGTCTGCATCTTGCTCACGCACGCCTTCTGATCCCCATTGATCGCAATCGTCTGATACACCTCCAGCGCCGCCTGACTCATCGCCCTGAACGCGCTCAACGGATACAACGCCATCGCCACTCCAGCTTCATGCAATTCAGCACAATTAAACAGAGGAGTCTGCCCAAACTCGGTAATATTCGCGAGCACCGGTACCTGCACAGCGTCGACAAACCGCCGGTACTGCTCCAGCTCCAGAATCGCCTCGGGAAAAATCGCATCTGCACCCGCCTCGACACAGGCTACCGCCCGCTCAATCGCTGCCTCCATGCCTTCCACGGCGATCGCATCGGTGCGCGCCATAATCACAAAGCTGTCATCGGTGCGACCATCTACCGCCGATTTCACCCGATCCACCATCTCGCTTTTGCTTACTATCGCCTTGTTCGGCCGATGGCCACATCGCTTCTGCGATACCTGGTCTTCCATGTGCACAGCTGCCGCGCCGGCCTTTTCCATGGCTTTGATAGTGCGGGAAATATTAAACGCGCCACCCCAGCCAGTATCGATGTCCACGAGTAGTGGTAAGTCGCAAGCACCACAGATGCGCTCAACATCACTGATCACGTCATTCAGGCTGGTGATGCCGAGATCCGGTAGGCCATACGAAGCGTTGGCGACACCGGCACCGGAGAGGTACAACGCGCGATGGCCGGCATATTGCGCCAGCATGGCGCTATACGCATTGATCGCGCCAACAATCTGCAGGGGTTGGTGTGCCGTCAAAGCCTGTCGAAAGCGCGTACCGGGGCTGAGTTTACTCATAGCTAAATTCCTTAATAAATGGGGTCAGAGTAAAAATACAGTACTGTATTTTTACTCTGACCCCATTTATGTCTGATTCAATTGATTAATCAATGTTTGCTTCGCGCTGCCAATATGGCGGCGCATCAACAGATCCGCCAGTTCGCCATCACCCGCTTCCAGCGCATCCACAATCTGGTGATGTTCCTTGAAGGCCTGCACCGGGCGCGACGGTTCGCTGCTGGTCTGCACCCGATAGAGCCGCAACAGGTGATAGAGCTCACCACATAACAGGTTGAAAAGACGAGTATTTCCGCTGAGTTGGACAATCAGATAGTGAAAGTCCAGGTGGCCTTCTTTCTGGTAGTACAGTTGGTAGTTTTCCGACTCAATCTGCTGCTCGTGTTTGGCCAGCAGCTCGCGCAGATGTTGGCAATCAGCTGCTGTCATTCGCGCTGCCGCAAGGCGACAGGCCAGTCCTTCTAACGACTGTCTAATCTCATATATTTCAATAGCTTGTTCCTTATTCAGAGAAACAACCTTAGCCCCGAGATTGGGCTTGATCTCCACCAGCTTGCAGCCTTCCAGACGTCGAATCGCTTCACGCAGCGGACCGCGGCTAATACCGTATTGCTTGCTGAGTTGGGGTTCGTTGACCTTGGAGCCGGGGGCCAGTTCGCCTTTGACGATGGCCGTGCGCAGCTGATCGAAGACGGAGTCGGCGAGGGTGCTGGTTCGAGGGAGGGTTTCGGCGTCCATAGTGCAATATTGTCAACAATAGCGTGAGACAGGCGGCTATTCTGCAGGCTTATACTGTCTAGCTCAAGAGTATTGTCAACAAAAAGTCACTTTGGATGTACAGCAGGTTAGAATAGCTAGGCTTTGAATCCGGGCGCTGGTTCTGGTAAGCAACCCAGATACCAGATTTGTCCGTTCCTAAGCTTGTTGTGCCCGCTTGACCGACGCCCCTCTACCGATAGCGTAGTAGTGAAAACCCATCTCTGCCAGTTTGGAAGGCTCATACAAATTACGGCCGTCGAATATAACCGGTTGTTTGCACCGGAAATTGCTGTAAGTCAGATTGTGCGGGCTTTGCAAAAAGACAGTTGACAGCTTCAGACATTGTTACCTCTCTTCACTAATTGAAGGAGCTGCTCAATCTGCGCGCTACGTCAAGCAAATCAAGAGGGTCAGATTTACTTGATCTTCCTGATTTGCAGGAAAATAAATCTGTCCCTATTAAAGTTGTAAAGTTTATTCGGACAAAAGACCCACAGCTCCGCACCAGCCGCTATCGTCTCCTGGCTCTAGCCAGCTTCATCACCATCCTCCTTATACTCTCCGTACCAGGCCACTGGATCGAAGCCATTCAATCCTGGCTGCAACTTTGGTGGCCTTGGCCTTCATCAAGTCTGGCCTCAGCTGATATTCCTTTTCACAAGTTGGTGCATGCCTCGCTATTTGCGTTATGCGCCGCGTTATTTGTCCGCGGATGGACTATGTTCAGAGAACGCTGGTTGTGGGTATGCGTGATGCTAACTCTGTATGGCGGTGTAACCGAATTGATACAGCGCTACGTGCCAGGGCGGAGTGCTACCTTGGGGGATTGGCTGGCTGATGGTGTGGGTGTGCTGGCGGGCGTAGGTTTGGCGTTATGGTACTTGCGCAAGCGGGAAGAGCAAATAACGTTAGGGTAGAGCTAAAATTGAGTAGTGCCGGTTTCGGGACTGCACCAACTCGGAAGCTAGATTGACTGTGCCGGATTGGTTTTTGACATTATTGCCCTGATTGGAAAAATTTATTGCACAACTCGCTTGCTATGGTGAGTTGTGCAACCCGGTAAATCCAATTCGACTATTGTTTCGGCTCCATAATCGCCTGATACACCATCTGCCTTGATTTGCCCCTAACATCCGGTACCTGGACCGCTCCGCCAAACTGTTGAATCATCCCGACAAATACCAAATCTTCTACCGGATCAATCCAGAACCAGGTTCCTGCAGCGCCGCCCCAGTAAAATTCCCCTTTGGAATAGCTCTCTGCTTCCACCGGATCTTCAATAATCGCGAAGTCCAGTCCAAACGTAGTTCCTCTCGCACCTAAACCAATTCCAGGCACGCTCTTCGGCATTTGATTGCGATGCATGATCTCGACTGTGAGTGGTGCCAAAATCCGCACACCATCCAGCTCGCCACCATTCAAGATCATTTGCGCGAAGCGCATATAATCCATTGCGGTTCCAACCAGTCCGCCGCCGCCGGATTCGAATGTCTGGTCCACAAGATAGTTGTTAGCTCCACCGAAGCCTTCTTGTGCGACAAGTGCACCATCCGGCCCGTAACCATATACCTGCGCTAGGCGATCTGCCTTTTCTTCCGGCACATGGAAATCTGTGTCAATCATATTCAGAGGTTTGAAGATCCGTTCTTCCAGGAAGTCGCCAAACTTCTGGCCGGAAAGTTTCTCCACCAGGTAACCCTGCACATCCACAGATACACTGTAATGCCACTGGGAGCCGGGTTGTTGCCGCAGGGGAATTTCAGCGAGCTTGTCGATCATGTCCTGCAGGGTGGAGTTGGGGTCCAGTAAATTTACATCGTTGTACATGTCATCGACTTTGGATTGTGAGAACAGGCCATATGACAGACCGCCAGTGTGGCTCATCAATTCGCGAATGGTCATCTTGTGAGCGGGTGGTTCGGTAGTGAGGTTGCCGTTGGCATCCTCACCATTGGCCACTTGCAGATTGGCAAATTCGGGAATGTATTTTTCCACCGGGTCGGACAGTTTGAATTTGCCTTCTTCATACAGGATCATCATGGCCACGCCGGTGATGGGTTTGCTCATGGAGTAAATGCGGAAGATGTCGTCAGTTGCCATCGGATCGGCGGCGGCGATGTCGCGTTGTCCGACCGCTTCGAAGTGCACGATCTTGTTATCACGTGCAGCCATCGTCACTACGCCAGCGAGTTGGCCAGCATCTACATATTCCTGCATGGCCTGGGTCACGCGATGCAATCGTTCTGTGTCCATACCCACCAACTCCGGTTGCACTATTTGCAAGGCGGGACCGGACTGGTCGTTGTCATTGAGAGGTCGCGCCGAGGTGATTACTGCAGGACCTGTATCACAGGCGGCGAGGGCGGCGAAGCCCATGGCGATTAGACTGAGTTTGAATGAGGACGGGTGGGACTGGCGGCTGGGGTTCATGTTGTGGTTCTCTTGTATGAATATTGTATGAATATTGTATGAATTAACTATGGGAAAACGAAATGGGTGCTTGCGGCTTCGAGCAAATCGCCAAAAATCATATGATTGCAATGCTGCCAAGTCCAGCTATATCCCGGCTTGATCGCAAAATTCGCCAACATTTCCGGCGTCGCTGTATCACCTGCACGATAACAAGTAGACTTGAGCAATTCACTTAAAAGGGCAGATACGCAGTGGCATTCGGCAGATTTCAAGACTTCCTCGGTGGTTTGGTGCGTCGGCATCGCGGACTGTTGTTCGCCGGTAAGGAAAAACCCGGCATGCAAGAGTTGCTGGATAAACTCATGGGCACCAATGGTGAAGTGTCGGCCATAGTCACCGCGCGTGAATTGCTCGATCGCTATCGGGCGCTGTCGCCTGATGAAAAACTCGACTTCTTTGAAAATCTGGAACAACACTTTAATGCCGATCCGGAAGAGATCGCGGCCGCCCACAAGTCCTATTCGGCAAAACCTAACAGCGGCAATCTGAACCGATTGTCGCGCGTAACCGAACCGCGGCGGCATGAACTGTTGCGCCGCCTTAATCAGACCCCGGATGCCACCCACGATCTGGTGAGCATGCGCGCTGACTTGTTGAAGTTGCTGAAGCCGCATCCCGAATTGAAAGCCGTGGATGATGACTTCGTGCGTATGTTCAGCTCCTGGTTCGGGCGCGGATTTCTGGTACTGCAGACCATTAACTGGTCTACCTCCGCCGCGATCCTGGAACGCATCATTCGCTATGAGGCGGTACACGAGATCAAGGACTGGGATGATCTGCGCAGTCGCATCGACCCGCCTAACAGGCGTACTTTTGCGTTTTTCCATCCGGCCTTGATCGATGAGCCATTAATCTTTGTGGAAGTGGCGCTGGGTCAGGACATACCAGGTTCCATCGCGGCCATACTCAACGATCACATAGCAGACAATGACAGATCGCCGGAATTCACGACAGCCACGTTTTACAGCATCAGCAATTGCCAGCCTGGGTTGAAGAACATTTCCTTCGGTAATTTCCTTATCAAGCAAGTGGTGCAGGAACTGCAGGCTGAGTTTCCTTCCATTAAGCAATTCGTCACCCTGTCTCCGATTCCCGGGTTCGAGGCCTGGTTGCAGGCCGACAAGGGCGCGGAACCGGCGGCGTTGAATGCCTTGAAACAGGAAGTGCGCGCCCATAGCCATGATGCGGAGTTGTCTGAGGAGCGGGCGCAGCTGCTGAAGCGGTTGATTTTTAACTACCTGGTGCTCGCCAAGAGTAACAAGTATCCAGCGGATGCCGTGGCCCGCTTTCATCTCGGCAACGGCGCCATGATTCACCAGGTGCATGTAGCTGCGGATGTGAGCAAGAAAGGGCTTAGCCAGTCACGCGGGGCGATGGTGAATTACCTGTATGAACTGCGTTCGATCGAGCGCAACCATGAGAGCTATGTCACTGACGGGGTGGTGCAGCACAGCGACAAGCTGAAGTCGTTATTGGTTAAGTAGTAACCAACGTAATTATATCCTGGTATAATTGGTAAAAATACATGGCTAAAGACGATCCTAATGACTACTTTGCATACTATTCTTGCGTTTCGGGGCCAGACCTTGCTCGGTATGGGACCGGTTCCGGATGTGGCCAAACACCTGCAAGCGCTAATGGCGCAGGGTGAGGCCCCCAATTTTTTGATCTTCAATGCTGACAATGGCCAGCAAATCGATATCGAGCTGGGCGCCAATATCGCTTACCTGGAACAGCGCTATGGCGGTATAAAAGGCAGCACGAACACGACCGACATTAGCGATGGCCCAGGCAAGACCCGCGGGCGCCCGAAATTAGGCGTGGTCGGGCGCGAAGTGACCTTGTTACCACGGCACTGGGAATGGCTGGATCGGCAGCGCGGTGGTGCCTCCGCGGCACTGCGCCGCCTGATTGATGCCGAGCGCAAGAGCAGTGTGGCGGAGGATCGTGTGCGCAGCGCCCAGGACAGCACGAATCGCTTTATCTATGCTATGGCCGGTAATCTGGAGGGGTTTGAGGAAGCGGTGCGGTCGCTGTATGCCGGCGACAAGCCAGGCTTCGTTCACCACATCCGCACCTGGCCAGCCGATATCAAGCGTTGCACCGTCAACTTTGCTCGCGACGCCTTTGTCTCTGGCTAAGCGCGCGGCCGCATGGCGTGGGGCGCTCGCTCTAAAAGCTGATACAATCGACGCCTCCTTCAAATTGCTCACATGACATGACCACACTCGACACCGAAGCTGAACAATTGTGCAACACGCAGGACGCCTTCACGCCTGCGGAGTTGCATGCGCTCTGCAAGCGTATCGTCGACAGCGGAGTGCTGGGACGCTCGCGGCATTATGCGAGGCTGCTGCAATTTCTCGTGCAGTGTGCTATCGATAACAGGTCACCAAAAGAGATTGAGCTGGCAGTAGATGCATTGAATCGAGGCGTCGATTTCGATGTGTCGTCTGACTCGACCGTGCGGGTATACGTGCATCAACTGCGCAAGAAGCTCGATGCGTATTACGCTCAACATGAACCTGGCGCGACCCAGCGCATCGTCATTCTCAAGGGAAAATACACCTTAGCGGTGCTCCGGTTGGCGCCGCCACTGAGCGTGCAGGCAGGCACCAGCACACGAGCGCAATGGCTTAACCTGACTACGGGTCTGCTGGCTGTTGTGATAATTCTGCTGTCAGCGAATCTGATTTACCTCTTCAGGGACAGTGACAAAGAGAATTATAGCGCTGCGCATCTCGCGGCCGCACATCCTGTCTGGAGCACTGTATTAACCGACGAAAAACCGATACTGCTGGTGATGGGCGACTATTATATTTTTGGCGAATTGAATGCGAACGGTAACGTGGCGCGAATGGTGCGTGAGTTCAACGTCAATTCTCCCGGCGATCTGGAGAACTTGCGCTTCAGTGACATCGCGCATACGGAAAATTATCTCGACCTGGATTTAAGCTATATGCCGGAAGGCAGCGCCTACGCGCTGGCTCGCATCGTGCCGATTCTGCAGGAAAGCGGCAAGCCCCTGAACATTACGATGATGTCAGATCTCACCACTGCCGAAATCCGTAGCAACCATATCGTCTATATTGGGTACATCAGCGCTCTGGATAAACTGAAGGAGATGACGTTTGCCGGTTCTGGACTGCAAGTGGGGCGCAGTTACGATGAGTTGTTCAATGTGCGCACAGCAGAATACTACACGAGCGACGCCGGGCTGCCGGAGCAAGGCGAGCCGTTCCGTGACTACGGCATGTTCTCCACCTTTCCGGCGAGTGATGAAACTCAGGTTGTGCTTGTCACTGGTATGCGCGATGCGGGCTTGATGCACACGGCGCAGGCGCTGTCAGATGCGAAATCGCTGGATAGACTTGTTTATGCAATCGATAACGATACCGATGAAGCAGTGGGCGGTTTCGAAGCTTTGTTTGAAGTGTTCGGCGTAGACCGTTTGAATTTCGATGCCAATCTGATTTATGCCGATTTGCTCAACACCAGTCGCATCTGGGGAGCGCCGCAGGCTGGGCTGTAAAAAAGGGGTTAAAAAAGGGGTCAGAGTAAAATTACGCTCGACACTGCCAATCGATTTGCATTCGCTAGCGTAATTTTACTCTGACCCCGTTTTTCTTAGGCCCCTCAACAAATGCTCATTGAGAAACCCGAATCCAGCGCGCAGCCGCTACCATGTGATGGGTGTTACTGAATCCGGTTCGCCTTCACTGCACTACGACGAGCTGAGACTGCCTTCTGCTTGGCCTTATCATCACCATACTTGTTGATGGAAAAGTACGCATTCTTCTGTTTGCGCTTGACGCCGTTGCCTTCCTGCCAGGTTGCGACCCAGGAATGATCCTTTTCGGAATAGCTTACACCGATCTCGCCAGATGAATTCAGCGGGGAGATCTTGCGCGGGCTGAACTTGGCGAAGGGCCAATTACTGCCATAGATCTTGCGACCTTCGACGTCGCGCTTCGCCTTGGCAGCGGTGATTGCTTTGGCTTTGCCGCCATATTTCCTGAAGGGAAATGACTGCTGGAAGCTCTTGCCGTCATATTTGATTCTTACCCAGGCACAGTTGGTACCACGGGATTCGATGATACTGATGTGATGTAGTGCGCTAAGTTTTTTCAATTGGACCTCTCTCGTTCTATGGGCGCCTGCGGAGCAGGCTTGGTACCATGGATGAAACGGTGGTTGTGACCTGCATTAATATCAAATACGGCAAACGTATAATACATTCATGAGCATAATAAGATTGATAGGAGTGTAGTTTACACCCTTTTTCAGGAAATGGGCTAGGCGTGTGCCGCCATGTGTTGAATAACACCTGGTTTACGGCTCTCTACTTTGGAAATGCTGTATTTGTAGTTTTTGGCGCAGGGATCAAGATCCATGGCTTCGGTGATTGCGGCAGCCAGGTCAGCTTGTGCGGCTTGCCTGGTAAGATAAGGACCCGAGATCTTCACCTTTAATGAGGGCTCATTCGGCGCAGTAGCAACTACGTAATAATTTTTACTCTTCACTTCGTTAATTTCCATCGACCATGTGGTCGACTCCTGACTTGCCTCAGGCCACCCGATACCGCCGGGTGGCTCATGGATACTGGCTTCGGCAAAAATTTCTATACGGCAGGTATTGGCCGGGTATTAGAAACCAACAGCATTTGTAATACAAGATCGCCACCAGCGATTTTTCCGTACTGCTCTCGGTAAAATGCCCAGAAATGCAGCAGACTGCATCTCCGCATTCCTCGCAGAGCATAGACAGGGCCTGCGTTGAGGTATGGCTACTGGCTCACAGTCTGATTAAGCTCATGCAATACCCTTTGGCATGTCATAAAATGCCGGTGCATCGGGTCTGCTTGGCTAACCCTGCAATCAAAAGAGACCTCGTGCTTGCATGCTCGATACCAGACCCTTATTGATCAAGACTGATTTTCCTGCGATATCCCGCCAGGTATTGGATACCCTGCAGGTGAATCTCGGCTACACCTGTAACCTCAGTTGTACTCACTGTCACGTCAATGCCGGGCCCACGCGTACCGAGCAGATGGACCGCGCCACAATCGATCTCGTGCTGCAGTATTTGCGCACACACGCCGTAAAAACGCTGGATCTCACCGGTGGTGCCCCGGAAATTAATCAGCATTTCAAATATTTGGTGTCGCAGGCCCGGGCTACTGGCGTGACTGTGATCGATCGCTGCAACCTCACGATTCTGGGTGAGCCCGGCTATGAAGACATGGCGGAGTTTCTCGCCAGCGAGGGTGTAACGGTTACGGCATCGCTGCCTTGCTATCTTGAGCAGAATGTGGAGAAACAACGCGGCAAGGGCGTCTACAAGGAGAGCATTGCCGCATTGCAGAAACTGAATCAGCTGGGCTATGGCACCCGGCCTGGATTGCAGTTAAATCTCGTATACAACCCCGATGGTCTTAATCTGCCGCCACCGCAGCAAGCACTGGAGACCGATTACAAGCGGGAACTGTTGAGCCAGCATGGCATCGTATTCAATCAGTTATTTACCATTACCAATATGCCCATCAGTCGGTTTGGCGGCATGCTGCTGGCGAAAGGACTCTACCATCAATATATGGATATATTGCGCAGCAGCTATCGGGTGCAAAACCTCGATACAGTTATGTGTCGCAATCTGCTCAGCATCGATTATCAGGGCAATCTGTATGACTGCGACTTTAACCAGATGCTCGACCTGCCGTTGCGGCATTTCGCCAAAGCCCGGACGCATCTAAGCGAAGTGCTTGCATCTGACTTGATGGGGAACCCCATCGTTATCGGTGAGCATTGCTTTGGGTGCACGGCCGGGCAGGGCAGCAGTTGCGGCGGCGCGCTGGGCAACTAATGCCAGCCTGTCATCCAGCGAGCAACGCTTGAGCAAAGATCGCAGCACCCAAGCTATGACCCGCATCAGTTTCATCCTGCCTGTACTTAATGAAGCCGCTCTCATTGAGGCGCAATTGCAGCGACTGCAAGCCTATCGCGAGTGTGGTCATGAAGTGGTGGTGGTGGATGGCGGCAGTACTGATGGCACGCCGGCGCTGGCGCTCAAGTTGGCGGATACGGTGCTCAGCGCGGCTGCCGGTCGCAGTCTGCAGATGAATGCTGGTGCCGCTGTCGCCAGCGGCGATTTGCTCGTGTTTCTCCATGTCGACGCACAGTTACCTGAGGCTGCGGATCGGCTGCTGCTGGCAGCGCTTGCTGTACCCGGGTCCCAATGGGGCTGGTTTAGCGTGCGCCTAAGCAACCCCGCCTTGCCATTCAGAATAATCGCAGCCTGCATGAACCTGCGCACACAGCTAAGCTTTGTGTGCACCGGCGATCAGGCCTTGTTCGTCAGCAAACAGCTGTTTACGCAGATTGGTGGCTTTCCGCCTTTGCCATTAATGGAAGATGTGGCCATCTGCAAGCGCTTGCGGCGCAAGAGCACCCCGCACTGGATTACACGACCGGTGCTCGCTTCCAGCCGGCGCTGGGAACAGCAGGGTCTGCTGCGTACCGTGGTACTGATGTGGTGGCTGCGACTGCTGTATTTCTGTGGCGTCAGCCCGATCCGATTGCAACAGATGTATTACCCTGCGGCAGTCAAACCACTAACCAAATCGGCATCCAGTTAAAGGTAGCTCATGCCTGATCCGAACCAGCCAACCAGATATCCGCGGGGACAGATTGCCGTGTTCGCCCGGGAACCGGTGCGAGGCAAGGTCAAGACACGCCTGATTCCCGCCATCGGTGCCGACTCAGCGTTGGCGCTGTATCTGGCGCTGACTGACCGCACCCTGCAGCTTGTGCAGCACTCGGGGCTGGCGCCTGTCAGCTTGTGGGTAAGTTCTAATCCTTCTCATGAATACTTTATATCTCTTTGTAATAAAAAGGGTATATTTGTTCAGGAGGGAGCCGATCTGGGGCAGAAAATGTGGGCTTGCGCGCGCGCTGTGTTGGCGGCAGCGGGCACCGACTATATGTTGCTCATTGGCACAGACTGCCCCGCATTAACCGCAAACTACCTGGATTCAGCGCTGGCGGCACTTGCGTCCGGGCATGACTGGGTGCTGGGACCGGCGCAGGATGGGGGCTATGTTTTACTCGGTCTGCGGCAAGCCAATCCCGAGCCTTTCCAGGATATAGAGTGGGGGTCTGCTGCGGTATTGGCGCAGACCTGCGCCAAACTGGATGCGCTGGGCCTGCAGGGAACTCTATTGGAACCCTTGCGGGATGTGGATGTGGCGGCAGATCTGGAATATTTGGCTGACCTGCAACCACCGCTGCCGTGGCCCTGAGTGTGCAAGGCAGGCTGCCGGATAGCGGGTGATATCAAGGGTCCAGAGAGTTTTCGAAATCCAGCAACTTCGCGGCGATACGGTTGGCGTCCAGCACATATTCGCCAGCACCTATGCGGTCATGCAATTTGACCACGCGGGAAGCGTTGATAGGGGACAGCTGCTGCAGTTCTTGCATGACATGGGGCAGATCGATGCCCTCGGCTGCCAGCAATGCAGCCGCTGACGCGGACGGTTTGCGTTTCGCAGTCATGTGCGTAATCGTGCCTTTGCCCGGCATTGCAGGTCTGGATTTGATATTCGAAGTATTCACTGCTGAGCTGCTTCTTGGTCCATTACGCGGAATCAAACAATCCCTGGTTTACGTTTGCATCAAAAGCAGGTTATGACCTGGGATTGCTGCCACTCTCGTATCGATTTTCTATTATGCAACATGCACTGGAAAGTGCAGCCACAGCGCTCGTTTTAGCAGCGGGTCTCAACTATAACGACTGGTGTAAAAATATCTTTAAACGCCGTGTCCGCCGCTGCGAGGCCTCGGATGCAATTGCTGACTGTGCCGGCATTAACGTTGTAACAAAGTGATAATTAACAGATATATATCCTGTGACTGCCGATTGCAGTAGCCTCGCTCGGCTTGCGGCGCGCCACTGTCTGGCACTAAGTCATTGATTTTTCGACGCGAACATTTACCAAATATTTTCAATTTATTTTTCGGGAAAATTTACCCGGAGCGCGCTGCATGCAGCACCCAGCGCGCGAAAAAAGACTGTGCGCCAGCGCTGGAGGGAACTGCAAGGTGAGTAACTGCTTCAATAATACAGCGACGCAGTGCACATTTATGCTCTGGTTTCCTCCGGATTTTTGACGGCGATCACAGCTCCTCCATAGACCTCGAGAAAGCGGGCCGGAAAGCGCGTAGCTTTGCCCGTTGCCAGAGTGGTGCAGATCAGCTGCCAGTGCCCGCGCATTGCTCGCACCATTTAACATAATAGGCATTATTTGAGTGACCCGATCCGGCGATATCGGCGGGTTGAACAGTGATGGTCAAGGGATGCGGGTCAGAGTGATCCCATTGCACTGGCAGCAATCCTGAGATTCGGGGGTAGCGCGATTCTAGCTTGAACGAAAATGTAACGCGGGAGGTTCAGCTGCGGAATGAATCCTGCAATTTTTACCCGACGATGCCCCAGATTGTGTTCGACTTTTTTGCGATTAAATTACAAGCTAGCTGCCAAAGATAATAAAGGAATTCAGCGCCAGGGGATCGTAGTTGGCAACAAAGATGGGCTCGAGGTAGGGGTCGAGGCGAGGTAGGGGTCAGAGTCGCATTGAACGAATTCTTGCTGATGAGTATTTCATGGCCGGGCGGATAACATTATTGTGGTAAGCAAGCAGTTGCGCTTTAATTCAACTCAGTGACAGAAAACATCGACAGAAGTGAGATTAAAATTGTGCATGATGTAATCGAGTTTGCAGATTCAAAATTCAAGCACTACTGGAGCGAGTTGTTTGCCAATGATCCGTTACAAAATCCGTTCTATTCACAAAATTCTTCAGAGCTGTTGCGCCGCTCAAAATCTGCGTCGCATTATGTGGATCGATCTTTCGTTGTGATCGCCGAAGGCAAACCGGTGTTTGCCTGCAGTTTGACGATGCACACAGATGAGCGTGGCAGAAAGTGTCTGGGCTACTTTGGGCTGGAAGCGTTTTCACATGTCAATCGGTTAAGCATGCAAACCTCTTCGAATAATTTCAAACTCGAAGCCGTGCAAGTATTACAACATCATATCAATCGTCTCATTGACGAAATTCAGCCAAATATTCTCGAATACCTCGATCCAGTCAGTTGCGGAATCATGTCACCGGTCACGCAGGTACTATTGGAGAAAGGGGCACGTCCGATAGTGCAAACTGCGAAAATTATCGACCTGACATTGTCCGAACATGCCCTGAAGCGCAAGATTCGCCAGAGTCAGCGCAGCATGATTAACTGGGGTCAACGCAACCTCGATATCAGCATCGCCAGCGAACAGAATTTTTCAGACAATGATGCAGCATCCCTTGCACGAATTTTTGCACGGGCAGTGAAGTCAGGCGATTCGCCTTATTCCAGTCTCGAACGCTATGAGCAACTGATTCGCCAGGGCAAGGCTTTCATGGTTCAGGGCAATCTGAAGAATGAGCGCCGGATGCATGAGCGCCATTCCACGGCGCCGGTTGCCAGTGCCTTGTTCGTGCACACCGCGCGAACTTGTCTTACTTATTTGGTTCCAGCGTTGAGCAGGCACCTGAACGACCCATGATGCCGGCACTAATCTGGACATCGCTGCAACACAGCAAGAGTCTTGGCTGTTCGCTGTTTGAAATGGGACGGCTCGCACATTCGGATACAAGTAACACCGAGCGCAGCAGACTGTTGAACAGCTTTGGTGGTGACTCCCAGACTCGTCTCAAGATTTGTCTCGCCGGCTAATTTTTTTACCCCGCACCTGCATTTGACTAAACACCTCGCAGCGGGTCTAATTGATCCGATCTGAAATACGTCGGCAGCTATGCCGTCCTCCTTGCCTGCGAATGTCCAATAGATGAATCCTGATAGCCGCATACTGTTGATCGATGACGATGAAGTCTCGCGTCGCGATCGCGCCACTGTGCTGTCGTTTCTGGGTGAAAATATTATTTCTGCGACTACGCGCAACTGGCAGCAGCGTGCAGAAGAATTTTTGACAGCTCCTGCGGGATTGGAAGTTGCGTTAATTGGCGCGTGCGAACATGTCTCGCTACCGCAATTGCTCGCAGCCATTTACGCCTGGGAGGCTGGCGTGCCCTTTGTCATTCTGGGCGATCAGGCTATTCCCAAAATTATCGATGCAGAGCTGCGATCGCGCGTTACCTCCACATTGCCAGGGAAGTTGAGCTATCAACCGTTACTGGATGCGTTGCACAAGGCGCGAGTTTTTAACGAGCATTTCAATCGTCTGCGCGACTTTGATGGTGTGCAGGATTACAACATGTTCCGCAGTCTGGTGGGTAACAGCCCGGCAGTGCAGCGCATTCGTTACATGATGGGACAGGTGGCCAACACGGAAGTGAGTGTGTTGATCACTGGCGAATCCGGCACTGGCAAGGAAGTCGTTGCCCGCAACCTGCATCTGAACAGTGCGCGCTCCAACAAACCCTTTATCCCGATCAACTGTGGTGCCATCCCGCGCGAGTTGCTGGAGAGTGAATTGTTTGGGCATGAGAAGGGCGCCTTTACCGGAGCGATTGCGTCCCGCGCCGGCCGCTTCGAGTTGGCTGAAGGTGGCACTTTGTTTCTCGACGAGATCGGGGACATGCCGCTGAACATGCAGGTGAAGTTACTGCGTGTGTTGCAAGAGCGCAGTTTCGAGCGGGTCGGTGGTGTGAATACGATCCAGAGTGATGTTCGCATACTCGCGGCCACGCATCGCGACCTGGAGCAGATGATCAAGGCTGGCGAATTCCGCCAGGATTTGTATTACCGTCTGAATGTATTTCCGATCGAGATGCCGTCGCTGCGCGCGCGGGCAGAAGACATTCCGTTACTATTGAATGAATTGATCGGCATGATGGAGAAGGAGCAGCGCGGTTCCGTGCGCTTCAACTCCGGCGCTATCGCTGCCCTGTGCCGATACGATTGGCCAGGCAATGTACGTGAACTCGCCAATCTCATCGAGCGTATGGCAATAATGTTTCCACATGGCATAGTCGGCATCAATGACCTGCCGGACAAGTTGCGCAAGCTGGTGGAATCTGCCCGCAGTCTCGAGTTGCAAGATGCGCTGAGAAGTGAGGGTGTAGAGGCGTCAGAAAGCGGACAACTGGACAATCTCGGGCAGGCTTTGTTACCGCTCAACGGTATCGACCTGAAGGAATATCTCGCGAATCTGGAGCGCAGCCTGATCGGCCAGGCGCTGGATGACAGTGGCGGTGTGGTAGCGCGAGCCGCAGACCGGTTGCATATCCGGCGTACTACCCTGGTGGAAAAAATTCGTAAATATAGCTTGCAGAAGAAACAGGTCGAAGACGAGACCGACACCCTTACTGACTAGGGCAAAATGCTTCTGTTGGGTCACTGGATCGGCTGCTACCGGCTCCGGTCGCGGCGCTGGAACTAGTCTGACCCAAGCAGCGCGGTGACAGCTGCACCACCGATGTCAGCTATTTCCAATACCAGTTGCATTTGCAGCGAGCCATTCATCTGTTCTATGCGGGCAACCAGAAATTGCCAATCTGGCGCCAGCCAGATAATAGTCGAGCGTGGACTAGATGGGTTGCGGATGCGCTCCAGTTTGACGGTATTCAGTTTGCCGAGTGGCGTATCCAGCACTTCCTCTCCGATCAACTGATAACGATGGGATTCAATCTCATCGCCATCAATCACGGTAAATTCATACTCGCTCTGGTAGCGGCCAGTCTGCTCCAGCGCCAACTGCTGACTCAGGGCGAACTGGTGACTCAGCGGATCAAATACACCGGCGCGCAACTCCAGCACCCAGGATTCACTGTCTTCGGTGCTTAGCGCCGTGCCTGCCTGCCAGTCGAATTCAATACTGCGCTGGTCGGAAGTGATACCGCTCACGCGATAGGAGTAGCTGTCAGTGCGAATGCTGTCAGCGGCATAGTGGAAGCGACTGCGTTGCTGCAAACGGGCGATTTCCTGGCCCAGCACAGTGGCTTCCAGTTCATTGACCAATTCATAGCTGCCGTTGTCCAGTTGCGTCAGGATGCGTCTGGC
This sequence comes from Gammaproteobacteria bacterium, assembly GCA_009692305.1. Lineage (GTDB taxonomy): Bacteria > Pseudomonadota > Gammaproteobacteria > Pseudomonadales > Pseudohongiellaceae > UBA9145. The sequence goes on along the minus strand of SHZK01000015.1, from coordinate 40,349 downwards.
AGTGGCTTTCAAGCCATTGGCGCTAGCCTGATAGTGGGCAGTGTAGGTAGCAGCGGGGGCAACGACCGAGCTGGCCGGTTCCTGTGCCATGACTCTGCCGAGTGCAGAACAGAGCGCAATGACCGTGATCAGGAAGCCGCGCTTGCTCATTTGGGCAATTGCTCAAGTCCGCAAGCAGGTAGCTGTGTAGCGTCCATATAGGCATTGTTATTCTGCATACGCAGCCTGCCACTGGCAAACCAGGACACGACACGGGGATACACCAGGTGTTCTTTCTGCGCCACCCTGGCGGCGAGTACAGCGGCGGTATCAGTGTCCAGCACCGCCACCTTTTCCTGTGCGATTACCGGCCCGCCATCCAATTCTTCAGTAACGAAGTGAACCGACACGCCATGCTCGGATTCGCCAGCGTCGAGTATGCGCTGATGGGTGTTGGTGCCAGGATATTTCGGCAGCAAGGAAGGGTGTATGTTTAAAATCCGCCCATTGAAATGCTGCACGAACTGCGGGCTGAGGATGCGCATAAACCCGGCGAGGACAATCAGCTGCGGCTTGAACGCATCCAGTGCGCTAATCAGTTCCAGATCGAAAGCCTCACGCGATGCGAAGTCGCGATGATTGATAACCTGTGCCGGTATGCCAGCTTGCGCGGCGCGTTGCAGACCATAGGCAGCGGGATTATTCGAAATCACCAGACCGACCTTGTAGTTGGAGGAAGCACTCGCATCGATGAGTGCCTGCAGGTTGGAACCGTTTCCCGAAATAAGAACCGCTATCGTGCAATCTGTCTGCTGCATAACGAATGTCTTAGAGTAAGGCTACTTGTGCCTGTCCTTCCTTACGCTCGACGATATCACCAATGAGGACCGCGTTGTCACCGGTGCTATTCAACGATTTTAAGGCCGCGGCGGTTTGGGCTTTGTCTACGCACACAATCATGCCGATGCCGCAGTTAAAAGTGCGGTACATTTCTGCATCCTTGACCTTGCCCTGTTGCTGCAGCCAGTCAAAGATTGGTGGTCTGAGCCAGCTATTCAATTGAATGCGCGCCTGGGTATTGGCTGGCAGGACGCGTGGTAAATTCTCGGTAATACCGCCACCTGTGATATGTGATATGGCATGAATATCCACGCTTTCAGCCAGTTGCTGAATAGTCTTCACATAGATGATGGTAGGTGTGAGCAGGGTCTCGCCCAAAGTGCTGGATTCAAACTTGTCATGCAGACTCGCTTTGCTGACCTCCAATATCTTGCGGATCAAAGAGTAGCCATTGGAATGGGGGCCCGAGGAACGTAAACCGATCAGGCTGTCACCGATGCTGACTTTATGCTGATCGATAATTGCCGATTTTTCGACGACGCCCACGGCGAAGCCGGCGAGATCGTAGTCTTCCCCGGAATACATACCGGGCATTTCGGCAGTTTCGCCACCTACCAGTGCACAACCTGCCTGTTCACAGCCGGCGCCTATCCCTGTTACTACAGAAGTTGCCATTGCCACGTTTAATCCGCCCGTGGCGTAGTAGTCCAGAAAGAACAGTGGCTCGGCGCCGCACACGACCAGATCGTTGACACACATGGCCACGAGATCGATGCCAATCGTGTCGTGCTTGTTCATGGCCATAGCCAGTTTCAATTTAGTGCCCACGCCATCTGTAGAGGAGACCAGAACTGGATGCTTGTATTTGGAGGGGATTTCGCAGAGTGCTCCAAAACCGCCGAGTTCAGACAATACTTCCGGTCGATTGGTTTTGCGGGTTACCGACTTGATTTTTTCGACCAGCGCATTGCCGGCGTCGATATCGACCCCTGCGTCACGGTAACTGAGTGAATCTGTCATGGATGGTGCAGCCTCTATCGTCTATGTCTCTTTGCTCACTACTTTACAAATTTACTGTGACACCTGAGTGTGCCGCTTGTCAGTGGGTGAAACCAGCTGCGCAGTTTACCAAGAAGCGGAAAGGGAGTCAGTGACTATATTCGGACCCCGGCGCCAATGATTACCTGCGCCCGGCAATGCCAAAGGGGGATGAATTACAGTATTATCGCAGCCCATGATGTATGCCAATTACCAGCGTGTAACCAATACTGTGCTGTTGCCCCTGCCAATCTTGCTGTTGGCACTGCTGCTGAATATGGCATTTGCGCCGTCCAGCAGCGCATTGCAGGTGACCGGTCTATACAGTTTTCAGATTGCGGTGAGCAATGAAAGCGAGGCCGAACGTGTCCGTGCATTTCGGGAAGCGCTCGCGGCAGTAATTGTAAAAGTAACTGGTTCACAGCGCCCTCTGGAGGATGGGAATGTCGCGCGCGCGCTGGCAAATGCCCAGAACTATGTCGAAGCAATCAGTTATAGCAGTGAATTGATGCCCGTTCCTGATGCGCTTGCTGTGGAGCAACGCTTTGTCAATGTCACTTTCGCGGCCTCATTGATCGACGAAATGCTAACAGGTGCCGGTGTGCCAATCTGGGACAGTAATCGTCCCAGTGTGCTGGTGTGGATGGTATTGCAGGAAGTAAATGGCGAGCGCCGTCTGCTGACTGCAGATGGTGATCCGGCAGTGGTGGCATTGATTCAGCGTTTCGGCACTGAGCGTGGCGTGCCGGTAATCTTTCCGGTGCTGGATTTCGAAGATCGGCGCAGCCTCCCGCTGGAGAGTCTATGGAATCTGGATCAGGCGGTAATAACCGCGGCCAGTGCCCGTTATGGTGCTGATTCAGTCCTCTCGGGCCGCTTGCTGTTTACGGCCAGTGGTGAACTGGTAGGCCTCTGGCAATTCATCTTCCAGAATCAGGCCACTGTGTTCGACGGTTTCGAATCTGATCTTAAGGTCTACCTGTACAACCCGCTGGAACGCATTACGACGCAGTTGGCCGATTATTTCGCAGTCGTGCCGGTTACGACTGACCAGAATTATGTGCTGTTACGCGTGGAAGGCATTGACGATCTGGAGGCTTATTCGTCGCTGCTGAATTATGTCCGCACCCTCGGTCTGGTGCGCAGTATGGTCGTAGAAACTCTTGATGGTACCCGCCTGGAACTGGAACTTGGTCTGCAGGGCGACTCCCAGCAATTGCTGGAGTTGATTACTCTGGATCGGGATCTGACGCCGATTGCCAGTTCGCAGGGACGCGATCCGTCAGTGCTGCATTATCGATGGGTCCGCTGACACATGCCTGCCAATCCGCCTAGCCAGTTGACACTGGGTGTCACGCTGGATGATAACGCCACCTTCGAAAACTTCCTGATTGCCGAGTCCAATCAACAGGCTGTTGCCTGTCTGTCTGATCCAGCGCAGCAGCAACAGCTCGTTGCTATTTGGGGCAGCCATGACGCCGGCTTAACCCACCTGCTACAGGCGGCTTGCCACCAGCAGGCGCTGGAACAGCGCAATGCGCTCTATTTGCCCATGCATGATAAAGCTAATTTGCATCCGGAAATTCTCGAGGGAGCTAACACCTTGTCGCTGGTGTGTCTGGATAATGTGGAACTGATCGCTGGTGATGCGGCGTGGGAGGCCGCGCTATTTACGGCATTTAATGCCATCAAGGATAGCGATACCCAATTGCTGTTGGCGATGAACACGGCACCGGCTGCATTGCCGATACAACTCCCCGATCTGCGTTCGCGCCTGCAATCCTGTCTCGTATTCCAGATCGGCGCGTTGAACGACCATGAAAAGCTGCAGGCCTTGCAGTTGCGCGCCAAAAATCGCGGCATGGAATTAAACGATGCCGTCGCGGAATATATTCTGCAAAGGGCGGATCGCAGCTCGCGTGCACTGATGCAGATTCTGGACCAGTTGGACGCGACGTCACTGTCGCAGCGGCGCCGCCTGACAATTCCTTTGGTGAAATCTACGCTGGGCTGGTGAGCGGGGATAGCTCAGGGTCTGACCCCGGCTTATCGGTCCTTTTTTATCAAAGTCTGACCTGATAGTACTGGCGATATTGCCGGATATAAATAATCAGGGCCACAAACGCGACCGCGCACAGACTCACTTCGATCAATCCGAACCATCTGCGACCCGGATCGAACGCGACCAGTACCCCATGCATGAAGTACAACAGGATGACGAAGCTCACCCAGGCAAAACTGCGCAAGCGGCTCTGATGCAAACCGGGCAGGAAAATCGCCAGGGGTATGATTTGCACCAGCCAGATAACGAGTGTAGCCGCTGCGAGCCCATTCAGAACCATCAGGCTGCTCACCAGGAAATTCAGCAGCAAGCCATAGCAGGCGGCAAGCACAATCAGGCGGGCGCGTTGCAGGGCAATGGGAGGGTTGGCAGTGTCAGTCATGGTGCAGAATCAGGTGACAGTAGCGAGCTTCAATGCAATCGTGGCGATGCGTTTGCCCTGAGCGAGACATAAGGCCTTCTCAGTTTCTGTAATGGGATTCTTGCCATCAGCGCCGGCATGATGGCTGGCGCCATAGGGTGTACCGCCGCTGGTGGTGGAGTTCAATGCCGCTTCGGAGTAGGGGATGCCACAATAAATCATGCCGTGATGGAGCAGGGGTAATACCATTGTTAACAGAGTGGTTTCCTGACCGCCGTGCAGGGATGAGGTGGAAGTAAATACGCCCACCGGTTTGTCAATTAAAGCGCCAGAGACCCAGAGACTGCCTGTGTTATCGAGAAAATATTTCAAAGCTGCAGCCATGTTGCCGAACCGGGTCGGGCTGCCGATGACGAGCCCGGCACAGTTCCGCAGGTCGTCTTCAGTGCAGTAGATGGCGCCTTGTTCTGGAATCGCTGGTGCGCTCGCTGCCGTATTCGGGGACACCGCTGGCACTGTCCGCAGTCGTGCTTCCAGGGTGCCAACACTTTCGACGCCGCGGCCGATGAGTTGGGCCATTTTCTCAGTGGCTCCGTAGCGCGAATAGTAGAGCACCAATATGTATGGTTTTGTTGCCGTGTTGTTGGTCAATTCAAACTCCTCCATGAAGGTGCCAGTGACATGCCCGCCTTATACGGATTTCCAGATTCACCGTTAAATTGGCGCCAACTTGACCCCGGGTAATGGCAACTAGTGCAAGTGGCTTATCTGATCCCGCAGAAAATCCAGAATATCAGCCTGCAGCACCAACTGTTTTTCGCCAGCGCCACGGCGGGCGTATTCAATCACACCCTCCGCGAGGCTGCGAGGCGACACCACGATACGATGCGGGATGCCAATTAATTCAGAGTCTGCAAACTTGACGCCGGCACTCGTTTTGCGATCCCGATCATCCAGCAATACTTCGAGGCCCAACGCCTGTGTGGCACGATACAGTTGCTCGGAAATATCCCGTACCTGTTCGGATTTATGTGCATCAATCTGCACGATCACGAGATGAAACGGGGCGAGTTGCTCTGGCCAGATGATGCCTCGATCATCGTGATTCTGTTCGATACACGCAGCGACTACACGAGTGACACCGATACCATAACAACCCATGGTCATGACTATGGACTTGCCAGTTTCATCAAGTACCGTTGCATTCAGTGCTGCGCTGTATTTTTTACCGAGCTGAAAGATGTGGCCTACTTCGATACCGCGCTTGATTGACAGGGTGCCGTTGCCGTCGGGGCTCAGATCGCCTTCCTGCACCTTGCGCAAATCTGCCACTGCATCAAAGCGACAGTCGCGATTCCAGTTGGCATTGCGCAGATGTTCGCCATCCCGATTCGCGCCACAGATGAAATTCTTAAGGTTCACCACAGAATGGTCAGCGATAATCTTTATGGCGGCGCCCAGACCCACCGGGCCGAGACATCCTGGCAGGCAACCGAGCTTCCGCTGAATCAGCTCATCAGTGGCAAATTCCAGCGGTGCAGCCACTCCTGCAATTTTTTGCGCCTTGGTTTCATTGAGTACCTGATCGCCACGCAGCAGCAAAGCGACCAGCTCCCCGCTGCGTATACCTTCTACATCGCAGGCGTGCACTATGAGGGTTTTTAGCAGTGTCTGCGGTGGCACTTGCAGTAAGGTCGCTACCGCATCGATGCTGTGGGCGTCACCTGTGGCCACCGTTGCTATTGGCAACTGCGTAGTTGCCTGGGGCAGGTCAGTAAGCTTGCCTTGTGCCATTTCCATATTGGCCGCGTAGTCACTGGCGCTGCTGAATACAATCTCATCTTCGCCAGAGTCGGCGAGGACGTGAAACTCATGGGACATGCTGCCGCCGATATTGCCGGAATCAGCCAGCACTGGTCGGAAATCCAAACCAAGGCGATGGAAAATATTGCTATAAGTCTGATGCATCAGTTGATAAGTCTGGTCGAGCGACGCCTGGTCCACATGAAATGAATAGGCATCCTTCATGATAAATTCGCGGGCACGCATCACGCCGAAGCGCGGCCTGCGTTCATCCCGAAACTTCGTTTGAATCTGATAAATATTGGCTGGCAGTTGGCGATAGCTGTTGTATTCACCGCGCACCAGATCAGTGATGACTTCTTCATGGGTCGGTCCGAGGCAGAAGTCGCGTTCATGCCGGTCCTGAAAACGCAGCAGTTCAGGGCCCATTGCTGCCCAGCGGCCAGACTCGTGCCATAGTTCCGCCGGTTGTACTACGGGCATGGAGACTTCCATCGCGCCGGATTTGTTCATTTCGTCACGCACCACTGACGTCACCTTGTGGAGCACGCGGAGTCCCATGGGTAGCCAGGTATAGAGTCCGCTGGCTAATTTGCGGATCAAGCCGGCGCGCAGCATTAATTGATGACTGATGACTTCAGCATCCGCCGGTGTCTCTTTTACGGTAGCTAATAAATATTCACTGGCGCGCATGGGTTCATTTACTACACTGATTGATTATCGAAAGGCAAAAGAAAGGCAGCCATAGCTGCCTTTCAAGTTTGGAACTGTGCTTGCCTTTGTTGCTTAACAGCTACTTTAGAACTACTTATAGCTATTTAAGAACCACAAAGGCAACAAGAGCTGCAGAGTTGCCGGACAATGTTACAGGGCAAACTCTTTCAGCTTCTTAAGAGGCAGTACTTTTACTCTGGTAGAAGCTGCTTTGCGTGGAATGTCCATCATTTCGCCGGGGCGGAATGGATTTGGTACATTCTTGCGGGCAGGTCTGGCTGGACGCACGACAGACTTGATTTTCAGCAGGCCAGGCAGGGTAAATTCACCTACCGCACGCTTCTTGATGTGGCGCTCAATTACTACCGCCAGTTCATCCAGAACCGCAGATACTTCTTTCTTGCTAACAGAAGTATTTTGTGAGATCTCGTTCAGGATTTCAGTTTTGGTGTATTTCTTTTGGATCGCAGCAGTTTGCTTCTTAGCTGCGCTGGTTGCTTTTACTTTGCTTTTTGATGCAGCTTTCTTGGAGGATTTTTTAACAGCCATGCCCGTTCTCTTTATCTATGCAAGTTGTTGCAGGTTTGAAAAATTCTTCTCGGTTGAGGAGAAACCATTAGTCGTTTGCTTGGTACCATCAATACTAAATTTCAATACCGGTTCTATTCTCAAGAAACAGTTTTTGTCACTGATTCTTAGGAAGTGTATTTAAAACCATTCACCTTTTGCTAGCAAGTACTTCTATCAACTTTAACCGCATTAGTCTGCGCTATTTCACATTGCGCAACTGGAAAATTCAATTACCGCAGTTCTCTTTCTGTTTTTGAATCTTGCAAATTTGGCTTCACATTGAAAAAAAGAACAGTCTGTATTCGCAATTTTACCTGGAACTGTCGCCATCAATCAGCGCAATTTATGCTAATGCGAACTCCACGAATGAGCTTTTTCGTCGCTATAATCCGCTTATGATTAAGGAATCAGGGTGCGCCGGAAAATCTATATAAGGTATAATCGCTGGCTTTTCGCAGTGATGGGGCTTGTTGTCGCGCCATTGTTGACGATTTAAGCAACGATCCAAGCTGCACATTAATCGAGCAGTCAACCGAGAGTAACGATGCCGATATACGAATATACCTGCGCAAAATGCAAGCACACAATGGAAGCGCTGCAGAAAATGAGTGATGCGCCGCTGCGCAAATGTCCTGCTTGCGGTAGGGCGGCATTGGAGAAAATGATATCAGCTGCGAGTTTCCGTCTCAAGGGTGGGGGTTGGTACGAAACTGATTTCAAGACCGGCGATAAGAAACAACTTGCCGACTCGGATTCTGCCAATGCTTCTGGCAATACGGACGCAGCGAAGACTGCAAAGAAGGATACAGCCGACAAGTCGGATAAACCGGCTGCGCCGCATAAGAACGAAGCTGCCAAGTCGACTGCGCAGGCCGATAGCTCCAGCAACAGCAAGCCTAGCAAAGCGGCGGCCAAGAAAAAGTCGTCAAAGCAATAGCGGATAAACCAGCATTGAATTTCAGGCATCAATTAATTAGTGGCAGGTTTTGCCACTGAATCGGAACGCGTAACTTGGCAAGGGCCATAGGGAACAGTATATGCGCAGTAATTATTGCGGTGAATTAAACGAATCATATGTCGGACAGGACGTGGTTCTGTGTGGCTGGGTGCACCGGCGACGGGATCACGGTGGCGTGATCTTCCTGGATGTGCGTGATCGCGAAGGCATAGCACAGGTGGTATTTGACCCGGATATACCAGCCAGTTTTGCTGCCGCCGAAGGCGTGCGTAGTGAATTTGTAATCAAGGTGAAGGGGCAGGTACGGTTACGACCGGCAGGAACTGTCAACAAGGACATGTCGACTGGCCAGATCGAAGTGCTGGGCAAGGAATTGGAAATACTCAATACCGCCAATACCCCACCGTTCCAACTCGATGAGCATGCGGCAGTGGGTGAGGACGTGCGTCTGCGCTACCGATATATTGACTTGCGCCGTCCAGAAATGGCGGCGCGATTGCGCTTCCGTTCCAAGGTGTCGATCACTGTCCGTAACTTTCTCGACAAGAACGGATTCCTCGATATCGAAACGCCAATCCTGACCAAGGCGACGCCAGAGGGTGCGCGTGACTATCTGGTGCCGAGTCGTACCCATCCGAATCATTTTTTTGCCCTGCCGCAGTCGCCGCAGCTATTCAAGCAGATCCTGATGGCTGCAGGCATGGACCGTTATTATCAGATTGCCAAGTGTTTCCGGGATGAAGATTTGCGCGCGGATCGGCAACCCGAGTTCACCCAGATTGATGTCGAAACCTCATTCATGGATGAAGAACAAATCATGGGCATCATGGAAGAGATGATCCGCCTGGTATTCCAGGAACATATGCAGGTAGATCTCGGCCAGTTTCCGCGCATGAGTTTTGCAGAGGCAATGCGGCGCTTTGGTTCGGATAAACCGGATTTGAGAATTGATCTGGAACTGTTGGATATTGCCGAGCTGATGCGCACGGTGGATTTCAAGGTGTTCAGCGGCCCGGCGCAGGACCCGCAGAGTCGCGTGGTGGCGTTACGGGTACCTCAAGGCGCCAGCCTGAGCCGTAAAGTAATCTATGACTACACCACCTTTGTGGCGAAATACGGTGCGAAGGGGTTGGCCTGGGTCAAGGTAAATGATCGAGCCGCAGGCATCGAAGGCTTGCAATCGCCGATTCTGAAGTTTATGACGCCAGCAGTAATTGAAACCCTGCTCAAACAACTCAATGCTGAAACCGGGGACATAATTTTCTTCGGAGCCGACAAGATCAAGGTCGTCAACGATGCGCTGGGCGCACTCCGAATTAAAGTCGCTGAAGATCTCGGACTGGTGAAATCCGGTTGGGCACCGTTGTGGGTTGTGGACTTCCCCATGTTTGAGCGCGTCAGCGATGGCAGTCTCAATTCATTGCACCATCCGTTTACGGCACCGGCCTGTGATGTCAGCGAATTAACCAGCAATCCCGAAGGTGCCTTATCAAGAGCTTATGACATGGTATTGAATGGCACCGAACTCGGTGGCGGCTCAATTCGTATCAATAAGGCCGATATGCAGCAGGAAGTATTCAAAGTTCTGGGCATTGGTGCGGAAGAGGCAGAGGAAAAATTCGGCTTTTTGTTGAGCGCGTTGTCATTTGGTTGTCCGCCGCACGGGGGTATCGCCTTCGGACTGGATCGCTTGATCATGCTGATGACTGGCTCCACTTCAATACGTGACGTGATTGCGTTCCCGAAGACGCAGTCGGCTGCTTGCCCTCTAACCAATGCTCCAGGTCTGGTGTCAGCCCAGCAACTCCGTGAATTGAATATACGCCTGCGTGAGATAGACAAGCCGGCGTGAGGAATACAGATGGCCATAATTCTGGGTATTGATCCTGGCTCCAGGGTTACCGGTTATGGCCTGATAAACGTCGTCGGCAACAAGTTTGAGTATGTTGCCTGTGGTTGTATTCGAACCGAAACGGAGTCACTGCCAGAGCGCCTGAAGACCATTTTCGAGGGTGTCTGCGAGATCATCGAACGTTACTCCCCCCAGCAGGCCGCCATAGAAGAAGTGTTCATGGGGCGCAATGCAGGTTCCGCTTTGAAGCTGGGGCAAGCGCGGGGCAGTGCGATGGTTGCCTGCCTTTCTCACGATTTACCGGTTGACGAATATTCCGCTCGCAAGGTGAAGCAGGCTGTGGTGGGCGCCGGTGGTGCTGACAAGTTACAAGTACAGCACATGGTGAAAGCATTGCTGTCGATCAGTGATAACATCGCCGAGGACGCTGCGGATGCGCTCGCAGTCGCGATTTGTCATGCCAATACCCAAGCCAGCCTGATTCGAATGGCAGGCGCGAAATCATTTAGCCGGAAGAGGTGGCAACATTGATTGGCCAGATACGAGGTGTCCTGGTGGACAAGAAGCCGCCGGATGTGTTGCTGGAAGTGAATGGCATTACCTATGAGATTCAGGTGCCACTCAGCACACTGTACCAGTTGCCAGAAGTTGGCAAACAATTGCTACTACATACCCATTTTGTGGTCCGGGAAGATGCCCAGCTTTTATATGGATTTTACGATGCCAAAGACAAGGCGATGTTTCGCGCGCTGCTTAAGGTCAATGGTGTTGGCCCGAAAATGGCTTTGGCGATTCTGTCTGGTATTGCGGCAGACGCACTGGTGCGCACAATCCGCAACAATGACTTGAGCGCGCTCACCAGTGTGTCCGGCGTGGGCAAGAAAACGGCGGAACGCCTGATTATTGAAATGCGTGATCGGCTGGATGAATGGAGCACTGCTGATGCGGCCGAGTTGCCACATGCTGGCTCAGTAACAGTATCCAAGATGACGCGCGATGCAGAAACAGCACTGATTGGCCTTGGCTATAAACCGCAGCAAGCGGCAAGGTCGATTGCGCTGGTGCTGAAAGACAACCCGGAAGTAGCCGAGAGTGAACAACTGATTCGTCTGGCATTGAAGAGCATGGGCTGATGATAGAAGAAGAAAGACTGATTTCGGCTGTAGCGATACCCACTGAAGATTCGGTGGACCGCGCCATTCGTCCGCTGTTCCTGAAAGACTACATCGGGCAGCAGGAAGTGAAGACGCAGATGGATATCTTCATAAATGCGGCGCGCAAGCGGAAAGAACCATTAGACCACACACTCGTGTTCGGGCCGCCGGGCCTCGGCAAGACCACACTGGCGAATATAATCGCGAACGAACTGAATGTGTCGATCAAGTCTACTTCTGGTCCGGTGCTGGAAAAAGCCGGAGATCTGGCCGCAATGTTGACAAATCTCGAAGCCGGCGACGTGCTTTTTATAGACGAGATTCATCGCCTGAGCCCTGTGGTGGAGGAGATACTCTATCCGGCAATGGAAGACTATCAGCTCGACATCATGATCGGGGAGGGGCCAGCCGCTCGCTCCATTAAGTTGGACCTGCCCCCTTTTACCCTGGTCGGCGCTACCACCAGAGCGGGACTGCTTACTTCTCCCCTGCGGGATCGCTTCGGAATTACGCAGCGACTCGAGTTTTATTCCATCGAGGAGTTGAGTCAGATCGTGACCCGATCAGCCGGCATACTCGGTGTCTCCATCGACAGTCTGGGTGCCACCGAGATTGCGAGACGCGCTCGCGGCACCCCCCGCATTGTCAATCGCCTGTTGCGGCGGGTACGGGATTATTCCGAGGTCAAAGTCGACGGCAAGGTGAACCTGGACACCGCCAGTCTGGCGCTGGACATGCTCAGCATTGACAAGAATGGCTTCGACCATATGGATCGCCGCCTGCTGCTGACGATGATCGAAAAGTTTGAAGGCGGACCAGTAGGCATCGACAGTCTCGCGGCTGCGCTCAGTGAAGAGCGCGACACGATTGAAGATGTGTTGGAACCTTATCTGATCCAGCAGGGGTTTATCATGCGTACACCACGGGGCAGGGTGGTTACGCAATACGCCTACCGACACTTTGGCATTAAACCCTCCAGCCAGCTGAAAGATTTGTTTGGGCAAGAGAAAGACTGACAGTCACTGTCAGCATCTCCGGATAAGCAACAATTACCGCAAGAATTAAGCTGACTACTGACTGCTGATCAAGAAAGCTGCCAGATTTACGTCACAATTGAACAGTATTCGGGCTGCATTAATCGCTGCCGAGGCACTTTTTCCCGGTATAAGGTGCGATTGCATCGAATAAGTGAAACTATTTATGACTTTGGCCGAAATATGCCTTCATACAATCGGCATTCCTGCAGATAAACCGTACACTTTTTCGACCTGATATAAACCCGGAGATAGCATTGTGACTGAGGGAATAAGTCCTATAGATTTGGTACTGGATGCCAGTGGCACGGCATTGATCGTAATGCTGATTTTACTGCTGCTCTCCATCGTATCTTGGGTAATGATCGTGCAACGTTGGCTCGTGCTTTCATCGGCCGCACGCAATCTGTTGAGTTTTGAGCAGCGTTTCTGGTCAGGCATGGACCTGAGTCAGCTATATAAAGAAGGCAGTCAGCTGCAGAAGGCAGACAATGTGCAATTAGTCGGCATGGAGAATTTATTTCGTGCGGGCTTTAAGGAATTTATGCGTCTGCGGCAGCAGGCCAGCGTGGACCGCGAGGCTGTTATGGAGGGGGCGCAGCGTGCCATGCGGGTAGCCTTTGCCCGCGAAGAAGAGAAACTGGAAAAGCATCTGGCATTTCTGGCCACGGTCGGTTCAGTTTCGCCTTATATAGGACTGTTCGGAACGGTGATCGGTATCATGAATTCGTTTCTGGGGCTGGCCACCCAGACGCAGGCAACTTTACAGGTAGTAGCACCGGGTATTGCCGAAGCATTGATGGCGACTGCCTTGGGTTTGTGGGCCGCGATCCCGGCGGTGGTGGCATATAACCGCTACTCCACCTGGGTCGAGAGTATTACCAGTAGCTACATTACATTTTCCGATGAATTTTCCAGCATCCTGCACCGGCAGATCCACAGCGATTAACGCAGGTATTTTCAGGCAAATATGGAAATTATAGTTCGCAAAAAACGCAAGCCCATGGCAGATATCAATGTCGTGCCATATATCGACGTGATGCTGGTATTGCTGATTGTGTTCATGGTGACAGCGCCGCTTATGAACCAGGGCATCGAAGTGGATTTACCCCAGGCGAATAATGAGGCATTGGACATAGATGAAAATCTCGAAACTCTGGTGGTGTCGATTACGTCCAACGGAGAGTACTTCCTGAGCCTCGGCGCCACTGGCGAAGATCGACAATCGATAGCGTTGGAAACGATTGGTGTGCAGGTTGGCCAGATCATGAGCGCCAATCCAAGTATTCAGGTATTGATAGAGGGTGATGCGTCGGCGGATTGGGGCGCAATGATTAATTTGATTACAATTTTGCAGCGAGCCGGCGTGACGAATCCGAACTTCATCACCCAGCCGCTTGGTAGCTTGTAAGCCGGAACCAGTTTAAATAGCGATGAAGAGTCCAATCGACAACATTGTCATCTATAACGGCTACCCGCTGTCGATTATCGTGGCGGTGGGTTTTCACGGTCTGCTGCTGGCGTTTCTGCTTTATTTGCAGACCGCTCGCGCGCCTGAACCTTTGGAATTGGTACAGCCGAGCGTTATCAAGGCGCTGTTTATCGATGAAAACCCGCAGGTAGTGAATGAGAAGAATGTGCAACGGCAACGTCAGGAGCGCACTGAACAGCAACGTGTAGCGCGGGAACAAGAACAGCGCAAGGTCCAGCAGGAACAGGAAGTGGCGCAGCTTCAGGAAGCTGAAAAGGCGCGCGAACAGGAGCGGGAACGGGCTGCCCTGGTGGAGCGGCAACAACTCGAGCAACGGCAGCAGGCGGAGAAGTTGCGGCAAGAACAAGAAAAGCGCAGTACCGAAGAGCGGGAACGGCAGCGTGAAGTGGCAGAAGCTGAGCGTGTAAAGCAACAACAGCAGCAGCGACTTGAGCAGGATCGACAGCGCGAAGGGGAAACATCCCAGGCAGCGCAAGCTGAAGCGGCGCGGACCGAGCTGGAACTGGTACAGAGTGCCACTGCGTTGATTCATGAAGAAGTGCGAAAGCAGTGGTCGCGGCCTCCCAGCGCACGCAACGGCATGCGCGTGATTATACAAATACGCATGTTGCCTACCGGCGAGCTGATAGAGACTAAAATTACCCAGACTAGTGGCGATGCGGCATTCGATCGCGCGGCTGAAGTTGCCGTTTACAAGGCCTCACCCTCATTCAGACAATTGGCGGTATTGCCGATTACTATATTTAATGCCAATTTCAGATCGCTTTCGCTGATTTTCCAACCCGAGGATTTACTAAATTGAATATGCGCTGCATTTTCGCTGGAATATTTCTAAGCCTGATTGCCAATAGTTTGCAGGCTGAATTGAGTATCCAGATTACGCAGGGGATAGATAATCCGATTCCAATCGCGATAGTTCCTTTCTCCTGGCAAGGCGCTGGCGTGTTGGACGAAGACATCGCCCAGATCGTGATGAATGATCTCGAGCAGGTAGGTGAATTCAGAGCCCTGTCGCGCAGCAATATGCTGAGTATGCCGAGCGAAGAGCAGGAAGTGTTCTATCGCGACTGGCGCGTATTGGCCCAGGACTATCTGCTGGTGGGCAAGATCGACCGTGCACCTGGTGGCCAGTTGGTGACAGTGCAGTATGAGTTTTTCGATATTAATCGCGAAACCAAACTGTCCGGCGAGATCCTTACGGGATCTGTTACGCAATTGCGCGATATGGCACATACCATCAGTAACGTGGTTTTCCAACACGTGACCGGCATTCCTGGCGCCTTTAACTCCGAGATCCTCTATATCGTCTCTGAGGGAGCGGGACCTGAAAATACCTTGTTCCGTCTGGAGAAGGCGGATTATGACGGTGCCAGAGCGCAGGTCTTGCTGGAGTCAGGCGAGCCGATCATGTCACCGAGCTGGTCGCCTGATGCACAAAGCGTCGCCTATGTGTCATTCGAGACTGACCTGCCACGCATCTATGTGCAGAACATAAATACCGGAGAACGGCGCCAGATTACCAATTACCCGAATATCAACAGCTCACCGGTATGGTCCCCTGACGGCTCTAAACTGGCCATGGTGCTCTCCAAGGACGGCAGCCCGGATATATATGTACACGACCTGTTAACGAATGAGCTTATGCGCATCACCGACCATCCTGCCATCGATACTGAACCGAGTTGGAGCCGGGATGGACGCTCACTTGTGTTCATGTCTGACCGTACCGGACAGCCCCAGATCTACCAAATGGAGCTGGGAGCCAGTTCCTATGACATAGAGCGCCTTACTTATGACTGTTTTCAGTGCGCTAAAGCACAGTTTTTGCCAGATGGTGTAAATCTTGTGCATGTTCGTAGAGAGACCCGGCAAAATCCGATGTATCATATAGCTATCATGAATATTGAAACCCTGCGTACGTTCATCCTTACGGATACGTCGCTGGATGAATCACCAACACTTGCCCCTAACGGCAGCATGATTATGTATGCGACCAAGTTTAATGGCCGCGGCGTTCTGGACGCCGTGTCAATTGACGGTCGCGTGAAATTCCGTTTACCATCCACGCAAGGCGATGTACGGGAACCATCCTGGTCCCCGTTGTTGAATTAGCGTGTTTTTACCTAACGTACGAAGTCTGTGGAGGACTAAAGAGTGGCAATGCAAAGCAAGCAAATATTTAAAATCGGGATCCTGGTAGTCGCGCTGTCGGTACTGGCGGCATGTCGATCGTCTGGAGATGCAGAAGAAGCTGCGGACAGTTCATCCGCTTCTGAGTCAGCACGACCAGGTGCGGCATCAACTGCACCAGCTTTATCCCAGGAAGAAATTAGAGCACAAAACGCCCTGCGTCAAACTGTGTTCTATTTCGACTTTGATATCGCTGAGTTCAAGGCAGCAGATCGTGACACATTGACGTATCACGCCCGTGATCTGGCAGCCAACCCTAACAAGCGTATCCGCCTGGAAGGTCATGCTGATGAGCGCGGTACTCGTGAATACAATCTGGCGCTTGGCGAAAGACGTGCCAATGGCATACTCAACTATTTGATCGTAAATGGTGCAACTCGCACTCAGATCGAAGTTGTAAGCTATGGTGAGGAGCGACCGGCTCAAACTGGTCAAACCGAACAGGCATACGACCGCAATCGTCGCGTGGAAGTAGTCGCGCGTTAATGCCATGAACAAACTCCTGTGGGTTGTAGTCAGTAAAATCCAGCTCTGCGCATACTTTTGTATGTTCAGTGCGGTGGCTGCAGCTCAGGGAACCGGTGCGATTATTGAGTCACCAGCGTTTACTCCCGGGCAAGCCAGCAGACAAAGTGCTGCTGCGCCTGCCACGGGGAATAACGATGCAATGTCGCTGTTGCTGGAACAAATTCAGCAATTGCAAACAGAAGTACAGGCCCAGCGTGGGATTATTGAAGAACAGGGTTTTGAGTTGCGTAAATTGCAACGTGATTCCCTGGCTCGCTATACCAATATGGATGACCGCTTGAGCTCATTGGAGTCAGCTCCAGCGAGTAACACGGCAGCGCTAACACCGGGTGCTAGCACGATCACTCCAGTTATACCGACAACTACCCCAAATTCTTTGCCTACGAACCAGCCTGCTGTCACAACCAGCGCTGCTGGCATAAATGCAGGCGCAACTTCAGGCCTGACTCCGACCGGCTCCGCTGCGGGTTTTGGCACCGCCATACCTGAGCGCACGGCGGTAACCGCGGCTGTTACTGACAATCGAATCAGCACTTTGACGCCTGCGTTGCCACTGCCAGCAGATGCGGCAACTGACTTACCGACCAATTCACCAACCAATTTACCAACTACTGAGCAACCGGATCCATCGCTAGCAGCGGCTAACACCGCTGCTACCCGCAACAATAGCCGGGGCACATTGCAACCCGCAGTGCTGAGCGAGCAACAGCTGTACCAGATGGCCTACGACTCGGTAATCAATAGCAGTTTTGAGCGTTCTATTGCCGAGTTTGATCAATACCTGAATATTTACCCGCAAGGGCGTTTCATCACCAACGCGCACTACTGGAAAGGGCAGGCTTACCTGTATCTGAACCGTTACGAAGAGGCGCGCGCTGCCTATGAAATTATCATCAATCAATTTGCTGATTCACCGAAACTACCCGATGCCATGTACGGATTGGGTCTGTCGTACCAGGGATTGGGCGATATTGACCAGGCACGACGTTTGTTGAATGACATCAAGCGCAGGTTTCCCAATACCGGCGTGGCTAATCTGGCTGATACCCGGTTGTTATCCTTGCAGTAGTGCCTTTTCACAACAATTCATGCATTTATTAGCAGTATCCGTGGCCAGTATCGTGTCGCAGGCTAACCGTGTGCGTTCGCAGTACGAGTAATTCCCATGCTAGATGACAGCTCGCCCGAATCCGGTCTCAGTCTTCGCATCACCGAGATTTTCCACTCCCTGCAAGGCGAGTCACGTACGGTGGGCATACCCACTGTTTTTGTGCGACTCACCGGCTGTCCGCTGCGCTGCCAGTACTGCGATACCGCGTATGCATTTGAGGGCGGGGCAATCACGTCTCTGCAACAAATCCTCGACACCGTTGCCAGCTATGCTTGCAACTATGTCACTGTCACCGGCGGTGAGCCGCTGGCACAGCCGAACTGTCTGCCTCTGTTACAGGCCTTGTGCAATAGAAATTACAAAGTATCGCTGGAAACAGGTGGCGCTATGCCAATCGACGATGTCGACCAACGAGTGTCTGTGGTGTTGGATATCAAGACACCTGGCTCCGATGAGGTAGCCAGGAATCGATTCGAGAACGTGTCGCGGTTAAAACCCGATGACCAGGTTAAATTTGTAATCTGTGATCGAACAGACTACGAATGGAGCAAAGCCAAACTGCAACTGCTGGATTTAGCGAGTCGGGTAAACGAGATTTTATTTTCGCCCTCATTCGAACAATTGCCAGCGGCACAATTGGCGGACTGGATTTTACAGGATTCATTACCAGTGCGAATGCAGATGCAGATGCATAAACAGATTTGGGGAACAGTAGCAGGTAAGTAGCTGCTTTTCGGGTGAGGGCAGTTGCGGATTCAAGGAGAGAACTGCGATCTTTCACATTTCTCATTGCCAGATGCCGGCAGAATTAATCCAGCTACAGAAAACACGAATTCAAATTTATGTCAGCAGTTGATTCCGCAAAAAAAGCCGTAGTACTCGTCTCCGGTGGCCTTGACTCTGCCACTTGTCTCGCTATCGCTGCCGCGCAAAATTATCGCTGCTATGCGATGAGCTTCAACTATGGGCAGCGTTCCATCAGTGAACTGGTAGCAGCCGAACAGGTCGTAAAGCGGGCGGGAGTTGTCGCGCACAAAATTATTCAGCTGGATATGACTGCCATTGGTGGTTCTGCCCTTACTGATAATTCCATCGCGATTCCAGAGCAGGAGTCCGAGGGAATTCCGGTTACATATGTGCCAGCGCGCAATACTGTGTTCCTCGCATATGCGTTGTCCTGGGCTGAAGTGTTAGGTGCAAACGCGATTTTCATCGGTGTGAATGCGCGTGATTATTCGGGTTATCCAGATTGTCGGCCCGCATATATAGCCGCCTATCAGAAGCTGATCCATCTCGCGACGAAGACTGGAATTGAGGGTGGTTCGATTTCTCTGGAGACGCCGCTGATAGATTTCAGCAAGTCTGAAATAATCAAGACTGGTAAACGTCTCGGAGTGGATTTCTCGCTCACGGTATCTTGTTATCAAGCCAATGAAAAAGGGGAGGCCTGCGGTCGATGTGACAGTTGTCGATTCCGACGGCAGGGATTTCTCGACGCTGAGGTCACTGATCCGACGCATTACCAGTAAAAAGTGGGCTTCATGACTTGTCTTTTTTTGTATTGATAGTAGTATGTCGCCCTTTCGCGGGGCGTTAGCTCAGTTGGTAGAGCACCGGGCTTTTAACCTGATGGTCGATGGTTCGAATCCATCACGCCCCACCATTTTTCTCTCCCGCATTAATCTTCTGAAATTCGAGTGGTTACAGCCGCTTACTCACCCTCAAGCAGACCTTGCTTATCGATGCATGCGTCTGTGCTAAACTGATGCATCTTGCAAAAACTGTAATAGCGCTATGAAACCAGCAGATTCCAGTCCCGCCACTATCGATCGGCTCGCTGCCGATACTGTCATCGTGCGTGAATATCTTGATCGAGTCGGGCAGCCGCAAGTATTGGATGCGGCCGCTGAAGAACAGCTGCTTGCGCGCATCAAAACAACGATGCACGCAAACAACGCACGGCTCGTTGCGCACTACTATGTAGATGCCAAATTACAGGATCTGGCGGAAAGCACTGGTGGTTTTGTGGGTGACAGTCTGGAGATGGCGCGTTTCGGACGGGAAGTAGACGCTGATATTTTGCTCGTTGCCGGTGTGCGCTTCATGGGCGAGACCGCCAAGATTCTGAGTCCCGAAAAAACTGTATTGATGCCAACGCTCGAGGCCACCTGTTCGCTCGACATCGGCTGTCCAATTGCTGAATTTGCCAGGTTTTGTGATGCGCATCCGGAGCGAAAAGTAGTGGTGTATGCCAACACATCAGCTGCAGTGAAGGCGCAAGCTGACTGGGTGGTGACTTCAAGTATTGCGGTCGATGTAGTAGAGCATTTAATGGAGGCTGGCGAAAAGATTATCTGGGCTCCAGATCGGCATCTTGGTAGCTATATCCAGAAGACTACAGGTGCGGACATGTTGTTATGGGATTCTGCATGTATCGTACATGAGGAATTCAAGGCTCGTGGTTTGCTCGACATGCGCAAACTTTATCCGGATGCCGCCATATTGGCACACCCGGAATCTCCGGCGGCAGTGCTGCAAATCGCCGATGTAATCGGATCCACTACCCAGATCATCAAGGCGGCTCGCAACTTGCCTAACAAGGATATTATTGTTGCCACTGACAAAGGGATCTTTCATAAATTGCAGCAAGTGGCTCCGGAAAAACGCTTCATCATTGCGCCAACCGCAGGCAATGATGCTACCTGTCGCAGTTGCGCACATTGCCCGTGGATGGGGATGAATTCCGTGCAGAGGTTGCTTGACTCACTAACTGCAATGAGCAATGAAATCCTGGTTGATTCGAAGTTGGCCGAGCGTGCCATGCTGCCTTTGCAGCGCATGCTGGATTTCGCAGCAACCAATCAATTAAAAGTGAGAGGGAAGGCGTAACCAGCGCTTGCCGGTATGCAGTTAATACGTAGCATGCGAACTACTGATTAGCTGCTAGTTTGCGCTGCAACTCTTCAACTTCCTTGATCTTCTGCTGCAGGCGCGCCGCTATCGCTGGTGCTGAACCGTTATCTGATTCCACGCGTAAGGCGTAATTCAACTGGTCGCTGGCACTGTGGTAATCACCTATCAAGATGAAATACTCAGCGCGCGCCTGATGCACTTCGCTGATATTGCCTGCCTGACCCTGCACTTCCGCGAGTTTGTACCATAGATGATGATCGTTGGTGCGCACCTGTGTGTGTTTATCCAAGAGATCTGCTGCCACCTCAAAGGAGCGTGCGGCGATCAGCGCATCAGCATGCGCCATCGTCAGAGGATGATTGTCAGGATTGATTTCAAGATGGCGCCGCAGGAATTCGATGGCTTGTCCGGGCTCATTTTGTTCGGTAAATATCTCCGCTTGCGTAACCACATAACTGATTCGATTTGGATCTTTACTTAGCAGCGGCGACAGCGTCTCACTCGCCAAAGCGTATTGCTTGTTTTCCTGATAAGCCACGGCCAGTGCATAACGGTTCGCATCCTGCGTGAACGCCGATGTGGCCTCCTGCAACAGGCGCTCGGAAGTGGTGACATGAGCCGCCTTATCAATGGCGTAATGCGCTACCACTCGCGCGCGTTGCACCTGATATTCAAGGTTGTTGCTGTACTCCCGTTGTGGGTAACGAATCGCACGACCACGACTATCAGCAATGCGCGATTCAGTGACCGGGTGGGATAACAGGAATTCCGGTGGACTCCTGCCGAAGCGATTAATCGTAATCAGGCGTTCGAACAACGCGGTCATGGCATCTGGATCGAATCCGGCGTTGTGCATAGTGTCCTGACCAACGCGATCCGCTTCAGCCTCATTGCTGCGACTGAATCGCAGCTGGTTTTCCAGCGCGCGTCCCTGTGCGGCGGCAACTGCCGCGGTACCATGACCGGGGTCCGAAGTGGCCATGATGACCACACTCGCCAGCAGTGTGGCCAACTGCGGAATTCGCGAGGCCTGCGCCTGATCCACCCCGCGGGCGAAATGACGTTGGCTAACGTGGGCAATTTCGTGCGCCATGACCGAGGCAAACTCCGCCTCAGTCTGCGCATTGAGGAATAAGCCGGTATTGACGCCGATAATGCCGCCCGGGGCCGCGAATGCGTTCAATTGTTCGCTGTCGATAATTACGAATGACATCCGGTGATCTTGCAACTGGCTGCGCGAGGCCAGCTTGTAAGTGACACTTTCCAGATAGGAATAGAGCAAGGCATCGGGAATGGTAGGAGCGCTGCGGCGAATCTGACTCAGAAACTGCTGCCCCATCTCATATTCCTGGGTTATTGAAACCGTACCCGAGATTCTGTCGCCAAGGCTCGGCAGGGGCGTCTGCGCCACCAGCATGCCGGGTAACAGGCTGATGCTCAATAGCAGGAGATTATTGCATAGCAGGTTGCGCATAAGGGTTATCTGGGTGCTTATTAAGGTCTTTTCAATGTGCTATTCAAGATACTGTTCAAGGTACTATTCATGGTGAAACAGTAGACCCAGATTAGCACAAATAATTCCTATTGTTAGGGCGCTTGAGTTGCTATTTCGGCGCACCGGTTCTGTGTACTGGCCCAGATTAGTTGGGTCTGCGCATAGGCAGGGAACGCCTTAGCGGGTAAAATGCCGATATGGAACTTAAGGTCGATCAAGAGCTGGATTTAAGCGGTTTGGAATGTCCGCTGCCGCTGCTGAAGGCGAAATTAGCCCTCAACAAGCTGAAATCACAACAAATCCTGAAGGTGGTAGCAACCGATCCCGGCTCTGAAAAGGATTTTCACCTGTTTGTGCAGCAGAGTAATCACCAGATCCTGGATTTTCAGAAAAATGACACTGCCTATTTTTACTGGATCAGGAAAGGCTAGCTGGCATTGGACAGCTTGGCTTGCAGTTGCAATAAACAAGGATCAGTTTCCATCCCAAGAAAAAGTTGCTCAACGATTTCTTTGACCGCTATTGCCACGACGAAGAATCCATCATGCTGGTGATCTTGCTGGTTTTGGTTGATCATCTCTCTGTGTGTTAAAGTCGCTGTGTTAAAGTCTACAGCGTATTGCGAATGAAGGAATCCCATGTCCGCTTTAATCAAAGGTAGCACTCCGATAACGGGTAGTATTGTTGCTATCGTCACTCCGATGCTGAGTGATGGTGCGCTGGATCTGCCTGCGTTTAATCGTCTGCTGGACTGGCATATTGAATCAGGCACTGATGGCATTGTGGTGGTTGGCACCACAGGTGAGTCAGCTACTCTGACCACAGCAGAGCATTGTGATTTGATTGCGCATTGTGTCGAGTACGTGGCGAAGCGCGTGCCGGTGATAGGCGGAACCGGTTCCAATAGCACTGAAGAAGCGCTGTTCTTTACTGACTCTGCCAGGGAGCACGGTGCGGATGCCTGTCTGCTCGTTACTCCTTATTACAACAAACCTTCCCAGGAAGGTCTTTACCAGCATTTCAAACTCATCGCTGAATCCATCGACATTCCCCAGATTTTGTACAACGTGCCAGGCCGTACCGCCTGTGACTTGAAAATAGAGACTGTAGAGCGTCTGGCCGGTCTGAAAAATATCGTCGCCATCAAGGATGCAACCGGGGATGTGGCGCGTGGCAAGGAATTGATCAAGCGCTGCGGTGATCGCCTGGCGGTGTATGGCGGTGAAGACGCGATCTCCCGCGAACTGATTCTGGCCGGAGCAGCTGGCACCATCTCCGTAACTGCCAATGTGGCGCCAGTACTTATGGCCAGGATGTGTGCACTGGCGCTGGCAGGGGATGCAGCCGCCGCCGCCGCGGTCGATGCCAAATTGGCACTGTTGCATCAGCAGCTGTTTCTGCAGGCGAATCCGGTTCCTGTGAAATGGGCGCTGCAGCAAATGGGGCGGATCAAAAGTGGTATTCGCTTGCCTTTGGTGGAGCTTGACCAGCAGTATCACGTCCAAGTACTGGAAGCCTTGGCTCAGGCAGGCATACAGCTGTCTGCGGCCGCTTAACTTTTCTCCGAGATACCTATTTAGAGATACCTATATTAATGCGTAGACAACTGGTTTTTGTATTGCTGCCGTTACTGTTCACTTCCTGTAACTACCTCACTGGGGAGAATGGCATGTTTCGGGATCGCGGTGCCGACTACCGTGAAGCCCTGGTACTGCCTCCCATGGTGGTGCCGCCCGAGCTGGACAGTTTTACCCTCGATCAATTGTATGTCGTGCCCGAAACGCTCCCGGTCAATCCGGTGGTATTCGACCGTGTTCCATTGCCGAAGCCAATCGAAACAGGTGGTCGCGAAGGCGTCATAATTCAGTCTATCAATGACAGTCGCTGGATAATCATTGATGCGACCCCGGCGCAGGTCTGGCCCCTGATTCGAGACTATTGGACGCAGCTGCAGATTGCACTTGATTATGAAAATCCTGGCAGCGGCATTCTTGATACGGCCTGGGTCGAAGTGGACTCTGATCTGGAAACCAGGCACAAATATCGAGTGCGGATTGAGCCAGGGCTGCATTCCGGTTATTCCGAAATCTATGTGATCCATCTGGAAAACCTGCGCAGTGATCCGACTCCGGTGGTTATCAACTGGCCGATTGTATCTAGTACAGCAGAGCGGGAGCGGCAGATACTGGACTCGCTTTCGCAATATCTGGCCGATCGCAATGATATCTATCAGGCCTCCTCAGCCAGTTTGCTGGCAGGCAGCATTGAAACTGCACGCAAGGCAAACCTGATTGAAACTGCAAGCGGCGACCAGGTGCTGCAGCTGCGCCTTGCCTATGATCGCGCCTGGGTACTGGTTCGATCTGCGCTGGAAGAAGCGAATGTCGCCATCCTCGAGAGTGATCGCGAACAGAAATTTATCAACGTGAAATTTTCTCCACAGGAAACTGACGAAGCGTCAGGTTTTTTCGGCCGAATATTGGGTCGTGGCGATAATAACGCAGGCGAAGGGTTGGATTTTAGTGTGAAATTTCTCGAAACCGGCACTACGGTAGACGTGATTGCGGAAAGTGGCGAAAACTCCCCCGAGGCTGTGCTCCTGCAGAGAGAGTTGTTGCAATTGATCAACGACAATCTTACCTGAGCAGTAGCGCAAAAAACTCATGGATATGATGGTAACTCTGCTGGCTCTGTTGCTTTTGGTCGGCGCGACAGCGGCGCTGTTCTTTGTGCTGCATCAGGCACAAATTGCACGCCTCGCCGAAGCGACCGTCACGGCACGCCTCCAGGCCAGGGAAGCAGAGCTGGCCAATCTGCAGCAGAAATTAATCAGTTTGCATTCCCTGCGCGAAGAAAACGCCTCATTAAAGACCCGCCTCACTCTCGAGCTGCAACAGTTTGAGCAGAAGCAAACGTTGCTCAATGATTCCAAAGAACAACTCTCCGTTGCATTCAAGAATATCGCGAACGAAATTTTCGAAGACAAGAGTAAAAAATTCGCCAGCACCAGCAAGGAAAGCCTGGCGATGGTATTGAATCCATTACAGGAAAAGATTCTGTCGTTCGAAAAAAAGGTGGAAGAAACCTATCAAAAAGAATCCAACGAGCGCTTTTCCCTGGCCAAAGAAATCAAGAACCTGCAAGAGCTGAACAGCAAGATCAGTGCTGATGCTGTGAATCTGACCAACGCACTGAAAGGTGACAACAAGGCTCAGGGCAACTGGGGTGAATTTGTACTTGAGTCCTTGCTGGAGAAATCCGGACTGGTAAAAGGTCGTGAATATGAAGTGCAGGTAAGTCTCAAAGCCGAGGACGGCAGTAAATCACAGCCGGACGTGGTGGTGCATTTGCCTGAATCCAAGGACATCATCATCGATTCCAAAGTGTCTTTGAAAGCCTGGGACGCGTATGCGTCTGCGGCGGAAGACACAGAACGTGTGAATCAGCTGAAGCTGCACCTGCACTCTATTCGACAACATATAAAAGGTCTCTCCGCCAAGGACTACCAAAATCTGGCCGGAGTTAATTCGCTGGATTATGTGTTGCTGTTTCTGCCCATAGAGGCAGCCTTTTCCATGGCATTGCAGCACGATCCTGAGTTGTTTCAGTTCGCATTCGAACGCAATATTATTTTCGTCGGCCCGACCACGCTGCTGACAACACTGAAGACCGTGCACAATCTGTGGCGTCTGGCGCAGCAGAGCCAGAACGCGGTGGAAATTGCCGAGCAAGCCGGACGTCTGTATGACAAGTTTGTGGCATTTGTAGCTGACCTGGATGAGATTGGCGCGAAGATCGATGCCAGCAAGAAAAGCTTCGACAAGGCTCACAATAAACTGCAATCCGGTACGGGCAATCTCATCAAGCGTGTGGAAACATTGCGCAAGTTAGGCGCGAAAACATCCAAGAAACAGAATACAGATCGTCTCAATTCGGCGCTCGATGCTGATGTGCCGGCTGCCACCAACTTGCTTGCAACTGTGGTCGAGAACGACGATGACGAGTCGGACGACTAGTTCCGTTCAGGACTTCCTTGCTTGTGAAACACCTGCTGCCTGGTTAGATGCTGCGCTCGCTCAGCAAGCGCTATTGCTGATTGATCACGCCAACTGTGAGAAAAAGGCGGCTGCCGGTGCTATGCATCTCTTGTATCGCAATACCAGCAAGACCGATTTGCTGCATAAAATGTCCCAGCTGGCGCGCGAGGAGTTGTTGCATTTTCAGCAAGTGGTTGAGTTGATGGCGCAGCGCGGAGTCAGTTATATCAGATTGAGCCCCGCACGTTATGCTGGAGCACTACGAGCGCAAATAGCGACCGGTGGCAATGAGCAGTTAACTGATACCCTGATCGTTGGCGCATTTATTGAGGCACGCTCATGTGAGCGGTTTGCGAAACTGGCGCCATTGCTGGATGCGGAGTTGGGACACTTCTACAAAAGTTTACTGCGCTCGGAGTCGCGGCATTATCAGGACTACCTGAGCTTGGCACAGTTATACAGCAAGCAATCGATAGCAAAAAGAGTTGCTGAATTTGCCACGCTGGAGGCCAGTCTGATATCCACGTCTGAGCCGGAGTTCCGGTTTCACAGCGGGGTTCCGGTTTAGGGTCAGCGCGCGCATACCGTCGGCGGAGTCAGGTTAGACCCCAGTCGCAATTCCATTTGACGCAACTGGTCACAGGGAATGTTGTTATTTCCGAGTAGTGAAACTGTCACGAGACTCAGTATATTCAAGAGCGGACCAATATCCGAGATCTGGTTATTTATCAGATTTAAGCTGCCGAGTTCAGTCAGGCCTTCCAGCGGCGTAACATTTGAGATGCTGTTGTTCGCTAGGTCGAGAAATCGCAACTTGCCCAGTTGTTCGATATTTTCCAGATCATCAATCTCTGAATCGGCGCATGACAGCACCGTTAGCTCACCGGCATTGGTGAGTGACTGCTGCCGCAAGGCCAAATTGATACAACCCTGCAGATCGGCATCGGTAACGATGTCGCGCGCGAGACGTCCATCGGGGTCATACACGGCCTGATTGTTCACTGATACCGTAAATGGTGTGGCGCAGGCTGGCAGACCGCTAAGAGTGAACAGTATGAAGAACAGCTTGAAGTGCTTGAATGGCATGGGATATCAGACCCTATTTCACTGCTTAAATCGACCAATTTCGATTATTTACCACAGCTTGGACCGTGGCCGCATGAGAGAGTTTCGGCCTGTGTTGCGGCTGGTATTTCCAATTTATCCCAGTTAGTATGCGCAACAAATTAGCCCCTGCAGTCACACCACTGATTCGGGAAATGCATCCAACACGTCCAAGGAACTACCTATGAAGTTGTCTATCATTCTATCCAAACCAGTTTGCCAATTGTTGCTGGCTTGCTCCTTGCTGCCATTCATGACCCAGCTTGCCGCTCAGTCCAGCGTTGATCTCACCAGCGAAGATAACCAGATTGCCTATGCTATCGGTGTCAATATTGGCCAAAATATTGCTTCACAGGGACTGTTGGAAGATATCGATGTGAATACTTTCATGGTCGGCTTGCTGGATGCTGTCAGCGGCGAACTGAAAATGACTGAAGAGCAGATGATGGCAGCCATTCAATTATTTCAGCAAAAGATGACTGCTGTAGCCGAGTCAGAGTTGGCGGATAACATGGCAGCGAGTGAGGCATATCTTGCGCAGAATGGTCAGCGCAGCGGTGTCGTCACGCTGGCGTCTGGTTTGCAGTATGAAATTTTACAATCTGGACCCACTGATGGTGCGATGCCTGCTGTGACTGATTCCGTGCTGGCGCATTACCACGGCACTTTGACTGATGGCAGCGTATTCGACAGTTCAGTAGAACGCGGCGAGCCTGCACAGTTCGGTTTGTCACAAGTGATATCCGGTTGGACAGAGGCTCTACAGCTGATGCGAGTAGGGGACAAATGGCGCCTGTTCATTCCACCAGCAATGGCCTATGGCGAGGCATCACCCACCCCGGCCATACCACCGAATTCAGCGCTGATCTTCGATGTTGAATTGCTGGAAATTCGTTAGCCTCAAGTAACGGGATATCTGCTTCGCAGATTCTGCGCCAATGATCCAATCAAATTTTATTGACGGACTGCTGGAGTTTCTTCAGCAGTCTCCCACTCCCTTCCATGCTGTAACACAATTGTCTGCGCGCTTTGCCCGAGCCGGCTACACCGAGCTGCATGAGGGGGATGCCTGGCAACTGCGCAAAGGTGGCAAATATTTCGTACAGCGCAATGGCTCTGCATGTATCGCCTTTAAAACAGGCACTGAATCCTTGCTTGAACACGGCCTCCGCTTAAGCGGTACTCATACCGACAGTCCCTGCCTGAAACTCAAACCGAATCCAGTCGTGCGCCGCCACAGTTACGTGCAGTTGGGCGTAGAGGTTTATGGGGGTGCTTTGTTGCATCCCTGGTTTGATCGTGATCTCTCCATGGCTGGCCGGGTAAATTACCGCAACAAGGCTGGGCAGATAAGTTCGGTACTGCTGGATCTGTGTGAACCAATTGCATTCATTCCTTCCCTGGCCATTCATCTTGATCGTGAAGTGCATGAAGGCCGTGCCCTCAATCGGCAAACAGAATTGCCACCGGTAATCCTGCAGTTGAAGGAGGACGGTGTATTCGATTTCGAACGCTTTCTATTGACCCAGATTCAAAAACAAAAAGGCCACGAGACTGCGAGTCAGATATTGTCACATGAGTTGTCACTGTATGACACGCAACCACCTGCGCTGGTCGGACTGCACAAGCAATTTATCGCGGCTGCGCGCCTCGATAACTTGTTAAGTTGTTACACGGCCGCGATCGGCTTGTTGGATAGTTCGGATGCTTACACCAGTGTGCTCGTGTGCAATGATCATGAGGAAGTAGGCAGTGCATCGACATCCGGAGCGCAG
Source organism: Gammaproteobacteria bacterium (assembly GCA_009692305.1). Lineage (GTDB taxonomy): Bacteria > Pseudomonadota > Gammaproteobacteria > Pseudomonadales > Pseudohongiellaceae > UBA9145. The sequence goes on along the minus strand of SHZK01000015.1, from coordinate 11,339 downwards.
GGGCCGTTTCTGCGATCGGTGCTCGAGCGAATCATCACTGCAGAGTGTGTAGATGCTGACGCATTCGCGCGGGTGATCCACCGGTCAGTCATGTTGTCGATCGACAACGCTCACGGGGTACACCCAAACTACGCCGACAAGCACGATGCGCAACACCAGCCGTTGCTCAATGCCGGCCCGATAATCAAGGTCAATGCCAACCAGCGCTATGCCAGCAATAGCGAATCTATTGCCTTCTTCAAATCAGTATGTGACAGAGTAGGCGTGTCGCATCAATCATTTGTTATGAGATCAGACCTTGCCTGTGGCAGCACAATCGGCCCGCTGACAGCATCCGAGCTCGGCATCAACACAGTTGATATTGGGCTGGCCACATTCGGCATGCACTCGATACGCGAACTGGCCGGGGCTGAAGATGGGCCGGCGTTGGCGCGAGTAGTGAGTGCATTCTACCAGCGCTAATTCGGCGATCTGGTTCGTTGTTGTTTCAATTCCCTGATCATAAATCGCATTGGATTCAGATTTGCCATTACCGCGCCTGTGCAGGGCAGGTTTTCATTGGTAATCAGACTCGCGAGCAATTCCGCGCTGAACGGGCAGGTTGCTAGGCCATTGGAGCCGTGCGCGACATTGACATACAGTCCTGGGTAATAGAGCGCTGCAGCCAGAGTGTCGGTGGCCGCGAACCGGTGTTTAGCATTGCGACCGAGTGCCGCCAGTGCTGCCAAAGTGGCGGCCCGGTCAGCGAGGCGTCCGACCACCGGAAGCCGGTCGCTGCTGTTACAACGCATGGCAACAACGTTCGCGGTAATGGTGTGGTCGAGCACATCCTGCTCCATAAAATTCAGCGCGGCCCCACTGAGGTTGGCCAGGTCGTCAGCAGCGAAGGCTTGCGTGTCGCCGGCCGTGGTCGCGTAACTCGCCGCCAGCGTATGCACACCCGAATTGGTCGCCGGGAATATTGTGCGCGTACCATTCACCACCGTGCTCAGGTGCCCACTACGCGGCGACTCAGCAACTTGCGTAATTTGGCCGCGTACGTCATGCAGGGGCAGATAATCACACTGGCCCAAAGCTCGCGCCGCGCTGCCGTTGGCAATAACCACGATATCCCCACTGTAGTTTGCAGCCGTCGTGCAGACCTCCCATGTCTCGGTATCTCCAGGCAGAATCGCGCTGACCTCGCAGTCAGTAAGCAGGGTGATGGCGGGATGCTCCAGATAGCTCGCACACAGGGTCGCTGCGTGTAACCAGCCACCAAGGGCTAGCCACCAGCCGTCCGCACTGAGTTCCAGACCGGCAAGCGTGCCCGCCTGCGCGCGGCTCACTGCCGCAATAATTTGGGGCGAATAGATAGTGGCCAACGCAGCACTTGCAAGCGGGTTGCTGCGATTGAGTGCGCCTGCGAGTTGCACGACGCCGGTCGGATGCCAGCTGATATCTGCGCCAGTCTGCAGGTAACTGAACTGCCGATTGGCAAATACAAATGCCTGCGTGAAAAATTCGGCCACAGCATCCGCCTCCTTGAAAAGGCGACAACGTAATGCCATCTGGGGAATGGCAGCTGCGCCAGACGCTGCTCGCGGTCCGCGTTCCAGCACTGTCACGCGCCAACCGCGAGCGGCCAGACTGCGCGCAGTGCTGCAACCAGCGAGGCCAGCACCTATAACGATTGCATAACCCTGGGTAGCCGGCGCGACAGCCGCTGGCAGCCGCAGCCAGGGTGCATCCGCATAAAAGTCTTTTATGCTTGCTTCTTTGACAGCGGGATCCTCCAGCTGGGTTAGCGTCGCATATAACATCTCACGCTTGCGCCCAAACCCCGGCAATTTCTGCACAGAAAAACCGGCAGCGGCGAGTTTCTGCCTGACAGCGCCTGCAACAGAATAGGAACTGAGAGTAGTGCCATGGCTGCTCAGTGCCGCAATGCGAGCGAGCAGTTGCGGCTGCCACAGCTGCGGATTGCGTGCTGGACTGAATCCGTCCAGGTACCAGCAGTCTATGTGGCAGTGGGCGAAAGCGGCGGTTGCTGACAACTGCGCACTCGCATCACCGTAGTAGAGATCGAGGACGACGTTGGCGGCCAGTTGCAAGCGATGACAGCCCGCCGTGTGGTCAGGATATTGTTGCAGCAGCCGCTGACTAATTTCGGCGCAATCCGGCCAGCGCCGATGCAGTCTGAGCATGTCGGCGTGAGTTAAGGGATGCTGTTCAAATGCGATGTAGTGCAGTCGACTGTCCTGCGTGGGCAGTTCCTGCCATAGGCGCAGGGTCTGCATGAAATTCAGGCCACTGCCGAATCCAAGTTCGCCGATAGTGAACCGACTGCCAGGTAGCAGAGACTGCCAGCGTGAGCGCAGCCGGTTCGCGTCAAGAAATACATGCCGACTTTCTCCCTCGGCATCATCACGGGAAAAGTACACATCGTCATAGTCGATGGCATAGGGCATGCCATCGTCACGCCATTCCAGATTGGCATTCGTGATTTTCATAGGGCAGGGCACAAGCGCTCACTGGGTGATTCGGGTCGTCCGCGCAGCCTACTACACCTCTGATGAGTTCGTCTTATGAGTTGGTCTAATGAGTTGGTCTGATGAGTCAGGCGCAAGTTAGCCAGCGGTAGCGAGTTCGTGCGTGAAACATTGCCTGGTGCGGGGGGCGATGCGCGTGGAAGTTCTCCATGGAATTGCTGCTCTCGGTTCAATTCGCAGCCGGGAATAGGGTAGACTACGTCCTTTTTGCGGTACTCGTGCCGCCATGACTTTGCCTCCGGAATTGTAGCCGTGAGCAGGTTGCGGGCGGTCGCGCAGGAATAGGCAAGATGCTTGAAATCAATGCGCAATTGACCAAATTAAAGGATTTGAAAGCCCGTACCGATGGCCTTCGGGGGTATCTTTGACTTCGGCACCAAGCAGGAGCGTCTAGCCGAAGTCGAACTGGAACTGGGTGAATCCGGTGTATGGGACAATCCCGAGTATGCCCAGGCCCTGGGCAAGGAACGCGCTGATCTCGAGATCATCGTGCGCACTATAGAGCGAATGTACTCCGGTATCACGGAAGTACAGGAATTGCTAAGCCTCGCGCAGGAGGAATCGGATCAGGGTTTGTTCAACGCCGCCAATACTGACCTCGCAGGACTCACTGCCCAGCTGGAGAGTCTCGAATTTCGGCGCATGTTCTCCGGCGCGCTGGACGCAAACAATGCTTATCTCGATATACAGGCAGGATCCGGCGGCACCGAAGCCCAGGATTGGGCCGAGATGTTGCTGCGTATGTACCTGCGCTGGGGTGAGGCCAAAGGCTTTACCTGTGAACTGGTCGAAGTATCGGGAGGCGAAGTCGCAGGCATCAAGAGCGCGACTATTCATCTGAGTGGCGAGTATGCATTCGGCTGGCTACGCACCGAGACTGGCGTGCATCGTCTGGTGCGTAAATCTCCATTTGATTCCGGCAATCGACGGCATACATCATTTGCCTCGGTCTTCGTTTCGCCGGAAATCGATGATGAGATTGAAGTAGAACTGGATATGTCCGACGTGCGTGTTGATACTTACCGCTCCAGCGGTGCCGGTGGCCAGCATGTCAACAAGACGGATTCCGCCGTGCGCCTCACCCACGAGCCGTCTGGTATCGTTGTGCAGTGCCAGAACCAGCGTTCGCAACACAAGAACAAGGACATGGCGATCAAGCAATTGAAGGCGAAGCTGTACGAACTGGAAGAATTCAAGCGCAGGGAAGCGGCCCAGACCGTGGAAGATTCCAAGGCCGATATAGGCTGGGGCAGCCAGATTCGTTCCTACGTGCTGGATCAGTCACGCATCAAGGACTTGCGCACCCATGTCGAAGTGACCAACACCAGTGCAGTACTGGATGGTGATCTCGACAAGTTTATGGAGGCCAGTCTGAAAATGGGGCTGTAGTAGGTAGCGCAAAATCATCCTGAAAAAATTGCGATATAAAACGTGAATCGATCACAGAAAAATGGAAATTATGACTGACAAGCAACCACACGACCCGCTCCTGCATGCTGACGATAATAAACTGATCGCATTGCGGCGCGAGCGCCTGACTGAAATTCGGGCACTGCGCGTGGCATTTCCCAACGACTTCAAACGAGAGCACACAGCGGCGCAGCTGAATGGCGAGTTTGGTGCTCTGGAAAAAGCGGCATTGGCGGAGCTGGCACCGCAGGGGAGTGTGGCGGGGCGTATCGTGCGTTCGCGGGGTCCGTTCATCGTTATCCAGGATGGCACGGACCAGATTCAGCTGTATATGAACAACAAGGCTTTTCCACCTGCCGAGGCGGAGGAGCTGAAGGTGCTCGATCTGGGTGACATCATCGGCGTAGAAGGAACGGTGTTTAAAACGGACAAGGGCGAGTTGACTGTACGCGCCAGCAGATTCCGGTTATTGACCAAATCCCTGCGCCCACTGCCGGATAAACACAAGGGTCTTACCGATACCGAATTGCGTTATCGACAACGCTATGTGGATTTAATCGTCAACGCAGCATCGCGCAAGTTGTTCGAGACGCGTTCGCGTATCGTGCGTTGCGTTCGCAACTACTTCGAAAACCTGGGTTTTATGGAAGTGGAAACACCCATGATGCAGATCATCCCCGGTGGTGCTACTGCGCGACCGTTCGTGACCCATCACAACGCGCTCGATCAAGACATGTACTTGCGCGTCGCGCCAGAGCTGTACCTGAAGCGTCTGCTCGTAGGCGGCTTTGAAAAAGTCTTTGAGTTGAATCGCAGTTTTCGCAATGAAGGCTTGTCGACGCGCCACAATCCGGAATTCACCATGCTGGAGTTTTATCAGGCCTATGCGCGCTACCAGGATCTGATGGATCTGACCGAAGATATGTTTCGTAAGCTCGCGCAAGAAGTCATGGGCAGCACCACGCTTGAGTATCAAGGAACTGCCATCGACTTCGGCAAGCCTTTCGCGCGCCTCACGGTGGTCGCGGCGATCAAGCAGCATTGCCAGGTTAAGGACGATGTGCCATTCCAGTCCCAGGTCGGATTGGCCGCATTGGCGGCTAGTCTGGGAGTTAATGTGGACAAGGCATGGCCAACTGGCAGGATGTTAATGGAGATATTCGACCAGAAAGTCGAAGCACAATTACTGCAACCCACCTTCATTACCGAATATCCGATTGAAGTATCGCCGCTGGCACGCCGCAAGGATTCGAATCCGCAGGTTACCGATCGGTTCGAGTTAATAATCGCCGGGCGTGAGCTCGCGAATGGGTTTTCAGAATTGAATGATCCGGAAGATCAGGCCGAGCGCTTTCGCATGCAGGTTGAGCAAAAGGATGCTGGTGACAATGAGGCAATGCATTTTGATGAAGACTATATCACCGCACTGGAATACGGTATGCCGCCAGCGGCCGGCGAGGGTATTGGTATCGACCGACTCGTAATGCTGTTCACGAATGCCGCCTCTATCAAGGATGTATTATTGTTTCCGCACATGCGCCCGCAGCACGATGAGCACAGATAGCAGGACCGATCCCCGCGCAATACAGCTTGATGCCTCCTGGCGCCACCTCCTGCAGGCTGAATTCGACGCAGTCTATATGCAGCAGCTGCGGCAATTCTTGTTGCAGGAGAAACAGCAGGGCAAACACATCTACCCGCCAGGACCGGAAATATTCCACGCACTGAATGTGACCAGCTTCGACAAGGTGAGAGTCGTTATACTGGGACAAGATCCCTATCGCGGTCCCGGCCAGGCGCACGGCCTGTGTTTTTCCGTCAAGCGCGGCATTCCGGTGCCGCCATCACTGCTCAACATCTACAAGGAACTTGCAGCTGATTTGGATTGTTTGCAACCGGACCACGGCTGCCTCGATTACTGGGCGGAGCAGGGCGTATTGCTGTTGAATGCAGTGCTTACGGTCGAGGCGGCGCGCGCCGCTTCGCATCAGGGCAAAGGCTGGGAGCGCTTCACTGATCGCATCATCGAACACCTGAACTCGCAACGTAACAATCTGGTGTTTATGCTTTGGGGTGCCTATGCCCAGAGAAAGGGTGCAATGATTGATCGACAACGGCATCTGGTGCTGGAATCAACCCATCCATCACCACTGTCAGCGCATCGCGGCTTTTTTGGTAATCACCATTTCTCCCGCTGCAACGCTTACTTGTTAGCCCATGATATAAGTCCAATAGACTGGCAATTGCCGGCATTGAAACCATGAAGAATAATAATTGCCTGATCGTCGGTGCAAGTCATGCTGGTGTGAGTCTGGCCTTGCAATTGCGCAAGGAAGGATGGGCGGGTGCTATTCAACTCATCAGCGCCGAGGGCGAATTGCCATATCACCGCCCACCATTGTCCAAGGACTTTCTTGCTGGTGCCAAGACAGCGGATAGCATTCGTTTGCGCCCTGAGCAGGTTTACAGCGATAACACCATAAAACTATTGTTGAATACCGAAGTAACTGCAATCGACCGAGCGCGCCAGGTCATTCGCTTGAATAACGGCCAGAGTCTGGGCTATACCAAGCTGGCGCTGTGTGTCGGTGCGCGAGTGCGCAAACTGCCCATCGCAGATCGACATGCGAATATCTTTTATATACGCACGCTGGATGATGTGGCAAGGCTCGTGACGCACGTGCAGTCTGGCAGGCGCGCCCTGATAATCGGCGGCGGATATATCGGCCTGGAAGCCGCGGCGCAATTGATACAGAAACGCCTTGCAGTAACTGTTCTGGAAGCCTCAAGTCGAATCCTGGGCCGCGTGGCCGCTCCGATCCTCTCCGATTACTATTCTGCATTACATGCCGCTTATGGTGTGGCAATCCACAACAACGCGATTGTCAACGCCATCGTCGATAACGACCACTCCAGTAAAGTGCTCTACAACAATGGCAGTGAGATCGAAGCAGACTTCATCATCATAGGTATAGGCATCACACCAAACATTGCACTCGCTGCCGAATCTGGATTGCAGGTTGGCGAGGGCATCGTGGTCGATGAGTTCGCGCAGACCAGTGACCCGAACATATATGCCGCAGGCGACTGCACCGAACATCCGAGCGCACTCTACCAACGCACGCTGCGGCTGGAATCCGTGCAGAACGCCACCGACCAGGCCCGCATCGCGGCCGCCAGCATCTGCGGCAAAAATATTCCCTACGACAGCGTGCCGTGGTTCTGGTCAGATCAATACGCGATCAAACTACAAACCGCAGGCATCAACACCGGCTACGACTCTGTAATAGCTCGTGGCGACACCACCAACGCCTCCGGCAGCGGCTTCGTCCTGTTCTACCTGAAAGATGGCAAACTACTCGCCGCCGACTGTATTAATCGCCCCAAGGAATTTATGGCCAGCAAACAAATCATTCGCAGCGGCAAGCCAATAGATCAGCAATTGTTAATAGATGAAGCTATCGATCTAACGAAATTGGTTTGAACATTGCGAATGAGGGATCGGCTAAAAGAGTTTTGCAAAAGAGTTCGAAGGGCGTGATTAAAGCAAGCCTTTCAAAGTAAAATCAGAAGTGAAGCTGCAAGAATAAAAACAAGCAGGGGGCTACTTTCCTCGATAAACACACCCGCTGGTACAAGTTTCCCGAATCTCCACCTCATCCAACTCCGGTAAAATCGGCGACAAGCGCTTCCATATCCAGCATGCTATGTTCTCACTGGTAGGATTCTCCAGCCCGGCAATCTCATTCAGATAATAATGATCCAGTTGCTGATAGATTGGAGCGAAAGCCGCCGAGATATCGGCAAAGTCCATCACCCAGCCAGAATCAGATCCGACCGCGCCAGCAACAGTAATCCTGACTACAAACGAATGTCCGTGCAGGCGGGCGCATTTATGCAGCGCCGGTACCTGGGGCAGGCGATGCGCCGCTTCGAAAGTAAATTCCTTGAAAATTTTCACGAGCTGGCAAGGGTCCACAAGCAGGGGCTAAATTAAGGCAAAAGATACTACCGACAGTCAGGAAGTATGTACAGCCCGGCGACGACTCCCTGCCGGAAACAGCGGAACTTTATATATGGTGCTTATGGCATATAATGCCGCAGCAGCTCAAAACTCAACAACATCATAAAGAGCCGTACATCACGGCCGCGCACGCAATGTAGGTTATATCCACACCGACCCTGCTCAAGTCCCTTCAGCGTTTCGCTGCCCAAGGCAAGCGCATGCCAATATTGCTGGGCACATTCGGCACACTATTCGTGCTGTGGCTGCAGATCGATGCTCCCGGCTTCGTTTACAGTGCCCTGGAACGGCTGGAATATCTGGTGTATGACGCCAGGCTCTCGGTCATGCCAAAGACGCTCAAATCACCAGCGAATAAAATCGTCATCGTTAACCTCGATGAGCGCAGTCTGCAGGTGGAAGGGCAGTATCCCTGGAATCGCATCAAGGTCGGGCAGCTGACGGAGAAACTGCGCGATGCGGGTGTGTTGGTAGTAGGTTTCGATATTACCTTTCCAGAACCTGATCGCAATATCCGGGACTTGCTGGAACCGATCGATCTCACCAGCCTGGATAGCAGCTTCAACGCAACGCTCGAGCTGATCGAACCACAAATAGATTCAGATCAGTATTTCGCCAACGTTATGCAAAGCGGTATCGATACTGTGCTCGCCATTAATTTCGATCCGCAGTCCACGGCGGCCTATAACGAATTGCCTGCATCCATCGTCGATATCCGTGCCGATCTGGCTGCGCGCATTACAGTGAATGAAATGACCGGTTTCACCGGCAATCTTGCAGTTTTGCAGGATGCAGCTCAGGGTAATGGCAGCATGAATCAGCAGCCCGACGAGGACGGGGTAGTAAGGCGCGTGCCTCTCATTGTCCGCTTCGGTTCGGAATTGTTTCCCACGCTCTCGCTGGAGATGATCCGTGTCTATAATTTCCTGGAAGACTACGAATTGGTGACCCAGACTTACGGCGATCAGGATGTTGTAACAGCTGTGCGCATCGGCAAGGGTGCCGGTGCCTTCGTTATTCCTGCCGATCGCAGGGGGCAGGTCAACGTACCCTTCGTCGGTAGCTCGTCCCTTGGCAATAACGAGAACTTCCCCTATATATCGGCGACGGACGTGTTGCGCGATAACCTGAGTGCGGAGGAGCAGGCAGCTTTGCAAAATGCACTGGTCCTGATCGGCACCAGTGCGCCAGGCCTGGGAGATCTGCGCGCTATGCCCTTGCAGCGAATCTACCCCGGGGTTGAGGTGCACGCGAACATGCTGAATGCACTGTTGAATTTGGTAACTACGGTAGATATCGATTCCGGAGAAAGCTCCACCGAAGCCGCGTTTGCAGGTTTCCGCGCAACAGGGGATATCCATTTTCCATTCAAGCCCGATTGGGAGGCCGGGGCGCTGGTGTTTGTCATGGTCGTGCTCGGTATGGGTTTGGCGATTGGTATGCCTTACCTGGGTGCGACGTCCATGATCGGCACCGGTACTGCGTTTATAGCTGCTGTTATCTGGGCAAATTTACAGCTGTGGGCCGTGTACAAAATGGATTTTACGCTGGTACTGTTGCTGCTGCTGATCTTCATCATTACAGCTATCAATCTCGTGTATGGATTTCTGAGCGAGAGCCAGACGCGAAAAGTAATCAAGGGCATGTTTGACCAGTACGTGCCACCGGCGCATATCGATGCCATGTTGAAGAACCCGGATAATTACAGCTTTGAAGGCGAGAGCAAGGAATTAACGGTATTGTTGTCAGATATTCGCAGTTTCACCACGATCTCCGAGTCGCTGAGCGCGACCCAACTCAAGAAATTACTCAATGACTTCTTCACACCGATCACCGGCATCATCTTCGACTACCAGGGCACCATCGACAAGTATGTCGGCGATATGGTGATGGCCTTCTGGGGTGCGCCACTGGATGATCCGAACCATCGCTATTATGCGGTGCTGGCAGCGCTGAAAATGTTGGAGAAAGTCGAAGAACTGAAGCAGGTATTTCAGGAGCAGGGATTGCCCGAAGTGAACATTGGAGTTGGCGTAAATAGCGGCATCATGAACGTCGGTGACATGGGTTCCACTTACCGGCGCTCCTATACCGTGCTTGGCGACGCGGTGAATCTGGCTTCGCGCCTGGAAAGCCTGGCCAAGTTTTACGGGATCAAGTTGCTGGTTGGCGAGGATACCGTGCGCGGGCTGGATGGAGTTCTCCTGCGCCGGGTCGATCGCATGAAGGTAAAGGGCAAGCTCGAGGCGGTAAATTGCTATCAACCGATTTGCGCCATTGCCAGTGCCGGTGCGCAGTTAAAAGCCCGTGTCGAACAATTCCATGCCGCGCTAGATCTCTATTATGCGCAGCGCTGGGATGAGGCAGCACAAATATTGCAACGATTAAGCACAGCGGAACCCCACACATTGTTGTATCGGGTCTATTTAGAGCGCATTGAGCAAATGCGGGCGGAGCCACCGGATGCACTCTGGGATGGTGCCTTTACGCATACTAGCAAATAGGCTGAAAAGCTCGCGGTAATTGGCGGGAATGCAGTTGCAGGCAGCGTATTTGTTGACATGCAAGCCATAGTCGGTAAAATGCCCAGCCTGTAGCGTGGGTGGTTAGCTCAGCTGGGAGAGCGTCGCCCTTACAAGGCGAATGTCGGGGGTTCGAACCCCTCACCACCCACCAATTTCTGTTGTAATCAGTTTGATGTGTTTCGCGGACCGGTAGTTCAGCCGGTTAGAATGCCGCCCTGTCACGGCGGAGGTCGCGGGTTCGAGTCCCGTCCGGTCCGCCATCAAACTAACAATTACGCGCCTTTCAACTCTGTTTTAATTTCAGCATACCCAATAACATATCCAAAATGTATGTGCTTAATGGATCTTTAGCTGCACTCAATGTCTGATTGGTTCGGCATTTCTTATGAGCATTTGGGTTGCCCCCCAAAAAACCCCACCTCGTTTATACTGAACTGATTGTGAGCGGATTCGCAAAAGCGTGTCCAGACAATTGGAGGCGGTACATGGGGATTAGTCAACTGATTCAGCGGGTTGTTTCTTGCGTAAAAAGGCTGTACCGTGCTCACACTAAAAATCCCGATTGCCATGTCTCATAACGGCTTGGTCGCCGGTGACGTTTTCTAACCAAGGGGAACCTAGAATGACCGCGACGTTTGAGAAACTGATGAATGGAGCTGATGGTGGGTTGGCTCTGCTCCAGGTTTTGGCAGAGAACAGTTTCGACTCTGTGTTGATCACGGATGCATCGGCGGAAGGCAAGATTATCTACGCCAACAAGTCGTTCAAAAAACTAACTGGCCACGACCCATCCGAAATAATCGGCAAGACGCCTCGGATTCTTCAAGGCACGGGAACAGATTCTAAGGT
>SHZK01000034.1 GCA_009692305.1 Gammaproteobacteria bacterium | reverse complement strand
ACGGACCAGCTCTTCATCTATGGGTTTGCCAGTTCCACCAAATGCTTGCTGGCCTTGGGCCTCTGCCTCACGTATCCAGCGCGAGAGCAGATTGGCACCAATACCTAGCTCGCGGGCTATCTGGGCTCAATTGACACCTGGCTGACGAACTTGCTCAATAACACCTTGTTTGAACTCGGGACTGAACTTTCTTCTCTTCGACATAAACACTCCTTTTGCCTATTATGAGGCTTCTTTGAAGTGTCCGTGAAATCGGGGTAGAGCCCGTTCTACTAAATTATCGTTTTTCAGGGTCGCCAGTTGCATCAGGCTGCCCTCACTGTACGGCTTCGCTTTAGCCATAATATTTGCATAACTCTTTTCCTTTAGAAGGGAGATTTGTTGAATAATGGCGTCTTTCCTCGGGCAATGCTCCTTGGAGATGGCATGCACTTACGCATCAAGGGACGGCAGATATGACAAAAAAAACCAACATGTCTCCCCAGCGCTCAGGGTCACGCGCACAGGCGTACCGCCGAAAACCCCCCTCCCGATACGAGTGATTCGCATTCACTATTTCCGGTAATAACTATTACCGGAAATAGCGATCTCAATGAAATCAATGGCTTACACGCCTTCTCGCCGTATCGGCGTAAAAAAGGCGGCGCGTGCCATCAGCGCATCGGAACCCACAGCGTGGTCAGGGTATGGCAAGCCCCCCGACGCTCTCGACACCCTATAGCGTTACACTACAGCGCACTGAATATGATCGTTTAGCCTGGCGCTGGATGTGCCGATGGCGGCAGTGGGGGAGGGCAGGACTGGTTGCTGAAATACGTATTCGGCCGACCCACCAGTGGGTATAGCCCCCTTTTTCACAGTTTGGTATCACCAAGGCGGTCGATATCTACGAGAAGCAGATCGCGATAAATGATGTCGCTCTCTTTCGCGCAGCCGGGCCCGGTGAAGTCCGAACGGATTGGATGCATTACGATGTAAATATTGAAGCCCTGACGATTTAGATCGAGTGCGACAGTCTCAAAAGCCTCCTTCAACTTGGATTTCGATGCAAAATTGGCGGCGATAAAATGACGAAATACAGGGGCACGGTTTTCGCCAATTCCCTTGGGCCACAGCGCGCAGCTCGAGAACAGAGTCTTGGCTGACGGCGATTACTCGCCATACTTTTTTGATTTCGGACAGCATGATCCGTCCTCCCTCTCGAACACGAAAACGCCGGTTGGAAGTTCATACACGTCATAGAAATGCCCGGGCTTCGAAAATGGCCATCCGATTTGAAGCGCTTTTTGAAGATCATGGCCGTGGATGGTCAGAATCTTCTGCGCGGTGATCGCGAATTTGGTATTCAAGTCATTGCGCATGATGACATGCTCAAATCCCCCGCGAATTTTCTGACGCAAAGTCACGTCAGAGTGAAGGAGTGATCCGCACCGCTGACACACCGTGATGAAGAATGTATCGTCAAAATCTTTCGGGTGCAGGCCATATGCTCCGCCAATACCGTCGATGAAAAATTCGGTGCGGCAGCCAGGGCAGATATACTTGGCTCGGCTTTTTACGGGACGAGTTATCCTCGGTTTCGCCTTCATTTTGCTGCCCCCGCGTCATCGATAAGTTTTTTTATATCAGATTCACGCCAGGCAGAGCTGCGCTCCCCCAATTTGACTTGTTTCGGGTATTTGCCAGTTTTGATTCCCAAGTACCAGCTTGATCGGCTGACGGGGTAGAGTTGAAGAACTTCCGGTAATCGGATTAGGCGAGCTGAGGGGGAATCCATTTCATTGACCTCTGTTGGATGTATCGGGAGGTCAGAATAACTGGAGCTGAGGGAGTGTTTGGGTGCAAGACGTACCTGACGATTACTCCATATGTCAATCAGCGCCCAAAACGTTCCGCCTGTCAGCGTCCAAAACTTTCCAGTCTAGCGACCTTTTCCAGCACTGCTTTGATGATGAGCCGAATGGCGTCTGCGAATTTCGACAATAATATCCACGTAATACACTCCAGATACCTCCGGCTAAAACGCCGGAGGATGACACACGGAGGTGGAAACTTTTGGACGCTGTTTCCACCCCTAATCTGGAAAGTTTTGCACGCTGTTTGACACCGGGGAGCGGTACTCGGTACGATCCTGGGTATGGCTACGAGCCAGACTGACCCCGAGTTCTATGCAGGCCTGGTCGACTGGGAAGCATTGTCGCAGGAAATCAATGCGCTGGTTTTATGCTGAGCGATCAAAGCGCCGCACCAACAAACCCGGGAAAACCGCCTAACAGGGCTACCGACCGAGGAAGGGAACTCTGGAGCAAGAAGCTATTCCGTACTGCCCAGGAAACAAGGTAACTGTCGCTATTTCTGCACAAATCCTGCTGCAGATTTTCGCGCGGTGATCCAAGCCAGTGCGCCCATCGTTTTCAGAGGGTATTCACCTACTCCAGCGGTTCGCACTATGCCTACACCTCAAGTTGTCGACGCCAAAGCCGGCCGGGCCAGCACCCACCAACTCGCTGATCGGGTGATTGAAGTTTATGGCGCCCTCGGAGTGGATAATCTCGCGCTATTGGAGTCACTCTACTCCACAGATGTTTACTTCGAAGACCCGGCACATGGCATTCAGGGGAAAACGGAACTGCTGGCGTATTTCACCAATATGTTCAAAAACCTGCACTACTGCCAATTCGAATTTCATGACAAGATGGTGGGCAGCAGCGAAATCTTTCTCACCTGGACCATGCATCTGAAGCATCTCAGGCTTAACGGCGGCGAACCTATCGGTGTTGAGGGGTGCAGTTTTCTCAACACACGGGACGGACAGATCTTCAGTCATCGGGACTATTTCGACATGGGCGCCATGGTCTATGAGCACTTGCCACTATTGGGACGCATCGTGAAATCCATTCGACACAGGCTCGGACAATGAACATCCTGATTACCGGAGCCAGTTCCGGAATTGGTCTCCATCTCGCGCGGGATTATCTGCGAGATAACCACCGTGTTTACTGCTGTGGGCGCAATACCGCGGCACTGCAGACTCTCGTTCATGAGTTTCCCTCGTTAGCCAGGGCAATGACATTTGATGTACAGAATCGTGAAGACTGTCAGCAGGCGCTTGCCCGGGTACCGCAGCTCAACCTGGTCATCCTGAATGCAGGCACCTGCGAGTATATTGAAGCAAGACAGTTCGATGCCGGAAGTTTCGAGCGGGTCATGCGCATCAATGTTATTGGCACGGCGAATTGTCTCGAGTCACTGATTCCGAAAATGGCGCTCGGTAGTCGCCTCGCGCTGATGGGCAGCATTTCCAGCGACATCCCCCTGCCACGTGCAGAAGCCTATGGCGCCTCCAAAGCAGCCATCGCCTATTTAGCCAGGACCCTCGCCGTCAGCCTGCAACCGGCTGCAATAGCAGTGACCTATATCGCCCCCGGATTCGTCGCAACGCCGCTTACCGAACTGAATGATTTTCCCATGCCGATGAAAGTAAGCGTCGATTTCGCCTCGAAACAAATTCGCGCCGGACTGGCAAGTGGGCGCAGCGAGATTCATTTTCCGAAGCGCTTCACCTGGCTCTTGAAGTGCCTGGCCTTGCTGCCGCGCGCAGCGCAACGAGCACTGATTGCCAAAACCCTGGTCAATCACTAGCGAATGACCATTCACAGCGCGAGTCATCACTCACCATGGCGTCCCAGCAAATAGCAATTATCGGTACCGGCATCGCCGGACTGACCGCCGCACATCTGCTTCGCATAAAACATGACATCACTGTGTATGAGGCAAATGACTATATCGGTGGCCACACCCATACCGTGCCGGCGACTATCGATACTGCTTCCTACATGATTGACACTGGATTTATCGTCTGTAACGACCGCAATTACCCGAACTTCCTGAAGTTCATGGACCAGCTGGGAGTCGCCGTCAGGCCGACAGAAATGAGTTTCAGCGTACGCAACGAGGCGCTCAATCTCGAATACAACGGACACAACCTGAACACCTTGTTTGCGCAGCGGCTCAACCTGTTGCGGCCGTCCTTCTATCGACTGGTTCGCGATATCCTCCGTTTCAATGAGGCGAGCAAAGCCACGCTTGCGGCGAACGCTGCGCAGGATATTACTCTCAACGAATTCATTACCAGGCTTGGACTGAGCCAACAATTTCGGGACAACTATGTGCTGCCGATGGTCGCCGCCATCTGGTCTTGCAGCGTCAAACAGGCTGGCGAGTTTCCCCTGGCATTCTTTCTGCGTTTCTTCCAGCACCATGGATTGCTTGATATAAAGAATCGACCACAATGGTACGTGCTCGAAGGCGGTTCGCATGCCTATATCGAACCCATCACCGCTCCGTTTCGTGACCGGATTCATCTCAGCTCCCCGGTGACGTCTGTGCGTCGCCTCCAACAAGGGGTTGAACTTAATATCAAGGGCGAAGCCCGGCGCTTCGACCAGGTAATCATGGCGTGCCACAGCGACCAGGCACTGCAATTACTGGCTGATCCCAGCGCGGCAGAGTCGGCGATTCTTGGCGATCTGGAGTATCAGGCAAACGATGTCATCCTGCATACGGATGCCACCATCATGCCGAACAAGTCACTGACCTGGGCCAGCTGGAATTTTCTTGCCGGCGAGACAGCACACAATGCACCGCCGATCGTGACTTACTGCATGAACATCCTGCAGGGCATCCATACGACTCACCCCTTTCTGGTATCGCTCAATGCCAGGCACCGAATTGCTCCACATAAAATATTGCAGGAATTCACCTACCACCACCCGGTCTATTCGCTGGAGTCGATGACGGCGCAGGGACGCCGTGACGAAATCTGTGGCGTGGATCGCATCCATTATTGTGGAGCCTACTGGTATAACGGTTTTCATGAGGATGGCGTGCGCAGCGCGCTGGATGTGTGTAAACGCTTCGGAGCTTCCCTGTGACACATCCAGGGCCGCAGCGCGAGAGTGCCATTTACACCGGCTTCGTGCGGCACCGCCGTTTTACACCCACCCGCCATCAATTCCAGAACAAGCTGTTCATGCTGCTGATCAAGGCAGATGAATTGCCAGATCTGCTGCAGGAATTCTGGCAGCTGGGCACCAGTCGATTCAGTTGGGCTCGCTTCAGGCGCGAAGATTATGTGGGAACTCCCGATACCACGATAGAGCAGGCGGTCAAGGACAAGATTGTCGAGCTGTCAGGCCAGCCGGAGGGTTCCGTCGACGGTGACGTGTTTCTGCTCGGCCATTTGCGCTATTTCGGTTTCTACTTCAGTCCGCTGAACCTGTATTACCTGAGGCAGGACGGACACTTCAAGTACATGCTGGCCGAAGTCAGCAACACGCCCTGGCATGAAAAACACTACTACCTCGTCGATTTTGACAACATACAGCCCCATGCCAAGGCGTTTCATGTCTCCCCCTTTAATCCGATGGAACAAAAATACCAATGGCGGCTGCTGCCCCCGGAAGCCACTAACCGGCGCTGTGTCGTGCAAATTCGCAGCTCATCAGCGGATGCCCAGAACAGGAAGGTAATGGATGCCACCTTGAATCTGGTGCGGCGGCCGTTAAACCAAAAGGAATTGAGCTACGTATTGCTAAGAATGCCGATGCAAACACTGGCAATCGTGGCAGGAATTTACTGGCAGGCTTTACGACTTTTTATCAAGAAAACGCCCTTTTACCCTCACCCCGGCAAGGCGCAATCAGACGCAGAAGGCTCGTTATGAATCAGAAAGAACTCGCAATCTCCATTTCACGAACGCGAACAGACCTCAATGCAATCCCGAAATCTGCTGAGTTGCTGCGCACAATATTGATACGCGTGCTGAGCCATGCCAGCGAGGGTCATTTCCTCCTGAAGGAAAAAGGCCGTGTCATCGCGGAAGTGGGTGACAGGAATGACCCATTGCAGGCGGAAGTCGAGGTGCTTGACACGCGAGTGTATGGGCGCGCCCTGCTCGGTGGCGATACAGCAGCAGGCGAAGCCTACGTTGACGGCTGGTGGACTTCGCCGGACATCACTGCAGTCACACGCTTCTTTGCGCGCAATCTGGGCATGCTGGATTACTGGGGCAGCCGCTTCGGCTGGCTGTTGAAACCCGTGAGCTTGGCACGGCAAATCCTCCGGTCCAACACCCGGGCTCGCGCCAGGAAAAATATTCTTGCTCACTACGACCGCGGTAATGATCTCTACGCGGCGTTCCTCGACGACAGGATGCAGTATTCTTCCGCAATCTATAAGCATCCAAGTGAATCATTGGCGGATGCGCAAACCAATAAACTGACGCGCCTGTGCGAAAGCCTGCAGCTGACTGCAGATCATCACTTGCTGGAAGTTGGCACGGGCTGGGGTGGTCTCGCTATTTTTGCCGCCAGCAATTATGGTTGCCGCGTTACCACCACAACGATTTCCGATGAACAATTTACCTATGCCAAGGCGCAAGTTGCCGCAGCAGGACTGAGCGACAGGATTGAGCTGCTCAAGCAGGACTATCGACTACTGGACGGCCAGTACGACAAGATTGTGTCGGTAGAGATGATCGAAGCCGTTGGCGAGAAATTCCTTCCCGGGTTTTTTCGCAAGCTCGACAGTCTGCTGAAACCGAACGGCAAATTGATGCTGCAGGCCATTACCATTGCCGATCAACGCTTCAAGGCATACAGCCGCAGCGAAGATTTTATCCAGAAGCATATTTTCCCCGGTGGCTTTCTGCCCTCTATGGCATTAATGACCGGCATTCTTGCGGACAAGACCGACATGGTAGTGCGCGATGTGCTGGATATCGGGCTCGACTATGCCCAAACCCTGCAGCATTGGCGCGAGGCATTTCTCAGCAATCAGGAACAGCTGACAGCGCTCGGCTATGACCAGGCGTTTCGCAATCTGTGGGTGTATTACCTGGGATATTGCGAAGGCGGCTTCCTCGAGAAGCGCGTCAGCGCCGTGCAATTGCTGGCAAGCAAGGCCCCGCATCGAAGCTGATCATTAGCAAATTCCCTTAACCCACCCGAAATAACACTGAACTGACCTTTGCTGATCGGGAGAGTAATTTGATGTATTTGAAGTGATGTCAGTCTATGCGGGTGGTCATCGGTCAAGTTTGATCGGATTACCAGCAACGGTTTATTGCTGACAAGCTGGGCAAAATAGCGTAACGCACGGATGCGTTTCATGAACTACGCGTGGATGGACAGCGGTACATCGTGATTGCAGTTGGCGGCGGGCGCATGGGCCAGCAAGGCACGCGCTTCGTCGCGCTTGCTTCTGGCGAGCGCTAGGGAGGTGTCTGGGTAGACGCCCAGGGCCATAAGTTTTTCTTTGCCATCAATGCGGTATTTGAGGCGCCAGTACTTGCCTCCATTGGTTTTGACCAGCAGGTAGAGACCTTTCTCGTCGGCAAATTTGTAGTCTTTTTCAGTGGGCTTTGCAGCTTTGATCTTCAGGTCGGAGAGCGACATAAGTACCCCTGTTGGGGGTATCAATTTCCGGGGGTATCAATGTACCCCGAGACGTACCCCCAGGTAGTTTGGATTCAGGGGTATATGGTAGGATGCCCTTGGACGTACTATCAAGCCTTACGTGATGAATTTATTGGATTTTTGAACGGCTTTGGACGTTGCTGGAAGTGTGTTTGGTGCCCCGGGCAGGAGTTGAACCTGCGACCTGCCCCTTAGGAGGGGGCTGTTCTATCCATCTGAACTACCGGAGCATGCTGGGTGCGGCGCGGGATTATAGCGTACTGATTCGAGTCTGCCGAATTTATGCCAATTCAGGCCATTAGACGCGCATGGGCTAGCGCGGTATCCTCACCGCAAATCCCCGCTTTATGAGTTTTTACCATGACGGCCATCAAATGGACTTGTCAGGCTTTCGAGCAACTGCAACCTGCGCAGCTATATTCGATTCTACGACTGCGCACTGAGGTATTTGTCATCGAACAGGACTGCGTTTACCAGGACATGGATAACTTCGATTCACAGGCGCTGCATCTTTGTGGATCGCAGGACTCAATTCTCACCTGTTATGCGCGGCTGTTCGCTCCCGGAGTCAAATATCCAGGGGCATCAATCGGCAGAGTCGTAACGGCCCCCCAGGCACGCGGCACGGGCCTCGGTCGCGAGTTGATGTGGCAGGCGCTCGAGCAATGCCATCGCGCTTGGCCGGGCGCTGCCATAACCATATCAGCACAACATCATCTCGAACGGTTCTATAACAGCGTGGACTTCAAAACTGTGTCCGCCCCGTATCTGGAAGATGGCATACCCCATGTCGAGATGACCAGAGCCGCTGTAGCTGGCACCGCCAACAATTAATCAGCCAATACCAGAGCGCGTGAGGTATCGAATTGCTGCTGCGTTTACAGCCTTATTTGTGGCTGCAGCAGGCTCGTAACCACTATCGCCGGCGCCGCCAGCAGAAAGCCGGGCAATATCTCATAGACATCGAAGATACCGCCGATGAGTTTTGACCATATAACAACGGTAACAGCGCCAATTAGCATGCCGGCTACGGCGGCGTTCCTGGTCATTTTGCGCCAATACAGTGAAAACAAAATTACTGGCCCGAACGCGGCGCCGAAGCCTGCCCAGGCATAGCTCACGAGATCCAGAACGCGACTGTTGCGATCACTGGCGATAAAAAACGCGATTACTGCAATCCCTATTACTGCCGCTCGACTCACCAGCAGCAATTCCTTGTCTGACGCTGTCGGTTTGATAAAGACTCGATAGAAGTCTTCGCTGATCACGCTGGAGGAAACGAGCAACTGGGAGTCGATGGTTGACATGATGGCAGACAGAATCGCCGCTACGACAATGCCAGCGATCCAAGGACTGAACAGACTCTGACTGAGAGCGATAAATACCGTCTCCGGGTTCACCAGTGGCGCATCCGCAAAATACGCAATGCCGGCGAAACCGGTGACCACCGACCCACATAACACGATAATCATCGAGACCATGGCGATGCGACGGGCTGCGATCAGCTTTTGCGGATTCTCGGCCGCCATAAAGCGCGTGAGAATGTGCGGCTGCCCCATGTAGCCGAGTCCCCATGCCAGTAGTGACAGCAAGCCGAGCGCCCCGATGTTATTAAACAAATCCGTGCTGGCCGGATTCACAATCTCAGTCTGCGCCCACACCTCGGCAATACCACCGCCAGAAACCCACCTATAAACGTGTACGCTACGATGATGCAGGCCCCGGATATTAGTGCCACTCCATAAGGCATGCCGAAACTGTTTTCGAATAAAATCGCGCCGCCGACTAATCCGGAGGCCGTATAGAAAGTGAAGAAAACCAGGATCACCGCAGCAGAGAGCAGGCGCAGTACGCGGCTAGAGTCATGGAACCGGTTCTTGAAATAATCCGGCAAGGTCAGTGAGTTCGCGGACGCCAGACTGAATACCCGCAGTGGCTTGGCAACGAACAGCCAGTTGCAATAGGCGCCGATGACGAGCCCTACTGCTATCCACACCCCACTGATGCCAGATACTTAGATGGCGCCCGGCAAGCCCAACAATAGCCAGCCACTCATGTCCGATGCGCCAACGCTCAGGGCAGTAACGACCGACCCCTGTTTGCGGCCCCCCAGAATATAGTCACTAATGGTGTGCGTGTGCTGGTACGCCTTAAGGCCCAGGTAAAGAATCAATAGCAGATAGGCAACCACTGTGATTAGTAACGGCGGATCGAATTGCATGCTGGTTCCCTGGCTGGGCTACGGGCCAATAAAACAAAGGACATTGCTGCTTGCGCCTAGCACCCGCGCTGGCCACGAACGCGCTCCATCCTATAAGACTGCGCTGCCGTTTTTAAAGGAAATCGTCGTATCCAGGCCGCGAGAAATTCACAGCTGTATATATTTACTAAAGCAACTGTATTACTAACCTTTCAACAGCTCGGCATTTCCCATATTTATAAAATTAATTACTTTATTATATTGAAATTAATGGGTCTCAAATAAATAAAGTAAATACTTTGTTTAAAATGCCGACAAACTGGCGTATGGGAGCAACTTCCACTATTGATCTATCAAAAAGCCAGCTTCTGATCTTGCAACGGCTCAAGATGCGCGGCCCTCAATCCGTAAAAATCCTTGCTAAACAATTAGATATGACCACCATGGGGGCGCGCCAGCATCTGACCGAGCTGTTGCACCAGGGCTATGTGTCCCAGACCCAGGAAGCGCACCAAAATCGCGGACGACCGGTGCATTTGTGGAAACTGACAAAAACCGGGCATCAGCACTTTCCTGATGGCCACGGGCTGGTGACACTGGAACTTATCGAGGGGATACGCCTTGGCTATGGCGAAGACGGACTCAACCAGATTATTGATCAGCGCAACTCCAAAGTTGAGGAACTGTATCGCCAGCGCCTGGATGCATGCCCGGACACGCTGACAGACCGCATCCACTGTCTTGCAACGCTGCGCAGCGAAGAGGGCTATATGGCCGAGATGCGCCTGCTGCCTGATGGCTGGTTACTGATTGAGCATCACTGCCCGATAGTGGCGGCAGCGCAACAATGCCAGCAATTCTGCCGCTCCGAATTCACCCTGTTCCAGCAGCTCTTTACTGGCACCGCCCAGATCGAGCGCGTAGATCATCTGCTAAGCGGTGCCCGTCGTTGCGCTTACAAGATCACGCCACTGGCGACTGGCTGAGCCTGTGTCGCACGCAAGCCACTGCCACGGCTGTGGTCAATACCTGTTATAGTGTGTTCCTTTTTTTAGCCAGCCTTCCGGTCAGTTGTATATGCCTCAGAACAGTTTGCGCATCGCGGTCTTCAGCCTGTTACTGCTGGTACTCGCGGCGCTCACGATTACGCCCCTGCTCATCGGCCGTAATGTACACACAGTAGCTATCGCCAACACCACAGATCGGCTGCCACCAGAGTTGCGCGCGCAGCTTGAGATTCACGAGAATGAATTTGACAGCGGCTGGTGGCGCAGCAATGCACGCTTCGAGCTTGAATATCTGCCACTGGGCGGACTGCCACTAGAGATGCGACTGGATATGCAAATTCAACACGGCCCGCTCCTGTTCACTCCGAATGGTCTTGCCCTGGGTCTGGTTTACGCAAACATTGACCCCGAATTCGACAGTGCTGAGATCAGGGAAGCGCTGCGCGAATTGCCGTTCGCACTGCCGGACATGACTTTCGATTTACGCGTCGGGCTGAATGGCGATATGCGCGTTGGCATGAACATCGCACCAGTGTCACATGCAGATGCGAACGGACAACTCGAGTTCGATGGCATAGAAGCGTTGTTAAGCGCCCACCGGGACCAGTCTGCGGAATTTAGTCTGAATATGGGCGCTCTTTCTGCCCAAGAGTTCAACAACAGTTTTCAATTCAGCCTCGACGCACTGGAGATGCACTTTACCTCAGCCCAGATCAACAATTTGCTGGCGACCAGCAGTTCCACTATCAGCATGCCCGCTTTTCGCAGCACCGCCCCTTTCCCCATCGAGGTACTGGATGTGGCAGTGGAATCGCGCGTGCAGGCGTCGAGTGCTGGCGCGGAGCGCACTGACTTTTATCAGCGCATACAGATCGGTGAGATCAAGAGTGAGCTGCCTGTCACTGTGTTTAGCTGGACAAGTGAAATCAAGGAAATACGCAGCGACCTGCTGCAGCAGTACTATGCATTGCTGACTGGAATACAGAATGAGATGAATGCCAGCGGCAGCATTGTGACGGCAGGGGTCACCCAAGCGGCAGAACAGGTGACCCTGCTGCTACTGCAAAACCAGGGCGTATTTAACACCGCGCTTGCTGGCAATGTTTATGCAGGTGACCATACCGTGGATTTACATATCCTGTGGCGGGGCTTGCCGGATTTGTCTGCAGTCTCCCAACTGGACCTGAATGCGGTAATCGCAGCCGTGGACCTGACTTTCGATATATCACTGGATCTTGACGCTGTCTTGCGCAGTCCATTGTCAGATTTTATCGACACCTATGTGCAGGAAGATTATTTGCAACTCGAGAATGGCCGCGTACTGATGCGCGCCTCCATAAGTAACAACGCACTCACGGTAAATGGTCAACCCATCGCGTTGGATAACCTGAACTAGAACAACCCATGAAACCTATATCAATCAGCAACAGGCAGGAAACGAAGTGACCAAGGCTACTCCGAGTCAGATGAATAATGGGACAACAGACACCCCACCGAAACTCTACTCCTACCCGAAGTACTGGGCGGAGTGTTTCGGGACGGCGCCGTATCTGCCCATGTCACGCGCAGAGATGGACGATTTGGGCTGGGACAGCTGCGACATCATTATCGTGACTGCAGATGCATACGTCGACCATCCCAGCTTCGGCATGGCAGTAATAGGGCGCATGCTCGAGGCGCAAGGGTTTCGGGTCGGAATTATCTCCCAGCCAGCATGGGACAACGCCGACGGCTTCAAGATCCTCGGCAAGCCGAACCTGTTTTTTGGTGTCACTGGCGGCAATATGGATTCACTCATCAATCGTTATACGGCTGATTTGCGCTTGCGCAGCGATGATGCATACACGCCCAATGCAGAGGCTGGCAAGCGCCCCGATCGTTCCGTCATTGTATACAGTCAGCGCTGTCGCGAGGCTTATTACGATACGCCAATTGTGATAGGTGGAATCGAGGCGAGCCTGCGGCGCATAGCGCAATACGACTACTGGAGCGACAAGGTGCGACGCTCAGTATTGATCGATGCCAATGCCGACATCTTGTTATTCGGCAATGCCGAGCGCGCACTCGCTGAGCTTGCCCATCAGGTAGCTGCAGGGGCCAAAATTGCCGATCTGTGGCAAATGCGCGGCACTGCGTTTGTCAAAAATGAATTGCCTGCTGGCTGGACTGAAATTGACTCCACCAGAATCGATTGGCCGTCGAAGATTGATGAAATTCCGAACCCTTATGATTTTCATGAGAAAGAAATGCAAAAACAGGCGCAGACGCAAGCTCCTGCTGCTGACCCGGAAGTTCAATCCATTCGTATCATTCCCATGCCCTTGCAACGACGTGAAAAATACGATGCGGTCACGACTTATATTCGCCTGCCCTCGTTCAGCAAGGTAGTAAACGATCCGGCTCTGTATGCGCATGCGTCACGTGTCCTGCATCAGGAAGCGAATCCGTATAACGCGAAGACTTTGGTGCAGAAACATGGCACACAGGATATATGGGTAAACCCACCTCCGATTCCGCTGGAAACTGACGAGATGGATTGGGTATTCGATCTGCCTTTCCAGCGCCGCCCTCATCCTAGCTACGAAGGCGCCAGAATTCCCGCGTACGATATGATCAAGACGAGCGTGAACATCATGCGCGGATGCTTCGGCGGCTGCACCTTCTGTTCTATCACCGAACATGAGGGACGCATCATTCAGAGCCGGTCGGAAGACTCTATCATTCGCGAAATCGAAAAAATCAGGGATCAGGTGCCAGAGTTCACCGGCACCATTTCGGATCTGGGCGGTCCCACCGCAAACATGTACAAACTCAATTGCAAATCACCAAAGATCCAGAAGACCTGCAAACGCTTGTCCTGTGTTTATCCGAATATTTGCCAGCACCTGAACACTGATCACAGCCCCACCA
This sequence comes from Gammaproteobacteria bacterium, assembly GCA_009692305.1. Taxonomy (GTDB): domain Bacteria; phylum Pseudomonadota; class Gammaproteobacteria; order Pseudomonadales; family Pseudohongiellaceae; genus UBA9145. The sequence continues at coordinate 1,783 of SHZK01000034.1, read as the reverse complement.
CTCAGCTGTATCGGCGTGCGCGCACAGTACCGGGGGTAAAACGCGTCGCCATTGCTTCAGGTTTGCGCTACGACCTGGCCTTGCGCGACCCTGAATATGTCGAGGAACTGGTCACTCATCATGTCGGTGGCTATCTGAAAATTGCGCCGGAACACAGTGAAGAGAAGACATTATCGAAAATGATGAAGCCGAGTATCTCGGCTTATGATGAATTCAAGCGCCTGTTTGACAAATTTTCCAAAAAGGCTGGCAAGGAGCAGTACCTGATTCCTTATTTCATTGCGGCGCACCCGGGCAGCGATGAAGACGAAATGCTGAAGCTGAGTTTGTGGTTGAAAGAACACAATTTCAAACCAGACCAGGTGCAGACGTTTTACCCGTCGCCCATGGCATTAGCTACCGCGATGTATTATTCGGAAAAAAATCCGCTGGAAAAAGTCCGCTACAAGAGTGAAAAACTGCATGTAGTTAAGGACATCGAGCAGCGCCGCTTGCAGAAGGCTTTCCTGCGTTATCACGACGAGAAAAACTGGCCGATGTTGCGCGAGGCATTGAAAAAATTGGGGCGCTCGGATCTGATCGGTACCGGAGCCAAACACCTGATTCCGCCAGAGGAACCGAAACACCCATCCAGAAGCACTGCCAAGCGACCGCTGCGCAGCCGGCGTAAATAGATGCATCCATGTGCCGTGCCATGGGGTGGCGGCGAAACTAGGGTCGCACCTGCAAATTAATTTCTTCCAGTATTAACCAGTGTCCAGCCTGCCTGCCGAGCACGAGCTTTTTCTGTGTGCTGTCGGCATAGGTGGGTGATGTGTAGTCGAGCCAGAACTGTACTTCAATTCGCTCCGGCGCGCTGGTCAGGATCTCATATTCGGCAAGGGCTAGTAATATCGATCTGGCGTTGTTGATTACCCTGGTTCTATCCTGCCGCCAGCGCTGGCTTGAAGGGTGATAGCGCGGGACGAAATCGGCGTGGTAGCTGGCGAAATATGCATCCAGGTTTTGTTCCTGCCAGGCCGCAAGCCAAAGATCGATGTCCAGTCGGGCGGCGTCCACAGTGAGCTCCTGGGTTGCATTGTCCTGCACAGACTCATTGGCAACAAATTCAGCACTTGCACTGGCGACGCTGTTTGCCAAAGGCTGTACAGCAGTTGGCTCAGTAGCTGGTGCTGTAATAGCGGGTTCTACTGCCGCTGCATCAATAGCTGTTGCTGCAATTGTTATGGGCTCTGCCAGTGCCTCCACAGCAGCCGCAGGTGCAGGCGCGACTGGTTCTACAACGCTGCTGGCGACTGTGCTTGATCCAAGTGCAGCGATCGCCGCTAATGGGTCGGAAGGCACATCTTCGAACACAGGTTCTACTATTTCAGCATCAGCAACTCCGCGCTCAGCCGCCGTCACGAGGACGAGATCCGAATCGGAAATGGCCACGGAAGGTGCATCAATTTCAGTTGGAGGCGCGAGCGCGACTGCTGTCGGGATTACTGACTGAACATCGGCAATGAGGGTGACTTGCGGAACCTCAACTGCGGTGATATTTGCAGTCGAGACTGACGCATCCACTGGGACAAACGGCGATTGATTGTCAACGGCAGCAGCAGGAATAGTTGCAATGTTTGTCACTACATCCCGGTAATCATCCCCAAAATTAACTGACATCTAAAGTAGAATTTTCTCATAATAGGGTAAGAAGATATTCTGCATGAAAAAATCACGATTTAGCGACAGCCAGATACTGGCGATACTGAAACAAGCCGAGTCAGGCACACCGGTAGCTAAC
>SHZK01000033.1 GCA_009692305.1 Gammaproteobacteria bacterium | reverse complement strand
ACAGGCATGTATCTATCCGTGCGTGAATTCCTGCAAGTCAGTGCAGCCCCTTCCGAAATCAAGGGTGCAGATCCAGCTCACGCCAATAAGCTGCGCTAGCGATTTACAACATGGCGATTATCGGTAATTGCATGCAGCAGCGAGTGCCGGCCGCCAGATTATTGCCGGGTAGCGCGCCAGCACGAAGATCATGACAGGGCTCTATAGCCTCCTGGCCATGCACCAGTTGAAAGTGGAATTCAAAGAGGGATGCTGTCCTGCTCGCGCATCCTCGCAGATAATAATTGGGGGCATTTCAAGATTGCTGGCGGGCTGAGGATCAGAAACCGGTTCACCACTTACGAAATTGGACAACCCATCACTTCGCAGATACCTTTAACCCTCCCTATACTCTCGCCAGGCAGCTTCTGTTTCAATAGTTTTACGGCCTGTTCCTTGCTGGAAATCAGGTCTTTTATTTTTGTTCCAGAACACGCGCAGCGCGCAGGATATTGGTCATCGCGTAATTGCCTTCATGGCAGGCATATTCGTAAACCGTGTAGTCATTCAGCTTCGGCATTGGGCGCACGGCAGTCCAGGCGCTGGTATAGAGGTCCGGGTCTTCGATGGTGAATTGATAGTCGATCATATTATCGTCAATTCGTGTGAAGCGCTCGACGGCCCTGGTTTTCGGTGAAGATGGAAAACGATGAGAAGTCTTGTCACTGAAATTGGTCGTTTCAACCACCAGGGTATTACCCTCCCAATATCCCCTAGAGTCACCGTTCCACTGCTGAATTTTAGCGTTCAGTTGCGGGCGTCCATCCAGCGGAATGATGCGTACGTCATGAATCATCTCTACGTAGATCGTGACGTAGCCTGGCGCCTGCACGATCTGGTAGGTATTGTTGTAGCCGGTGGAAATGGGAGGCACGCCGTGATAGGTGATACAGCGATCCCAGTTGGGCCGGAATTCCCAGGAATCAGTCTCGTGCTCGCTGAGAAAAGCCCGCTCCTGGGCCAATTTGGCGCTCGCCTCCGGGCGCAGGGGCAGACGCCCGTCGGCTGGATCGACAATCAGCGATGTGCGCAGGTCTGCTGACACATCGCCCTTGTCAAACCATTCCGGGTTGTAGCTGCCGGGATCACCTGGCGCGTCTTCAGTGACTTCCCGCGACCTGGCATTAATAATGGCCGCTTCGTCAGAGGTGTAAAACTCCTTGTCGCCGAGTTGCGCCGCGCGCTGCAGAGGAGTCAGGCTGGCATAGGACCAAATGCCCTGCAGATCGGGATCTCCCCAGGCAGTGGTTCGATTAAAAGTATCGCTTTCAGGCGTCTGGCCCAACACGGTCGTTGCAGGCAGTGCAAGCAGGCACAGCGGCAACAAGAAACCTCTGCGCAACCCTTTTGGTAGCAATTCAGCAATTGAAATTTTATTGAGAGAAATCATCCTACTCGCTCTATGTTAGGTTTTCATTGAGGTAAGGCGAACGTAATCAATTCGGCATTGTCAAAGCGGCCGCCTGCCACGGCAATGTATTGACGGCCAGCGGCCTGATAACTCATCACGGGTCCATGCAGGCGAATATCAACCATTATCTCTCCGACTTTCGCGCCAGTGTTTTTATCAAATGCCACTAGGATCGAACCATCAGCGTCAGGGTGGATCTCGTCCTTCTGGGATAGATAGGAAACCAGCAGGGTTTTGGTGATCAGGATGCCGCCTTCGGCAGACACATCATTAAAGACACTGCCAAGGTCCGGCAGGTTCAGGTGTGCCAGAGCGGGGTGGTTAGCTGGCCCTTTCCCAAACGGTATCTGCCAGACATGTTCACCCGTATCAAGATCGATGGCGGTTATACGGCGATAGGGAGGCTTTACCAGTGGCAAACCCATAGGACCGATGTTGCGTTGCACACGAATCACGTAGGGAAAGTCCGATGCAGGATCATCAGGAGGCACCAGTGACATGGCATAGGGCCGCGTGTGCGAAGGTATGTAAAGGATATTGGTCTCAGGGTCGATATTGGCGCCTGGGTGATTCGCGCCACCACCGGCACCCGGCAGGAAAATGGTCGCTTCCCTGCCATCGGTTCCTTCCACGATGGGCGGGGTGAAAATCGGACCCATGACATATTTCTTCGCCAATTCACGCGCCTCAGCGGCAATCTCCGGGGTGAAATCAATCAGGTCTGCTGCAGTCATGCCCTGGCGCTCAAACGGTAACGGCCAGGTTGGGTGGGGCTGGGTGGGGTGAGTCCTTTCGCCGGGCACATTACTCGGCGGGACAGGGAGTTCTTCGATCGGCCACACGGGTTCACCACTGAGGCGATCGAACACATAGGTGAAGCCTGTCTTTGACACCTGGGCAACAGCTTTTATTGGACGTCCATCCACGACGATGTCCACCAGATTTGGAGCCGAAGCCAGATCGTAATCCCATAACCCGTGGTGCACGGTCTGAAAGTGCCAGATGCGCTCACCAGTCTCCGCATTTACCGCCACCAGCGATTCCGCGAACAGGTTCTCGCCGAGACGAGCACCTCCCCAGTAATCATTGGTGGGTGTCGATGTCGGCAAGTACACGATGCCAGCCTCGTCATCGGCAGACATGAAGGTCCAAGTATTCGTGTTTCCCGCATCCCGCCACGCTTCGTTTTCCCACGTTTCGGTAAAGGCCTCGCCTGCCTGGGGAATAGTGTTGAAGCGCCACTTGAAGCGGCCAGTATGGGCATCGTAGGCGCGCACGTGTCCGGGCGGATTGCGGTTGAACAGGGTGTAATCAAATACTTTTGAACCAACTATTACTGAATTACCTACCGCGATTGGAGGCGCACCGTGCGTGATATTCTCCATTTCAACTTCAAGCTTGCCGAGGTCATTTCGTAGATCCACAAAGCCGTTGTCACCAAACAGGGGATCCGGTTTGCCAGTGTGGATATCGATAGACACCAGTTGCTTGCCAATCGTGGCAATAAAAATTCTCTCAATTTCGCCGTCAGTCCAGTATTCGATGCCGCGAGTTTGCAGAGGAGAGAAGTTCGGTCTGCCGTGGCGATAACTTTCCGGATCGAACACCCAGAGTTCCTCGCCTGTTGCAGGGTTCAATGCTGCCACCTGCCCGTGATTGGTGTTGGTATACATGACCCCGTTTACCACCAGTGGTACAGCCCTGTAATCGCCGGTAGGGAAGTCGAGATCCTGCGGAATCCTGGCATCTGCAGTCTGCCAGCGCCATGCAATTTCTACCGTGTTGAAATTGCCCGCATCAATCTGATCCAGAGGCGCATATTTTTGCGAGGCATGAGAACCGCCCGCGTGACGCCAGTCACCGATAGCTGTTGGCGCTATTTGTTCAGCGTCGGGTGTGCAGGCAATCAGGGGCAGTGCCAACGCAATCCAGCACACTGGTCTAAGTGTTTGCCACCCTCCGGTTGCTTCTGGATGAATGCACTCAGTTGTCTGGTAAGGAAAATACATACAAGTTTGTGTCTCTGCTGGGCTGCAATTCCGGTGTCAGGTCCGTCTTTGCCTCACTGTCTCCAGCCAGACATAGCGGCTGGAAGTTGTCAGATGAGCATTTAAGGAATAGCAAAAGATATGCCGGTAACGGGAGGATGTCCAGTTTGGTGAAAGCGGGGTTTTGAAAAACTGGGCCTTGCAGCTCGGTTGCTCCGTATCAGCGCCAGGCTGGCCCGCTGTCTGCCCAAAGCAGTCCTGCTAAATAAAGAGCCAAACGTCGCATTTCCGCATCTGCATGCTGGGCCCTGGCGGCTACTCGAACACCTCAGATCGAAGGGTAATCATCTGTGATCCAGTGAATTCACAATGACTTTGATAAAAGCTTGGTCTAGTAGCAAGAATACTGAGAAATGTACCTGTAAAGTCAAAACTAGTGTTGTTGCGTCTGGCGGATTCGATTTCTCGGATCAGTTTATTTTTTATAGAGAAAAGGCACTACAGTTATAAGCCCTAATTAATACTCACTCGTCAGCATGATCACGCAGGGGCGGCTATACCTCCGTGTGTCGCGTCATTAACCCGGCATCAAAAGCTGCCGGGTTAATAACTTGTTGGTACCAGTGCCCCGGTTAGTTTCTGCCACTGCGAGGCTGTTCGATACCCGCCGCATCTCGCTCAGCCGATGACATCTGGTTCAGGCTCAATACGCCCAGCATACCCGCAATTCTGCTGCGCTCGGCTTCCGTGAGGTCGGCGATTAATACATCAGCAGCAGCAACCCAGGCATCTTGATCAACAGCGCGGGCAGCAGCGTCCAGTGCCGCGAACATCTGTGCGCGCTCGGGAGTTGACTCTACGGCTGGTGCTTTGGTCTCGTCACCCAATAGCCCTGGTGGCACGAGTGCGAATGATACGATTTGAATTTTCTCACCGACTGATTGGTCAGCCATCCAGCAAGAGCTGGGTACCTCTATACCTGCGGAGCGATACGGTAGCCAGAAATTCAGGCCAGCGAAAGGACCGTTCGATGAGGGAACAAACCAGACGTGCAGCATATGCAAGGTCTTGCCATCTCGTGCGAACTGGGGATGGTCATGCCATTTGGCGAGTTCGCTATCGAAAGGAACTGGCTCACTGGTATCTGGAATATCCTCGAATGTGAATGCCGCACCGACGAGTTGGTCACGGCCGTCTATGCTGGCAAACATGAGATTATCCGGGGCATCGATGTTCACCGGATCTGCCATGCGGGCCGGATGCACCCAATGCACACCCATGCCAGGGATATCGCCTAGCACTGGAAAATACCCTGCGGCGGTGGCTTCTTCCGGTGTGCCGACAGCCGAGAGCTCTGCTTGCAGCGCAGCCATTTGTTGTCGGGCAGCGTCTGGCAATCCGTTCCATGGCGGCATCGCCAGGTTCACACAATCCACGGGTGCACTTGCGTGGTTGTGAGCAGAGGCTGTGTGTGCGGAGTGGTCCTGAGATTGATCCTGGGCTTGATTCTGAGCTTGATCGTGAACCGGTTCGTGAGAATGCGCCTGCGCCGGTTCATGTGAATGGTTTGCAGAATGATCCTGAGCGAGTGCTGCGTTGCTGCTAATCATTCCAGCAGTTGCTATGGCGACGTAAAGAAGCGAATGGATACGGGACATGGATAACCTCTACACTTTGTTGATGTTTGAGACTGACGTTTAAGACAGATTTTTGAGACTGATGTTCGAGACTGCGGCAAGCATAATGTACTAACGCGTTGAGAGATACAGGGTCAGTGTAAAAATCCGCTGCTGCCTTTTTACTCTAAGCCCATGTACAGTCGTTGGGCATTTGTAGTCGGCAAGATCCAACGCCGGATCAATGTGGCAGGCCAGGGCGTCGTTGATGACGCCGTCGCGGATGCCATCAGTGGCATCGCACTTCTGCATAACAACATTGTTGAGGATGCCAACCATTTCGACATTTTCACGGCTGCCGTCGCCGTCGGCGTATGCAAAGAAACTGGCCACAAAAGCAGTTAACATGGACCCCGGACTCTAAAGCCACGTGCTACTGAGTACGGGGGGACGTCGAGTCTATTAAACTTATGATAATGCTTTCAACAATCCTTCCGCAGCGGAGGTGTCTAGATACTCACGCAGACTCCTGATCTTTCCCTCGCTTATCTCAGCAACAACACATGCAGCCAATCTCAATTCACTTCCATTAGGAAGAGTGCCGAGTACGCTGTGCTCTTCAACAAACCCGGTTTCAGTAGCTGATCTCTTGACGTCAGCGTAGTGAAGGTCTGGAACAACCTTATTAACAGCGGAGGAGAATTCGAGGAGTGTTTCCAAGTCCATAGGTGGATTGAGATTCTGAATAGCGGTCATATCAGCTTTGCATAGAGACCGAACAGTATCAGCATCGCCACTTTCAAAAGCCCTAAACAATTGCTCGGCCAACTCGGTGTTCTCCATAAAGCCCTCCGGTAATCATCCCATTTTTAACTAGTTTCAAAAGTAGAAGTCATGCTGACATTCGTTAAAAGAAGCGATAATCCCAGAGCAACTGCTTTGAATGATTTGCTCATCAACATCCTTTGTAATTCTTCTTCACACACTCACGCGCAAGTTCTTGTGCTTTCTCGAGTTGTGATGCTGTCATTTCGCCCGCAACTGCACTTTGAGCCCTTGTGCAATCAACTCCCGCAGTGAGCCCTCCGGAAGTAAATTGGACAATGTAGGATGCAGCCTTTGGTTTTTTGCCCATGGTGCGGCCATTAATTTTTCAGAACGAGGAAACGCTGGTTGGGTAATCAAACTAAAGGTAGGGCGGTTTGCATCGCTCTTAAATTCCTCGGCAAAGCTCAGCACATTTCTGCCACCTTGAAAGCCAGCCAAATAGCCAACCAGCCGGTCGTGCAAACTCAACTTGAGTACGTTTATCTCCTCTACACGGCTATTGCTCATGAATCATCCCCCAGCAATCCCTGCCATGGATGATCCGAAAGACTTTTCGTTGCCTCTGCTTTTGCAGGTTTTGGCACCTGGGACACATGCTCTTTATCTGGCTCCAAACTCTCCTGCTCAAGCAGCGCCATAACAACGCTCAACTTTTCCTTGGGTATGAGCATGAGTTCACTATTCAAGCCCTTCGCTATCAACTCCAAGGTGTCTAGCCTGGGGTTTCCTTTGGATTCCAAGCGCTGATATTGCTGACGAGATACGCCTGCACGCAACATCATGTCGTTCTGCTTGAGGCCGAGTGTCAGTCGCCGCTGTTTTATCTGGTGGAGTAAGGAATTCATCTTAGTAAACACATATGTTGCTTTTAGAGTGGCTGACAACATATTAGTTGCTTTTTACTCTAAAGGCAACTTATGCGTTGCTTTTGAATGGTTCGCCACGCCAGAAATAGAAAAAGCAACATAAGTGTTGCTTTTTAGTTGCTGAGCTCTCGTTGTCGATCAGTCGAGCAAGCACCCGAAGGCTTGCTGTTTAGATCCAGTTCGCCCCTACACGACTCATAAAGCACCTAGCCGCTCCGCGGGAAATGCATCCAGCCGGTGATAATATATTTGGTGCCCGAGTTAACTACATTTCCCTGATGGGCGTGGGTCCACTCGGCTGGCCAAATCAAGGTTTTTCCTCGTTGTGGTTGCACTTCGAGATCCTGATGCACGAATCGGGTCGAGCCCCCATCATTTACGTCATTAAGATAGGTCATCCAGGCCAGAACTCGATGTGATGTGCCCACCGTAGTACGCTCCGAATGAATTTTCAGGAAATGCCCGCCGGGCTGGTAGCGTTGAATATTAAAAGAGCCTAATTCGACTCGGGGCAGAACACTTTTCAGGAATGGCCACTGTTCCAGATAGTCCTTGTAACAGGCAAACAGTGCATCGATATAATCACGCACCGGTTGGTGATCAGGTGCTTCCAGATCGCGCGGCCGGATCGAGAGATCGATTGAATTTTTCGCTTCAAGATTCATGCCGCCTGCGGTCTGACCCTGTGTTTGATGGCGTTTTTGTGTCTCGAAAAAATCTATCAGCGTTTCGCATAATGACAGATTCTCAATAAACCAGCTGCCAATAAAATGCGGAACCACAGACGGGGAATCAAGCTCGATACGTTTCACTTTTTGCTTTCCTGTTTGCTGCCCTGGTGAATAGACACACCCTGTTCCAAATCAAATTGAATAGCGCCGAATCCGGTTGCTTCGATGGCCAGCCCTTCTTCCATTCTACCCAGAGCCAATAATACTGAACCCAGCGATCCGGTAGCCTCGGAAAACTGTGGATTTATGGCGAGCGCACTGCGATAGCTGGTGGCCGCATCTTCCAGTCTCCCCAGCCCCCACAGCGCATTTCCCAGATTACTGTAGGCATCGGCAAAATCGGCCCGAATGGCGATCGCACTGCGATACAGCAGGACTGCTTCTTCGAGTCTTCCCTGCTTCTGCAGCACCGTGCCAAGATTGTTGTGCACGTCGGGTAAATCCGACTTGATGGCCAGTGCCTGACGATAGCTTGCAATAGCCTCATCCAGCTTGCCCTGGCGCTTGAGCGCATTACCCAGATTGCCATGTAATTCCGCAAAATTTGGATTTGCAGCGACAGCTTCCCGATAACTGGTAACGGCTGCATCCAGATTACCCATATCCATGAGCAGATTGCCCAAGTTGTTGTGCGTATCGGCGACCTTGGGATCGAGAGAAATGGCATTGCGATAGCTGGCGGCAGCGGCTTCCATCTGGCCCATGTTATGCAAAACAACGCCCAGCTTGGCGTGGGCTTCGGCGTAATCGGGCTTGATGGCGATTGCCGCGCGATAACTGGTAGCTGCCTCATCCAGTTTGCCGATGTCCTTGAACACATTGCCCAGATTGTTGTGTGCACCGAAGTAGTCGGGCACGCTGCTTAGAGCGGCGTTGATGAGATTAATGGCGATTTGACTCTGCCCGGCAAAGTGGGCGAGCACACCGAGCATATGCAACGCAACTGGCTGGGCTGAATCGACTTGCAGAACCTGGCGACAAATTCTCTCGGCCTCGCCGAGGCGACGCTCGGATTGGTGGTGCATGGCCAGCGCCAGCGCCTGCTGGATTGTCAGCGGCGGCTGACCGGGAACTACTGTTATGAATTGCTGGGAAGTCAAAGTCTGAACCAACACCCGGGAGTACAGGAAGGAGTACAGAAAGGATTAAAGGTAGCTTCGAAGCGATGGGATGTCCAGTTTCGTAATCCAAACTGGACTGATTAGCTGCAAACAAGCACATCTCCTGTTCGCAGCGGTTCAGCTCCATGCTGCGGTTGCATGCAATGACGGTTTATCCATTCTTTGAGTGTCCTGTTTGATACTGATTAATACTGTTGCGTGTCCAGTTTGATATATTGACCGGATGCGCGGCGAGTGCAGCCTTATTTATTACAAGATTAACGCTCCGAATGCCTTGGCCATGCTGGACGTTTTGTATGAACAATTTTGGCATTAATCTGAAGAGGAGTTTGATATGACCATAGACTGAACTGCGTTTACTCCCTGGAGTGCTTTGCTGGGTGGCGGGCTGATTGGATTGGCGGCTGCCATATTTGTGTTATTGAATGGCCGTATTGCTGGCATCAGTGGCATTGTGGGCGGACTGCTCGCTAAACGCGATAAAGGTGATACCTCGTGGCGACTGTTATTTATCAGTGGCATGGTGCTGGCGCCGCTTTCCTGGTTAGCGTTTGGTCAGATGCTAACAGTATAGATTGATACAGGATATCCATTGTTGATAGCCGCCGGTTTTCTGGTAGGTATCAGTACCCGCTACGGCTCCGGCTGCACCAGTGGTCATGGTGTCTGTGGCATCTCGCGCTTATCGCCCCGTTCCATGGTTGCCACTGCCGCGTTTATGACCACCGGTTTTATCACCGTGTTTATTGTTCGTCATGTAATAGGGGCTTAAGCCATGCAAAAACATCTGATATCCGCTTTTATTGTTGGTTTGTTATTTGGCATTGGTTTAATTGTTTCCGGTTTGGCGAATCCGCTTAAGGTGCTGGCTTTTCTGGATTTGGCAGGGGCCTGGGATCCATCACTTGCCCTGGTAATGGGTGGCGCCATAGCGGTCGGGTCAGTGGCATTTTTACTGACAGGTAAACGCACACATTCCTTCTTGGGTGAACCGATGCGCCTGCCTACACGACGTGATATCGATAAACGTCTGGTGTTTGGTGGTTTTGGTTTTGGTGTTGGCTGGGGTTTGGCCGGTTTTTGTCCGGGCCCAGCTCTGGTAGCGCTAGGCATGGGGGAGCTAAAGGCTCTTGTGTTTGTTATTGCCATGTTGGCAGGAATGGCAGCTTTTGAAATCATTGAAAGGGTTCGTGCGCGAACTGCATTCCCGCGCGGTTAAAAACCAATCGCAAGGAGACCTTTTCCAGGGGGTGCGTGGCAGGGGTAATTAAATGCAGCGAAAGGTAGGTCGATCGTGAGAATTATGTGGGTGACTTAAGCACGGGTGGCTTAAGCACGCTTGCTAAGCACCCTCGTGTGGGTATCCTAAGCAACCCCCATGGGCACCAAAGAGGTCAGTACCAATGACGAAACCCGACATGCATTACTTGCCCGCCAGACTGCTGTCGCGGCTTGCGCTCTGGCTGCTTGGTTCAGTCTGTATGATTTCGGCTGCACTCGGCGCCGAACTCGCACCGGTCAAGCAGATCCAGACACCGGTACTTTCAATCGGCTACGAGGAGCATGGACCGGCGCACGGCTTTCCGATAATCCTGCTGCACGGCTTTCCCTATGACATCCGTTCGTTTGATGAGGTGGTACCGGGTTTGGTGGATGCCGGCTATCGCGTACTGCTGCCCTGGCTGCGCGGTTTTGGTCTGACCCGCTTGCTCGACCCTAACGCACCACGTATGGGTGAACAGGCAGCGATAGCGCAGGATCTTATCGACTTTGCCGATGCGCTTGTCCTTGAACAGTTTGCCGTGGCTGGATTTGACTGGGGCAACCGGGCCGCCGCCATCGCAGCGATACTCCATCCTGAGCGCGTCAGGGCCTTCGTTTCCATCGGTGGCTATTCGGTGCAGAACACACTGCAGGCAGGACGACCCGCCTCCGCGCTGGCTGAATCACGACTGTGGTATCAATGGTATTTCAATACCGCGCAGGGAGTGGCAGGGCTGGAAACGAATCGTCACGACATCATTCGCTTGTTATGGGACTCCTGGTCGCCAGACTGGAGCTACAGTGATGAAGACTACGCACGGTCGGCGGCTGCCTTCGACAATCCTGATTTCGTCGACGTGGTAATTCATTCCTACCGGCATCGGAATTTCAATGCACCGGGTGAAGCGCGTTTTGTGGAAATCGAAAAGCAGCTCGCCGAACAACCACCCGTCACAGTACCGACCATAGTGCTGCGTGCCGGCAACAGCGGCTTTGGTCCGGCAGCAACTGATCCCGCGGCAGATCAGGCGCGATTCACCAATCTCGTCGCCCGCCGTATCGTCGATGGCGCCGGGCATGATTTGCCCGCCCATAGACCGGATGCTGTGGTTACCGCCCTGCTGGAATTGCTTGCACAACGGGAAAGCGGAGCGGCGAATTAGCGCTTAATCGGTTCGCCCAGGTTAGCCATGCGTGTAGCCCGATTACCAAAATCCCTGCCTGCCAGCTGCGCCGGTAAGTGCGATGATTTCCTTCAAACAAAATGCGGTCGGGTTCGATTGGCGAAGGCTACCCATCGCATCATTGCCTAACGTGTCGTTGTGTGTAAATAGCGTGTGAAATTAGGACATTAACAAACTCCCTTAGACAATTTATCCTTTCAAATACAGCCTATGGCCCGCGGTCCAAAGCGAATTGCGAGGCTTAAATCTGTGGGCGGCCTAAGCGCCCTCCAAGCACCCTGGTATATTTACAAATAATGCCTCGGACGTGCAGAGCCATTAACAAGCCGGGGCGTTTTGGCAAGACTCTGGTGCCCTGTGTACAATCAAACCATCTTAACCTTGTCTGTAAACAATCCTCCCGGGAGAAGTCATGAGTGTACTGAATGTAAAAACCCTACTTAGCGGAACTGTCGCCTTACTCGGCTCAATGTTGGCCTGTACCCAAGTACTGGCAGCTGATGCTGCGGCAACCCGCGTGCTGATCGAACAATACCTGCAGGGAGATAATCGCACTGAAACCGAGCGTGCCCGCGATGCCAGTCGCAAGCCAGCCGACGCACTGGAATTTTTTGGTTTGCAGGACACCATGAAGGTTCTGGAAATATCCCCTGCCACTGGTTACTGGACGAAATTTCTCGGCCCGACCCTGTGCAACAACGGCGGCGAATTGGTGGTGTCAGTTGGCGTGAACGATGCGTTCAAAAATGACGTGATGACACTGCCGGGTCTGGAATGTGTGTCCGCGATCAACGACGGTGTCACGCTGGGCAACATGCCTCCCTTTGAATTCGAAACCGGCAATTTCGACATGGTTCTCACCTTCTGGAACCTGCACAATCCCAACGCAGAAATGCGCGCCAATATGAACCAGGCGATTTTCGATGCGTTGAAACCAGGTGGTATTTACGGCGCTGAGGATCATACCCGCCGCCATAATCAACCAACCGACAGGGCTGTAGGCCGACGCCTCGATCCGGTGCTGGTGATCAAGGAAATGATCGATATCGGTTTTGATTTCGTCGATTTCAGTGACATGCATTACCATACAGAGGACGACCTGACCCAGGAAGTCGGTACGCCTGGCGTGCAGGGCAACACTGATCGCTTCGTACTTAAATTCAGGAAGCCCTGAAGACATAGGCAGCGTACAAATTGGACACCCACAATCTCACGCAGAGAATTTGTTGCTTCAATTACAGCCTATGGCCCGCGGTTGAAAGCGAATTGCGTGGCTTAAATTTGTGGGTGTCCTGCCTGGGTTCTTCCTATACTCTTTGCGTGCATTACGCGTGCAAACAAAAATGGGGAGATCGCTCATGTTCGGGATATTTGTGTTGTGGCTTTCAGCACTGGTGTTCATCGCCTATGGAGTAGTCAGTCTGATCTCCCCGGCGGTGCCTGCCGGCATTGCCGGTCTGATTATCAGCAATGGCAATGCTTACGCTGAAATTGCGTCCATGTATGGCGGTCTGCAAACCGGTATTGGCGTGTTCTGCATACTGGCTGCGCTGCGGCCTGACTACTACAAAGGCGGACTGGCTCTGCTGGCCATCGGAGTCGGTGCTGTGGCGGTTGCGCGATTGCTCTCAACTCTGCTCAACGCAGAGCCTGTAACTTTATATATCTGGGGCGCTTGTGCCTATGAAGGGGCCACTGCTCTGGTGGCAACCATAGCCTGGCGCAAAGCTGTCAAGGTGACGTCATGACCCAGCACGAATACATCTCCATCGCGATCGCCATCATTCTTGGCCTTGCTATCACGCGTCTGCTACATACGATGGCGATGCTGATTCGGGCGCATGAGCGCGTGGTTTTCCACTGGTCATCGGCGCTGTGGGCACTCAGCGTGTCGGTCTACATTCTGCAGTTCTGGTGGGTAGGCTGGGGGCTACGCTCGGTGGAGGAATGGACTTTCCAGAATTTCATGGTGCTGGTGTTCGGCTGCACGGTCTTGTATGGCGCGGCAGAAATGGCTTTGTCAGAGCCGAGCTCTTCGAATGAAGGGGTCTATGACATGCTGCAGCAAAGCACGCAACTCGGACGCCTCTCGGCGCTGTCCATGCTGCTGTATTTTATGGTCGGACCTTACGTCAACATCGTCATGTACGACAACGCGTTGTTGCCTTCCATCGCCGTGCCCTTGGTGGGTATCGTGCTGATGCTGCTGCTCATCTTCATCCCGTCGCGCTTTCGCATCTGGTCTGTGCTGTTTGCCTGCTACTCACTGGCCGTGGTGGTCGTCACGGTGTGAGTGTCAAAATAAAAAAGGCCAGCTGATTTCCGCAGCTGGCCTTCGCAGTAATTCAAACTCTTAAATTTAGATTAGTCGTTCCCTGCGACTACCCGCTGTTCCTTCGCCTTGCGTTCGGCCACCAGCTGCTCATAACCCTCGTCATCAAGATGGGTTATTGCCAGCCAGGCGTGGGACATTTCATCGCCGGTTCTGCTGCCACCATAAACCCACTGGTCCGGATCGGGATTGTTGGGGTTGCTGGCAGTATTGTCATACCACTGCTTGAGTACCAGCACGGCGCCGGCCGGCAGCAGCGGGGCACTGTCCGGACCATAGATATGATTGTGATGCCAGGTGGCGCTCCAGTTTGAAACCTGACTGATTTCTTCGGTGCGGCCGGTTTCCGGATAAAATATTTCCAGCGTGGCCGCATTCATGCGGAGATGCCCATGGGGCTGAAAGCTGTCGATGCGCACCGGGTGGTCAAAGGAATGAAAGCCCTGTGTCATGCTGTAGCCATTGGGCGGAATCACCATCTTGGCATTGCGCAATTCAGCACCTTCGAACTGGATGTCGTACTGGGCAAGATCCTGCTTGTAAACCTTGCCAGTGGTTTCATAGCCTTCATCGTAGAACCACAGACCAATTTCCACCACGTTATCCTTGATCATCTGGCCCTGGGCGGTTGGTCCTACCCCGCCAGGGAACATGTGAATGCTCCAGCTGATTTCCGAGTTTGCGGGTAAGGTGCGGCACACACCTTCCGGGACCTTCTCGCCCCATTTGCCCATGGCATATTCGGTGAGCATGCCATAGCGTTCCAACTTCCCTTCTTCATTAATGGTTTGAACTGACGAATTAGCATGGTGCACGACAGCGCGGGCATCACCGCGCGGTTTTACCTGCACTGCCTTGATGCAACGATCAGCTGTCAGGCCACTCGAGACATTGTGGTTACTCCACAGGTCATTGCCGTTCGCCGGAATGTCCATTGACACCGAAGCTACGATCAAATCGGGTTGCCCCAGTTCGGCAGCGAAGTTCCATTCGTTGGGGTCTTTCAAGTCTGGCCGTGGCAGGGCGTTTTCCGGATCACCCAGAGGCGCACCGGCGTCAACCCAGGCGACGATCTTGTCTATTTCATCCTGCTGCAAACGCCAATCGCCAATCAGATCCTGCACACCGATGTGCTGGTCATAGGCATAAGGGGGCATTTGCCGATTCGCCACCTTGTATTGGATCAGGGGTGCCCAGGGGCGAACCTGGTCATAGGTCTCGAATTGCATGGGGCCGATGCCACCTTGCTGATGACAGACCACACAATTCTCATTGATGATGCGGCCAATCTCCCCGTTGTAAACCAACTGGTCGGTGGATTGGGCGATGGACGTGTTATGCATTACCAGCAGCAGGAGCGGAGCGAGGCCAAGCAGGGATTTCACTACTCTCATAAATTCTCTCCAGTTTCGAATTTTTTTATATCAAACAGTTAAATACTACCGGAGTGTACGCCGGTTCATTGCTGTTAAAAAGCCCAAAAAATGCCAATTTCCCGAAATCAGCACCTTTAGCCAGCAGAGTCCCTACGACACTTGATTGCCACATGTTGCCGTGCGGACGGCGTTAAACCGCACCGAACCGGAGCAAGTTCGCGCTGTTTGTCGGATGGGCGAAATGAAATCAAAGCGCAGCTAGGCAGCATTGGTATTCTACTAAATACATAGACCCCCTTTTTACCACTGGCCTGGTTTACTCATTCACCCCTCCTGCCCCCATTTATCCACCATAAAAAAGGGCAGCAGGATTAACACCCTGCTGCCCTTTTAATTTCAAACATACTTTTTCCGATCTGAGCAGATCGAGTCAAGTCTAGTGCGCAGCACCACCCTCAGCTCTCGCTGCAGGCATTGCCATTGCAGTTATCTTGGATCCAGTCTGCAGAATGATGTACTGATGTCCATCATTGGTCCAGGAGCTCATGCCGAAGCGGCTGCGTGCTGGCACTTCGATGCGGCCCACTTCTGCACCAGTCTTTTTATCGATGGCGTAAAGCAGTGCAGTCTCACCGTCGTGATCCAAGTCCGAATAAATCAGCAGGTTCGCAGTGGTCACCATGGGCACCTGATTACCAGTACCGGTATCACCTATATCCACGCCTGCCAGAGCAGGATTGTTACGGATGCGGTCTGGGGTTTCACCGGTTGGAATCTGGAATGCCATCTCACCAGTATTCATATCGTAAGCAGTGATCGTGCTATATGGTGGCTTGAAGTAAGGGATGCCTGATTCCAGACGTGGCTGATGCCCGCTGCGATCGTTTGCATACAGCGCAAAGGTTGCTCCGGTGGGATTGGCAATGCGTGCATCGGCTTCATCGCCAGGCATAACTCTTTGCCAGCTACAGGCTCGCGCAGAAGACACATATAAATAGCCGGTGGTCGGGTCTGCCACTGGTGGGGACGTGATATTAGCGCCACCTCCATCACCCGGACACATCGCCGCAGCTACCTTGCCTTCTGCGTTGGTGTCATGGATTGGCGGATTGAAGAGAGGGCCCATATCGAAATTGGCCATCACTTCAAGCGCTTCTCTGCGCAGTTCAGGGGTGAAGTCGATCAGGTCGTCCTCAGTAATACCCTGCATTTCGAATGCTGCTGGCCGGGTTGGGAATGCCTGCGTTGTTGCCAACTTCTCGCCAGGAACTTCGGAGGCAGGCACTGCGCGCTCTTCCATCGGCCACAGTGGCTCACCGGTCATGCGATCGAATGCATAAACGAAGCCCTGCTTGGTAACTTGGGAAACAGAAGCAACCTGGCCGCGTCCGGGCATGTTCAGGTCTAGCTGAATCGGGGCCGCCGGGTTGTCATAGTTCCAGACGTCGTGCTTCACCGTCTGGAAGTGCCAGATGCGCTCACCAGTTTCGGTATTCAGCGCAATCAGGCTGGTGCCAAACAGGCCATCACCTGGACGGAAACCGCCGTAGTAATCGATGGTAGGCGGATTGGTTGGAATATAAACGATGTTGTTCGCAGGATCAGCGGTTAAAGGCGCCCACGAGGAGACGTCGCCAGTCCACTGCCAGGCATCGTTCTCCCAGGTTTCATGACCATATTCACCGGGCTGCGGAATCACATTAAATTTCCACTTGAATGCGCCAGTAACTTTGTCATAGGCCAGAATATCGCCAGGAACGTTTTCTACTCGTGCCTGCAGATAGCCCTGTTCGGCTGAGTTGCCCACAATAATGGTGTCGTTGACGACGATCGGTGGTGAGGAAGTGGTGATATAGCCAACTTCGAGCGGAATCCCTTCATAGGGATCATAGGGATGACCCAAATTCGCGAGCATGTCCACTACGCCAGTTGCAGGAAAGCCTTGAATTGGCACTTGACCACCAAAGCCTTCCAGTGGGGCACCGGTATCGGCATCCAGAGCCACCAGGAAAAAGCCCGGATCGGAGATATAGACCACGCCTTTGCCATTAATGCGAGAGTAGGCTATGCCTTTGCCATACGAGGCGCGCATGGAGTATTCCCAGCGAGCAGTATTGGGCAGACGGAAGGACCACAGGGTTTCACCAGTCTTGGGGTCGATAGAAACCACGTGCCGGCGTGCGCCGGCAACCGTGAATAGTTTGCCATCGACAAAAGTGGGGGTGGCGCGGCCGGAAGACTCTTGAAAACTGGCGCCGTCCCATTCCCAGGCGACTTCCAACTCATTGAAATTCTCGGCGGTAATCTCAGCGGACGGGGTATAGCGAGTATGGGCGTAGTCACCACCAAGGGTGTACCACTCAACCGTATCATCGCTGACCAGATTCTGACTCAAACCTATCTGGGGGATTAAACCCAGGATAGCGATCAAACAGCTCAAACCTGCAAGCCTGTTGATCATGGAACTGCCTTTCATTCTAGAACTTGACTTCATTGTTATAGCCTCTTGGGGCGCTGGGTTTATGCAAGGATACAACAAAAGGGGTTAATTTGGACACCCACAAACTCGAACAGACGGGTTAATTAGAAGGTTAATTAGGACATATATGGACGCTCCCTAAATTACAACCGAAAGAATCCGTTTTCGCGTCGTTAGACGTGAATCTGTACAAGTGCTCAATCCCCACCTGCCAGCAGACCGCCTTCTCTCAGAGGAAGGCGGCAACGAAGACATATATCCGG
>SHZK01000014.1 GCA_009692305.1 Gammaproteobacteria bacterium | reverse complement strand
AAAGTGAGCAAAGACGATGCGGCCTTCCTGCAAGTGGTTGCTGACGAGACGGTAAAGAAATTCTTCGGGCGATAAGTCTAAAGGCTAAGGGGACGTCAAAGCAGCAGTTAAGCAGGCCGGATTTCGGGGATTGGTTGCGGCCTGTCCCCGCCGACTCCAATTTGACCACCCGTGCCGATTGCGCATTGACCAGTGTTTGTCGAGTGGCGGCGGTGGTCAATCGCAGATCGGCACAACCTGCCGAAATTGATCAATTTTGAATCGGCGGGAACAGCGGTGATCAGGCTCACACTCGGCAAGGCATTTGCCAGTACTTTAGTTGATGACATAGTGATCTTTCGTTGCTTGGCATTCAAAGGGGGATCAATATCCGCGACAGACTGTGCATCACCCGAAATTAATGTCACGAATATCGTGACGACAATTATGCGCCATGTCAAGACGATCGTGACATGGCAGGTCAAGAACTCTACTCAACCTCAATCGTCGGTCGCCGTATGCGAGAACGCCGTGAAGCCTTGGGTTGTTGCAGCCGAGCGAATATTGACCACCAGTACCGATTGCGCATTGACCAGTGTTTGTCGATTGGCAGTGGTGGTCGAGCGCAGATCGGCACAACCTGGGGAAACTGGTCAAATTCTAGTTGGCGGTAAAACACCCATCCATCCCTATCACCGGGATAGCGCACAAAGTGGCGCAGCAGTAGCGTGTTGATCCTTGCCCCCAAACCCCACCTCACCACCAACTTCCGTTCATCAAGGTTCACAGCCCTTTTTGCCGAAACCGTAAAACCCACGCCGCCGTATTAAGCCCGAAAAAGTCAGGAGGTTTTGAGACAAACGGGGTTTGAGACGGTTTTTCCGGGAAAATGCTGCGGCCGCAGTCAGGAGTTTTTGGCGCTACGCCCCGCAGGAAGCGGGGCTTCAACGCCGCTTGAGCGAGTTGGAGGTGTTGGTACTGGCGGTGAGGGAGGGATTCGAACCCTCGATACGTTGCCGTATACACACTTTCCAGGCGTGCTCCTTCAACCGCTCGGACACCTCACCGTATTTTTTTTTGGCATATAGCATGCCTTGTTCTGGCATTCACGGGGGAAACAAAAATCGGGGGTAACTCTAGCTCAGTGACCTGTTTATTACAAGTTGGCTATTGCCTGACCAATCTGGCATTGACGCTATCCGATGTTATCGGCTCCGTGCTGCGATATACATTGATATCCAAGCCACCGCGTCGCAGGAAATTAAGTCCAATGCGGAGTTCCTGCGGCTGACACTGCAGCCAGATGTCCCTGAATATATGTTCCGCGCATTGCTCGTGATAGTCCTGATGATGCCGATAGGAGCAAAGATATGTCAGCAAGCCGGATTCATCGATCTTGCTGCCACTATAACGAATCTCGAAGCTGGCCCAGTCTGGCTGGCCCGTAACAGGACAATTGGATCGAAACAAATCCGAATATAGTTGTTCGTCATCGACCTTTTCTGATTGTGTAAGCAACAGGGCCGCATCTGGTTCATCTGCTTGCTCATTCAAGGTAGCAGCGTCGATTGAGCGCCCTGCTCGCCTGTCTGCTGGATCAATTTCATCCAGATTGCGAATGGTAACTTTGACTTCTGATTTGCTTACTGCGGACAAGTCTCTCGTTATCAGAGCCGACACCTGGGCAATGTCTGCGAACCGCTCTGAGTTAAGTGAGTGCAAATACAGTTTCAGTGATTTCGATTCGATTATATTTTCAGAATTGGAATTGAAAAAAAACTCCGCAATGGCTACTTGTGGCAACCCCTGTTTATCCAACCACGACAGTTCGTACGCATGCCAATGATCGATACCATACATCAGAATTTTTTTGTCGATGTCCAGTAAAGAACGTGCTGGCCAGCGCGGAATGGGATACAACACCGCAGCATCGTAGCGTGTTGGACTGCTGCTTTGTTGGCCAAGCGGATTTGTTGCCATAAATCAAATCTGACGCTAGTTTCTTAACCCGGTACCGCGTCGCAGCAATACAATGCAACCGCTGTAGAGTACTACACAAAACACACCGAGAATTACGAATGCCCAAATAATATTGACATCCGAAGTTCCCAGAATGCCGTATCTAAAAGTATTTACCATGTAAAAGATCGGGTTCAGGACTGACGCAATTTTCCAGAAAGGTGGCAATAGCTGGATTGAGTAAAAGACCCCACCCAGATAGATCAGCGGAGTCAGCACAAAAGTTGGAATGATGGAAATGTCATCGAAGTTATTGGCATAGAGTGCGTTGATAAAACCTGCCAGGGAAAATACTATCGAAGTCAGCAGTACAACGGCGATGGTCAGCAAAGGGTGCTGGATGTGCAGGTCCGCAAAAAATAACGACAATGCAGTGACGATGACTCCAACTGCCAAGCCTCTGGCCATACCCCCAGCAATGAATCCTGACAGGATGATGTAATTCGGCACCGGTGAAACCAGCAGCTCTTCAACGCTGCGCTGAAACTTGTGACTGAAGAAGGAGGACACCACATTAGAATAGGAATTCTGGATAACCGACATCATGATCAATCCGGGTACGATGAACTCCATGTAGTTGTATCCGCCCATATCCCCGATACGCCTGCCGATCAGGTTACCGAAAATAACAAAATACAAACCTATAGTTATGGCCGGTGGTACCAGTGTTTGCACCCAGATTCGCATGAAACGGCGCACCTCTTTGATCACAATTGTTTCAAAAGCAATATATTTATGATTGGCAAACATAGACTAGTTTTTGGCTTCGTTGGCGTTGAGTCTGGATACAAATAATTGCTCCAGACGATTCGTTTTGTTGCGCATGCTGCTTATGGGAATGTTTAACTCAGTCAGCCTGGAAAAAACTTCATTTACATTGCGGCCATGAGCGACAGTCACTTCAATGCTGTGCTCATCAACTACTCGCACCTGCACATTTTCCATTGCCAGCTCCAGATCACCCTTGACCACCGCGGGCGAATCGAGAATGAAGACTTGCGAGTCAAGTTCGCTTAACAATTTGCGCATGCTGGTGTTCTCGATTATTTCACCTTCATCGATAATCGCTATATTGCGGCAGAGTTGTTCGGCTTCCTCGAGATAATGTGTAGTGAGGATGATGGTGGTCCCTTGCCGGTTTATTTCAGTGAGGAACTCCCACATCGAGCGCCGTAACTCGATATCCACACCAGCCGTGGGTTCGTCCAGAATTAGGAGTTTGGGTTCGTGTACCAGAGCACGCGCAATCATCAGACGACGCTTCATGCCACCGGAGAGCGAACGCGAACGCTCCATCCGTTTCTCCCACAGACCCAGTTTGCGCAAATACTTCTCACAACGTTCGGCGGCAATCTGCCTTGGCAAGCCATAGTAGCCCGCCTGCGTCATGACAATATCCCGCACCCGCTCGAACTGGCTGAAGTTAATTTCTTGCGGCACCACGCCCAAGTCCAGTTTCGTCTGGTAGATGTGCGTATCCACATTGCGGCCAAACACTTCCACCGAGCCGCCGGATTTGGTAACTAACGTGGAAATAACACCAATGGTGGTGGATTTGCCGGCGCCATTGGGCCCTAGCAGCGCAAAGAAATCCCCCTGTTCTACTTCGAGCGAAATGCCTTTGAGGGCATGAAAACCATTGGCATAGGTTTTCTCAAGCTGTTTGATGGAAATGGCAATTGTCATCGTGATTGGTGGGCTGCGAGTTGCGCTTGGATGGTTAGGTAAATGGAAAGGTTTATGCGCAGCGGAGTATGTCTGTTGCGAGCCTGTATGGCAAACACGCCGCCATCCCAATAAAAAAGCCCGGGATGAGCCGGGCTTGTTTATGCTTATAACACTCGTGATTGCAACCAAGTATTACTGAAAGTGGCGTCCCCTAGGGGTTTCGAACCCCTGTTGCCGGGATGAAAACCCGGTGTCCTAGGCCTCTAGACGAAGGGGACAATGAACGGCTGCCAGGCAGCCTGTTCGAGCAGCGGGGGATTCTAAGAAGCTTGACTGACACAGTCAAGCGATAACTCGATGTGCTGTGGCGCGGCCGGCGCTGTAATCCTTGCCATGTCATGAATGTAGCGGCCGCAATCACAGGCGCTGCCATCGACGTCCTGCCCACTCATTTGGTAGTATCGGGCCATCCGGTATTCGACAGCTCCGACCGCCGCAAGAAATTTAACGCGAATCCCATTAACCATCAGGATTGCACTGCGCATGCTGGCACTTCTATCCATCTTGTTCGCACTCGGATTGCTGGGATTGACCGTATTCGCACTGCACCGATACCAGACGATGGCAGTAGAATTCAATGTCGACCGGAGTGCGCCCCTACCCCCGCTCGAGAGTAGTGCCGACTCCGCCAAACTTGAAAATGAAAATACGCGCCCAGAAAGCCGGGTAGCGCCCAAACCAGCAGTGGTGGCGAAAACCAATACTCAAAAACCGAAAACAGCCAGCGTTAGTCCTAAATCCTGGCAAGATACCGTCGCTAAATTGAAGAATGCTGGAAATTTCACCGAAGCGGCACAATTGTGCGAGCAACAGCTGCCTTTATGGGGTGCATATAACCAGTTATGCATGCTCACTCGCAGTGAAATGAATGCAAGAAACCTGGAATCCGAGGCAATGGAGCGATGTACCGCGCGTCTGTTTAAAACCGCCGCTATCGCGGAATTCCTGCATGACAAGTCCGCTGATAGCGTCAAACTGACCAATGGTCAATTACGCAAGCTGGATCTGGACACAATTAATAATCTGAATTTCCCCTATGCCGAGATTGGCTATGCCCACCTGCGTTTGATTCGAAAGAGCGACATAAAATACATGGTTGAGTTATGGGGGCGCTCTGGCAATCACTGCACACCGCGGGAGTTTCACTCGGTGTGGTGGCAGCAGAATGTGAAATCTTGACCACTCTATAGGTCTATGACATCCTAAAGCGCGGTTGGCAGAGGGTGTTCTGTGGTCAGTCTGGAACAGAATGGCGGCATTTAATCCAGTTGGCAGTTTCCAGAGCACTGGCGCAGACTGAGAGTCCCGCGAAAGCGCTGGATCGCGGGGATACGAGAGAAATCGGCCATGGCAAGACAACAGAAAAACTCAGATGCGGGCAATGTCAGCATTGACAAGCAGCTCATTGAGGAAGGCACCCAGCAACTGAATAGTGAAATTCAGGTGCTGGAAGCCTGGCTAAAAGAACTGGACGCCTCTGATGGCAGCGATGCGGAGATAATCGCAGCCCGCAAGTCCTATAAAGACATGCTGCGCAGCAGAAAAGAGATGCTGACCTCCCTCACCAAGCAAGCAAAACTCCAGTCGATCAATGTTGATTAGGCCTGCTGGCTTAGTATCAACCCGGGAAACCACTCAGCATGTTAACTAAAGAACAGGCGAGCACAATGCTGCGCTTGCAATCCGGCATGAACGAAAAGGTGGACCCGAATTGGGTGGCAGCCAAGTACCCGTACTTGCGAGCGGTGGTCATTGAAGGATCTGAAGCAATCGAACACCACGGTTGGAAGTGGTGGAAAAAGCAGGCCATGGATTTACCGCAATTGCAGATGGAGCTGATTGATATCTGGCATTTCATCTTGTCAGAAATACTTCTGCAAAATTACGGGAATGAGGCAAAGGCATTAGCAGTGCTGCAGCAATCCCTAGCAGCGGCTCAGCAACAATCTGTCATTGAGTTCGATTCTCACCAATACATCCCCCGCAGCCTGGACTTGCTCAACAAGCTGGAATTGCTGATCGCCCTATCCGCTTCCCGCCGCATAGAATTAGCTATATTTGAAGCGATTATGGCAGATTGCAAAATGGACTGGACGGCACTTTATTGCCAATACGTTGGTAAGAATGTGCTGAATTTCTTTAGACAGGATCACGGCTATAAACAAGGCAGTTATCAGAAAGTCTGGCATGGACGCGAGGACAATGAATATCTGGTAGAAGTCATGCAGCAGCTGGATCCCGCGGACCCCGCCTACCAGGACAAACTCTACGCAGAGTTGGCCAGGTATTATCCCGCCCAGACCTGACGTTACTGATAAAACGCATTTTCCTTGACGGTGTGGTCGGTCACATCTCGCACTTCCCTTAATTCAGGTATCTGCGTTAACAAGGTTTTTTCAACACCCTGCTTCAATGTCACATCGACCATGCCACAACCTTGGCAACCGCCACCGAAACGCAGCACAGCCACGTCATCCTCGAAGATCTCTTCCAGGGTAACATTGCCACCGTGGGCAGCCAGTCCAGGATTGACCTCGTTATACAGGACGTAATTGACCCGATCCGCTATGGAGCTGCTGTCTGACAGCTTGGGCAGGCGTGAATTGGGCGCCTTGATCGTGAGCTGACCGCCCATGGAATCCTTGGCAAAATCCACTACCGCGTCCACCAGAAAAGGCTTACTATGCAGGTCGATGAAGGCTTTAAAGCTTTCATATTGTTTCACTTCGTCGTCCCCTTTCTCTTCCCCGGGGCGACAGAATGAAATGCAGGTTTCGGCTTTAGGTGTGCCTGCATCCAGGATGAAAACTCGCACCGCAATGCCTTCACAGTTCTGCTTCTTGAGCAGTTGAGTCAGGTATTCTTGCGCAGATTCAGTGATGCTAACCATGGGTAATTCTCTCAATTCTCGAAACGACAGCGACCGATATTACTCCATTCACAATTGAATTAGAATACCTGAGTGAATTGCTCAGTTATTCTATCGCAAGACACAGGCACGGGTCTGCTAGAATTGCCGACTTTTTTAGAGCCCCCAATACATCGATGTTCGTGAATTTTCAGGCACAGGTGAATGACTAAAGTAACTACTCCGGTAAACCGGGAACCCTTGCTCCGCACCCTCCTGGCACAGCGAATTCTGGTGCTTGATGGTGCAATGGGCACGATGATCCAGTCCAGGAAATTGTCTGATGCACAGTTTCGTGGTGAGCGTTTTAAAGATTACCCGCACGACTTGTCCGGGAATAATGACTTGCTCACGCTTACCCAGCCCGAGGTGATCAAACAAATCCACCTCGCCTACTTGCGCGCGGGAGCTGACATAGTCGAAACCAACACCTTTAATTCTACTCGTGCTTCGCAAGCTGACTACCAGTTACAAGATCTCGCCTATGAGCTGAATAAGAGTGCCGCCACGCTCGCCCGTGAGGCATGTGATGAAATTGCAGCAACGACGCCTGAGCAGCCGCGCTTCGTTGCCGGGGTATTGGGGCCAACCAGCAAGACGGCTTCCATTTCACCCGATGTAAACGATCCTGGCTTCAGAAACACAAGTTTCGATGATCTCGTGGCTGACTACACGAACTCTGCCAATGGCTTGATAGATGGCGGCGCGGATATTTTGATGGTGGAGACTGCTTTCGATACCCTCAATGCCAAGGCCGCCATATACGCCATCCAGAATTGTTTCGAACAACGCGGCTTTAGTTTGCCGATCATGATTTCTGGCACCATCACCGATGGCAGTGGCAGAACACTCTCGGGTCAGACCGTAGCCGCATTTTGCAATTCCATCAGCCACGCACAGCCTCTATCTATCGGCTTTAACTGTGCGCTGGGCGCGGAACAGCTGCGTCCCCATATCGAAGAGACCGCAGCGATTGTGGATACCTATGTCTCCACGCATCCCAATGCGGGACTCCCCAACGAATTTGGTGAATACGACCAGGGCCCCGACGAAATGGCCGCAATCATCGGCGAATTTGCGCGTCAGGGTTTTGTGAATATTGTCGGCGGTTGTTGCGGCACCACTCCAGACCATATCGCCGCAATCGCAGCGACAGTCAAAAATCTGAGGCCACGAGCAATTCCAGTTCTGCAACCTGCCTGTCGCCTCAGCGGCCTGGAAGCATTCAGCATCGACCCGCATTCCCTGTTCGTAAACATCGGCGAACGCACCAACATTACCGGATCAACAAAATTTGCAGATCTGATTCGCGGCGAGAAATATGACGAAGCTCTGGAAGTAGCACGTCAACAGGTTGAGTCCGGTGCGCAGATCATCGACATCAACATGGACGAAGGCATGCTTGATTCCCAGGGGGCCATGGTCAAGTTCCTGAAACTTATCGCCTCAGAACCTGATATCAGCAAAGTACCTCTGATGATCGACTCCTCCAAGTGGGACATCATTGAAGCCGGACTGAAATGCGTGCAAGGCAAGGCAGTGGTGAATTCCATCAGCCTCAAGGAAGGCGAGAAAGATTTCCTGGTCAAGGCGAGGCTGTGCCAAAAATATGGCGCAGCCGTGATTGTTATGGCCTTCGATGAATCCGGTCAGGCCGACACACTGGAACGCAAGAATG
Organism: Gammaproteobacteria bacterium; assembly: GCA_009692305.1. Classification (GTDB taxonomy): domain Bacteria; phylum Pseudomonadota; class Gammaproteobacteria; order Pseudomonadales; family Pseudohongiellaceae; genus UBA9145. The sequence continues at coordinate 56,866 of SHZK01000014.1, read as the reverse complement.
CCATCTGCAAACGCAGTTATGATTTGCTGGTCGAGAAGCTTGATTTTCCCCCAAGCGATATTATCTTCGATCCAAACATTTTTGCCATTGGCACTGGCATCGAAGAACATAACAACTATGCCGTGGATTTTATCAACAGCTGCAAATTCATCAAAAAGAACCTGCCGCATGCTCACATATCCGGTGGCGTAAGCAACGTTTCTTTCTCATTTCGCGGCAACAACATTGTGCGGGAAGCGATTCATTCCGTGTTCCTGTACCACGCGATCAAAGCTGGCCTCACCATGGGCATTGTCAATGCAGGCCAACTCGCCGTTTACGACGATATCGAGCCTGCACTGAAAAAAGCTGTGGAGGATGTCGTTCTCAACCGTAATCCCGAAGCCACAGAGAAACTCATGGAAGTGGCGCAGGCGACCAGTGGCTCCGCCGGAGTTGAACGGGTAGAAGACTTGTCCTGGCGGGAGCTATCCGTGGAGGATCGGCTGGCCTATGCGCTGGTCAAAGGCATTACCAAATTCATCGAGACCGATGCCGAGGCGGCTCGCCAGCAAGCAGACAAACCGATACATGTAATCGAAGGCCCGTTAATGCGCGGCATGGATCAAGTCGGCGACCTCTTCGGCAGTGGCAAGATGTTCCTGCCGCAAGTGGTGAAGAGCGCGCGCGTAATGAAACAGGCCGTTGCCTACTTGCTGCCTTATATAGAAGCGGATAAAGCTGGCGGTGCCATCCAAAGCAAAGGCAAGATCCTGCTCGCCACGGTAAAAGGCGATGTCCATGATATTGGCAAGAACATCGTGGGGGTGGTACTTGGCTGCAATAATTACGACATCATCGACTTGGGCGTAATGGTGTCTTCCGAGCGAATCCTGAAAACTGCGCTGGAAGAAAAGGTCGATATTATCGGCCTCAGCGGCTTGATCACTCCTTCGCTGGACGAAATGGTGCACGTCGCCAGTGAAATGCAACGACTCGGTTTCAAAATACCGCTGCTAATTGGCGGCGCAACCACGTCGAAGGCACACACGGCAGTCAAGATTGAACAGAACTACAAGAATGACAGCACCGTCTATGTACCGGATGCCTCGCGCAGCGTAACGGTTGTGAGCAATCTGCTGAACGCCGAGAATAAGGCGGATTACTGTTCGGCCATTCGCCAGGAATATGTGGAAATTCGTGAGCGTACCGCGAACCGCAACAAGAAACGGCAACTGTTGAGTTTCCAAGCAGCGAATAGCAATCGCCTGCGTGCCGAATGGGATTACTACCAACCGCCAAAACCCCAATTCGTTGGCACCAAAGTGCTGACGCAGTATCCGCTGCGGGAACTAGTTGAATATATCGACTGGACTCCATTCTTTATCACGTGGGGACTGGCGGGCAAATATCCCGCAATATTAACTGATGAAAAAGTTGGCGAAGCTGCCAGGGACCTGTTCAAAGACGCACAGACAATGCTGGATAAACTCATTTCGGAACAATTGCTGGAAGCACGCGCCGTAATTGGCTTCTGGCCTGCGCGCAAACAAGGGGTCAATGACGTGCAATTGCTCAACGGCAGCAACCAGCCGCTGGCGACCTTGCACTTCCTGCGCCAGCAAGCACCGAAGGCCGATGCCCTACCCAATCTGTCACTGGCCGATTACATTGCTGACTCTGATCAAGTCGAGGACTTCATTGGTGGTTTTGCACTGACTACCGGGCTCGGCGTCGATGCGTTGGCCTTGAAATATCAGAAAGAGAACAATGATTACAATGCGCTTATGGTGAAGGCACTGGCTGATCGACTGGCAGAGGCGTTCGCCGAGCGTCTGCACCAGCGCGTGCGCAAGGAGTTCTGGGCCTATGCAGTGGATGAACAACTTGGCAACGAAGAATTGATCCGTGAGCAGTATCAGGGCATTCGGCCAGCACCTGGCTACCCGGCTTGTCCCGATCATTCAGAGAAGCGCACCTTGTTCAAGCTGCTGGACGTTACCGCGAATACCGGTATGGAATTAACTGAAAGCTATGCGATGGCGCCAGCAGCAAGTGTCAGCGGCTTCTATTTTTCCCATCCAGATGCGCGCTATTTCGCAGTTGGCAAGATCACACGTGAGCAATCTGATGACCTTGCAGCGCGCAAACAATGGGACCCAGATGCGATGGCGCGACTATTGGCTCCGAATCTGGAATAGGCTACTGCGCGACCGGGCGTGCTCAGTTTGACTGCCCGGTGCGCACATTTTCTGACCAGCTTACAAATCAAAATTGCATTGATTACAATAGGACTCCTCCAGATAAGACATTCGCACCTATGTACCGATATGACAATTACGATCATCAAATGCTGGCTGACCGTGTCGCCCAGTTTCGCGACCAGACCAATCGTTTTCTGAGTGGCAAACTGGAGGACAGTGAGTTCCTGCCTCTACGCCTGCAAAACGGCTTGTATATTCAGCGCCTTGCACCAATGCTGCGCATCGCTGTTCCTTATGGCCTGCTCTCTTCGACCCAACTGCGCAAACTAGCCCATATCGCCCGTTATTATGACAAAGGTTATGGACACTTCACGACGCGTCAAAACATTCAGTTCAATTGGCCGCAACTGGAAGATGTGCCCGATATACTGGCACATCTGGCCGAAGTGGAAATGCATGCGATCCAGACCAGCGGCAATTGCATACGCAATACCACCACCGACCAATTCGCAGGAGTTGCTCCCGATGAGTTGGAGGATGCACGCCCCTACTGTGAAATAATCCGGCAGTGGTCCACATTCCATCCCGAATTCGCCTTTCTGCCGCGCAAGTTCAAGATTGCCGTATGCGGTACCAAAATCGATCAGGCGGCGACCCAAGTGCACGACATTGGCGTCTACCTGGTAAAGGGCCCTGCTGAAACCATCGGCTTTCGAATTCTCGCCGGCGGTGGTCTTGGCCGCACACCGGTTATTGGCCAGGAAGTATTCAAGTTCGTCGAAAAACAGCACCTGCTCACCGCGCTTGAAGCGATTCTGCGGGTCTATAATCGTGAGGGCCGTCGCGACAACAAATACAAAGCCAGAATCAAGATTCTCGTCAAGGAACTCGGAGTGGCAGAGTTCACAACCAAGGTCATGGCTGAATGGGCAGTTATCAAGGATTCGGCGCTGACTCTTACTGACGCCGAAATTGCACGCTGCAAGAGTTTCTTCACGGATCCGAATTATGCGGATCTCTCCAATGAGCCAGCCGAGCTAACCCGGCATTTACAAGACAACGTTCTGTTTGCCAACTGGTACGAGCAAAATGTACGGCCACACAAAATGCCAGGCTATGCCATTGCCACTGTCAGCTTCAAGGAAACCGGGGTGGCTCCGGGCGATGTCACTGATCGTCAACTCGAGCATCTGGCCGCTCTGGCCGAGTCTTACAGTTTTGGTGAGGTGCGTGTCAGCCATCATCAGAACATAGTGTTGGCTGACGTAAGACAGGACCAATTATTTACCTTGTGGCAAGCGCTCAGTTCACAATCGCTGGCGAGCCATAACCTTGGCTTACTAACTGACATAATATGCTGCCCGGGTGGTGATTTCTGCGCCCTCGCCAACGCCAAATCCATACCCATTGCAGAAGCTGTGCAACGGCGTTTTTCAGATTTAACCGAACTCAAAAACATCGGCCAGATGAACCTCAATATATCTGGTTGCATGAATGCCTGCGGTCATCACCATGTGGGTAACATCGGAATTCTTGGCGTCGACAAGAAAGGTGAAGAGTATTACCAGATTTCTCTGGGGGGTTCGTCAAAGAACGAAGCCAGTCTGGGCAAAATTATCGGCCCCTCTTTTGCGCAAGAAGAAATCCCCGATGTCGTCGAGAAAATCGTCAACGTCTATAAAGCACAACGCGAGCCGGGTGAGAAATTTATCGATACGTACAACCGCATAGGAATAGATCCATTCAAGGAAAGTGTCTATGCCAAAGTTGATTAAAGACGGAGCATTAACCCCTGATCGCTGGACCGTATTGAAAGAAGCCAGCGGACCCGAAGTGTTACGGGCACTACCTGGGAAAAATCTTATCGTGCCTTTCAAGTTCTGGAAAAATTACCAGGCCGAATTAAAGGATTATGCCGGCGGCTTAGCGATCTGGCTTGATAGCGATGAAAACGTTGCCGACATCGGCGAGCCGCTGCATGCATTTGCCTTGATTGCGCTGAATTTCCCAAAATTTTCTGATGGTCGCTCCTACACGAATGCAAGAGCATTGCGCGAACACTTCAAATATCAGGGCGAGATTCGCGCCATGGGCGATGTGCTGCGGGACCAGCTTTACTATATGTCTCGCTGCGGTTTCAATGCCTTCGATTTGCGTCATGATCAGGACGAGAATCTGTGCCTGCAGGCATTCTCTGATTTCAAGACCGGCTATCAGGCAACCATAACTGAACCTTTGCCATTGTTTCGGCGCCGCTAAAACCGCATTCCAGTTAATCTGAATCAGGAGCCCTGCCAGTCGTGGAACCAAATTCCCTGCTGTTTTCGTTTTTCCTGATTTTCAGTGGCGCTGCACTGCTTTCCACGTTCGCGCTGTTTTTCCGCCAACCGCCGCTCGTTGCCTATATATTCATCGGCGTCATACTCGGTCCATTTGGCTTCAAACTGATCTCTGACCCCGCGCTGCTCACTGACATAGCTGAATTCGGCATCATCTTCCTGTTGTTTCTGCTCGGTCTGGATATGCAACCCAGCAAACTCATGGCTACGTTAAAGAAGACGCTGCTCGTCACGCTGGCGAGTTTTGTAGTTTTCATCCTGCTCGGTATTGGTACTGGCCTGCTATTCAGTTTCTCGTATACCGAGAGCCTGGTTATCGGATTCAGCATGATCTTTTCGAGTACTATCATTGGCATCAAATTGCTGCCGACTACGGTTTTGCATCAAAAGCATATGGGAGAGCTGATGGTTGGCATCCTCCTGTTACAGGATTTCATGGCTATCGTCCTGCTCGTGTTTCTCGATTCAGGCAATCTTGAACAATCTTCAGCACTGCGGGTACTGCTCGCTTTTCCTCTGTTGATAGCCTTTGCCTACTACGCCGCCCACTATGTACTGGTGCCTCTCATCGCGCGCTTCGATCACTTTCTGGAATACATTTTCCTGTTGGCCATAGGCTGGTGTTTGGGAATGAGTGCACTGGCAGCCTTTATGGGTCTTTCGGCAGAAATAGGTGCATTTGCTGCGGGAGTCGCATTAGCAACCAGCCCGATTGCCCTGTACATTGCTGACAATCTGAAACCACTGCGCGACTTTTTCCTGATCCTGTTTTTCTTCTCCCTTGGCGCACAGTTTAATGTGGGCCTGTTCCCGCAGATCATCGCACCCGCACTATTGCTTGCAGTACTGGCGCTTACAGTAAAGCCGGTTGTGTTTCATTATTTACTGCGAAGATTCAGCGAGCGCAATCGGCTCGCGTGGGACGCAGGATTGCGCCTTGGTCAAATCAGTGAGTTCTCGCTGTTGATTGCATATGTCGCAACCCAGTCAGGCATGATCAATGAGACGGCGTCTCTCGTTATCCAGGCTGCCGCTATCCTGACATTTGTTGTGTCATCTTATATCGTGGTGATGCTGTGCCCGACTCCGATCGCGACCAATGCCAGGTTGCGTCGTGATTGATCCTTGTTGCTATCTGTCAAGATTCAACACATAGCGGCCCGTCGCTTTGCCTGCGAGCACCTCTTGTAACGCGGCAGATAAAGCATCGAAGCCAATTTCGCGGCACAAGGATTCCAGGTTGCTGAGCTTCCAAGCATTAGCCAGCTTGCCCCACAGCGCCGCCTTGGCTGAAAGCGGTAATTGCACAGAATCCACTCCCAACAGATTTACGCCGCGCAGAATAAATGGGAGCACCGTCGCTTTGAAAGCTATCGACTGTACCAGTCCACAGCAAGCCACACTGCCACCGTAGCGCATGGACTTGATGACATTAGCCAGAGTCTCGCCTCCGACAACATCAACTGCCCCGGCCCATTGCTCTTTTAAAAGTGGTTTCGGATTTTCTGCGCTGAGCAGCGCTCTATCCAGCAATTCATTGGCACCGAGGCTGCATAATAGCTCATGTTCTTCAGGTTTGCCGGTACTTGCGCTCACCTGGTAGCCGAGTTTGTGCAGCAATGCGACCGCGATGATGCCTACGCCACCGGTCGCACCAGTCACGAGTATGGGTCCGGCTTGCGGCGTGACACCATTAGTAATCAGCTTCTCCACACAGAGCGCAGCAGTGAAGCCAGCAGTACCAATAATCATGGACTCACGCAGACTAAGAGCTGGCGGACACTTCACCACCCAGGCAGCAGGTACTCGAATATATTGCCCAAATCCGCCAGCAGTATTCATACCAAGATCGTAACCAATAACAATGACAGCATCGCCTGGCTTCACGCTATCGACAGTGGATGCCGCAACCGTGCCAGCGGCATCAATGCCAGGTGTATGGGGAAATTGTCTGGTTACTCCCTTATTTCCACTCGCTGACAAGGCGTCCTTGTAATTGAGCGAGGAGTATTTGACCCTGATCAGCACATCGCCGGCAGGCAGCTCATCCAGCGTGCGATCGACGATGGTCGCTGTGAAATGTTTATCGCCAGTTTCGCTAACTTGAAATGCCTTGAATTTATCCACTCATACTCCTGACATATGCGCTATTACTGGAATTTATTGGGTGACGATCTTTCGATCCACTGGGTAATTACCCGCCCAATACTGGTTTCCAGCACAGCTCCCAGCTTGTCCTGGATTGATTTTTTGATTTCAAACTCAACCTCGAAAACGTCCGCTTCTTCGCACAGATTTAAAATACATTCATCACTGGTGCCGAGCGCATCGACCATATTGAGTTCAAGCGATTGCTTGCCAACCCAGGTCTCGCCGGTCGCTATCTTGTCGATGTCAACGCTGGGCCTATGCTCTTTGACCCAATTCTTGAACAGCTGATGCATTACGTCCACATCCTCTTGCACCTTCTCGCGAGCCTTCTGCGTAATTTCACCGAACTGGGTAAGGGTGCGCTTGAATTCGCCGGCTGTGATTATTTCATAGTCGATTTCGTTCTTTTTGAGGACGCGGTAAAAATTCGGCAACTGTACCAGTACCCCGATTGAACCAAGAATGGCAAACGGTGCAGCTATCAGACGATCGGCCAGACAAGCCATCATATAGCCACCGCTTGCGGCAACCTTGTCGACACAAATCGTCAGAGGTATTTCCTGATTCTTCAGGCGCATCAATTGCGAAGACGCGAGACCGTAGGCATGCACCATCCCGCCCGGACTTTCCAATCGCAGCACAACTTCATCAATTTTTTCCGCCATGGTCAGCACCGCACTAATTTCTTCCCGCAGCGAACTGACGGCTTCCGCCGCGATGTCACCGTCAAAATTGAGTACGTAGATACGTCGCTTGCGAGTGTCTGCCGCTGCCACCGGCTCTTCGCCCGGCTTACTATGTTTGAGCCGGAGCTTTTCCGCCTTAAGCTCAGCCTTCTCTTGTTTCTTCTCTTGTTTGTGTATGAGTTTTAATTCGTCCTTACCTAGCAAATTCCTGCGCAATTCATCACGCAAATCATCGAAGTGATCGTTTAGCGGTGTAATTCGCAGCACACCTTTCTTGTCGCTTTTCCTTTGCCTGCTGCTGGCAGTAATCGCGCCAATAACAAGTAATATTGCAATAACAATCGTCGCTGACTTGGCAAGAAACATTCCATATTCGATCAAATATTCCAACGGTGAATCTCCTTCAGTTACTCATGGTTTATTACTATCGAACCGATGCCAATTAATATGCCCGCCACCGGTGATTGTGCCTGCATATGCATCACTTTTCAAAGCCAGCATTTCGAGCGTGCGTCACGTAATCCTGGATCAACTCGCCGGCAACGCTGACATTGGGCGGTGGCACCGGAGGTAAACGATTCACGTTGAACCAGCCTGCCGCATCAATCTCCTCACCATCTGGCGTTATGTCTCCGGATTTGTAGTCCGCGTAAAACCCGAGCATAAGCTGCGATGGAAATGGCCACGATTGACTCTTCGCGTAACGCACATTTTCAACCTCCACCCCCACCTCCTCCCGCACCTCTCTTACCACTGTCTGTTCTGGAGTCTCTCCCACTTCCATGAAACCTGAGAGGCAACTGTAATACCCGGATTTAAAGCGTGCATTCCGTGCCAGTAAAATTTCGTCATCTTTTACAACCAACATAATGGCGCATGGGTTTATGCGTGGAAAAAACTGTTGCTCACAACTCGAGCATACCAGTGCACGCTGTGCCGGGTGATGTACAGTAGGATTGCCGCAGATTCCGCAGAAGCGATGGGAGGCATACCACTCCAGGACCTGATTGGCTTTACCCGCCATGCTGAAAGCTTGCCCAGCATGAGTTGTCAGTAGACTCCGCAGGGGTCGCTTTTCGGCTTGCAGCAACTGTGTTATGTCCTGCTTAGCATTGACTGCAATAAGCGACGCACCAGCTTGCTCATCAATCAGCAATATCTCTGTATCATCGAGCAGAATGAATTCCAGCTCGGAACGGCTCCATACAAAGCTTTCCCCTCGCACGAGCAACTGTCGTTCGTGAAACAGCACAAACTGATCGTCGTCAGTTAATTCGCCGATACCGGGGAAAAAGCTGCGTTGAGTCATAGCGCGAAAGGAATAACGGAAAACATCACAATGCCCTGATTGAGTCTAGCGAATTGGTACTGAAATAAATCAAAGAATGTCCACAGAATTCAATTCAGAGTAACTGACATGAGTTCACACCATACCATATCATGTCAAATGCACAGCTATGCGATCTTAGTGCTTGCGCTCAAGGTTTAGCCAGAGACACTGCTGCTGACTCTTGTGGTCAATTTCCTGCAATCTTTGCACATGCAGTTCCAACTCTTCAGCAGTCGCCTTAAGGACCATGAGCGGCGCTCGTTTTGGATCGAATTTGCGTTTGCGCTTATTGCGTGCAGTAACTTCAGTTTGCTCTTCCTTTAATGCGAAACTGGATTGACCGCTGGTCATTAACAGATACACATCGGCGAGTATCTCGGCGTCCAGCAACGCGCCGTGAAGTTGTCGCTGGGTATTATCAACGCCATAACGTTTGCATAGTGCATCCAGGTTGTTGCGTTGACCGGGATGTTTCTCGCGCGCCAGCACAAGGGTATCCAGCACAGTGCATATTGCATCCATGGATGTGACATCTGACTGCGTTAGCCCGATCTCATTATTCAGGAAGCCCATATCGAATGGGGCGTTATGAATTATTAGATCAGCATCACCGAGAAAATCGAGCAATTCCGCTTCAATCTGATAAAAACGTGGCTTGTCCGCAAGAAAATCCACAGTTAGGCCATGAACTTCGATTGCCGCCGCATCGATCTCCCGGTCAGGATTTAGATAGCGGTGAAAGCGTTTGCCTGTTATGCGTCGATTTTCTATTTCGACACAACCGATCTCGATAATCCGGTGCCCATGTTGAGGGTCCAGCCCTGTCGTCTCTGTATCCAATACTACCTGACGCATAGATTATTCCGTGATCTGGGCATTTCAATTCGACAATTCGTCAATACCACGATTGGCTAGCTGATCAGCCAATTCATTTTCGGGATGGCCGCTGTGGCCTTTCACCCAATTCCATTCAATTTCATGCTGGCCTGCCAACTCATCAAGTCGCATCCAAAGCTCCATGTTCAGCACCGGTTTGCGATTAGCCGTTTTCCAGTTACGCTGTTTCCAGTTAGTGATCCACTCGGTAATACCCGATAGCACATATTTGGAATCAGTAGTTATGCGCACCTGGCAAGATTTGTTCAGCGCTTCCAGACCTTTGATTACCGCAGTCAGTTCCATGCGATTATTGGTCGTTAGCAATTCACCCCCAAAGAGATGTTTTTCAACTTCGCCAAAACGCAGCAACACGCCCCAGCCTCCCTTGCCAGGATTTCCCCGACATGCGCCATCGGTATACATCTCTACTGTCGGTTGCAATTATTTTGCCCAGCTGCAATCTGCCAATGCAGAAGTTTGATCAATGAATTTTAGCCCGGATGTTTTCGGCGGCCGGCATTACTGAGGCGCGGGTTGGTAGAGGACGCCAGCGCGGCAGTATTGGCGTCACTGGTATTACTTGTTTCAGGCAGACAATGACATATGCCCCACCAAGCGGACTGCGCAACTTGTTGCCAAATTCTTCCAGCTTCTGCGCGTGCGCCAGCAGTCGTCGGTTTTTAAAGGGAAGGAAATGCAGGGTATGCCTTACGTTATCGATATGCAGATCCAGCAAACGCAGCCAGTCGGTCAGTCTGCCGCGGGAAATGAACCGAGCCCTCCAGGGAATATTTATTTTACTCTTGAACAGCTTCCAGAAGCCCCAGTAACTATAGGGATTGAATCCCACGATAAGCATCTGCCCCCCAGGACGCAATACCCGCGTAGCCTCGCGCAGCAATTTGTGACTATCCTCTGTGAAATCCAATGCATGATGTAATACCACCGCATCTACACTGTCATTCGCCAGCGGCAACTCCTCGTTATTCGCGATTGCATTGCGCGCACCTATGCGATGGCTGGGAGAGAAAATGATCTTGTGGCCGGCCGGGCTATCCGCGATAAGTGAATGCTCCTCACTGCAACCAATTTGTAAAATATGATAGCCAAAAATGCGGCTTACAATCGGGCGCACCTGCTCCAGTTCTGCCTGCCATACAGCGTCACCCTGCGGGCTTTGCAGCCACTGGCTCACCATCGCCGCTAAAATATCCGAATCCGGCATACCACGCAGCAAGCGACGGCGAGTTTCATGTCTGGAAAGGAGGTTCATGGAGCAGTATCCTGAGGCGCAGCAATGTTGCCAAAAGTGTACCCTCGAACTGCCCTTCAGCACCAGACATACAGCCTCTGTCAGCTATTAAAACTTGTAATCAGCTTGGTACCTTATATCATGTCGGTTTTTAGCTGCAGCCGTTGCCAATGTTCAAATTGATACACCCAATTCCAGCATTCACAGATAATTATATTTGGGCAGTCTCATCCAAAGCCGATACTCGCGCATGCGTGGTAGACCCTGGCAGCGCCGCCCCGGTTATTGAATATCTGCAGGCTCACAAGCTGACCCTCTCAGATATTTTTATCACCCACCATCATCCTGATCATACTGGCGGTCTGGACCAGCTCATTGCAATGTATAAACCCCGTGTCTTCGGTCCAAAACAAAGCAATATTAGGGGAATAACGCATTTTGTAGGTGAAGGCAGCCAAATTGAATTGTTCGACCACAGCTTTACCATCCTCGAAGTTCCGGGTCACACCCTTGATCACATCGCGTACTATTATGCAGGGAGCAAAGATCAGGCACCGGTCTTGTTTTGCGGCGACACTCTGTTTGCCGCCGGCTGCGGCAGATTATTCGAAGGCACACCGGAACAAATGCATGCGTCCCTCAATAAACTAAAATTGTTGCCGGAACAAACTGAAGTGTATTGCACTCATGAATACACGCTGGCAAATTTGCGTTTCGCGCTGGCAGCCGACCCAGCGAATCAACGCTTGTTAGAACGCCTGCAAAATGAACAAGGCAAGCGCAAAGCTGCAACACCCACTTTACCCTCTTCCATCAGACTTGAGCTGGACACAAATCCTTTCCTGCGTTGCGCGGACCCTTCGCTGGTGCAAAGCGCTGTTGCGCAACTGCACAGAGCACCGGTCAATGAAGTGGAAGTATTTGCAGCCTTGCGAAGCTGGAAAGACCGGTTCTAAATAATTACAGGAACGCAATGAACAACTACTCATTAATTATCTTGCGAGCAGCCAGTGTCTGCGTGATATCTGCGACATTGATTGCCTGCCAATCCAACCCCGGCACGAAGATTGAAGAGAGTACGGACGCCGCTGCTGTTGCAACAATTTCAGCAAGTCCGGTTACTTTACCAACGCCAGCGCCGGCTGCGAAGAAGCCGATAACAGCAGAACCTTCAATCTCTCCCATAGATGACTTGTGGGATCGAATCCGCTCAGGCTTTCAGTTACAAGAGTTTTACTACCACCCGGATGTCTCTGAACAACTCGAGACCTATACCAAAAATCAGGCTTTCTTCGACCTCACAATTGAACGCGCCAAGCCATTCCTGCACCCCATAGTGGTGGAACTGGAAGCACGCGGACTGCCTATGGAATTGGCATTGCTGCCATTCGTGGAGAGTGCATTTAATACCAACGCAAATTCCAGCGAACAAGCAGCTGGAATTTGGCAATTTATGCGCGCTACCGCAGCCAGCCTTGGTCTGCAGCGAGACTGGTGGTACGACGCGCGCCGCGATCCACAAGCTTCAACAATCGCCGCGCTGGATTATCTTGAAGAACTCCTGCAACTATTCGATCAGGATTGGCTGCTGGCATTGGCAGCATATAATGCAGGCGATGGCAACGTGCGCCGCGCTGTACGCCGCAGCAAATCAGTTTCTGGCCAGAGCCCATTCTGGGATCTGGCATTGCCGCGCGAAACTCGTTGGCATGTGCCCAGAGTGCTGGCCATTTCCAGGCTCGTGAACGATATCGAAAATTATGACATTACCCTGACTCCAATTCCCAATGTGGAACCACTCAAGCGGGTCGAGGTTGGAGCCCAGATCGACCTCGCTCATGCCGCACAACTTGCAAACGTAGAATACGCTGCATTGCGTGAATTCAATCCGGGCTACTTACAATGGGCAACGCATCCAGATCAACCCCAGCATATCTTGTTACCGCACGCGCAGGCCCTCTTGCTTGAAGCTGGGCTTGCGCAATTGCAGCCTGGTGCCTTTCTGACATGGGATCGCTATCAGATTCAGTCAGGCGACACCCTGGCGGCTATAGCGAATCGATTCGGCACCAAGGTTGATGTTTTGCAACGAGTGAACAACTTACGCGGCTCGCAAATTATCGCTGGCAGATCATTGTTGATTCCACGCGGACCAAATCCAGAGAGCCCAAGCACTGGACCGAATCTGGCTACTGCGACGTTACGGACTGGTTCAATTTCCAGCACCTATAGCATTCGATCCGGGGATAGTCTCTGGAGTATTGCCAGACGTTTCGATCTGCATTCTGCTGATATCGCACTGTGGAATGGCATCGAGCTTGATGCAGTCCTGCGCACAGGCCAGGTTATCAATCTCAATCCAGCAACCGAGCCTGGCAATGCAGTAACTGACCAGTCTGATAATGTAGCAGCTACCTATATTGTCCGCGCAGGCGATTCCATGGCCAGTATTGCTGCACGCTTCAATACCAATCTTCAGGTTTTGTTAGAAAATAATAATCTGGACGCTGCAGGTTTAATTTTTCCGGGGCAGCTTCTTCATATCCACGAATAACCGCACAAGGCAAATCCAATGGCAACAACTGCTCTAACAAAAGCGTCCTCTGCTGAATTTCTGGGTCACCCGAAAGGCCTCGTAATCTGTTTTCTTACAGAGATGTGGGAGCGCTTCAGCTTCTACGGCATGCGTGGCCTGCTGATTTTTTACTTAACCCAATACTTCCTGTTCTCTGACGAATCTGCCGCCGGCATCTATGGTGCATATATTTCTCTTGTGTATATAACGCCAGTTATCGGCGGTGTGATTGCTGACCGTTATCTCGGCCCCGCAAAGGCGGTTGTGCTGGGCGCTTTGTTGCTCGTTGCTGGGCACTTTGGCATGGCGATTGAGGGCTCGCAGGCGGTGGAAGTAGTGGTTCAGGGAGAGCGACTCGTACAGCGCGACCCATTTTACCTGCAAGTGTTCTATTTCTCGCTGGCACTAATCATCATGGGTGTAGGGTTTCTCAAGGCCAATATTTCTACTCTTGTAGGATCCATGTATGAGCGCAAAGATCCGCGACGCGATGGAGCCTTCACCCTGTTTTACATGGGCATTAACCTGGGTTCGTTTTTAGGCGCAATTGTCTGCGGCTATTTGCTGCAGGAATATGGATTCAGTTACGGATTTGGTGCGGCCGGTATCGGCATGTTATTCGGCTTGGTAGTGTTTTTACGGGGCAAACACCTGTTCGGTGCGGCGGCCGATCCAATCAACCCATCCCTGCTGACCCAGAAAATATTCATGGGGTGGAATCGGGAATGGCTTATATATCTCGCGACCCTCGTCGGAGTACTGATTTGCTGGCAACTGATCCAGTACCGCTCGGTGGTCGGTGATTTATTGGGAATGTCGCTGATCATCATGATTCTGGTAGTGGTAGTTTACGCTTTTACTAAATGCGTACCCCATGATCGCAACCGCATGCTGGTTTGCCTGTTTCTTATGAGCTATCAGGTAATCTTCTGGTCACTGTTCGAACAAACCGGTAGTTCATTGAATCTCATGACTGATCGCAATGTAGATCGCATGGTGCTTGGATTCGAAATCCCGGTAGTTTGGTTCCAGTCAGTCAATGCGTTTTTCATTATTACACTGGCTCCATTGTTCAGCACGCTATGGCTGTTTCTGGCCCGCCGCGGCTGGGAACCTTCTACGCCACTGAAGTTCGCCCTGTCATTAATCCAGCTTGGATTGGGTTTTCTGTTCCTGGTGTATGGGGCATCCCTCGCCACTGACCCGACCAGTGTAGCTGTTATATGGTTGGTCTTGCTGTACCTGCTGCACACTACCGGCGAGCTATGTATATCTCCGGTCGGTTTGTCGATGACCACAAAATTGTCGGTCCCTGGTGTGGTTGGCATGATGATGGGTTGCTGGTTTCTGGCATCGGCTGCGGGTAATTATGTATCCGGCACTATCGCCGCCCTCACCGGCTCAGACACGATTGGCGGGGAAGTTGTGGACCCAGCTGCGGCGCTTGCCACTTACATGGATGTCTACACTACGGCAGGTTGGTACAGCATCGGGGCTGGCTTGCTTTCCATATTGTTAGTACCTGTACTGAAGCATTTCATGCATGGGATCAGATAGAGCGGCCTTCGCCATACGCGGAAATGCAAACAATCACGCTGCGCTCCGGCAAGGACAGCAAGGTGCAATATAAAGTAAAATAGCTGCTTGTATTGATACTGCACAGGAAATAAATATGGGGTATTTGGCCGGTAAACGCATCTTGATTCTGGGAGTCGCCAGTAAACTCTCGATCGCATCTGGAATCGCGGCAGCAATGCACCGCGAAGGCGCTGAGCTCGCGTTTACTTATCAAAATGAGAAACTGAAAGATCGCGTTTATAAATTCGCGGCGAGTTGGGACTCCATTCTGGTGTTTCCCTGTGATGTCGCCAGCGATGAGCAAATTCAGGCACTGTTCCACGATTTGGGACAGCATTGGGATGGACTCGATGGCATCGTTCACTGTCTGGCCTACGCTCCCGCCCATGAGCTGGATGGAAACTACGTCGACGTCACCACTCGGCAGGGATTCATCACCGCACACGAGGTGAGCTCTTACAGTTTTGTGGCGCTCGCACAAGCAGCCAGGTCGATGATGGAAGGTCGTAATGGTTCCTTGTTAACGCTCAGCTATCTGGGTGCGCAGCGGTCGCTGCCGAACTACAACGTGATGGGACTGGCGAAAGCGAGTCTTGAGGCGAATGTGCGCTATATGGCGGCTAGCCTGGGTCCACGGGGCATCAGGGTTAACGCCATCTCGGCTGGTCCAATCAAGACGCTCGCGGCTGCTGGCATCAAGAGTTTCAGGAAGATGCTGGAACACAATGCCCGCCAGACTCCACTGCGTCGCAATGTCACCATCGATGAAGTAGGAAATGCAGCCAGTTTCCTGTGCTCAGACCTGGCCTCTGGCATTTCCGGAGAGATTCTCTATGTCGATGGCGGATTTAATACTACGGCAATGGGCTCATTGAATGATGGCCCGGAAGAGTCAAAAACGGAGCAATAGCTACTACCTACAAACTCGATTGTAGCGGCTGTGAACAGGCTCGACAGCCGCTACCCATTCAGCCCTATAATTCTTCCTGAATCACGCGAGTCTGGATGTCTGCGTTGTTTCGAAGATTGGTGAGAAATGCACTAAAGTCACTATTGCCCAAATCAACCAGCATGCTCTCTGTGAGCGTAGACTTTTCGGCTTCTGACAAAAATTCTATGGTTCCAGGGACGACTTGAGTCAATTCCATAAGTACAAACGTGCCATTATCCAGGGTGAGACTGCTTCGCACGGAGACAGATTCCGGTATCGGCAATGCGAACACGTGCCCCAGAATTTCCTGGTTCACATCTGCAGCATTGCGTCGGGCACCATCTGCGACTATCCATTCCAGTTCATTGCTGGCAAGTAGCGGCTGAATATCCGCACCAGATTCCAAGGCTGTAAGAATCTCATTACCGAGGGACTGCACCGCTGCGCGCTCCATCTCAGTGCGCAAAATAACCGCAATTTCCGGCTCAACTTCAGCCAACGGCAAAATACTCGCGGCATTAAATTCCTGCACCCGGATTACAGCGGCTTGCGCCGGATTAAGTTCAATCACATCGCTATTGTTCCCGTCCTGCAATACCTCATCGGAAAAAACCGCGGCGATAACCTGGGGATTTGAGAAAATTCCTGGTCCGCCATTGCGTGTAATTTCGCTGCTTTGCAATATTGCCAGATTCAATTCCTGTGACAATTCCAGCAAGTCACCGCTTTCAAAAGCGAGGTTGGACATGTCCGCCAGACGCTCAGCATAAATCAATTCCACTTGTGCGCGCTTCATATCTCGCTCAATGCGCTCAGCCACTTCTTCAAACGATTGAAATACGTTTTCTGCATCTTCCGTGAGTTTGACCAGATGTACTCCAAATTCAGTAACAACGGGCGCAGACACTCCATTCACGGCAAGTGTTGCGAGCACAGTTTCGATTTCAGGCGGGAACGCATCGCCCGCAGAATAACCGATATCCCCACCCTCTTCTGCCGAGGCAGTATCGCTGGAAAGCTCCATAGCCAACGCTGCGAAGTCTTCCCCGGCGTCCAGTCGCTCCCGCGCTGCGGTAGCGAGCGCTAGCGCTTGTTGCTCAGAAAGATCTGCCGACACTTCAAACAATATATGTGAGGCGCGTTTCTCCGCCGATCCCTCGAATGCAGCCTGCTCAGCTTCATACTGGGCTCGCAGTGCCGCCTCATCTATCTGTATCTCTTCGGCAATGACATCCTGGTCGAGCAGTACATAGCGAACAATCGCACTTTCTTGCTTGGCGAACTGATCCTGATTGGCAAGGTAATGCTCTTCAATTTGCGCATCGCTTATGGGTGTTCCCAACGTTCTGGTGCCAAGAGTCATGGAAAGGTAGCGAAAATTGCGGGCCTGGGCAGTCAATTCCACAGCGCGCTGTAATTCAGCACTAGAAACAAAATTTGATCTGGAATACGCGTTCGCAATCTGCGACAGCTCCATTTGCTGCCTTAGGGTTTCACGATAGACAGTTACACTGAACCCCTGACTCGCTATGGTTCGCACCGCGAGGTCAGGATCAAAAATACCGTCTATCTGAAAATTGGGGTTGGCAATCATCGAAATGTCTATGCGATTGCTGGAAACGAGCATGGTTTGCTCTTCAGCTAGTTGTCGCAACACAGTTTCTTCGATGAGTTGATTGAGCGCTATCTGTTCCAGTAACTCCTGATCGAGCGAGCCCGGATTGCCACCAATGGAGTTCAATATACCCTGAGTGGCGGTCTGCAATTGCACTTCGTTGATTTCTTCACCATTAACTTCTGCTACTGGTGGTGAGGCGACAAAGCCGCCAATAATCGAATCAACACCAAACAACGCAAATATAGCTACGATCAAACCAATGATGACTTTGGCTATGACGCCCTGTGAATTATCCCGAATATCCTGCAACATATAAATTCCACAACCTGCTGGATTAACAAGTTCTTGTATCAGATTGAAAAGTGCCAAACTAAAAAGGCGCATCGTATCGATGCGCCCTGTTATCATCGGTCAATTTCTGTGTTTCAGACCGAACTACCTGTAAGCAGGCTACAAGCTTGCTTACGGTAGCATTTACCTAGGAATTGACGGAATCCTTAAGTGCTTTACCCGCTTTAAAACTTGGTACACGAGCTGCTTTGATTTGAATTGGCGCGCCAGTTTGGGGATTACGACCTGTGCGAGCTGCTCGGCTCTTGGTCGAGAAAGTGCCAAAGCCAACCAATACGACTGGATCATCTTTCTTCAATGAACCGGTGATCGCATCAATCATTGCATCTATTGCCCGACCAGCAGCCGCTTTTGGCAGGTCGGCACTCTCCGCAACTGCATCTATTAATTCTGACTTATTCACATTATCCCCTTTTTCTGAATTTCAGTTGAGTTGTTTTTATCAATAACTGCCCAAAACCAAAGCATGCTTACGAGTTGTTTCAGTTGATTTTGTAGTTGTGGTTGAATTTTTCCTGTTCTGGAAAAAGTCATTCACGAGCACATAAGACCGATACTTTATACCAATTGCCAGAAAGCCGTGTCAACATATAACACGCGGGATTAGTGAGTATTTATGTGCTTCTCGTCACCACTTTTCTCTTTATCTTCTTGCTTGACTTCTGTTTTCTGTTCGAGCTTTCCTGCAGCGGTAATTGGGGTCGGCATATACTGCAATGCGACTTCAAGAACTTGATCAATCCAGCGCACAGGAACTATGTTCAAATCCGCTTTTATATTATCAGGAATCTCCGCAAGATCTCTTTCGTTATCTTGTGGAATTATAATGGTCTTGATATTACCGCGGTGAGCAGCCAACAATTTTTCCTTCAGCCCACCGATACGCAATACCTGACCTCGCAGAGTAATTTCTCCGGTCATGGCAACATCCGCACGCACTGGGATTTCTGTTAAAACTGACACCAGGGCTGTACACATACCAACGCCAGCGCTGGGTCCATCTTTCGGTGTCGCGCCTTCGGGCACGTGGATGTGCAAGTCCACTTTTTCGTGGAAGTTGGTTTCCAGTCCCAATGAATGAGCCCGACTGCGCACAACTGTTAGTGCCGCCTGGATTGACTCCTGCATTACATCACCGAGGGATCCGGTTTTAATGGTCTTGCCTTTGCCCTCTACCGCGATTGCCTCGATGGTAAGCAATTCACCACCAACTTGCGTCCAGGCCAAACCATTAACTTGACCAACCTTATTTTCAAGTTCCGCTTTGCCATAGTCGAATTTGCGCACTCCAGCATAATGACCCAGGGTCTCAGAGGTTAAATGCACCAGTTTTTTGGTATTGCTCAAGGAGCTTTCCTTGACGATCTTGCGACAAATTTTTGCAATATCGCGCTCCAGCCCACGCACTCCTGCTTCGCGCGTGTAGTACCGAATCAAATCCCTGATCGGACTTTCGTCAATCACCAATTCCTTGTCCGAAACGCCATTATTTTTCATCTGTTTCGGAATCAGATAGCGCTGCGCGATATTCACCTTCTCATCTTCTGTGTAGCCTGGGATTCGAATCACCTCCATTCTGTCCAGCAATGGCTCAGGAATATTAATGCTATTGGATGTGCACACGAACATAACTTCTGACAGGTCGTAATCAACTTCAAGGTAGTGGTCGTTGAAACTGTTGTTCTGCTCAGGATCAAGCACTTCCAGCAAGGCAGAGGCAGGGTCGCCGCGGTTATCCATACCCATTTTGTCAATTTCATCCAACAAGAACAGCGGGTTTTTCACGCCCACCTTGGATAGTTTTTGCAACAACTTACCTGGCAGCGAGCCAATGTAAGTGCGCCGATGGCCACGAATTTCCGCCTCATCTCGCACCCCGCCCAAAGCCATGCGCACGAACTTGCGATTGGTCGCACGAGCTATGGATTCGCCCAAGGATGTCTTACCGACACCGGGAGGGCCAACGAGACAGAGAATAGGCCCTTTTAACTTCTTAACCCGCTTCTGCACGGCCAGGTATTCAAGAATACGCTCTTTGACTTCCCTCAACCCGTAATGATCACTTTCCAGAATCGCTTCGGCCTGCGCCAGATCCAGCCGTACCTTGCTGCGCTTTTTCCAGGGAATGTTTACCATCCAATCCAGATAAGTACGCACAACCGATGCTTCCGAAGACATCGGTGACATCATTTTCAATTTATTCAGTTCGGACATTGCCTTGTCCTTGGCATCTTTCGGCATGCCGGCATCTTCGATGCGCAGTTTTAACTCTTCTGCTTCGTTTGGCACATCGTCCATTTCACCCATTTCTTTTTGAATGGCTTTCATCTGCTCATTGAGATAGTACTCGCGCTGACTCTTTTCCATTTGCTTCTTGACGCGTCCGCGAATGCGCTTCTCTACCTGGAACAGATCAATTTCGGCCTCGATGAGCGCCATTAAATGCTCTACACGCGACTGCAAACCTGCCAACTCCAGTAGATTCTGCTTCTCCTGTAATTGCAGGGTCATATGCGAGGCGATGGTATCAACCAGTCTGCCCGGCTCATCAATACTGGAAATGGAGGTCATTACTTCAGGCGGAATTTTTTTGCTCAGCTGCACATACTGGTCAAACTGGGAGAGCAAAGAGCGGATTAGCAACGCCGCTTCTTTGTCCGAGATCGCAGCAGCGGTCAATTCGGCAGTATCCGCGCGGAAATGATCTGTATCATATTCAACATGCGTAATTTTGGCGCGAGACAGACCTTCCACCAACACTTTGACGGTTCCGTCTGGCAGGCGAATCAATTGCAGAATTGTGGCAATGGTTCCGATTTCGAATAAATCATCAATGCCGGGTTCATCTTCTGTGGGGTTTTTCTGGGCCACGAGCAACACTTGCTTGTCACTGGACATAGCGACTTCCAGCGCTTTTATCGATTTCGGGCGACCAACGAATAAGGGTTGAACTATCTGGGGGTAAACCACCACATCACGCAGTGGTAACAGGGGAAAACCGGAATTACTGGAAAGATCCGCAGATTTGCTCATAGACGACTCTTGATAGCAGGTGGATTCGTGCTGCGGGCTAACGCCCGCCTAACCAACAGATGGAGCTTAACCCAGAAATATCAAGCGCTACAGTGAGTTTAATCGTCAGTTGCAGTCTTGCTGGGTTGTTCGATGTTTTCATACATGAGCAAGGGTTCAGATTCACCTTCGATGACTGCCGCGTCGATAATTACCTTGCTGACGTTTTTAAGCGACGGAATCCGGTACATCGTCTCCAGTAGCACTGATTCCATAATAGAACGCAGGCCACGAGCGCCAGTTTTGCGTTCTTTTGCTTTGCGGGCGATCGATTGCAAGGAGTCCTCGCGAAATTGAATCTCAACGCCTTCCATTTCAAACAATTTGGAGTATTGCTTGGTCAGTGAATTCTTCGGCTCTTTGATAATCCGCACCAGCGCTTCCAGATCCAACTCATCCAGGGTGGCAATCATCGGTAATCGACCGACAAATTCCGGTATCAATCCATACTTCACCAGATCTTCGGGTTCGACATCGCGCAATGTCTCGCCGACACGCATGTCATGTTCCTTGCTGCGCACTTCTGCTGAAAAGCCAATACCGCTCTTTTCCGAACGAGCACGAATGATTTTCTCGAGGCCTGAAAATGCACCACCACAAATAAACAGGATATTAGAGGTGTCTACCTGTAAAAATTCCTGCTGCGGATGCTTACGCCCTCCTTGTGGAGGTACCGATGCCACCGTGCCTTCGATCAATTTGAGCAGCGCTTGCTGCACGCCTTCACCTGATACGTCACGCGTTATCGAAGGGTTGTCTGACTTGCGGGAAATCTTGTCGATCTCGTCGATATAGACAATGCCGATCTGGGCCTTCTCGACATCATATTCACATTTTTGCAATAGCTTCTGGATTATGTTCTCGACGTCCTCACCTACATAGCCAGCTTCAGTCAGGGTAGTAGCATCGGCTATTGTGAAAGGTACATCGAGCAGTCGCGCCAGGGTTTCCGCCAGTAGGGTTTTACCGGTGCCAGTGGGACCCACCATCAGGATATTGCTTTTACTGAGTTCTACATCACCAGTACTTTTGCCGTAATTAAGGCGCTTGTAGTGATTGTATACGGCCACGGACAGCACTTTCTTGGCGCTTTCCTGCCCGATGACATATTCATCCAGAGTACGTTTGATATCCTCTGGGATAGGCAGCTTGCGACTACCAGTATCGGTGTCTTTTTCCTGAATTTCTTCGCGAATGATGTCATTGCACAGATCGACACACTCATCGCAGACGAACACTGAGGGTCCTGCGATAAGTTTTCGCACCTCATGCTGACTCTTTCCGCAGAAGGAGCAATACAGCAACTTGCTGTTATCATCTCCTTTGTTGTAGCGATCATCTGACATGCTGGGCCATCACCTGGATTTTTGGAAACAAGCGCAAGCTAAGCGCATGGTTTCGGTAGATTTACGTTCAGTCGCTGCTTTCTGGTCCAACCACACCTGTAAAATGGAGGCATTGCCTTGCAAATGCAAGTCACAGCCGTGGGCTAGCCCTTTTTCGAAACTGCGCTCTTCTTTGTATCTGTACGCGGCTCAAATACTTTATCGACCAATCCAAATCGCAACGCTTCTGCGGCATCCATAAAGTTGTCACGCTCGGTATCGCGCGCGATTCTTTCCACATCCTGTCCGGTATGATTGGCAAGTAAAACATTAAGTTTATGCCGTATCTTAATGATTTCATTAGCTTGTATTTCAATATCAGAAGCCTGACCCTGCGCCCCGCCACTGGGTTGGTGGATCATGATGCGGGAATGCGGCAACGCCAAGCGCTTGCCCTTGGCACCACCAGCCAGCAATATCGCCCCCATGCTGGCTGCCTGACCAATACACATCGTACTGACGTCTGGCTTAATAAATTGCATGGTGTCGTAGATCGACAAGCCTGCCGTCACCGAGCCTCCTGGCGAATTTATGTACAAATGAATGTCCTTGTCCGGATTCTCGGATTCCAGGAACAACATCTGCGCCACGACCAGATTGGCCATGTAGTCTTCGACCTGGCCTGTCATAAAAATTATCCGGTCTTTCAACAGCCGGGAATAAATATCGTAGGAACGCTCACCCCGCGCAGTTTGCTCAACTACGATGGGTACCAGCGCCCCGCGCGGTTCAAATCCTGATATTGTCATGCGTAATTTCCTGTCAAGCGTCGCTAGCTGGGTCTGGTTGGCTTGATTGACCCTGTGGCGCATCTGGTTTGATTGCATCCTGGTAACCTACTTTCTTATCGGCAATCTTCGCCAAACCAATGATGTAGTCAAACACCTGATCTTCCATCACAGCACCCTCGATTGAGGCGAGTTGTTCTTTGTTACCGTAGTACCAATTAATCACCTCATCCGGTGATTCGTAGGTGGATGCCAATTCCTCAACCGACGTGCGGACTTTGGCAGCATCAGCTTTTATCCCTTGTTGCTGAATTACTTCGCCTAGCACCAAGCCGAGAGCAACCCGGCGCCGGGCTTGATCCGCAAATAATTCATCCGGCAACATATTAGGGTCAATTTTTTGTCCACGGCCGAATTGTTGTACCGCCTGATTACGTAACTGCCCAATCTCACCGGCGACCAGAGCCTGAGGTATGGAAATATCCACCAGCTTGATCAATGCATCCATGATCTTGTTTTTCAGTTTGTTGCGACTTGCGGTTTTCAATTCCCGCTGCATATTGTTCGCCACTTCTTCCCGGAAAGCGCTATTGCCACCTTCTTCTACACCAAAGCTCTTGTAAAATTCTTCGTCAATTTCAGGTAACGCCTGTTCACTGACAGAATTCAGCGTTATCTTGAATTGGGCTTTTTTACCGGCCATATCCTTGTTGTGATATTCAGCGGGGAACTCCAGGTCGAGGGTAAATGTGTCAGCAGTGTTTTTCCCGATAATCCCTGTTTCAAATCCGGGAATCATCCGCTCGGCACCAATCACCAGCTTACTGCCAGCTGCCTTTCCACCATCAAACTCAACTCCATCGACGGTGCCAACATAGTCAATATTTACCAAATCTTTATCCGCTGCGGCGCGCTGTACAACTTGCCATGATTTGCGCTGCTGGCGCAGGGTTTCGATCATCTCGTCGATGTCAGTTTCTGTTACTTCGGCAGTCAGCCTTTCACTTTTAATTTTGGAGAAGTCTGGCAGGTTGATTTCCGGATATACTTCGAAAATGGCCGTGAATTGCAGATCAGTACCCTCATCAAATTTGGCGCCTTCGATGCGCGGCTGACCAGCTGGCTTCAGTTTCTGCTGCTGGATGGCCTCATAATAAGTCTGGCTCATGAGTTCACCGACAACTTCCTGGCGCACTCCTTTACCAAACTTGCTTTTTACCACCTTGAATGGGACCTTGCCTTTGCGGAACCCTTTCAGGTTTACGGAGCGAGCCGCTTCCTGCAGTCTGGAATTTACCGCCGTATCCACACGCTCGCCAGGTACAGCGATCGTCATTTTCCTTTCCAAACCCTGTGTAGTTTCAATAGAAACTTGCATGAAAAAACCTCTTTATTCCTAGGCTAATATTGCCCACGATAGTGTGAAACCTGAAATCTGTGATTAATTTGAGGGTAACGATTCGCTAAAAATCCATCACTTAAGCTGAAATGGAATCGTTGTTATTCAGATATTTCAATAAGTTAACGACCTGACAGCCGCGTCGCAAAGTGCGCGATTTTCCCATATCAAGTGACTAGATTCAATCGTTGAATGGCGAACTAAACTGGCCGGGAAGCCTATGCTGGATAAAAACAAGATTGCAGGAATAGTTCTCGCTGGGGGCAAGGCGGCGCGCATGAATTATTGCGACAAACCGCTAATGCCATTGCTGGGAAAGCCACTCATTGAGCATGTGATCGCACTCGCCACGCCACAAGTCGGTGAATTGCTGATCAGTGTTAACCGCAATCTGCAGGACTATGCCTATCTGGACCTGCCTTTAATTGCTGACAGCCGCAGACTCTATGGCGGACCGCTGGTAGGGATCTATAGCGCGATGCGCTGGCTGCTAAAGACAAACACCGCAGCTGAGCGTACACATCTAGCATGTTTCGCCGCCGATGTGCCGCGATTTCCTCTAAATCTGGTAAGCACGTTGGCGGCAGCAATGGTTCAACCAGATTGTCAGGTTGCCGTAGCCAGAACCGGTACCCAACTGCAACCGCTGTTCTCGTTGTGGTCCCTGACTACATTCTCGATCCTGGAAGCTGCCATTGCGGAAAATTTATGCGGCCCGAAACTGATATTCCCGCGACTTGATACCGTCGAAGTTGAATTCAATGACACAGGCTCGGAGAATTTCATGAACATCAACACCCCATCCCAGTTATCTGGCATGGAGCAACTACTAAGCGCCGATCAAGCTCCAGCCGCGTAAACTCTTCCTGCGTGTAATACTTTGCTATGACATTAACACAACCTGCTATGTAATTGTTTCAAAACACGATTGTCGATTGCGCTGTTTTCTATAACGTTACTAATATTATTAATACAACTTTATTCGATGTCATAAAGAGTCTATTACGGCATAGGATCACTGACGAAATGGCATACATTTTGCGCTATGTCCAAGTCATAAAAGAGGTATTATTGTCAGTGTACTCGTCAGCTTAAGGATGCTTCTAATTGCGACGAGGTCTGACTCTGCAATTGGCAGGCAGCCTTAAGCTGACAGAGACCATGGTCTCCAAATTCACGATAGAAGAATCATGCACATGTCTACTACGAACATTCGTCAGCAAGATAATTCCCATTCCACGCCTCCCGAACGATGTGACCGCGTCTTCGCTCAAGCAGATCTTTGGTACTTTCGAATTCGCGAGGGGGAAAATGTCGGTCCGTTTCGATACAAATCGGAAGCAGAAAGCAATCTTGATCAATTCATGGAACATTTAAAAAACAGATTGCGCTAGGCAGATCCACGATTAGTCGCCGCAGTCTCCGGCTCTCCGCTTGGTGCCCCAATAAGCTGGCGCTGCCGGGCGTGACTATCGCTAATAGTCCTGCCGTAGGTTAAACTTGGCAACATGACCGCGTGGTTTCTTTCAGCATGAATTCGATTACCAAGACACAGCGCACCATTACTATCGGTTATGGCCCCGGCTATGCCAACAGCAAGATTTGGGAAGACTTGAAGTCGAAATTAATTATTCCGACTGAAATAGTTTCACTTACTGCCGCCCAGCGTTATAGCCCAGCATTAATCCTGCTAGACAATCACCTGGTAATCATCCCTTTTTTAACTAATTTCAAAAGCAGAAGTCATGCTGCCATCAGCATTTGTTTCGGTGGAAAACCACCATTAGCCTTGTTAGGTCGCTCATTGTTGTAGAACCAAAGCCATTGTGTGGCATAGTCCTGAACTTCCTGAATCGAGTCAAACATGTATTGGCTTAACCAACTATAACGCAAGGTTCGATTGTAACGCTCGACATAAGCGTTCTGTTGCGGATTGCCAGGCTGGATAAATTCAAGCTGGATATCGTGCTTCTCTGCCCACGCTTTACTGGATAAATCTGCTGCAATACGACAATATCTCCGAGGAATTAGGCATTAATACGCGCTTGCAGTGGATTCCGCGTGCGGGACAGGAAGGTTTTATCGTATTGAATTACAGTATGCAGGACTTCGACCGAGACAATCAGTTCGAGTCAGCATATTCTGACCTAAGCGTGAAGTTTCGCTACACCTTCCGTTTTTAACTGACGTTATAGATTGTAGTTATAGCCGTAGTAATAACTGCAGTTGTAAGTCCAAGTTAGAAATACTGCATCGACGTTCAACACCGGGATTTATATGACATCCAGCAAACCCATCTATATTTCCTATGCAGGCCCTGCCTTGCTGGAGACTCCCCTGCTCAATAAGGGTTCGGCATTTTCCGAGATAGAGCGGCGCACGTTCAACCTGATCGGCTTGTTGCCACCGCGCTACGAGAATATCGAGGAGCAGGTAAAACGCGCCTACATGCAATATCGCAGTTTCGCCGAACCCATCAATCGCCACATCTATCTGCGCGTGGTACAGGACAACAACGAAACCTTGTTCTATCGACTGCTATCAGATCATCTGGTGGAAATGCTGCCTGTTATCTACACGCCAACCGTGGGCGAGGCCTGTGAACACTTCTCGGATATCTATCGCAGTGCCCGCGGCATTTTCGTGTCTTATAAAGAACGCGAATATATGGATGACATACTGCGCAGTGTCACCAAGGACAAGGTAAAGATAATTGTAGTAACCGACGGCGAACGCGTACTCGGCCTCGGCGACCAGGGCATCGGCGGCATGGGCATCGCCATCGGCAAACTTTCTATTTATACCGCCTGTGGTGGCATTAGCCCCGCCTATACCTTGCCCGTGGCTCTGGATGTTGGCACCAATAACCAGAAATTACTGGATGACCCCTTTTACATGGGCATGCGTCATCCGCGGGTCGAGCAAGCAGCGTACAACGCCTTTGTCGATCAGTTCATTAATGCCGCCCAGGAACGCTGGCCCGGCGTACTGATTCAGTTCGAAGATTTTGCGCAGCCGAATGCTACGCCAATCTTGCTGCGCCATCGCGAGCGCGTGTGCTGTTTCAATGATGACATTCAGGGCACGGCAGCAGTAACACTCGGCTCGCTGATTTCTGCGTGTCGCAAGAAAGGTGAACGCTTGCGTGACCAGATTATCGTGTTTGTCGGCTCCGGCTCCGCGGGCTGCGGCATAGCCGAGTTGATCATCAGCGCCATGCTTGCGGAAGGACTTGACGATGCACAGGCCCGTGCCCGCATCTACATGGTAGATCGCTTTGGATTGTTAACCGCAGGCATGCCGAACCTGCTGGATTTTCAGCAACGCCTGACGCAGCCGCAAGCCGCCATAAACGACTGGCAGCTGAGCGGTGACAGTGAGTATCCGGGTTTGCTGGATGTGGTTTCCAATATTGACACGAGCATACTCATTGGCGT
Organism: Gammaproteobacteria bacterium; assembly: GCA_009692305.1. Classification (GTDB taxonomy): domain Bacteria; phylum Pseudomonadota; class Gammaproteobacteria; order Pseudomonadales; family Pseudohongiellaceae; genus UBA9145. The sequence continues at coordinate 28,972 of SHZK01000014.1, read as the reverse complement.
CTCCGGCAAACCTGGCTTGTTCACCGAAGCAGTGGTGCGCGAAATGCATTCGCGCTGCGCGCGACCCGTTATTTTGCCACTCAGCAACCCTTCGCTGCATGCCGAGGCCCAGCCGAGTGATATAGTGGCATGGACGGAGGGCAATGCCATTGTCGCTACCGGCAGTCCGTTTGCAGCAGTGGAATACAAGGGCAAGTCTTACGCAATATCTCAATGTAACAACAGTTATATTTTTCCTGGTATCGGCCTCGGCGTCATTGCCTGCAAGGCGCGACTGATCAGTGATGAGATGATGATGGTGGCAAGCACCGCCCTCGCCGAGCTGTCTCCCGGCGCAGAGGACCAGTCCAGCGCTATTTTGCCGCCACTGACGGCACTCTCGCAGATCAGCCGCAAGATCGCCTTCAAAGTGGCGAAACAGGCTCTGGCGCAGGGACTCGCGCGAGATATGACCGATGCCGAATTGCTCGCTACCATCGAGCGCATATTCTGGACACCTGCGTATCGGGAATATCGACGAATTGCCCGGTCGCGCTGATATCCAGCGGCACACACCGCACGATGCAGCACAACAGGAAATTACCCAAACTGGAGTAAACAGTTAATGCGGAAGTTTTTAAAAGGCGCAGCCGGCGTACTGGTTTTCGTCATTGTGGTAGTCGTAGTCGTCTATGTCGCCACCAGCCCCCAACAACCTGCACCCGAATCTCCCAGCACCGCCTGGCTACAAGCTGGCCCCTATGCAGTGGGATCTGCCGACTATACGTTTGTCGATAGGTCACGTGTGACCAATGCCAATCGCGATGCTCCTGCGAAACCGGAACGCACCTTCATTACTACCATCTGGTATCCCGCGTCGGCGGATAGTAATTATCCGCTAATCGTGCACAGTCATGGCATTCTCTCCAATCGTGCGGAGATGCCCTATTTGATGGCAGCGCTGGCTAGCAATGGTTATGTGGTGGTGGCCACTGACTATCCGTTGAGTTCGGGCTCTGTCGAAGGCGGCGCCACTCCGGATGATGTGGCCAATCAAGCTGGTGACATCACGTTCCTGATCAACTCTGTGCTCAACCTCCCCGCAAACGAGAAGCCATTCTCCGGCACTATCGATGCCAATCGCATTGGTCTTAGCGGTTACTCGCTGGGCGGCCTGACCACCAACATCGCGACTTATCATGCACAATTGCGCGAACCCCGCGTCAAGGCTGCCGTGAGCATCGCCGGTTTGGCGGCTCCGTTTTCTCCCACGTTTTTCCGTACCACGGCAGTACCCTATCTGGCGATCGCTGGCACTGCGGACGCGCTGATCGAATATCGACGTCAGGCCGCTGATTTACCGGACAAGGTCAGTAATGCTTCCCTGGTGACTATCGAAGGTGGCTCGCATCTGGGTTTTCTTGGCGTGGCCGATCCGACCTTCCGCCTCATGGAAAATCCCGATACGCTGGGCTGTGCCAGCGTGCTCGCAGTTGTCGGTGAAGATCCGAACGCTGCTTTTGCCCAGCTCGGTACCGCAGAACAAGGCATAGATCTGGCGCGCGACCTGCCGGGACTGTGCGAGAACGAGATGCTTGAGGCGGTTCACCCAGGTCGTCAGCGCATGATCACCCAGATTGCAGTGCTGAGCTTTTTCGAGTCTGTTTTCAATGAGTCTCGCACCCGCCGGGAAGAAGCCTGGCGCGAATTAACCCAACATCTGGTTGCCGACTTTCCCGAGGCAACATATCGCGGTCGTTACTAGCACCTGCTTAATTTCAATAATTGAATTACAAGGGGTAATTTGTGTCTGCTTCCCGCCTGCTGCCTGGCTCTGTCTCTGCCCTATTCACTACTTTATGCATTGGCTTGTTCCCGGCCGTGGCCAACGCGCAGACTCTCGACGATGAAGCCGTAGCCTGGCTGCAGGACCTGATTCGTCTCGACACCGTTAATCCTCCCGGCAATGAATATCGCGCTGTGGAATATTATTCGCGCTTGTTTGCTGCCGAGGGCATTGCTTTCGAAACCGCCGAGAGCGCACCGGGTCGCGGCAATATCTGGGCGCGACTGGAAGGGGGAGATGAACCAGCGCTGATCTTGCTGCAGCACACCGATGTCGTGCCTGCTGAAAAAGAATTCTGGACGATTGAGCCGCTATCCGGTGATATCCGTGATGGCGAGATTCTCGGTCGCGGCGCGGTCGACATGAAAGGCCTCGGCGCCTTGCAGTTGGCAACGTTCCTGAGCCTGCATCGCTCCGGCGTGACGCTCAATCGTGACGTGATTTTTCTGGCAACAGCCGATGAAGAAGCCGGCGGCATGTATGGCGTGGGCTGGCTGATCGATAACCATCCGGAGATTTTCGAAGGGGTCGGATTTCTGTTGAACGAGGGCGGCGGTGGTAGTCGCGATGGGGAGAGCATCGTGTTTGGTGTCGAGGTTACGCAGAAAGTCCCGGTGTGGCTGCGTCTAAATGCTGTCGATATTCCCGGACACGGGTCATCACCCCGGCCGACCAGTTCAGTTACGCGCATCGTGCAGGCGCTCAACCTGCTGCTGGAAAATCCTTTTCCGCCCCGTGTGATCGGGCCAGTCGCGAGCTATTTTGCTGCCTTGTCTGTAGACATGAACGCCGAGTGGGCGCCTTATTACGCGAACATAGAATTGTCGATTCAAGACCCTGAGTTTATAGCGAAACTGCATGAAGAACGGGCCGGACATCACTCTTTGCTGCGAGACACCTGTTCCATGACACGACTGAGCGGATCCAGCAAGATCAACGTAATACCGCCGGAAGCCTGGGCGGAACTGGATTGCCGCATTCTGCCTGACAAGCCTGCCGAACAATTCATTGCCGAACTGCAGGCCTTGATCTCAGGTACTGGTGTCGAGGTGGAAACGATAATGGCTTTCACTCCTGCGATTTCAGAAACGAATACGCGCCTGTTCCAGGCAATCAATAATGTGACTGGCGAATTGCATCCGGGCTCACGGGTATTGGCTGCGGTCAGCACCGGCTTCACGGACAGCCACTTCACGCGCGACCTTGGTATCGTCAGTTATGGTTTTAATCCGCTCATTACCGACACCGGTGCGGCTACCGGAGTCCACGGCAACGACGAGCATGTGAATGAAGCAGCTTTTCGACGGGCCGTGGGAGATTATTACGCGGTCGTACGCAATGTGGTTATTGATTAGGTTTTAGTTATATCTGGTGCGCTTGCTCACTGCCTTGCAGTTTTATACTAGCCGTTTGCTACATTCATCTATTATAGGTAAATGCAGTGTGCAACTCCCGCTGCTGAATGCGCCAGCCCTCTGCCGTGCGTACGAACACGTCGTGATACTCGCCGATGAGGGCAAACCCTTCCACTGTATTGCTGCCGGCTGGCGCACTGTAAATGGTCGCGTAACTGATGCCGGTTGCGTTGTCCGCATCCACAGGCGTGATTCTGATAGTGCTCATCAAATGCCGGATCGAAGACCCGTTCTTCAATCCTTCTATGCGCTTGCCGATTTCGGCGCGTCCTACCCAGGTTTGACCACCCACGGTCAGTGATGCGTTCTCGGTAAACAGATTGGAGAAGCCATCGGCATTGAAGCTGTCCCGATAGATGGCGTAGTCAGTGACGAGATTGATGCAGTCACGATACACATCTTCGGCATGGCTCGCGGGTATAAAGGCAAGCCACATGGCAATTGTCAGCATTATTCGTCTGGTCATGGCGGAACTCCTGAGGTTGCAGATACTGCAGCCACGATAGCTGAATCGAGGCAGAATTCCCAGTTTGGGAATAAAGTGATGCATTTATCCACTCGATCACGCAACTATCTTGACAACACTGGCAGCATTGCACTGGCACAATTGACCCTCCTGACATTACCAAGTAGATTCGTTCATGCTATCTGCAATTTAATTTCAGGATCCACTCTGTAATGCAACGCTTTCGTCAGTTTATTGGAAAACTAATGCGCAATATCTACGTGCAAACCGCAGGTATACAGTTGTTCACGCTAATTGTGCTCGTTATGATTTGGTTCTCTACCCACTCCCCAGCCTGAACAGATTTGTCGGAGCATGTCATGTCCAGCAATCCCCTGCTCGAGTCTCTGGATACACCGGAAAAGCTGGAACAGTTTTATCACGACCACCCGCGCACTTTCGGCAGTCAGTTGGATGAGGCATTACTGGAACACCCCCACTCTCCGCTACTGCATTTCTGGCGCAGCCGTCTCGAATTCCAGAAATCCCGCAGCCAGGCTATTGCGGATCCACCGAATGAACTGCCACGTCTGCTCCTGCTCTGCCTCGGCGCCATCCTGCTGATTAAACTGCCGTTGCTATTTCCCATCGCGGAAAGCTGGTTCTACCCACGCTTCGCACCATTCATAGTAATTGGCTCGTTGCTCGTATACTTCACGCTGCGGAAACCACCGGTATTGCCTGAGACCCGTATAATTCTCGGCGCAGTTGCTGCCGTGCTGGTGACAATGGCGCTGCTGCCGGATGACCAGACGTCCTCTTCGATAATCATGGCCACACTGCATGCACCTCTGGTGATGTGGTCGGCACTCGGACTGACATTTGCCGCAGCCAACTGGCGCGACTCTGGCGCGCGTCTGAACTATCTGCGCTACAACGGCGAGCTGTTCATCTATACCGTATTAATCCTGTTAGGTGGATTCGTACTATCTGGCATGACTATCGGTCTGTTCTCACTGCTCAACCTGGATATACAACAATGGTACTTCAACAATGTCGCCGTGGCCGGCCTCGTCTGTGCGCCGCTCGTGGCAAGTTTCCTCTATGACATAGTCCTGCGCCGCCAGAGCCGACTCGCCACTCTCATTGCGAACGTGTTTACTCCGCTGTTTCTGGTGATGATTACGCTGTATCTGCTGGCAATGCTGCTGCAGCAGCAAAGCCCCTTCACCGATCGCAATTTCCTCATTCTCTTTAATGGGCTGCTATTGCTGGTGCTGGCGATGACAATTTTTTCCATTGCCGGCAGGAACACTCTGCGGCCTTCCAGGCTGGCGGACTGTGTCAACCTCGGCTTGATCAGCGTCACGCTGTTAGTGAATGTGGTCGCACTCAGTGCGATTATTTATCGACTCGCGGAATGGGGATTGACGCCGAATCGTGTGGTTGTTACCGGCGCCAATCTGCTTGTTTTCGTGCATTTGATTGTCATTATTTCGGCGTACATCAAGTTACTGAGGGGGCGCTGTGAACCCGAGGCATTGACCGGCGCGGCGACCGGCATGTTGCCTGTTTATGGACTGTGGTCACTGAGCGTGATGCTCGGCCTGCCCTTGCTGTTTCAGTTTCAATAGTCGCTTTTTGTACTGGCTGAGTTGATTCACGCCGAAAAGGCGCGCTGTATTTGCGCTAGTTCAGCCAGCCTAAACGCTCGTTCTATCTCCTTGATGCAAATTCCAAATACCAAACGAATTCTTGTTTACAGTATTTTTTGCCAGTGTTACCGTCCTTCAACTCCGCAGAAATCCGGATTAAATACACCTGACCCAAAGGCGCTGTAATAAGATCCGAAGTGGCCAAGTTGGCGATTCGCGATGACTGCAAGGTAACTATACCAACAACATCAAGTAATTTGGAGAGCTGGATATGGCTGCGTTTTCGAAAATCCCCCACAGAAAAATTCTCGCTACCTGCATAGCCATGGCGCTTGCCAGCAGCTACGCACAGGCACAACAGACCACACAAACCAACGAGACAGCACAGGAAATAGAAGAAATAGTTGTCACCGGTTCCTTTATTCGCGGCACACCGCTGGACGCACCCTCACCTGTGCAGGTTCTGGATCGCGAAAGTATTGAGGCCCAGGGTGCGGCGGTAATCTGGGACGTGATCAAGAATCTGGAGATCAATTCTGGCTCCTTTACCGAAGGGGGTTCGGGCGAGGTTGCGGGCACTGCTGGCACTGCCCAGGTCAATTTGCGCAATCTCGGGGAAAACTCCACCCTGACTCTGATTAATGGCAAGCGCATGGTGCCTTCGGCTGCTCTGACCCGGGGCGGCGGTGAATACGTAGACCTGAATTCCATCCCGCTGGTGATGACCGAACGCGTGGAAATTTTGACCGACGGAGGCTCTGCCTTGTACGGCGCTGATGCGGTGGCTGGCGTTGTTAACATCATCATGCGCACCGATTTTGAGGGCCTGGAACTGTATGGCGATGTGCAGAATATGCTGGAGGCCGGTAGCGCTTTCGACGCTACTGCGAGCGCGATATGGGGTTGGGCCAGCGACGACGGCAATACCCATTTGGTGCTGTCGGGTGAACGCTTCGAAAGAGATCCGGTCGCGGTTACCGAAGGCAACTTTTTCGACGATAACACCTTGATCGCAGGCAACGTCAGTGCGCCCTCCACCTTGGCCACCTCCAGTGCTTTTGGAGCAAGAACGAATAACGCATACCTCAATGACGCCCTGCGCATGCAGAATCTGGCGGAAGATCGCTCCGCCACTACCACTGTATATACTGATCCTTTATGTACCACCGGCCTGACTGATGCCAGCGGCAATGCCTTCTATGTTGCAGGCAGCGATCCGCGGCAGCGCGCCTTGCAAGGTCGCCGCAGTGGTGCCTGTGTGGTGGATGAGTCACAGTGGAGTCAACTCGCTTTTGAACAGGAACGCGACAGTCTCGCCGGTTCGTTCAACCACACCTTTGCCGACGGTACCGAGTTCTACTCGTTCTTCCAGAGCTCCAGGCAAGAGACTATTCGCGGCGGCAGTGGCTACGGCCGTTCCTTTGCCAGTACCTTTCTGACCTCGCCCGGAGCTTATTCTCTGCCCCGTGGTCAGGTATTGGAGCTGGGCAACTACGCACCGCTGTTTGGTCGGGCCAAGCCAGTTATTACCAACAACCCGGCAGACCTGGCCAACGGCGGACCGAATACCTTTTATCGATCTCTGCTGCAGTTTGGTCTGACTCGACCCGGTGGCACAGATGATATAAACCGCGCCGAAACCATGAGTGCGCAGTTCGGCTTGCGTGGTGAATTCGAACTGGCCGACCGGGTCCTGAATTACGACGTGAGTTATTCCGCCGGCAGTTCCAGCAACGAACGGCAGATTCGGGAATTCAGCCGCTATCGCTCACACATGGCGGGTGTTGGACTGGGAGGTCCTGACTGTGTGCCCAATGGCGTACCCGATTTCGATTTTCTGAATCGGTCCGGTGCCAACGGCTGGAGCAGCTACACATCTTTATTCCGGTTTGTGTTCGAAGGCTTCTTTAGCCAACCCTACGAGCCAATCTCCTATGCGCTGACCAGCAACAACCAGGGCAAGGGTGGCTGCATGTTCTACAACCCGCTGCTGACCTCACTGACCAATCCCAATGTGGCCAATTCCGATGTGCTGCTGGACTGGATGTCCGAAGCCCATCTCAATGACGACCGTCGCAATAAATTAGGGGTGTGGGACGCAGTGGTGACTGGCGATTTTATTGAGATGGCTGGCGGCATGTCAGCCTTCGCCGTCGGTGCCCAGATGCGTCACCGCAATGCCCGCTCAATCGGCTCACCCCTAAGTAATGGCACCGAGAATGCGATACTCGCGTTCGCGAACGGTGTTCCAAGCAAACGCGGATGGATCGACAACAACCTGAGCTGCGCTTCGTGCGTGAGCACCTATGATCTGGATCAGGACACTGACGCCGTATTCGCCGAATTCTCACTGCCCTTCATGGAAAATGTTGAAAGCCAGGTAGCCGTGCGCTGGGAAGACTACGGCGGCAATATTGGCGCTGAAATATCACCGAAAGTGGCCCTTAGCTGGCGTCTCATCGAGACCTTGCTGCTGCGCTCATCCTGGTCTCAATCATTCCGAGCACCGAATCCTGGAATTATCGGAGATGGCCTTGATTCCTCGTCCACCACCTTCCTCGATCCACTGCGCAATCAACAGGTGCGGGCCGGTTTGTTACCAGCGACATTTACCAATGCCGTGCTGACGTCTTCCTATACCCTCGGTGCACCAGCGCCGGATGTAGGTAACGAATATGCGGACACCTTTAGTGCCGGTTTTATGTGGACCCCGGCTGGCAGATTAGATGGCCTCAGTGTACAAGCCGACTTCTGGCGCTTCGAAGTGCAGGATCGGGTATTGCCTGAATCCGGCAGCTCGGCTATCAAGCGCCAGGTGCAACTGTTCGACTCGCTGGTGGGCAATAACGCCAACTATGTATTGAACTCCAGTCTGGATTCGCAGACTTCAGCGGAACTGTTCATCCCCTGCAATCCGGCTGCGCTTGCCACCCAGTTTGGTGCAGGCTCAACCCAGCGTCTGAACTGCGTGGTTGATCCGCGCTTGTACCAGGTGGATGGCGTCGAAGAGAGCTTACCCAGCCCGATTCGGCAGTTGATCCAATTGAAACTGGGCGCCATCAATGCCGGCGAAATCACCGCCGATGGTATCGATTTCAAAGTCGGCTATCGCTGGGACAATGATTGGGGCCGCTTCAACCTAGGTCTGGATTACACCTTTGTCAATCAGTACACCCTGGCGGATGTGCCCGGTCTCGACAATGGTCTGTTGGACATCGGCATTTACGATGCTGCCGGCACTACCGGCGACGGCAATCTGGTGCGCTCAATGCCCGATAACAAGGGTCACTTGACCATGAACTGGAGCCAGGGTAACCACAGCGTCACCGCGATTACCCGTTATATCGGATCCTACACCGATTTAACTACCAAACTGCGATTCCCTTATTCCAACCCGTTCGTGCAAGGGCTGCTGAGTGAAACTATCGACAGCTATGCTGCGCTCGATCTGCAGTATCGCTACACACATGGCTGGGCGCGCTCCAGTCTCGGAACCACTGTATTCACAGTCGGCGCCCTGGACGCATTGAATTCCGAAATCCCTTACAAGGAAACCGGTTCGCTCAACTATGATGGCAGCGTGTTTGACGGACGCGGTCGCCGACTCTATGTCCGCGCGCTCTGGCAGTTCTGACCCATCGCTGTGACCCAGTAACCAGTGGCGACTCCATGAGTTGCCACTGGTTTTCCTTTCTACACTCTCTGTATGGAGAATTAAAATGCAAATATTGCTGAAGATTTTTGGCGGTATGACTGTGTTATGCGTAACCGCCGGCAGTTTTGCCGCGGAAAACTGGAGCATGCCGCGAACGCCTGACGGCACACCTGATCTGCAGGGAATCTGGAGCAATGCCAGCCAAACGCCGCTGGAACGACCACGCGAATTCGGCACTACTGGTTTCCTTACGCTGGAACAAAAAGAAGCACAGGAAGCTGAGTGGCGTCAGCGTGGCATTGATCGGAGTCAACCGAGCGATCCCAACCGCGATGCTCCGGAAGAAGGCGAAGATGTTGGCGGTTACAATTACTTCTGGACTGATCGCGGCGATAACGTGATCGAGATTAACGGGGAATACCGCACATCAATTGTGGTAGATCCACCAAATGGGCAAATTCCATTCGCAGAGGGCTGGCGAGGCAAAGACTTTCGCTCGCAATTGCGGGCCATGCCCGGGGTCAATGAATACGATGGGCCAGAATTGCGCCCACTCGGTGAACGCTGCCTGCTTTCTTTTGGTTCCAGTTCCGGACCACCCATGATGCCGGTGATGTACAACAATAATTACCAGATTGTGCAGACTCCTGATCACATCATGATATTGGTAGAGATGGCACACGATGCGCGCATCATTCGCATGAATGCCCAACATGCCGTTGCCTATTCAAAGTGGATGGGAGATTCAATCGGTCGCTGGGAAGGTGACACGCTGGTGGTTGAAACCATTGACATGCATCCCTATCAGTCGTTCAGTGGTTACACTGAAGACGTAAAGATCACCGAATATTTTGATTTGATAAATGCAGATAAAATCCGCTATCGCTTTACGATAGACGACCGTGCCGTGTATTCCCGGGAATGGAGTGGCGAAGTTGCCATGAATCGCCGCCCGGCTGAAGATCGCATCTATGAATACGCCTGTCATGAAGGCAATTATGCGTTTCCAGGTATTCTTGGAGGTGCGCGCCGCCTGGAACAGCAAGAAGCTGTGCCAAACTGACACAAGTAAACTTTGCAGATTACCGGTGGCGCGCGCAACACGGCGCGCCACCGCTTTACTAAACTTTTCACTTTAATTTTCGCTTTATTTTTCTCATTATTTTTCTCTTTATTTTTACTCAGCCTCCCTTATCTCGTAGAATCCCCCGCTTCTTTGTAACCATTCGCAATCGCCAACAAATTTCCCATCCATCCGGGAACGCGGAATCGTCATGAATATCGAACAAAAAATTGCCACTGAACTCTCCATCAAGCCGCAACAAGTCGCTGCAGCTGTCACTCTGCTGGACGAAGGCTCCACCGTGCCGTTCATTTCCCGTTACCGCAAGGAAGTCACCGGCGGCCTCGACGATTTGCAACTCAGAGATCTGGAAGTGCGACTGCGCTATTTGCGCGAGATGCAGGAGCGAGTCGACGTCATCATCGCCAGCATCAAGGAACAGGAGAGGCTCACCCCGGCCCTAGAGCACCAGATACACGCGGCCGAGACCAAGACTGAACTGGAAGACATCTACCTGCCCTATAAACCGAAGCGACGCACGAAGGCGATGATTGCCATTGAAGCTGGACTGGAACCGTTGGCAGATATTTTGTATGGTGATCCCAACGTTGATCCTGAAGTAGAAGCCGCGAAGTATATCGACAAGGATGGACGCAACAACGACATCGCCGACACGAAAGCAGCACTGGAAGGTGCCAAATTTATTTTGATGGAACGGTTCAGCGAAGACGCGGCCCTCGTCGGTCAGTTGCGCAAACATTTATGGGATCAGGGCGAGCTGCGGGCAACTGTAATTGCAGACAAGAAGGCGGAAGCATCGAAGTTCACCGACTATTTCGCCTATAGCGAACGGCTCAACAAGATTCCGTCACACCGCGCGCTGGCCGTGTTTCGCGGACGCAAGGAAGGCTTTCTGGCTGTGGAAATCGGCAGTGCCGGTATCGCCGCTGGTGAGACCGATACCTGTGAATTGCTGATTGCCCGCCACACTGGCATCGAAGACAAGGGGCGTGCGGCAGATGAGTGGTTGCGTGGCGTGGTGCGCTGGACCTGGCGCGTGAAACTGCTGACCCACCTGCAAACCAATATCCTGGGTCATCTGCGCGAACAAGCTGACCTTGAAGCGATTCGTGTCTTCACCGAAAACATGAAAGCCATTCTGCTGTCTCCTCCCGCTGGCAACAAAGTAATTCTGGGACTGGACCCGGGCCTGCGCACGGGAGTGAAAGTGTGCGTAGTAGACCACACCGGCAAGTTTCTGGAAGACACGGCTATCTTCCCCCATGTGCCGAGGAACCAGTGGGACGAATCCATCGCCGTGCTCGCGAAATTATGCAAGAAGCACGCAGTTGCCCTGATCGCCATCGGCAATGGCACCGCCTCGCGGGAAACCGACAAGCTCGCTGGTGATTTGATTAAACGGCATCCGGAATTAAAACTGAACAAGGCGATGGTGAATGAATCCGGTGCCTCGGTATATTCAGCGTCCGATGTCGCGCGTGAGGAATTTCCTGATCTCGATGTGACTGTGCGCGGCGCCATCTCCATCGCACGCCGCTTGCAAGACCCTTTGGCAGAACTGGTGAAGATCGATCCGAAATCCATCGGTGTTGGTCAGTATCAACACGACGTCAATCAGATCAAATTGAGCCAGAGTCTGGATGCGGTGGTGGAAGACTGCGTGAATGCTGTCGGTGTAAACGTGAACATGGCCTCGGCCGCGTTACTGAAACGCGTGTCAGGACTGAGCCCCACGATCGCCACCAATATTGTGCAGCATCGCAATGCGCACGGTGAATTCAAGAACCGCACAGCACTGAAAGCAGTGCCCCGCTTTGGCGAAAAAAGTTTTGAACAGGCGGCGGGTTTTCTGCGCATCGTCGGTGGTGACAATCCGCTGGATGCGTCTGCCGTGCATCCGGAATCCTACAGCGTGGTAAAGAAAATCCTCAGCACCACAAAGAAAAAAATCAGCGACATCATCGGCGATCCGCAGTTTCTCAAATCATTGAACGCGAGTGATTACACCGATGACAAATTCGGTTTGCCTACCGTCACCGATATTCTCGCCGAACTGGAAAAACCCGGTCGCGATCCGCGCCCCGAATTCAAGACAGCGGCATTCAAGGACGGCATCGAAGTCGTGAAGGATTTAAAACCCGGCATGACCCTGGAAGGCGTAATCACCAATGTCACCAACTTTGGCGCCTTCGTGGATATCGGCGTACACCAGGACGGACTCGTGCACATCTCGGCACTGGCCAATCAGTTTGTGAAGGATCCTCATGCGGTAGTAAAGACTGGTGATGTGGTGAAGGTGAAAGTGCTGGAGGTGGATGAGAAGCGTAATCGCATCGCCCTCTCAATGCGTCTCGATGATGAACTACCTGCGGCGAAGGCTGCGGCTGATAAACAACCAGGGAAAGACTATAAGGCAACTAAAAAACCGACTGCCGCACCGGCAACTACGGGAACATTTGGGGATTTGCTCAAGCAAGCCGCCAATAAATCCAAGGCGTGATGCAATCATAAAAAACAAACACGTGGGTTAACGCTTCCTGCTGGAGGTTGCAGGTTCGAATCCTTCCATCTAAGCAACAAGTAAACAGAAAGCAGCTTTCTGCTTCCCTTCCTGCTTTCTGTTTTTGACTCGTTACTATTTTCTGCAATTGCCTGCTTGAATTTACTTGGTGTACAGTCCCATAAACTGGCTGGTCTTGCCCTGCACGGCTGGGTCGAACACGCCGGTGGCGAGTTGATCATCTGGGTTCTTCAGCAGATCAGAACTGCGTGACACGGTAAGTCCAGCGGCGCTCGCCATCTGTGTTACCAGACTTTCTTCGATCCGGTGCAAGGTCCCACCTGCTTCGATACCGGCGGCATCAGGTGCTATGTGATCCACGGCCAAAAATACTCCGCCGGGCTTGAGTACGCGGGCAATCTCGCTAAAGGTCTTGGCTGGATCACCCAGGCTGACTCCACCTGGTGCAAAACCCAGTTCATGGGGTCCAAGAATCCAGGTAACCATATCCACCGAACCATCGGCCACATCCAATGCATCAAAGTTGGTGCGACTCACACGTACATTCGATAGAGCAGCGGATCGAGTGGCCGGCGCATCACCTATAAAACCATCGAATGCCGGCGGGTTTTGCATGATAACTGTGCCGTCTGCGCCTACTGCCCGAGCCAGAATTTCGGTGTAATAGCCACCACCTGCTTCCATATCCAGCACCGTCATGCCGGTTTCAAGACCAGCGAATGCCAGTGTTTCAACAGGCTTGCGACGCGCATCGTCAGCGGCGTCAGCAGCGGGACGATCGGCGTGGGCCAGGGCAGCAGCTACATCAGCCGCGGCGGCAGTGACCGCACCGCTGGTTAATGCCAGAGCGGTCAGCGCAAAACTGGCTACCAGTGTGAATTTTAGTTTTCTCGAAAGGTACATAGTGCACTCCAACCGCGACAGCGGTGCGTGTGTGAATTGTTGTGGTACGGTGAACAGATCGGGTTCTTTAGGCTGTAAATTGGGGGCTATTAGACTCCAAATTGGGCCGGCTTCATAGATCAAATGCAGCATTGCTTCGGATCAACCAGGCCCACTTTGACGCCGCACTAAACGGTACCGCGATACTGGAACAAGCCTCCTCTCCCTTGCATCTGATAAGGTATACTGCCACCCAGCATAAAAATAACAGGAGTTCCCATGTCACCTTTTCGCCTACTGCTGCGTACCGCTTCAATCCTGGCTCTCTTGGTCTTACTGCCGCTGACAGCACAGGCACAAAATGACCTGCGTCTGGATCGGGATCGGCTCGCCCGTCTCGATGGGGTACTGCAGGGGTATGTGGATACTGGCCAACTGGCGGGCGCGGTGGCACTGGTAATGCAGAACGGCAGCGTCGCCTATGAACACGCGGTCGGCTGGAGTGACCGGGAATCGGGTCGGGCCATGACGCCAACCAGCATGTTCCGGATTGCTTCCCAGACCAAGGCGCTCACCAGCGTCGTAATCCTGTCCCTGATGGAAGAAGGCAAGCTCAACATCGGTGATCCGGTCAGTCGTTTTATTCCTGAATGGAAAACCACGACGGTAGCTGAGCTAAGTGATGCAGGCATGAAGATCGTGCCCGCCCGGCGCGAAATTACCCTGCGCGACTTGCTCACGCACACCGCCGGCATCTCTTACGGGACGCAGGCGCATATCGCCGAACTCTATAGCGCAAAGGGACTTGGACCAGCTGCGGGCATGGGTTGGTATACGGCTGACAAGGATGAACCGGTATGTACCACCATGGCACGCCTCGCCTCGGTACCATTTCTCGCCCAACCAGGCGAAGCCTGGGTCTACGGTTATAACACTGATGTGCTGGGCTGTGTCGCGGAGCGCGCCTCTGGCATGACACTCGATCAACTCATCAGCACACGCATTACCGGCCCGTTGAAAATGGAAGACACTCAATTCTTCGTGCCAACGGAAAAACGCGAGCGCCTGGTGGCGGTGTATGCCAGCGACAGCGAAGGCAAGGCTGTGCGCGCTCCCGAAGGCCCACGCGGTCAGGGGCATTATGTGGATGGCCCGCGCCGCAATTTTGCCGGCGGCGCCGGACTGGTTTCTACAGCGCGGGATTATGCCCGTTTCCTCGAGATGATTCGTGGCGGCGGCGAAGCCTACGGTGTACGCATCCTGTCACCACGATCAGTCGAACTCATGTCCACGAATCAGGTTGGCAACTTGCACTCTGACAATGGTCGCGGCTTCGGACTCGGCTTCGAAACCACGGATCAGTACGGCGCGAATGGCATGGATGGGGTTGGCGCGTTCGGCTGGGGTGGTGCATATGGCTCAATCTATAGAATAGATCCCACATCAGGACTCAGCATTCTGCTGATGATCAATCAACTACCCAACACCAATGACATACGCTTGAAGTATCCAACGATGGTGTATCAGGCGCTCGAATAAACCTGGTACTTTTTTTACATGCGGAACACGCCGAAGCGGGTGTCTGCGATTGGTGCGTTGTGGGAAATCTCCAGACAGCGGGCGAGTACTGCTCGCGTCTGCGCCGGCTCGATGACGCCGTCGTACCACAGACGTGCTGACGCGTAGTAGGGATGACCCTGGGTTTGGTAGGTTTCCAGTATCGGGCGCTTGTATTCCTGTTCCTGCTCAGCGCCGATTTCACAGCGTACTGATGTTGAGCAGTGGCCGCCGCATTGACGCCGTCGTGCCCGCCCGTTAGTCTCACTCGCTGTCATTACCAGATCATTCCTGCTATCCCCTGACAACTGGAGCCCTGCATGCGACTTTTACGCTTTATCTCAACCCATCTCTTATTTATAGCCATTGGTATCACCGTATTGAGCGCGCCCGCCCGCGCCGAAACCATTCGCGACGTGGTCTATGGCCATAAAGACGGCATGGCGCTGGTACTGGATGTGTATAAACCAGAGCGCAATGCCAATGGTGCCGGCGTCGCCTACATGATCAGTGGCGGCTGGATGTCCAGCGAAGGCATGCAAAGTGCTTATGAATCCATGTTCGTGCCCCTGGTGGCAGCGGGCTACACCGTATTCGCGGTGCGCCACGGCAGCAGTCCACGCTATTTCGTGCCGGAAGCCTGGAGTGATGTGGCTCAGGCATTTCAATTCATCGGCGATCACGCCGGTGAATATGGCGTAGATGCAGAGCGCCTTGGCGTGTCAGGTATCAGTGCCGGCGGCCATCTGTCATTGATGCTGGGTTTGTACACAGACGAGAAGACTACGCACCGACCCGCCGCCGTGGTCGCCTATATGCCGCCAGTAGATATCCGCGGCCTGGCTGGACCTAACGACAACTTTCCTGCCTTGAATTTCGACCCGGCATTGGCTCCCGGCATTTCTCCCATCGATTTTGTCAGCGCTGATGACCCTGCCACACTGTTGGTACATGGTAACGCCGATGAGCTGGTACCAATCTCCCACAGCGAGCGCATGCATGAGGCACTGAAAGCCGCTGGTGTAAATAGCGAATTTGTCGTGATTGAAGGCGCACCACACGGATTGTTCGCCGGTGAAGGTGGCGTGCTGGCAGCGAAGTCATTGGTTGGCTGGTTCGATCAGTATTTGTTATAGCAGTTACGGTGATAGACCCATGCTGAATCTGATTTCAATTATCGTCGTATTATTCGCAGCCCTTGCGATTATTGTTTCACTGCTGGAAAAATACGGCACCGAACCCTCCCCGGAAAAACTGCAGCGCCTGAGCCGCTGGATTGCACCGTTAATGGCGCTGGCGCTGGTGCTGCAGGGATTCAAATATTTCATGAGCTAGGAGGCTGTCGGACTCCGAGATCCACTATCGGTTCTGCCGATCACTACGACCAGAATTATTCAATATACTAAGCCAACTGCCCGGCGTATGGTCACCCGTATTCTCTTCAACTCAGGTGACAGAACCATGAATAGTAAAGGCAAGTGCCCGTTTATCGCCGCAGAACAAAGACACACAGCTGCCGGGGTTCGATCCAACGCTGACTGGTGGCCAAATCAGCTGAATTTGCAGTTGCTGCATCAGCATTCGCCGCTGTCCGACCCCATGGATGGCGAATTCAATTACGCCGATGCATTCAAGCGCCTGGATCTCGATGCGCTGGTAAAGGATCTCCACGTACTGATGACTGACTCCCAGGACTGGTGGCCGGCTGACTATGGGCATTACGGCCCCCTGTTTATCCGCATGGCCTGGCACAGCGCTGGTACTTACCGGGTGGCCGATGGTCGCGGTGGTGCCGGTGCCGGTGCGCAGCGGTTCGCGCCGCTGAATAGCTGGCCGGATAACGGCAACCTCGACAAGGCGCGCCGTCTGTTATGGCCAATCAAGCAGAAATACGGCCGCGCAATTTCTTGGGCTGATCTTATGATTCTGGCCGGCAATGTGGCGCTGGAATCCATGGGCCTCAAAACCTTCGGCTTCGCCGGTGGCCGCGCAGATATCTGGGAACCCGATGAGGTGTACTGGGGTCCCGAAACCGAATGGCTCGGTGACAAGCGTTATAGCGGCGATCGCGAATTGGCCAACCCATTGGGCGCCGTGCAGATGGGCCTGATCTATGTGAACCCGCAGGGACCGAATGACAATCCTGATCCGGTGGCGGCAGCCCATGATATCCGCGAGACATTCGCACGCATGGCGATGAATGATGAAGAAACTGTCGCACTGATTGCCGGCGGACATACCTTTGGCAAATGCCACGGCGCAGGTGATCCAGCCCTGGTAGGTGCCGAACCGGAAGGTGCCAGCCTCGAGGAGCAAGGCCTCGGCTGGCACAACAAGTTTCGCAGCGGCAAGGGTGGCGACACCACTACCAGCGGTCTTGAGGGCGCGTGGACCAACAACCCCATCCAATGGGACAACGGCTACTTCGACAATCTGTTCGGATATGAATGGGAATTGGTGAAGAGCCCGGCCGGTGCACACCAGTGGGCCCCGCAAGGCGGTGCCGGCAAGAAGGTGCCCGCTGCGCACAATCCGGCGCAGAAGGTAGCACCGATGATGGCGACTACGGATCTGTCGCTGATCAAGGACCCGGCTTACCTGAAAATTTCCAAACGCTTTCACCAGAATCCCAAAGAGTTTGCCAACGCTTTCGCCAGAGCCTGGTACAAGCTTGTGCATCGCGACGTGGGCCCTACCAGCCGTTACCTGGGCAAATTGGTTCCCAAGGAAGAGCTGATATGGCAAGACCCGATTCCGGCGGTTGATCATAAACTGGTCAACGCAAAAGACGTGGCTGCCCTGAAAGCGAAGCTGTTGGCATCAGGCCTGGGCGTGTCACAGCTGGTGACCACTGCCTGGGCATCAGCAGCGACATTCCGAGGTTCCGACAAGCGCGGAGGTGCCAACGGCGCGCGTATCCGTCTCGCGCCGATGAATGACTGGAAAGTCAATCAGCCGGCGGAATTGGCGAAGGTGCTGAAGAAGCTGGAGACAATTCGCAAAACATTCAACAGCGAACAGGCAGCCGCCAAGACTGGCAAGAAAGTTTCGCTGGCAGACCTGATCGTGCTGGGCGGTTCCGCTGGTATTGAGCTCGCTGCGAAGCGCGCGGGCCAGGCAGTCAAGGTGCCATTCACGCCAGGGCGTATGGATGCATCTCAAAAGCAGACTGATGTGGACTCCATGGCCTACCTTGAACCCACCGCAGACGGCTTTCGCAACTATCTCGGCAAAACGCAGCGCGACGGCAAGCCGCACGATCGTCCCGCCGAAGAGTTGCTGCTGGACCGGGCGAACCTGCTGACACTCACCGCGCCGGAAATGACAGTGCTCATCGGCGGGCTGCGGGTGTTGAACGCGACTGTCGGCAATAGCCAACATGGCGTATTCACCACGCGACCAGAGACGCTGACGAATGATTTCTTCGTCAACCTGCTGGACATGCGTACCCAATGGGCGCCTGCGAAGGATTCAGATCTCGTGCTCGAGGGCAAGGACCGCAGCTCCGGCAAACTGAGGTGGACAGCAACGCGCGTGGACCTGGTATTTGGTTCCAATTCACAGCTACGCGCCATCGCCGAGGTGTATGCCAGTGGCGACGCCCAGAAGAAGTTCAGCGCCGACTTCATCGCCGCCTGGAACAAGGTGATGCAACTGGATCGGTTCGATCTGGCCTGATCGGATAGCATCATTCAAATCCGGGTTCGGAATAAATCTCTGCATCAAGCGTGATGCGGGGATTTTTTTTTTGGATGTCTGCCATAATAGCAGCCCCTGAAACTGGAATGATTCAACCATGACCGACACCGGCAGAGCCTGGCTGCAGATACACTTCTGTGTATTCCTGTGGGGATTCACGGCCATCATCGGCAAGCTGATAACCATTCCCGCTGTACCGCTGGTGCTGTGGCGCATGTTATTGGTCGCCGCCATGTTGCTGTGCGTACCTCGAGTGTGGCGCGGACTGTCGCGCTTGTCCGGCAGACATCTCGCGGCGTTCTGTGGCGTGGGCGTTATGGTAGGGCTGCACTGGCTGACGTTCTATGGTGCGATCAAACTCGCCAATGCGTCGGTCGCCGCCACCTGCATGGCAACGGTACCTGTGTTCCTGTGCGTGATTGAGCCGATCGTTACCGGGCGCAAGTTTGTACTGAAAGAACTCATCCTCGGCTTGCTGGTGTTGCCGGGAATCGCGCTAGTGGTAGGCGGTACACCGGATTCGATGAATGCCGGTATTGCGGTAGGAATTTTGTCGGCACTGTTCGTATCTGTGTTCAGTGCTTACAACAAACGTCTGGTGTATCGCACGGATTCGTTAACCGCCACGACCCTGGAAATGCTCAGTGGTGGCTTGTTCGTATTATTGGTCGC
Source organism: Gammaproteobacteria bacterium (assembly GCA_009692305.1). Lineage (GTDB taxonomy): Bacteria > Pseudomonadota > Gammaproteobacteria > Pseudomonadales > Pseudohongiellaceae > UBA9145. The sequence goes on along the minus strand of SHZK01000014.1, from coordinate 9,562 downwards.
GAATTTGTACGGCATCTTGCCAGAGCAACTAACTGCCAGTGCGGCGTTCTTCCCGGAACCTGCAACGCTGTTTGATTTACCGCCACCAGAGGATCTGTTCTGGCTCGCCGTGCTGGCCATCGCCTGCACATTGTTGCCGTTCGCACTGTCACTGAAAGCACTGCGGCATTTATCCGCCTATGCCAGCGCGCTGGCGGTGAACATGGAACCGATCTACGCGATCGTGCTGGCGATTTTGATTCTGGATGAACAGAAGGAACTGAACGCTGCCTTTTACTTCGGCGCCGGCATCATCGTGGCGGTGGTATTCATCTACCCATATATCAGCAGAACCCGAACCACGGTCGTGGGCGACCAGGCTGACCCCGATCGGGGTCAGCAGCAGAGGACAGGGAAATAGTTAGAAAGAAGGTACGGAAGAGAGTTATTTCTTTACCTGGGCGTCCAGAAGAAAACTTCCCAGTCGCGCAAGGGCTCGGCACCTTCAGAAGTGGTTTGATCGAGCGTGCGGCCGGACTTGGCAGCCCACTGGCTCATCATCTCGAGGCGTTGGTCTCCCAAAATCTCGGTCGCAGTCATGGTATAGGTGGCATCGCCTATGCGCAGTTTACCGTCGCCTCCCCGTTCCCGCACCCGTCTGGCCCAATAACCACCGTCGGGACGAGTGGCTGTGATGACACCATCGGGCGTCGCGACCCAGCTAAGATAAATGACCAGCGGGGGAAAGCCGGCCTGCTGCATCAGGATAGGTCCGCGATGCACTCCATTCAGGGGCGTGAAGTCTGCCGGGGCTTCGGTAGGCGTGCCGCCGATGAGAATGCCGGGGGTGCGGTAAATCCCGTAGTTGGGAAGATAGGGGGCAGTGAACATCCAGAACAATATTACGCCGACCACTACGACTCCGGCACCGATACCAGCGATTTTGACTTTGCTCATAGTCCGATCTCCTTATTCTTTATTATTATGCGGCTGTTTGAAAATGGTGTCTGTCTGAAAATGGTGTCTGTCTGAAAATGGTGTCTGTCTGAAAATGGTATCAGATTTATCTTTGGTTAAATAAATCTGACACCATTTTCACCAGAAGGCAACGTCAACAGGGATTAAATACAGCTGACACCATCCCCACCACTGCTTGCATTAGAACGTGCCGCTTACCTTCAAGCTGAATTCCAGCCCGGTTTTCGTGCACTGATTCTCGATCTCTTCCAGGATATCGTCCGAGATGCGGCCAACGAAGCGCGTGCGTTCGCGGCACCTGACGTTGTTGCTCGCGTTCTGGATATCAACCCGATAAGTCAGGCCACGCGTGTCTACGTATTCGGCGAACAGGTTGTAGCGTGGGTCACCGATTTCAAATTCAATATCGTCCACGTCATAGCGGAGCAAACCACCATCGACGCGATCGAAATTCTGAAAACCCCAATTAAAGCGCCACTCGGGAATATCATGGCGCATGTTGAGTCTTAACTGACCGCGCATATACGACTGAAAACGCCGTTCGATGCCGAGGAAGGGATCGGTGACTTGCGAGTCCTGCACAATAAATGAAGGTGAAATCAGCAGGTTCGGCAATCCAATCATGCCCATGCGCACACTGGCATTCAGGTCAAGGCCGTATTCCCTGCCCTCACCGATGTTGCCGTTGGCAGATTGCAAATCAGTATCAGACGACGACACATCGATGCGGTCAATCACGTCCTGATGCTCCGCATAAAACAGTTCCGCACTCATCACCCCGACATCATTGGGCAGGCGGTATTCTGTCTTGAAGCTGTAGCGCCACTGGGTCTGTTGACTCAGTCCGGCATTTCCGGACACGATGTTGCGATCATTGTCCTGTTCATCATTGGCAGCGACAAAGTCGGCGAAATTAAGTTGATTGACGATGCGCTCGATAGTGCCCCTTAGTTGCAATGTTGGAGTCAAGCCGTAGCGCAGGTCAATCTTCGGCTTGATGAAATCGAAATCCCGTTGCTTGGTGACATCGCCAGTCTGGGAAATTTCCGAGCTCTCATACACGAGAGTCGATTCGAGAGACATCTGCGTATTAATAGTCCAGTTGTGAATCAGGAATGGTTCATAGCGTATTTCTTCCACTCGTGAATTTGCAGTAGAGACCTTTTGTGGGACAAGTCCGCCGGCTGCGGTAGAAGGAGTACCTTTGGAGCTGAGCAAACCCAATGACAAGCGTGAATCGAGAATGGTTTGTGCGCGCTCAAGACCGAATTCAATATTCTGCTCAGACAATATGTCCATGGTGTAAGAACTGCGCAGAATTCGTTCTTCGGTAATGCTTGCAGTGCCCAGGAACAAGTTTTTCTGGAACTGCCCGTCGCTCTGCAACAAAAAGCGGTTGCGGCTGGAATCCTGATCATTCTGATTAGCGATGCCTAACAACTTAAAGCGGTGGCCGTTATCGAAAGTGAGCTCGTAGTCACCTCCGACTTCCCAATTGTCGCGGTCAGAGGGATTGTCTTCTTGCTCGATGGCGATACCGACTGGATTCACGCGCAGATTGCGGGTGGCGCGGGCCATGGTGACAGGAGCATCTTGCTCTGAATACAGCGCGTTGAAGCGCGCACTGCTGTTGGCCGTGAACGCGTAACTGAGATTCATGCTCAGTTCGTTGTTTTCACGGTCATCGATACGGTGCTCCTTGATGGTATCGTTGGCCGCAAAGTCGCCCAGTATGCTGTGCTCATAGGTAACAGAATGGCTATAGCGCGGATTGCTGCGCACACTGAACAGATAGTTGAAGGCGCCGCTCTGTCCGCTTAGTGCGAGTGATCCGGCAGGCGTAAATTCCTGATCCTGAGCGATATTGGCCGTGGCGTCCCAGGAAACAGTGCTGGATGAGAGTGCCTCGAACAACACCACGTTAATAACCTGCCCGCTGCCGCGCACGTCCATCTCACCGGAGGTGCCGCGAATAATCTGGATCTCCTGTACCTGGGTGGCCGGGATTCTGCGCAATAAGCCGCCGGTTTGAGCGTTCTTGCCAGCGGTGCGCTTGCCATCAATGAGAATGTCGGTACCGCTGCTGCCACTGCCAAGACCGCGGCCACCGGCCGAGGGATTGCCGCCACCGCCGCCAAAACCACCGGGACCGCCTGGCCCACCGCCACCGCTGCTACCGCCGCCGCCAAAACTGGCTCCAGACTGACCGGGTATACGGTCGAGCATGTCCTGGGCAGTTGTCGTTTCCCATTGCGCGAAATAGCTGGCCGGATATATCACCGTGGAGCCATCCCCGGATGTGTCCTGGGCAATTGCTACGGGAGACAGCATACAGGCCAGAATCAGGGCAAGGAGAGGGTTCCGGCTGCTACGCCGATACCGCACAATGATAGATGGATGCCGCATAACCCGATTCCGCAAAATAATTCAACAGCGCGGATAGTACAGGTAAGCAGCCCAATCGCGACCTCTGTGTTACAAACTGTCAAGAATTGGAGCAGAATCAATCGACCAATTATCGAGGGCTAGACCATGGATCCTATCAGACGCAAGTTGCTCAAAACTGGCGCAGCAGCCGCATTGATGTCGGCCGCGCCGAATTTGTTTTCACAACAAAACAGTCAAGGCGGAAGTGCCAGTGCATTCTATGAAAGCGGCGCTGTGCGCATACACTATGAAGAAGCAGGTTCCGGCTTTCCGTTGTTGCTTATTCCCGGTGGAGGCCTGGACTCGAGCATTGCCAGCCTCAAAAGTGCCCGACCCTTCAATCCAATCGAGGAGTTCAAAGGCGAATACCGCACCATCGTAGCGGACCTGCGTAATGCCAACACCGGGCAATCGAGCGGGCCGCTGGCAATCGACCGACCCTGGGATGCGTTCACTGACGATCACCTCGGCCTGATGGATCATCTGGGCATCGACAAATTTATGGTGCTGGGACTGTGCATTGGCGGGCCATTCATCTGGAACCTGCTGGAGCGCGCACCGGATCGCGTCGTCGCGGCAGTACTGGCACAACCCAGCGGATTCAGCCCGGACGAGCCCAAACTTTTTTACGAACGTAATATGGCTAGCTGGGGGCCGGAGTTCGTCAAGCGTCGGCCGGAAATTACCATGGCAGAGGTAGGCCAGTTTCTGACCGAGATGTATGTCAAAAATGGCGACTTCGTGTTTACCGTATCCCGCGATTTCGTGCGCAACTGCCAGACTCCGGTACTGATTCTGCCAGATGATATCCCGGTGCATCCCTACGCCACTGCCATGGAGTCAGCAATGCTCGCGCCGAATGCCGAGGTGAGTTTGTTTCCCTGGAAAGAACCTGAAGAAAGAATTCCACTGGCAGTGCGGCATATACGCTCGTTCCTGAAAGCGCATCGACCAGCATAGATATCGATAAAGGAAATGGTGTCAGATTTAATTTAGCCAATTAAATCTGACACCATTTCTTGTTGTCTTACATTCCCCCCTGCACCGCTTTATCCGCTTCATACTGCATCTGCGAAATTCGGCGTAGTTGTTGCAAGGAAGCGAGATGGGCATAAATCAATGCCAGTAAACCTTGCTTGCGTAGCTGCAAGAAGTCTTCATCCGACAATGCGTTCAGCGCTTTCTCATCGACTGTATAAATTCCATCAATGTTATAACGTTGTGCATCTGGTCGATGCTGCAGTTGCACTTGTTGGGTCGCCAACAATTTTTTGTCGGCTAAAAATTTACACACTGCCCGCATATCTTCGGATTGGTGTGCCACTTTGACCAGAGCGTCCATTCTTCGAGTCAGATATTCACTCCGCTCCCCACTCTCTGTGAATAAAGCCTCACCCGTTGTCTCGCTCAGCAGCGGGCTTTCCTCATCGACCAACACAATCAGTTGATCACCGGTGTCGTCGGTGCGCGCTACTGTGAACGGGGAATTGCCGAAATTCACTGGCGCGACCGGTGCTGGCCAATGCTCGGATCGACAATACAGATTCTGGCCATCCCGCAGCCCCATGATGGCGACAGGCAGAAATTCATCAAGCTCCCTATTTTTCACAAACACCAGTGAAAATTCGGAAGCCAGGGTGTAGAAATCCTGAATGACCAGAGGAATCAGGTGCTTGTCTTTATAGCGCCTGAAATCACTGGATTCGGTTACTTTTAACTTCGCGTGCTTGTCTTTTTGCAGGGGTACAGGAGAACTCATTCTTGATCACCTTATTCATTTTTTGAATGCAGCGCATGTTAACCACTCTGAGCCTAAAAGGAAAAGGTGTGAGAATTATTTTTACCAATTTTTACTATAGTAAGAGGCATCTTTAGAACCGCAGGGCGCCTCGACCGCAAGCTCTGCCCTGTTTTCAAGCATGAAAAAACTCCCGAAATAACTGCGCCACTCGGTCGATGTCGGCTGCATCGATATCAAGATGCGTCACCAGTCGCATAGTCTGCCCGCCTATCACCTTTACACCCTGCTCCGCCAACCGGCTGGCCAGTTGCAGGCCAAGCTCCCGGCTTGGTAGTTCGATGAACAGCATATTGGTGGCGTTGCTCAGTATTTTGATTGAGTCGATAGCAGCCAGCGCATCAGTCAGGCGTTTGGCATTGGCGTGATCGATCTGCAGGCGTTCGATGTTATGGTCCAGTGCATAGTCAATCCCGGCAGCCAGTATGCCAGCCTGCCGCATGCCACCACCTGCCATCTTGCGCCATCGTCGTGCGGCTTTGATCAGCGGCGCAGGACCGCAGAGCAAGGATCCTACCGGCGCGCCCAAACCCTTCGAACAACAGATTGAAATGGTATCGGCATAACAGGCGATATCGGACACAGGAACACCGAGTTCAATCGCCGCATTGAAAACTCTCGCGCCATCCAGATGCAGTGACAAGCCATGCTCGCGCGTGAAGCGAAATGCCGCACTCATGTAATCAAGACTCATCACCTTGCCGTTGTGTGTGTTCTCCAGCACCAATAATTTGCTGCGGGCAAAATGCGAATCATCGGGTTTGATGCGAGACTTCACCGCATTCAGATTGAGGCTGCCATCTGGCTCTACTAGAATCGGCTGCGGTTGCAAGCTGCCGAATACAGCTCCGCCACCGGCCTCGTACAGGTAGGTGTGATAGTCCTGACCAACGATGTATTCATCACCGCGCTGACAATGGGCAAGCAACGCAACCAGATTGCTCTGCGTGCCGGAGGGCAACAGCAGTGCCGACTCTTTCCCGGCGAGCTGCGCGATTTTTGCTTCCAGTGCATGCACCGTGGGGTCATCGCCAAATACGTCGTCCCCCACCGGGGCCACCGCCATCTGCGCGCGCATCTTTTCAGAGGGTTTGGTTACAGTGTCGCTTCTGAGATCTATCACTGGCTGGCTTTCCTTTTAGTACAGATGAAATAGGGTGAACAATTGTCAGGTCTCTTCTAATTCACTAAATAAACCTGCGACCTTTCTATTCGCCAAGTTTAAATCGCGGGCAGCTGATGGCCGCTGTGATCTTGCTGCTGAGTAACATAAGTATAGTGCTAAAATGCTCGAAACAATGACTCTCAACAACTGTGTCTCGCTCAAAGGAGATATCGTGAAGAGCAGTTTATTACCTTACTGGCCCTGATTATTGCGGGAAATGCCTACCCACAGACACTACCAGATTTCAACCCGGCTACTGGTACCCTTACCATTCCGGAAATCAAAGTGGCCAGCGACTCGGTTTACAATGTCAAACTGAAGTTCGATGGCAGTCAGAGCTTTACTGTGCAAAGTTTTGAAACCAGCCCCCGTCTGCGATCCCCCAGGTTGGCAAGATTGCCGACATGGAGCAATGGATAGCGAGTGGCACCTACAAATCCTGGGCCTGTGAGCCCGACCCGCATTCGCAAACGCTGAACTCACCCCATGGCAGGGTGCGCATCTGTTCCAATCCCTTGCTTGCTGCCAGCAACGGCAATGTCCATCCGGTTGGGGCAAGCAGTTTTAAAGAGCTGTATTCCGGCTCAAGCCTGATTGGCTATGCGGTCGGCGTAAAAGTAAAAGCAGGCACCACCGCAGATACCTGATACTGGTATGAAACCATTAATGGTATCAATGTAGCGAATGGGACCGGCTTGGGCGTTTGCGAGAACTGTCACAACGCAGCAAATGCCACTGACCGGGTCTTTGTCCGAGTGCGTTAAAGAAGCAGCATTGACAACTTCGGCATGACTGTCACTTGTGCCATTTTTAATCGCATAAAACTTGCGATTGATTGAAAACAGAAAAGGTGTGAGATCTTTTTATTTCACTAAATAAATCTGACACCTTTTCAGGCTGGACCAATCCACTTCCTTGCCATCTGTCGTATCTTGGATAACCAGATTTAAAATGGCATTGAGCCTCGTGAGCAGCTTCCCATGACCGTTTCTCGTCCGCAACATCGCGCCAACGCAGCGCTCAAAACCGCTTTCGTCGCTGACGCTCTTGCCATGCCGGTTCACTGGTATTACAACCCCGCAGACATTTATCGTGAGTTTCCCGGAGGTGTGCAGGGCATGGCGGCCGCGCCAGAGCACCACCCATCGTCCATCATGTCGTTACACGCCACCGGTCATGGTGGGCGTCGTGGCAGCAGGAGCGGGACGGGTGCGGCGGAGATTGTGGGTGACGTGATACTAAAAGGACGGCGGCAGCACTGGGATCGCCAGCACCGGCATTACCATCATCAGATGCAGGCAGGTGACAACACTCTCAATGCCCATTGTGCCCGCGTGTTGCTGCGCAGCATGAAGGCGAACCAAAGACATTACAGCAAGGCTGATTATCTGCGGGCGTATATTGAATTCATGACTGCCGCTCCGCCGCTGCATCCAGATACTTACGCCGAATCCTATCACCGCGGTTTCTTTGCGAACCTGCAACAGGGAATACCCGCAGATCAGTGCGGCGCAGTGACTCACGATACGCCGTCCATTGGCGGACTGGTGAGCATCGCGCCGCTGGTGTTTTGCCAGAGGCTAGCGGGAGTGCCGCTGGCGGCTGTGCAGACCCTGTGTCGGGAGCATCTCATGCTAACCCATCCGGATGACTCACTTGCTGCTGTATGCCGTCACTACGTAGACTTGCTGGACCAACTGCTGTTTCGCGATGAGTCACTGTCGGCTGCCGAGTTGATCGCTGCCTGTGCCAAAGCCAGTCTCGGACTTTCCCTGCCTGCCCTGGTAGCAAAAGCTCGTCGCGACCATGAAATCGTCGGGGGTCTGTTCAGCTCCGCCTGCTACATCTCCGGTTCCTGGCCCAGTGTGTTGTATCTGGCCTACAAATATGTGGACGATCCGTGTGCCGCCTTGTTAGCCAACTGCAATATGGGTGGCGACAATGTGCATCGTGGCGCTGTACTGGGTGCATTGCTGGGCCTGGTCAATGATGCTGCTGCAATTAGGTGGTTTGATCAATTGACCAATGCGGGTGAACTGGATGTCGAGATCGGTGCGCTGTGTCAGCTTGAAGACTTGAGAGATTGATACACCAGCAGTGCCCGTTCCCTTTATTTGCTGCCAGCAAAATAAATCTGTCCCCGTTCAACTCGCCTCGATATTTTGCCTGCAGTTATTCAATAGAGATAATGAATGGAACCCTGTTGTAATGGATTAACTTTTCCTTGCCAGATGAAATAGTGGAATAGCCAAGGTAGAAGGCAAGCTTAAAGCCTGCATCCAATTTGCCTGAGTAAAGCTGCAGCCTTAACTCATTTTCCAAAGCAGAAACTGTATGTGCCGGCAGCAATTCATCTACCGTGCCGTTCCACAGCTTCCATTCCCCCAGCCTGCTGAGTCTCATATAGAACGGAGTCGCAGCCATTACTTCGGCTATTACAAAGATATCAGCTGGCTGACCCTCATCTTTGCTCTGCGGGATGATCGCGGCACTAATTTTAATGGAATCGGTACTGACAAAGTTCTGTTTACTGGTTAACCCAAGATCTGAAGACGCACCAATTTTCAAAATCGCACTACTACCAGCATTTCCGCTGCTTGTAATTCCCGCAAGCTGCTGTCCTGGTACAGGACTTACGGAAGGTAGCTCTTCAATTTTTTGTAACCTAAATCCAATATCAGCGCTGGTTGAAAACTTGGGCGCACCCACCGCCCCAGTTAGCGAAGACCAGGGTGCCGGTAAGCTGTCTTCTTTGCGCAAACCAAGAACTACTCCCAATATTCCGCTCAATCCGACAACTTCTTCGCAAGAAATTCCGAAGGTATTTAACTGATAAATTCCCTTTTGAAATTGTCTGCCATCAATTATTGAATCGGCAAGTATCGAGATGTTGCCACAACTGGGCAGCTGCGGACCCTGGGCTTTAGCAGAAGGGAGCAGTCCTGCCGACAGGGAAAGTACCAGCAGGAAAGTAGTCTTGTTCATCATGGTGTTGCTCCGTTACTACAGGTTCATTAGCAAAATCTGTTCACTTGCTTAGGGTAATCATCCCCAAAATTAACTGATATCTAAAGTAGAATTTTCTCATAATAGGGTAAGAAGATATTCTGCATGAAAAAATCACGATTTAGCGACAGCCAGATACTGGCGATACTGAAACAAGCCGAGTCAGGCACACCGGTAGCTAACCTGTGCCGAGAACACGGTATGAGTAA
>SHZK01000005.1 GCA_009692305.1 Gammaproteobacteria bacterium | reverse complement strand
GCCACGGTTACTGCCATAGACCTGGCCGATGCCTCCCTGGCGGTGGCGAAACTGCATCAATTGGAAAGCAAGCTGGCAATCAACTACCGTAAAATTTCTGCGGAGCAGTTGGCGGCTGCAGAACCCGAAAAATACGATGTGGTCACTTGCCTGGAAATGCTGGAGCATGTGCCGGCGCCAGCTGCTGTCGTGCAAGCCTGCCATGACCTGGTCAAACCTGGTGGAACAATTTTTTTCTCCACAATCAATCGCAACCCGAAGTCATATGTGTTTGCCATACTCGGTGCTGAATACATATTGAAGCTGTTGCCTAGAGGCACACACGACTACGCCCGCTTCATCAAACCCTCGGAACTTGCCGCATGGTGCAGGGATGCTCAACTACAACTGCAAGATCAGAAAGGGATGGGTTACAACTTGCTCACCAAAAAGTATTCAATGCAACAAAATCTGGATGTCAACTACATCGCAACCTACTCCCGCGCCGAGCGCTAGAAGATGACCGTAAAACTGCAGACTTCCATAGAGTGCGTGTTGTTTGATTTGGACGGCACCTTGATTGACACTGCGCCAGATTTTATTCAAGTCGTAAACCAGCTCGCACTTGAGATCAATCGACCGCTAGTTACCGAGACCCGCATTCGACAGACTGTCTCAGATGGTGCTCGCGCCCTGGTGAAACTTGCATGCGGAATTACCGAAGACGATTCGCAATTTGCCAATCTCAATCAGCGCTTGCTGGATCTTTACTATGAAAAGCTCGACACCACTGAATCGACAGTCTATCCCGGTTTAGCTGAACTGCTCAGTCAATTCGATGAAGTGGGCATCAGTTGGGGTATTGTCACCAACAAGCCAGAGAAATATGCGGAGTTACTGTTACAAAAACTGGCACTGCGCGACCGCTGCAAGTCGCTCGTGTGTCCGGAACACGTCAGTCAACGCAAACCTCACCCGGAGCCCATTTTGCTCGCGTGCCAGCAATTGCGCAGGAATACTGAGCGTACTGTCTATATTGGTGACCATGTGCGCGACATTCAGGCAGCCAAGAATGCAGATGTCATCGCCATCGCCGCTGCCTACGGGTATATCGCTGCCGATGCGAGAGTGGAAGACTGGTATGCAGATTTTATCCTGACGGCTCCGGAAGAAACTGGCGCTCTCCTAAACCTGCTTCAATTCGCCTGAGACCCTGAATTTCCATGTTTGAATTTACCGCAGCAGCCGACCTGCTGAACAACAAGACTATCCTTATCACCGGCGCTGGCGCTGGCATTGGTCGAGCATGCGCGAAAGCATTTGCCAGTCATGGCGCTAAGCTTATTCTGGTGAGTCGCAGCCAGCCAAAACTGGAGCAGTTGTATGATGAAATCGAGTTACAACATCCTGGTAAAACGCTTATTCATCCGCTGGATTTTCGTAAAGCGAGCAATGCCGATTTCACGCAGCTCGCACAATCGCTGGATGCCCAGTTCCCTTGCCTCGATGGATTAATTCACAATGCCGCACTTTTGGGTCCACGCAGTCCAATTGAGTTTTATCCGGAACAGGATTGGCAGGACTTGATGCAGGTGAATGTCAACGCGGCCTTTTCCCTCACGAAAGTGCTACTGCCAGCACTGGCTCGATCTCCTGATGCGCGCGTGCTGTTCACCTCATCGAGTGTCGGTCGTAGTGCCGGGGCTTATTGGGGTGCTTATGCGGTATCGAAGTTCGCGGTTGAGGGCATGATGCAGACGCTGGCGGCAGAAGTTGGCAAGACCACCAATATCAGGGTGAACAGCCTTAACCCAGGCAGCACCCGCACCGCGATGCGACGAGATGCCTATCCAGCGGAAAATCCACAAACACAACCCACTCCTGAGTCAATCATGCCTGTGTATTTGTATTTATTCAGTGCGGCTGGCTCGTCTTTTCACGGGCAGGCCCTGAATGTGCGCGGATTCACTCCGGCCTGAGCGCAAGCAGGGTAGGTGCAGATTACAGATTGGCGAGCTGCCGCAGTTTATCAACCTCGTTCTTGGTCAATTCCTGAAACTTGCCCCTGGACACCGTACTCGGGATAAAAATAGGCCCGAATCGCACGCGCTTCAGCCGGCTGACCTTTACGCCCTGCGACTCCCACAATTTGCGCACTTCCCGGTTACGGCCTACCATCAACACGACGTGATACCACTGGTTTACACCTTGACCACCAAAGTGCTGAATATCTGTAAAGCGGCATAAATTGTCATCAATGATCAGGCCTTCGTGCATGCGTTGCACCATATCAGGAGTTACTTCACCGAAAACTCTTACGGCATATTCACGTTCAATCTGCGAACTTGGATGCATGAGCTTATTCGCCAATTCGCCATCAGTGGTGAACAGCAATAAACCGCTGGTATTCACGTCCAGGCGCCCGACGGACACCCAGCGCCCGTGCTTGATTGGAGGCAGTTTGTCGAATACGGTACGGCGCCCCTCGGGGTCTTTACGCGAGCAAATTTCGTCTTCGGGCTTGTTATAGAGCAATACCCGGCGATCTTCCTTGAGTTTCTTCTGCCCTGCCAGTTTTTTACCGTCCACCACTACTTTATCGGTATCGGTGACGCGTGTGCCTAAAATCGCCACCTGGCCATTAACTTTAATGCGACCTTTGGCAATCCATTCTTCGATCTCGCGCCGCGAGCCAAACCCGGCACGAGCCAATACTTTCTGTAATTTTTCGGACATATGGGGCAAGTGCCAGTATCAGGTTTATCGAAGCAATTTACTGTCGGGGCTGCAGCGCAAGCATGCGCGCCTAATCGCGCTCTGCTGCTGCGTCTTCGTCTTCTTCAATGCTGAATTCAAGTGTGGAAGATCCAGTGTCATCTGATTCCGGGTCATCTGATTCGGCATCATCTGATCCGAAGTCAGCTAATTCATCATCCGATAAATTCGCAACATCTAAATCCGGGACATCTGCATCTGAGTCATCCAATTTAGCATCATCATTCATGCCAATATTCAAAATCTCATCCAGCGGCTTTTTCGAGAGTTCGATCGCTTCTGCTACGGCAAGCAACTCTTCAGCATCATCGTAATCTGGCTGCAGACTATTCTCGTCAATTGTATCTTCTGGCAATTCCAGAACCCGGGAATTATACAATTCATCTTCCAGATCCATTTCACGGTGGACCTTGTCCAATTCCTTGATCTCCGACAGCGGCGGCAGCTGCTGCAAGCTTTTCAGGTTAAAATAATCCAGAAACTGTTTGGTGGTGGCAAACATGGCCGGCCGACCAGGTACATCGCGATGTCCTACTACCCGCACCCACTCCCGGTCCATCAATGTGCGAATGATATTAGAACTTACGGCAACGCCCCTGATTTCCTCGATATCGCCGCGGGTAATCGGCTGGCGATAGGCAATCAGTGCAAGCGTCTCCAGCAGCGCGCGGGTGTAGCGCGGTGGTCGCTCTTCCCATAACTTCGCTACCCATTCGCTCAAATCCTGTTTTACCTGGAAGCGAAACCCGGAAGCTACTTCCATCAGTTCGAAGCCGCGGTCGTTGCAGTCTTGAGCGATACTATCCATCACCGCTTTAAGTTCAGCGCGATCCGGTTTTTCATCGTCGCTGAATACCTGAATAATATTGTCCAGAGTCAGAGGTCGGCCCGCAGCGAGCAACAATCCTTCTACGATCATTTTTACTTTGTTATCTACATCACTCATGTTGGAGACTCGTACTGCCCTCAGGTAAATTTCTTATTTTTTATTGCAGTGCCTGCGTAACATTTAACTACTTGCCTTTAACTACCTGCCTTTAACTACGTGCCTTGAGATGAATTGGTCCAAACGGTTCAGACTGCACTATTTCAATCAAAGAATCTTTCATCAATTCCATGATCGCCAGAAAAGTCACTACCACACCCAGCCTGCCTTCTGCCCGCACCAGCAATGAAACCAAGGGGACAAATTTTCGATCGGTAATACGCATCAAAATTTCTGACATCTTTTCACGGGTGGAGAGCGTCTCCATTTGAATATGATGGTGCTCATACATATCCGATCGACGCAGCACTCTCGCGAGCGAAATAAGGATTTCTTGCAAGTCTACTTCCGGATCCTGGGTCACGCGCTCGATCAACGGTAGAGCAGCACCGGCACGATGAATGTCTCGATCCATGCGCGCGAGCATGTCCATAGCTTCGCCCGCTCGCTTGAAGCGCTCGTATTCCTGCAGGCGTCGAATCAGCTCCATACGCGGATCAGCTTCTTCTGCGTCGTCTTCTGCCTGCCTTGGCAATAGCAGTCTGGACTTGATCTCGGCGAGCATTGCCGCCATCACCAGATATTCAGCAGCAAGTTCAAACTGACTTGCCTGCATCAGGTCCACGTAAGCCATGTACTGATCGGTGATATCAGCAACGTTGATATCGAGAATATCTATGTTCTGCCGCTTGATCAGGTATAGCAAAAGGTCCAGCGGACCCTCGAAAGCTTCAAGGAAAATTTCCAGAGCATCTGGGGGGATATAGAGATCTTTCGGAACCTCGGTAATTGCCAGACCAGCCACATAGGCGAAGGGCAGCTCTTCCTGCAATGGCGCTTCGGAAGCCACATCGGACGACGCAGCAGGGAGCGTTGGCGTGTCGAAGTTATCCTGGTCTGTTTTGGTAGCGACGATGGTCAATCTGCTGATCTGCTTCAGGTTTGATTATAAGGCGTTCGGTCAGTGAAATTTTACCCCAATCGCTACTGAAAAGCTCTCACCCAGACTGGATTCGCTACCAGCTTTCCAGCCCCATCGCCTGCCGTACTTCCTGCAAGGTTTCCCTGGCGTGTTCGCGCGCAGTCTCACAACCTTCGGCAATAATTGACTTGACGATGCCAGGATCTTTCTCGTATTGCTCGGCGGCCTTCTGTATCGGTTCGAGCTCGCTGATGATGGCTTCTACAACCGGCTTCTTGCATGCAAGACAACCAATACCCGCGCTCTTGCAGCCTTCCATTACCCAATTTTTGGTCTTCTGGTCTGAATAAGTCTGGTGCAATTGCCACACTGGGCACTTCTCCGGATCACCAGGATCGGTAAGTCTTACCCGTGCAGGGTCCGTGGGCATGGTATTGATTTTCTTTTCAATATCCTGCAAAGGCTCGCGCAGGCTGATTGTATTGTTGTAAGACTTGGACATTTTTTGGCCATCAAGGCCAGGCATTTTCGAAGAAGGGGTTAACAGGGCCTGCGGTTCGGCGAGAATCATCTTGCCGCCGCCTTCGAGATAACCATAGAGACGTTCCCTATCCCCTATCGATATACTCTGTTGTTCCTGCAACAAGGCACGTGCTTTTTCCAGTGCATGTTGATCGCCTTGTTCCTGAAACGTAGTACGCAGAGTCGTGTAAAGACGCGCGGCTTTCTTGCCCATTTTCTTGATTGCCGCGAGTGCGTTTTCTTCGAAGCCAACTTCTCGACCATAAATATGATTGAACCGGCGCGCTACCTCACGGGTCAATTCAACATGTGCGACCTGATCCGCCCCTACAGGAACATAACCAGCCCGATAAATCAGAATGTCAGCCGCCTGCAACAGCGGATAACCGAGAAAGCCGTAGGTGGCCAGATCTTTTTCCTGCAGTTTGTCCTGTTGGTCCTTATAGCTTGGTACGCGTTCCAGCCATCCCAGCGGGACAATCATGGAAAGCAGCAGATGTAATTCGGCGTGCTCGGGGATGCGGGACTGCACAAATAATGCAGCCGATCCGGGGTTGACACCAACGGCCAGCCAATCGATCACCATTTCTATGATATTTTTTTCGAAGATAGTTGGGTCACCATAATGCGTCGTCAATGCATGCCAGTCAGCAACGAAAAAGAAACACTCATATTCATGCTGCAATTTTACCCAGTTCTTCAATACGCCATGATAATGCCCGAGATGAAGTCGACCCGTTGGCCGCATACCGGATAGCACGCGCTGTTGCGAATTTACCGAAGACAACTTGTTCTCCTATTTATAAATTAATACCATGTAACCCTGGTTATTCCGGGTTTGCTTGCTGTGCTAGCGCCTTATTGGAATAGAGTTGGATCACCCTTTCCCACTCGTAATACTTTAGGGTAGCCGTCTACCAGATCGATCATCGTAGTGGGCTCCAGGCCACAAGCGCCGCCATCGATTATCAAGTCTACTAGCTTTCCTATTTTCAGTCGCATTTCATATGCATCGAAGAGCTGCTCTGTCTCATTCGGAAGGATCAGGCTGGTGCTCATA
The DNA here is from genome assembly GCA_009692305.1 of Gammaproteobacteria bacterium. Taxonomy (GTDB): domain Bacteria; phylum Pseudomonadota; class Gammaproteobacteria; order Pseudomonadales; family Pseudohongiellaceae; genus UBA9145. The sequence goes on along the minus strand of SHZK01000005.1, from coordinate 154,151 downwards.
ATTGGCTCACCCAGGGTCGCCAGTATCTGTTGTGCAATTTCATTGTCAGGTACGCGTATTCCAATTGTTTTCCGTTTGGGATTTTGCAAGCGTCGAGGCACTTCCGGAGTTGCTTTAAGGATGAATGTATACGGCCCGGGGGTGTAAGCTTTTAAAATCCGGTATGCACTATTGCTCACCAGCGCATAAGTCGCCAGAGAAGAGAGGTCGCTACATACCAGCGTGAAGTTATGATGCTTATCCAGTTGCCGTATACGCCGGATTCTTTCCAGCGCGGATTTATCACCGATATGACAACCAAGCGCATAAGTGGAATCAGTTGGATATACGATTACGCCACCTGCCTTGAGCACATTCACAGCTTGCCGAATTACCCGTGCATCCGGGTTCGCAGGCAGGACTTGTAAATACTCGCTCATAAAAATCGTTCTAATGCGCTGATCATGATGAAAATTGTGCTCTTCTGCAGGGTTGCGATTCTATTACATCGCCAAGTAAAAGCAGACACCTTTCTCCAAATCGACTACGATGCTGGACACATTTATGTGCCGTATCCGAGCACAGCTGGCACACACTCCGGACCATCTTTATTATGAAGCAGTTAATCGACTACATTCCCCTCGTAGTATTCTTCAGCATCTGGTCCCTGGACGAACGCAGTATTGAAGTTGCTGGCATCCAACATACGATCGGGGGCATTTACAGTGCAGCGGAATTCCTCATTGCTACTTCCATTTTGGTGTACGGTTCATTATTCCTCGTACAAAAACGGCTGGATAAATTTCAATGGATAACGGCGATTGCCGTAATTCTGTTCTGTCTGCCTACAATTATATTCAGAAACACCGACTTCCTGAAGTGGAAGGCGCCTATCGTATACTGGATTTTTGCCGCTGTGTTTCTCGCTTCTCGTTTTATAGGAGAGAAGACCGCAATTGAGCACATGATGGGTCACGTAGTGAAGCCACCACGTGAACTCTGGTATAAATTGAACAATATATGGATTGGGTATTTTGTCGTTCTGGGCGCGATAAACCTTGTGGTCGCTTTCACATTGAGCGAACAGGTCTGGATTCAATTCAAAGTGTTCGGCAATTTGATAATCACTTTCGTTTTCATTATAGGACAGTCGGTAAAGCTGGCTAAATACATGGAACCGGAAGAAGACGAGCAACCCGGGAAATCTGTCTGACAGCAGGTTCAACACAAGACAATACCGCAATGAGCGTGAAACTTGCCAGACGTTGAGCTCGCTAACTAATTAGTCAATCCAGCAGTTATCGGCGGTTTGAGCTCAGGAAAATCTTCGTCCAATACCTTATTCCATTCTTCGAGTTGCGCACTTTTGCGTGCGAACAAGTCTTGCACATCGCCTTCGATCGTTATTGTGTTTATAACATCACGCCGGCCGAGCTGATTCACCACCTGCATGCCACTCACTACTTTGCCAAATACTGAATGCAATCCGTCCAAATGCGGTGTCGCCAGATGGGTCAGGAAGAACTGACTACCATCAGTGCCAGGTCCCGAATTCGCCATTGATATAATGCCGGGCTGATTGTGCTTCAATACGATTTCCCCGCGAAACTTGTACCCGGGCCCGCCGCTACCGTCACCCAGTGGATCGCCACCCTGAACCATGAAATTGCGCTCCAGCCGATGAAAAGTAAGTCCGTCATAAAAACCGCGCATTGCCAGATTGGCAAAATTGGCAACCGTAGTGGCTGCGGCACGCTCATTTAGCTCGACGCGAATGCTGCCCTTGTTTGTGTCAATCACAGCGTGCAGCGATTGCGCCGCAGCATGACCATTTCCAACTGCCGCCCAAACAACAAAGCCAATCGAGAGCAGGCGGATATATTTAAAGAACTTTTGCTTCATGCCTTCCTGTCCAATTATTGGCGCTTAGAGTTCGATCGCGTATTCGAGTATTACCGGCGCATGGTCGGAGAAATTCTGCTTGGTGTAGATCTCAGCAGCAATGATTTTGTCGGCGATTCCCGGCGTAATCACATGGTAGTCCAGCCGCCACCCTACATTATTTGCACGCGCCTGGCCACGATTGGACCACCATGTGTATTGTTCTGGCTGTTGATTTACCACTCTGAATGCATCAACGAATGCATGCTCGTCATAGAGTTCGTCCAACCAGGCGCGCTCTTCCGGCAGGAATCCGGAACTTTTCTGATTCGAGCGCCAGTTCTTCAAATCAATTTCTTTATGACAAATATTCCAGTCAGCGCAGATGATAAAATCATTTTTAAGTTTACGTAATCCCCGCATGTGTTTCATATATTCTTTCAAAAAAGCAAACTTTCTTGCTTGTCGCTCTTCCCCGGCTGACCCCGAAGGCAGGTACAGTGAAGCAATACTGATATCTCGATAGTTGGCCTGTATATAGCGACCTTCAGTATCAGCAATCTCGAAACCTAACTTACGCTCAATACTTTTCGGTTGCTTCCGACAATAAATTGCTGTGCCCGCATAGCCCTTTTTCTCGGCATCGTGAAAATAGCTATGAAAGGCTTCGGGATGGAAAACCGGGTCAGTCAGTTGATCCACCTGCGCCTTGGTTTCCTGTAGACAGACAATATCTACATCAATGGTAGCGAGCCAGTCAAAAAACCCCTTGCGCGCGGCGGCCCTGATGCCGTTGCAATTGAATGTCATTATGCGCATAGCTGATTCCAGTGGTGGTTATTGAGAAGGCAGTGCAGGTTCTGCCAGCGGCTTGTAATCGAAGCGGTCGTCAGTTTTTCGCATCCGGAATCGCTTGCTCATCGGCAAATAACTGTGCAGCCGCGGTGACGAGCGGCTTCATAAAAAATGCCTTGGTCGGCATGATGTCGATGTCGCAGCCATGCCCCTTCAGCACAGCCGCCACGATGGGGCCTATCGCGGCTATTTTCGTTTGCTCCAGACCAACACGTAACTCATCCAGTATATGGTGTTGCTTTGCCACATCGAAAAGACGATGTACTTGAGGCTGACTGGTGAAGGCAATCAGGTCGACTCTGCCAATGGCAAGTTCCCGGATTAATTGTTTGACTCGATCAGTCTCACTGTCGCTTGCATAGATATAAGGCGCTACGACAGTGCAACTTGCCAAATTTTGCTGCTCCAGAAACTTGATCAAGACCGGGTTCGGGTCTTCCCCATACAACTGCACTGCGACCCGTTTCCCTGCCAGTGTCAATGACTGCAGTGTGGCGATAATACCGGTCGTTGTTGGCTGCGCACCGAGCATGTCGGCTTGCAATCCCATAGCTTTCAGTGCCCTGCCGGGTTTTGGGCCCCGGCAAATTTTGTGGGTCTGCTTGAGAGCGTCTATAAAGTCACTTTCCAGATGCTGACGGGCCGCTGCCGCTCGTAACCGCCGCAGACCCTCCCCAGTTAATACCACCAAATAGTCGGGCGGGGCCTTGATGAAATCGCGCAACCATTGCACTACAGGCTTTTGATCCGGCGCATCGAGAATCGCGATCAAGGGTATGCGTATTACTGATGCCCCGCGCCGCTCGAACAAATCGGTTAACAAATCCAATTGCCTGCTTTCCGGCACAGCGATTACTTTGCCTGACAAAGCCGAGTCTATAGCTGCCTTGGCTTCCTTCATGATGACTTATCCTGCAATGGGGTTTCTGGTGCGGTTCAGACTGGTCAGTAGTGACTTATAAATTCGTTACCAATTGTTACACGTGTGACTAGAATCACATTTCCCTCCTAAAACCATTAAGTTACAGTGTCCATAGCAGGCGTTTTATTACACGTTGGCTGCTAAAATTCCCAACGAACGTTTAATATCTTGTTGATTTACATAGATATGAATTGGAAATTTGGATAAGCCTCAAGACCATAAAGCTGTAACTTGGAAATGCACCAAATTACTCAATAGTGTTACCTTTATTCCACTCTTGTGTTACGATGCGCCCCGTTTATAGATAATCGCTGAAGATTATCGAGACGTTAACCGTAATATGTGAAGGAGATTGAAATGAGCAACGCACTTAGCAAAGTAAGGCCCGTGATTGAGGCTACTTTGGTTAGTCTGGTGTTGGTAGCCGTTGCACTGGCCGTACCAGCTGCAATCATCTACGCATCCGTCTAACCGGATATAACTGGGAAATCTGTACTTAACCCCTCTTGTGAATTATGCGCTGACTGAGCACCAGCTTAGGCCCTATCGCCTAAGCTGGTGTTTTTTTTCAATCCAATTTTAGTTTTAGTTTATCGGCGAAGTTGCAGGGTTTGTGGCCACTGCTGAGTTGTTCGAGGATTATCTTATCCCAACCAGTTCGGCAGGCGCCGGGCGAGCCCGGTAGACAAAAAATAATGGTACCGTTCGCCAGACCAGCGAATGCCCGCGATTGAATTGTAGAGCTCCCAATCTCTGCGTAAGAAAGCTGACGGAAGAGTTCACCAAAACCCTCGATATCAGCATCGAATAATGGCTTGATGGCCTTGTAAGTATTATCCCTCGCAGTAAATCCGGTTCCACCCGTCAACAACACCGCATGCACCGACGCATCTGCAATATGTTTAGAAACTATCTCGCGCAGTTTGTATACATCATCTTTGACAATGCTTTTGGCGTGCAAATTGTGCCCGGCAGACTGCAAGCTTTGCACTAACACATTGCCGGATTTATCGGTCTCTTCGGTGCGAGTATCAGATACTGTTACAACAGCAATGTTCAGAATAACTGCAGATTCCATGACTACGCTAACCACCTGTCATGTTCATTAAACGCACTGGCTGCACGTGATCTTTATCATAGAAGTAATGTCGTTCAGGCTTGATATCCATCGAATTGATAATCGCTTGTTTCAGGTCCGCATGGGTTTTGCCGGGGTCGCGCAGAATTGAACGCAAATCGACAGAGTGCTCGTTGCCGAGACAGAGCAGCAATCGACCTTCTACAGTAACGCGTACGCGATTGCAGTCTTCGCAGAAATTATGTGTCACCGGCGAAATGAAACCGATGCGGCTCTTGTGCCCAGCAATCTGGCTATAACGAGATGGGCCTGCTGTCTTTGCCGCGCTATCTACCAGTTGATACTTGCTGGCAATTATCTGTTTTACCCAGGCATTGCTGCAGGTGGTTTCTTCGCGATTATGCTCTGATGCCTCACCGAGAGGCATCTCTTCGATAAATGCGATATCCACATTGTGCGCAAGCGCGTAGTCAGTCAGTGCAATTACTTCATCTTCATTATAGCCACGCAAGATGACTGAATTAAGACGAATGCGATCAAAGCCGGCGGCAATAGCAGCATCGATCCCTGCCAAAACTTTGTCGAGTTTGCCTACCCGGGATATGCGCTTGAATCGCTCTGCATCAAGACTGTCGATGCTGATATTGATGCGATTGACACCGGCGCGCTTCAATGGCACCGCGAACTTGTCGAGTTGAGCGCCGTTGGTTGTAAGCAGTAATTCGGTCAGCCCTGGCAGCGCACCCAGCTTTTCAATCAAGGACATGACGTCGGACCGAACCAGTGGTTCACCACCTGTTAAGCGAATCTTTTTTACCCCAAGCTCGGTGAATGCCTGTGCAATCTGGTAAAGCTCTTCTAGCGACAGGATTTCATTGCGGGGCAGGAATGTCATGTCCTCGGTCATGCAATACACACAGCGAAAATCGCAACGATCGGTGACCGACAGCCGGATATAGTCCACCCGGCGACCAAATTTGTCGATTAACTCACTGACCTGGGCTGATCTGTTCATGACCTACCTCCTGCCCCAACTATACCCTAGTTAAACCCTTGTATACACAGCCATTCATGTCCGCCAGCGTGGTAATACTGAGCATTGCTCGTGACCTAAAGTGCACTAGCTGAGTAGCAATAATTGCAGGGCCAAACCAAACAAAATCAGTCCCATGCCTCGCTCGAACCACGGTCCCGCCCGCAGCATGGATGCCCGCACCTGCGGCCGACCCAGGATTTTTGACAGAGTGGCAAACCAGACAAACGTGGCCAAGGCCATATACACGCCATAGGCCATTTGTACGACCAGTGGTGTTTGCAGATCGATCACTACCGTGAACAGTGCCAGGAAAAACAGCGTTGCCTTCGGATTCAGTCCATTGGTCAGGAAGCCAAGCAGGAACGCCTTGTAGGGATCTATCCTGACCTCTATGGCAGTCTGTATGCCGGCAGCCGAAGTCCGGAAGGACGCGCGGAATGACTGCACCGCCAAATACAGCATATAGCCAGCTGCAACAAGTTTGACCACGTCAAACAGCGCCGGCGAACTCGCCAAAAGCAATGCCACACCCAGCAAACAGTAACTTACATGCAGCAATATCGCACTGCCAACACCGGCGCTGGTCCAGATTCCTGTCCTCGTCCCGGCTGTTAAAGCCTGGCGGGTTACAACAGCGAAATCAGGGCCGGGGGACGCCACTGCAAACAGGTGCGCAATTGCGATGGTGGTAAATTCTGCCCAGTACATGTGTTCGACCGGATCAGCAAAGAGTGTCAGGGAATGCGCTCATCAATTACCAGCTCGATGCTTGCATGCTGTCCATTCGGCGAGAAATTTTCCGAAATCACGCGATAGTCCCCACTCTGTGGATTCGCCGAACCGGTATAAGAAATCAGCGCCGAGATGTAAATTGTGTCCGCGGATGCGAGGTTAAAACCACCCACTGCGTCTGAATTGTCCAGGCGCACCGTCACAGGCAAGTCGCTCACGCTGAGAACTGTCGCAGCAAGTGGTGGCAATCCCTCACGCTCTGCGTTGCGCGCGGCGATAAATACGCGGAGATCAGCCTCCAATTCGATGCCCTCACCTAACGCCAGTTTGACATCAATGGCTGGGCCGGGCGGAGCTCCCTGACCATCCGCTTCCAGCAGCGCCTGCGCTGCACTGATATTCGCGCGTAATGTCTGCGCTTGCTCGGAATTTGGATTGGACTGAATTAGCAAGCGCCAATAGTCGATGGCTGCACGGTAGTCTTGCTTCTGTTCCGCATCGGATGCCAATAATTGCAAGATGGAAATTTCATTTGGATTAATTGCCCGCGCCTGCTCCACCACCAACAGTATCTCCGGCGTCATGGTTAAATCCGCAATAATATATTTAGCGAGTGCTACCCGACCGAGCACCAGTGCCTTTTCTGGCGTATCTTCCAGGCGCGTCGCTGCTTGCCCATAGGCAATCTCCGCCTCATTGAACATGCCCAGACTGGCGAAATTTTCCGCAAGGAAATACCAGGCCCAGGGCAAGTCATCCTGTTCCTGTACGATGCCACCCAATTCGACGATCAGAGCCTGCGCCTCTTCGGCATCACCGGTATTGTTCACAGTACGCTGGAATAGCCCCATCAATGCCACGTCATCGAGATAGCCCCAGTGTGCATACAAGCTGTATGCAAGCAGCGGCATCAGCAAAATCAGCATCAGGGGAATTGCCGTGATTGCAGACAGCTTTCGAGGCGGAGTTGTCACAACTGGCGCGACAGGTTGAGAGGTATTTGCTTCGCTTTGCGCTGCATCAACATCAGCTAACAGATTTTGCTGCAGCTCAATCAGTAGCGCATCAAACTGCGCCTGATCCAGATTACCGACTGCCAACTCAGCTTCCAGTTCACTGCAGCGCTCCTGGAACAGCGCAATATTGGCACTCTTGCGCAAGGCCACTTGCTCAAAGGCGCTGTTCTGCTTGTTGCGCCCCAATGGCGCCAGCACAAACATCGCGGCGAATATGAAAAGTACTGCTGAGAGAATCCAGAACAAAATTATTTACCGCCGCGTGTGGGGATTGCTTTTTTTTGGGCAACTTGTTGAGTCAGGTGTTAGCACTATTTCTTGTGCAGCAATTCATGCAGCCGAGTCTGTTCGTCGGCACTTAGCGGCGCACCATGTACCGCATTCACTACTTTGGCACGGCGTGAAATTCCAAAAGCGACGCCACCACCAATGATCAGAAACAGTAGCGGTCCGAACCAGAGCAGAATCGTTTCTGCGCGCAGACGTGGTCGGTAAAAAATGAAATCACCATAGCGTTCAAACATGAATTGTTCGATTTCCTGATTCGTCATACCTGCCATGATCATGCGATGAACTTCCCTACGCAGGTCTTCCGCCACCCCACCGGTGGATCCGGTGAGATTAGTGTTTTGACACATGGGACAGCGCAGATCATTGGACAATTGTCGAAACCGCTCCTGTTGCTCAGGCGTATCGAAGGCGAAGGTATCTACCTGAGCAAACCCGATTGGCATCAAGCCGATACCAGTTATTGCTATGGCAATCAGCAATAACTTTCGCAGTATCTGACCTGGGATTAAAAGCATTAAGCGCACAGCTAGTTGTTCTCTCGTCGCAGTTCGGCAATTGCCGGAACAAATTTTTCAGCCCAGACCTGCTCATCAAGTACGCTGACATGTCTGAATCGAATCACACCCTCGGCATCGACCAGATAAGTTTCGGGTGCACCATAGACTCCAAGGTCAATACCAAAGCGACCATCTTCATCGAGAATACTGAATGCAAACGGATTACCGTTGTCATCAAGCCAGCGCAGAGCCAGTTCCTGTTTGTCACGATAATTCACGCCAACTACTGGAATCTCGCCTGCTTCCGCAAGCCGCATGAGTGTGGGATGTTCAATCAGGCAAGGGAGGCAGTAACTGCCCCAGACGTTAAGCAAAAATACCTGCTGCGGCAAATCCTGCTGGGTAATTGCTGCACCTTCCACCGTTGTCAGGGCAAAAGCCGGCAGCGGCTTATCGATGAGCATGGAAGGTAGCTCTTTGGGGTCAAGATACAGACCACGCCACATCACCACGGCCAAAACCACGAATACGCTTACCGGAATATAAAACCTGAGATTTTTCATTGCTTGCCAGTTAGATCGCAGTGCGCAAGCCAGCGCGGCCGGAATTCACAGCCTTTTCTTCGCTGCGTGAGCGCAGGCGTCGATAGCGCTTGTCGGCGGCCGCCAACATGCCTCCGCATGCCATCAGAATTGCACCGAGCCACACCCAGCGAATGAAAGGTTTAATGTAGATGGTCATAGACCAGGCACCGTTCTCTTTAACTTCACCCAGCGTGATAAAAAGATCCCGCAGTATGCCGGCATCAATCGCCATCTCGGTAGAAGGTGTACCGCTCGCCAGATACAAGCGACGTTGCGGATACAACTCGGTAACCGGATTACCACCCTTGGTCACAATAAAAGTGGCTTCATCACCGATGTAATTTGGTCCAGTCACCGGCAGCGTGCCATTGAACTGAAATTGGTAATCGCCCAGATCAATACTCTCGCTAGGCGCCAGCAAGACACTCTTCTCGGCGCTGAAGCTACTGGTCAGTGCTACCCCAATCATCATTACTACCACGCCGATATGAGCGAGCTGCATACCATAATAACTGCCCGAGAGTGCTTTCAAGCCAGAGCGCAAGTCCGGCTTATTCGCCGTCTTGTTCTTGATGTCGCGCAGCATACTCAACAGAATCCAGGCAGCCAGCACAATCGTAATGGTAGCGGCAAACGAGAATCGCAATACGATGACCAGTGGAATCACTACACCGAGCACGACACTTAGCATCGCGACCTTACTCAGCTGGCTCGTTAAAAACACCAAAGAAGTTTTCTTCCAGCGGGTAATCGGACCGATGCCGAGCAGCACGACAAGGATGCCCATCAGTGGCACGAAGATCGCGTTAAAGTAAGGCGGACCAATGGAAATCAAGTTATCGGTAAGCGCCTGGTAAACCATTGGAAACAGCGTCCCCAGAAATACCGAAGCGGCAGCGACTACGAGCAATACATTATTTGCCAACAGGAAAATTTCCCGGGAGAGCGGCTCAAAACCAAATTCGCTCTTCATCAGTGGCGCGCGCAACGCAAACAGCAACAAAGAGCCGCCGACGGCAATGCCAAGTATCGCCAGAATAAACACACCGCGGCCGGGATCACTGGCGAATGCATGCACCGAAGTGAGCAGTCCGGAACGAGTGATAAACGTGCCCAACAGGCTGCCGGAAAATGCCAGAATCGCCAACAACACCGTCCAGCTCTTGAACACTCCCCGTTTCTCAGTTACTGCCAGGGAATGAATCAAGGCCGTGCCAAACAGCCAGGTAATTAATGGTGGGTTCTCCACCGGATCCCATGCCCACCAGCCACCCCAGCCAAGTTCGTAATAAGCCCACCAACTGCCAAGCGCGATACCGATAGTCAGAATCGCCCACGCGACATTGGCCCAAGGCCGCGACCATCTGGCCCAGGCGGCGTCAAGTCGACCGCTGAGCAAGGCGGCAATGGCGAACGCGAATACCACCGAGAAGCCGACATACCCCATATATAAAGTGGGAGGATGAATGATAAATCCAAAGTCCTGCAGCGCCGAGTTGAGATCGGCACCCTCAGCTGGCGGCAGGGGCACGATACGATCAAACGGATTGGATGTCGCCAACATGAACAGGATGTAGCCAACACAAAGTATTCCGAGCACTCCGAGTACGCGCGCTACAAAATCCAGCGGCATGCTCTTGCTGAAAATGGCCACAGCGAGCATCCAACCAGACAACATGAACGTCCATAGTAAAAATGAACCTTCATGCCCGCCCCACACCGCAGTCAGTTTGTAACGCGTCGGCAGTAATGAGTTGGAATGTTGCGCCACAAACTGCACAGAGAAATCATCTGTGGCAAACGCGTAGGCAAGTATCAGGATGCTGATAGCGAGGAACACAAAAATGCCGGCCGCCAAGGGTCGTGCAAGACTCATCCACAGCAGGTTGTTAGTGCTGGCGCCGACGATTGGCAGAGAGCCGAGTATGATGCTCAGGCAGAACGCAAGGATGAGGGAAAATTGGCCCAACTCAGGCAGCATTATTGCTCCGACAAGCCGGAGTGATTTTGCGGTGATGCACCCGCGGCTTCCATGGCCGCCTTTACTTCCGGTGACATATAATTTTCATCGTGCTTGGCCAGCACCTTGGTTGCCACAAAAATGCCCTGCGCAGACAAGGCACCTTCCGCCACAACGCCCTGTCCTTCCCTGAACAGATCCGGAAGTATGCCTTCGTATTGAATCGGCACATCGTTCACAAAATCAGTCGTCACAAAGTTGACCTTCAGGCTGTCCTGGCTCTTCTCAACAGATCCAGCCTTCACCATTCCGCCAATACGAAAATGTAAATCATTGGCAACTTCACCATTGGCGATCTGCGTAGGCGAGTAGAACATATTGATATTCTGGCTCAGGGCGAACATAGTCAGGCCGGCAGCAGCGCTCATGCTCAGCGCGATAAAAGCAATAATCGCTAATCTTTTCTTTCGGTGTGGCCTCATCATTTATCTCCAGCAGGTGCTTGTGCATCATCTGCAGCTTCACTGAATAGCAGGCGTCGCTTCTGTTCTTTCAATATTTGTTGCTTCTTGCGCAGTGGCAAAAATAAATTGGCCATGATAAAGACTGCGAACAGACCATACACTGACCAGACATTAAACGCATATCCACCCATGTGCAGAAATTCACTGAAACTCGAAAATTGTATCACGTCTAACATTTGTTCCTACTACTCCTGTCGCACCAGATCTTGAACCCATTGCGCCTGCCGTTCCCGCACCAATATTTCATTGCGCGTAGCAAGGATCAAACTAACGGCAAGAAACAGATATACCGCTAGTATCATGATTCCAGTAGCAATCCAGAACTCAGGCCCATTGGGGCTATCAGGAGAAAGTGAAACCGGGCTGGAAGGTTGATGCAATGTATTCCACCACTCGACCGAGTATTTGATAATTACCACATTGATACAACCGACGATCGATAACAAGGCGCAAGCCTTGGCCGCCTTATCAGAATCTTCCAGCGCTGAGCGTAGCGATATAACACCGAGTAACAGGAAAAATTGAAACAGCATTGAAACCAGCCTGCTGTCAGTCCATTCCCACCAGGTGCCCCAGCTGACACTGCCCCAGATCGAGCCCGTTGCCAATGTAATAAATGAAAACCATGCGCCCAATGGTGCTGCATTCTTGGCAACCATATCTGCCAGCTTCATGCGCCAAACCAGCGTGATGGTTCCAGCTACTGCCATCAACGGGAAGAACGCGAGCGACGTTCCGGCGACAGCGACATGCACGATGAGTATGCGCGACGAATAACCTTGCTGATAATCTGGCGGCAGGAACAGAAGACCCCAAATCACACCTACGCTCAATAAAATTGCCATCGCGCCAACCAACCATGGTAGCCACTTGCTGGACAGCTCATAGAACCATTTCGGTGATCCTAATTTTGCAAACCATAACCACATTGTGCTTGGTGCCCCACCTTTTTTTCTGAGGCAAATATAGCATGCCCGCCAATTGCGTCAGTGTTACGTATTGTAACTCATTGCGAAGTATGAGTAATGCCGAAATAAAGCCGGGTCAATCCACGCTGATTCGCAACGCCGCCGCTGACGCAAGCGGGCCCAGGCTTATAGCAGCCGCCAGCATCGCCAGCATTAGAGCAAGATAACCCGCTGGCGACATAGTGTTGACTGATGCCTGCACGGCCAACGTGCCAAAAATCAAAACCGGAACGCTCATGGGCAAGGTAATCACAGCGAGAATCAGCCCCCGACTCCCCAAGCCAACTGTTAGCGCCACGGCGATAGAACCGAGCAGACTCAGTATAGGCGTGCCGATGAGCAGAGATAGCAGCAGCGTAAAATACGCCGCCGCTGGCAGGTTTAACATGTAGGCCAGTATCGGTGAAATCAATACCACCGGCAGCCCACTCACTAACCAATGGGAGATATTCTTCGCCAGCACCATGAAATATAACGGGTGCGGACTGAGGAGTAACTGCTCCAGCGACCCGTCTTCAAAATCAGCGCGATACAGGCTGTCCATGGACAGCATCGACGCCAGCAACACCGCAATCCAGATTACGCCGGCAGCTATCTCCGCGAGCTTGACCGGGTCCGGGCTAATACCCACAGGAAACAAGGATACTACGATGACGAAGAACATGAAGGGATTCACCACATCATGCTTCCTTTTATAGGCAATCAGAAAATCTCGGCGCAGGGTCGCGAGAAATGCCGCACTGGTAGACGTGGCAGGAGTGGGGTTCATCCCAGACTCAACCTTTGCAATTTCGGCACTCGCAACTGGTGATGCGTGGTCACCAGAACGGCGCCGCCACTATTGGCATGTTTGGACAGCAGACCTTCCAACTGCTCCACGCCGGAGGCATCCAGTGTCGCGAAGGGTTCATCAAGAATCCAGAGCCTGGCGTCACTGAGTAACAAGCGCGCCAGTGACACTCGTTGCTGTTGACCCGCGGACAAAGTAAAACACTGCGACTCCTCAAATCCGCGCAAGTCAACAGTGGCGAGTGCGGAGTAAATGGCAGCATCATCCCGCTGCCGCTGCAGACTGCAACTCCAACGCAGATTCTCCACTGGTGTCAGCACCTTGCTCACGCCGACGCGATGACCGATATAGAGCAGAGCGCTGTAAAAATCTTCCAGGTGCTCAACCACTTCAGTCCCCTGCCAGTAAATTGCGCCTTGGTAACTGTCGTTAAGACCGCAAATAATCCGCAGCAAGGTGGTCTTGCCACTGCCATTACTGCCATGCACCTGCAATACCTCACCGGCGCGGAGCTTGAAATTCAGATGTTGGAACAGAATGCGATCATCGCGTTCGCAAAACAAATCGCGGATATCGAGCAAGACCTCGCCGTCAGAGCTGTCTGCATTGGGAACATTGTGTGCTGACTCAATCGCTGCAGCGGACATGAGGGAGATCACCCGAATTCAAAAGCGCAAGAAGAAGCTCGGGAAGATTATAGCCCAGAACTAACCGATGAATCCTGTTAGTACCGAGCGCTGGATGCGGATCAGCTTCAGTTCCAGTCAGTAAGGCGCGCACGCAGGCGCATAGCCGCCTGGCTATGAATCTGACTGACGCGTGATTCGCTGACACCGATGACTTCACCAATTTCCTTGAGGTTCAGTTCTTCATCATAGTAAAGCGCCAATACCAGTTTCTCTCGTTCTGGCAGGCCATCTATCGCGGCGGCCAAATGCGCCTTGAAGGTATCCCGTTGCAATCCGTCACAGGGACCTGGCAATTCACCGGCGGCCAATTCAATCGCTGAATCGTCGCCTTCCATAATGTCATCAAAACTGAATAAGCGGCTGCCCGTCGCATCCTGCAAAATAGCGAAGTAGGCATTGAGATCGATATCCAGCTCACGTGCGATATCCTGATCCTTCGCATCCTTGCCAGTTCTTGCTTCGATCGTCTTGATCGCTTCTGCTACCTTGCGGGATTTGCGATGCACCGAGCGTGGCGCCCAGTCACCCTTGCGCACTTCATCCAACATAGAGCCGCGAATGCGGATACCCGCGTAGGTTTCGAAGCTGGCTCCCTTGGTGATGTCGTATTTCTTCGCTGCTTCCAGCAAACCAATCATACCGGATTGAATCAAGTCATCGATCTGCACACTTGCCGGCATGCGCAGCAATAGATGATGTGCAATACGCTTCACCAATGGTGCGTAGCGTATCACCACCTCGGTCATGTTGCCCTCTTCGGCGTCAATAGGCTTGAGAGGTTTGTTTTGTATGAAAGCCCCAGTTGCTGAAGTCATTATCTATCATCCCGTCTGGTTACTGTCGCTTGAGGCGCAATACATTCTGCAACAGCAGCGAACACATGACTCACGACAATGTGAGCAATAGTCCATTCTGCTTGTTGGCAGAGCGAGGCAAGCGCAGTATTCGGATTGTTGCAAAAGTATCTGCGCGAAGACGCAGGCCTGTTGGCAGGATTCGTAGAGTAAGCAACGCCAGATTTCAGGGTCAAAGGACCATGAAATTCGGGCAAGGTGCTGCGCATGTCTGTTATCCAACTACCACTAACCAGCATGCCGTGGTCTACTCCCTATTTTTTTAACTGCTGTAATTCCAATTTACTGATCTGTTCTAAACTTAATTTCGATTCTGACGATCTACTCAATACCCGGACTACATCTTATAAATCTGGTTTTGATTAGCCTCTTCTATCCCCTGCAATGAACGCCCTGATAGCGTGAAAAGTTCTGGCGCAGAAGGTTCATCTGGAACCTGTTGCAGTCGAGCAAATCGCGTACCAATAATTCCCTTGGGCATTGCCAACCGCACGACGCAGCTACAACTGCTTGTGCTTTGCAAAAAGTGTTCCATATCAGTAAGAAACCTGCAGATAGATACAAACCCCCCGGAACACTTGAGCTTGCGAGGCAGTACGGAAATTTGCGAGGATTTTTCGCAGCGGCAAAAGCGCCGGAAATTTGACGAAACCCGGCGCGAGCGCCAGGCGGACAACGGTTTATTGACTCGAGATCAGGCTTTGGGTGGCGTTACGCCGATTTGCCCCATGTATTTGCCACCCCGTTGTTTGTAGGTTACTTCACATTGTTCATCGGATTGATAGAACAGCACCTGTGCTACGCCTTCATTGGCATAGATCTTCGCGGGCAGCGGCGTGGTATTGGAAAATTCCAGAGTGACATGCCCTTCCCATTCGGGTTCGAGGGGCGTGACATTGACGATGATGCCGCAACGGGCATAGGTCGACTTGCCGAGACAAATTGTGAGCACGTCTTTCGGAATCCTGAAATATTCCACTGTGCGCGCCAACGCGAAAGAATTTGGTGGAATCACACAGTAAGGCTCATCGATCGAAACAAAGCAGGACGGATCAAAGTTTTTGGGATCGACGACGCTGGTAGTATGCACGTTAGTAAAAATCTTGAACTCAGTGGCGCAGCGCACATCGTAGCCATAGCTGGAAGTACCATAAGAAATTACTTTCTCCCCATTAACATAACGCACTTGCTCTGCAACGAATGGCGTGATCATGCCCTGCTCTCTGGCCATTTGCCGAATCCAGCGATCTGATTTTATGCTCATCTATTCATGTCTCTGTCAATGGCGTGCGCCGATGGCGCGTTGGTAGTAGCGGTGTATCCGCTTGAAGACGCGCATGATAAAACCAATCACCGCGTGATTCATCTGTTTTTTGACTCATGCCGTTTACTGCGCGCTCGCTACCTATCTGGAGAAAGGAGCTGAATTACTAAACTGATTCGCGTATTATCTTCGCTCTGACCATGCCTTAGCGTCCAGCCCTGGCATAGCGGTACCCAGATCAACTGCATGATTTGATAGTTGGTTTGAAATTCGGAACTCTTCTGCTCGCCCCCAAGCCAATCTCCTGCACTATAATGCCCAACATGAGCAGGAACAGTTCCCAAACAGAGTCTCAGGAGCAAGCCGCAGTGAAACAATGGCAATGCATGGTGTGTGGCTTCATTTACGATGAAGCTCAGGGTTTACCAGAAGATGGAATTGCGCCTGGCACGCCGTGGCACGAGATTCCGGATGACTGGATGTGCCCCGACTGCGGGGTCGGTAAAGAAGATTTTGAAATGATCGAAATCTAATGGCAGGCTGTGCCAAATTTCGTTCCCAAGGACTGCACTTTGAAACCACGTAAGATGCTCGTCACGAGCGCGCTCCCCTATGCGAACGGCGCCATCCATCTTGGACACATGCTGGAAGCCATCCAGACTGATATCTGGGTGCGCCTGCAAAAACTGCGCGGTCACGACTGCGTATACGTCTGCGCCGATGATGCACACGGCACGGCTATAATGCTGAGCGCGGAAAAGAAAGGCATCACTCCGGAGCAGTTGGTCGATGCCATAAACGCTGAACACCAGCGCGACTATCACGACTTTCATATCCGCTTCGATAATTTCTATTCCACGCACTCCGAGGAAAATCGGCTATTGTCCGAGCAGATCTATCAGGCCCTGGACCGCAATGGCCATATCAACCGCCGCTCCATCAAACAATTGTTTGATCCCGAGAAGCAGCTATTCCTTGCCGATCGCTACATCAAAGGCACCTGCCCCAAGTGCAAAACCGAAGATCAGTATGGGGATAATTGCGAGGCCTGCGGATCCACTTACAGTCCGTCTGACCTGATCAATCCGCGCTCGACCATTTCCGGCGCCATACCGATTGAAAAACAATCAGAACATTTCTTCTTTGCGCTCCCGCAATTTCGCGACATGCTGAGAACGTGGACGCGCAGCGGCACCTTGCAGGAAGCAGTAGCGAATAAATTGAGTGAATGGCTGGATGACGAGCTGCAGGAATGGGATATCAGTCGCGACGCGCCCTATTTCGGCTTCGAAATTCCGGGCGCACCCGGCAAGTATTTTTACGTCTGGGTAGACGCGCCCATCGGTTACATGGCGAGTTTCAAGAATTTTTGTGATCGCACCGATTACAATTTTGCCGATTACTGGAGCCCCGGAGCAGACACCGAGCTCTACCATTTCATTGGCAAGGACATCGTGAACTTCCACACACTGTTCTGGCCCGCCATGCTCACCAGCGCCGGACTGCGCACTCCCACTGCCGTCTACGTGCATGGCTTCCTGACCGTTGACGGCACCAAGATGTCGAAATCACGCGGCACATTTATTAATGCCCGCACCTATCTGCAATATCTGAATCCGGAATATCTGCGCTATTACCTGGCGGCCAAGCTTGGTGCCGGTATCGACGATCTCGACATGAACCTGGAAGACTTCGCGCAACGGGTCAACTCAGATCTGGTTGGCAAAGTCGTGAATATCGCCAGTCGCTGCGCCAGTTTTATCAGCAAGGGCTTTAACGGTCGCCTGGCGGCGGAACTCGACAACCCTGAGCTACTCGCCGAGATGCAGAATGCCGCTGGTGAAATAGCCGAATACTTCGAGCAGCGTGAATACAGCAAGGCCATCCGGCTAGTCATGGCCCTCGCTGATCGGGCCAATCAGTATATAAATGACAAACAGCCCTGGGTCATTGCCAAAACTGATCCGCAGTCGCTGCAATTGCAGCAGATTTGCAGCACTGGATTGAATGCCTTTCGTCTGTTGTTGTGCTATTTGAAACCGGTGTTGCCCGAGATGACCGCGCAGGCCGAGACTTTTCTCAACATCCAGCCACTGCTTTGGAATGATATCGATTCACTGCTACTTGACCATACCATTAATAATTTTAAACCACTGCTGACACGCGTGGAGACAGACAAGGTACAGGCCATGATTGACACTACGAAAGCCGAGTTTGCCGCGCAGCAGGAAATGATTCCCGCGGCTGCAACCGACCAACCCAAGGCAGCTGTAAACAACCCGGTTATCGAACCTGAAATAGAGTTTGCTGATTTCGCCAAAATTGATTTGCGCGTTGCCCGCATCCTCAACGCCGAGCATGTAGAAGGTGCCGACAAGTTGCTGCGCCTCACTCTCGATCTCGGCGCAGATCCCGCCGGCGTCCCGCGTACGCGCACAGTATTCTCTGGCATCAAATCGGCCTACGAGCCCGCTGCACTGATAGGCAAGCTCACTGTCATCGTGGCGAATTTGCAACCGCGCAAAATGAAATTTGGAATGTCAGAAGGCATGGTCCTGGCGGCAGGTCCCGGAGGCAAGGAGATCTGGTTGCTGGAACCCCACCATGGCACGCAACCTGGCATGCGTATTACCTGAGCGTTGAACTGGCACTCATAGCAGCAACGTAATAAGCTTTAACTGCCACTACAAGAAGGAAGTGAGTTGTCCTATGAATTCCATATCCAATATCCGACGCCTGGCAAGATTCAGCACACTCAGCCTGTTGGGCATGCTCTGGCTGCCAGCAACACCCGCCGCTGCCCAGATCGAAGCACTGCGCGCAATCGAAGAATCCGTTATCAAGATTTACACAACTCAGGCCGAGCCTGACTATTTCACTCCCTGGCGCTTGCTCACTCCGCAACAAAGCAGTGGTTCTGGCTCCGTGATCGAAGGCAACTTGATCCTGACGAACGCCCATGTGGTCGCAAACGCGAGCTATGTGCAGGCGCAGAAGCACAATGACCCGCGCCGCTATCTGGCCCGGGTCGTTTTTGTTTCCCATGATGCCGACCTGGCCCTTATCACAGTGGATGAAGCGGAATTCTTCAGCGACCTGAAGGCACTCGCCATCGGCAAGCTGCCGGATCCGCTGGAAGAAGTGTCAGTGTACGGTTATCCGATTGGCGGCAAATCTCTCAGCATTACCAAGGGCATCCTGTCGCGGGTAGAGCAGCAGATTTATGCCCACGGTGGCACTTATCTTTTGGCGGGCCAGATTGATGCCGCGATCAACCCGGGCAACAGTGGCGGTCCGGTTATCGTCAACCAGCAAATCGTCGGTGTCGTCATGCAGGCGAATAGCGGTGGCCGCGCCGAGAATCTGGGCTACTTTGTACCGCCGAGCATAATCAACCATGTACTGGAAGACAGTAAGGACGGCGAACATGAAGGCTTTCCCGACCTTGGCTTCAGAACCCAGACCCTAGACAGTCCTGCGACCAAGGCTGCCTATGGTTTGCAAAAGGATCAAAGTGGCGTGCTTGTCATCAAGGTGTTCGACGACTCACCCGCGCACAATATTCTTCAGGAAAATGACGTGGTCTTGAAAATCGATGACTTCAATATTGCCGATGACGGCAGCATCCAGTTGACCAAGGACATACTCACTGACTACAAACACGCCATCGACTTGCACCACATCGATGAGTCTATACAGTTAACCTTTGCCCGCGGCGGCATGGAGCAAACAGTATCGATTCCGGCGCAGCGAGTGCAGGAGAGTTACGGTCTCGTTGCTGCCGAAGAATTCGACAAGATACCTGAGTACTATATATATGGTGGCGTGTTGTTCGTGCCTTTGAACATGAACCTGATCAAGCGCTGGGGTAGCGACTGGGGCCGCACTGCTCCGGTAAGTCTGCTACAGGCGCGCGATGAGTGGAGCTCTCCAACACGCCGCGAACTGGTCGTGGCACTGCAGGTGTTAGCCGCTGATGTAAATCTTGGTTATCACGACTGGCGCAACTGGGTCGTGGACCAGGTCAACGGTGAACCGATTCGCGACTTTAATCATTTTTCGAATGTACTGAAAAACAACCTGGAAGAAAACGTGGTGTTCGAAAACAGCAATGGCTATCAGATGGTCATCAATCACAGCGCTGCTGTCGCCAGCGAAGACAGCATACTGGCCCAATACCGCATCCCAACCGCGTACTCGACTGGCTTGTTCCCGGAATAAACCGACCACGATAGTCATACCTGCCAATTTCGCACGCAGCGGCAGTGCTGGCTGATTGGCTTTTCGGCGCCGCAGTCGAGCATGCTACAATTCCCAGGGTGGCAGTCCCTGACTGATGATTACCCAACACTCATTTGCAAGTTTCGGAGCGAGCTGATTTCGTGTCCCAATTCTTCGGCATAATTATCGCGGCGGCATTGGTAAACAATCTAGTGCTCGTGCAACTGCTTGGCGTGTCCGCGTTATTTTCGTACAGCAACAACCTGCGCAATGCGATCGAACTGGCCTGGATGAGCGGCAGCATCATGTTTGCCAGCGCCGTAATTAATTTGCTGGTCGGGCGTTGGCTGCTGGTGCCATTGCAGCTGGAATTCCTCCAGTTAATTCTGTTCGTCGTCGTCAGTGCAAGCCTCGCGCAGTTATTGCTCTCACAGCTTGCCCCGCGCCTTCCGCATTCGTTCAGACGCCTGGGACTCGAGTTCTGCTTAATCAGCGGCAACAGTGCAATTGTTGGCCTGTCTCTGTTGAACATGACCAGCGTTGGCTCAATTCCTCACAGCATCAATTACAGTCTTGGGGCTGCTATCGGATTCGGGGTTTTGCTGGTTATGTTCGCAGCATTACGTGAACGACTGGAAACGGCTGATATACCCGCGCCCCTGCGCGGTGCGCCGATTCATTTGATCAGCGCTGGAATTGTAGCAATGTGCCTGCTGGGTTTTGCGGGTCTCGTATGATTACGATGCTACTCATAGATAATTTTTTTATAAATATACTGTTCGCGATTGCCGCCCTGATCGGCATCGCACTCAGCATTCGCAGCAGCCTGGCGTTCTGGTACAGCACCAGCAACCAACAAAAAACCCTGATTGATCAGATCAACGCACTGTTGCCACAGACGCAATGCGGTCAATGCAGTTTCGAAGGTTGCCTGCCTTATGCAGGCGCAATTGCCCGCGGCAGCGCCATCAATCAGTGCCCTCCTGGCGGGGAAGCCACCATCATTCGCCTCGCGCAATTGCTGAATGATTATCCCAAACCATTGAATCCCGCCCACGGCCGTATCGAACCCATAAAGATCGCCTTCATACGTGAAGCAGAATGCATCGGCTGTACGAAGTGCATTCAGGCCTGCCCGGTGGACGCCATCATCGGTGGCGCTAAATTGATGCACACCGTTATTGCCAGTGAATGCACCGGCTGTGATTTGTGCGTAGCCCCCTGTCCGGTTGATTGCATTGATATGCTTGCGCTCCCTGCACAAAATCCTTGGCAATGGCAGCTGCCGACAGAATTGCAATCCACAGCGGCTGCGCGTAGATGAGTTCCACCAACTTTTTACACTTGCCGCACCAGCAGCTACGTCGCCGTAAAATCTTTGGCGGTATCAAGCCCGCTCCACACAAGGCCGCATCCTTGCGTTCGCGCATTATGCCGATGCCACTGCCACCGCAACTTATCCTCCCGATAAACCAGTATCACGGCACCAATTCCAGTCCGCTCGTTAAAGTGGGCGACGCGGTACTCAAATATCAGGCATTGACAGAAAAGCTGGATCACACAGGCGCCGCATTGCATGCGCCAACGTCTGGCAGGATCACTGCAATCTGTTCCGCGCCAATAGCTGGTCATCCTGGCAATGCGGCGCTGTGCATTCACCTGCAGTGCGATGGCGATGACAACTCGCTGGAATTGCAGCCCTGTCTGAATCATGACCAACTAACGGGATTCGAGGTGCTGCGCAAGATCGATGCCGCCGGAATTGTTGGCATGGGTGGGGCCGGCTTCCCCACCGCTCACAAATTGCGACTGGCAATTGAACATGGCACCGAGCTGCTGATTATAAATGCCGCTGAATGCGAACCCTACATCAGTACAGATGAAGCTTTGCTGCGAGAACGCGCCAGAGAGGTGGTGATTGGCGCCGAATTACTGCGTACTGCATGCCATGCTCCGCGCTGCATCATCGCCATCGAAGAAGACAAGCCCGCAGCCATTGCGGCACTGCGCAGCGCACTCGCACATTCTCCGATCGAGCTAATGTTATTGCACAGCACTTATCCCACCGGAGGTGAAAAGCAAATCGTGCAGGCAGTTACCGGTCTCGAAGTTCCAGTCGGTCAGTACCCTCTCAATCTCGGCATTCTCGTGCACAATGCCGGCACGGCCTATGCAGTCTATCAGGCAGTGGCTGAAGGCAAACCCAGCATCAGCCGCATCATTACCCTGACTGGACGCGCGTTGCAGACGCCGAAAAATTTTGAGGCACTCATCGGCACGCCAGCGGCATTTCTGTTGAAGCTGTGTGGCGTGCAGGAGCAGCACCATCTGACCACTGTAATGGGCGGATCACTGATGGGACTGCAGCTGGCGCATACCGAGGTGCCCGTCACCAAAACCACGAACTGCCTGATTGCCGCAACCGTCGAGGATTTTCCGCAACCAGAACCAGAGCTCGCCTGCATTCGCTGCGGATTTTGCGCCGAGGTCTGCCCTGCGCGCTTGTTACCGCAGCAACTGTACAGCTTTGCACGTACGCATAATCATACTCAACTGCAATCCTATGGTCTGGATGATTGCATCGAGTGTGGCGCCTGTGCTTATGTGTGTCCCAGCAATATCCCGCTGGTGCAATATTATGTGGCCGCGAAACAGGATCTACGCACACTGTCTGTTGCACGCGAGCAGAGTGAACATTGGCAAACCCGATTTCAATTTCACCAGTATCGCACCAAGCAGGAAAAAGACAGCGCGAGGGAACGTCGCATACCGACAGCGCTTTTCCCAGTGGAATTGCTGCCAACAGACTCCTCTCCAATCACATCCGTGCAGTTCTCGCGCCAACTGGCGCAGCAGGAAATAGCCGACGCAGTGGCGCGCGCCAATGCGAAGCGAATCAGCAGGTTGGCGACGGACACGCAAATGCCGCAGCATCCCGCGAAGGATAAAGAGTAGATGGCGATGCGCTATCTGGCAGGCCCACAGCAACACGCGTCAATTGCTACCAACCAGATTATGCTGCAGGTCGTATATGCCTGCGCTCCAGGCGTCGCCATAGCGACCTGGTACTTCGGCTTCGGAATACTGCTGAACATATTACTCGCCAGTCTTTTCGCCGTCGCGTTCGAAGCACTGGCATTGCACTTGCGCGGCCTGAGTCCGGCACCGCAATTACAGGACAACAGCGTGCTTGTCACCGCCGTCCTGTTCGCGCTAACGATTCCTCCCGGCTCGCCCTGGTGGTTGGTTGGATCCGGCATTGGCTTTGCAGTGCTCATCGCCAAGCACGCATTCGGCGGACTCGGCCAGAACCCGTTCAATCCAGCCATGTGTGGTTATCTGGTTCTGCTGCTGGCCTTCCCGCTGGACATGACAACCTGGCATGTACCCAACGCACAACTGTTAGATGGCCAATCCTTCACGCCTTTCAGCTGGAATGGATTGCGGCAGAGTCTGTTGGCGAGCTTCCCTTTTTTGATAGGCAGTGAATCTACGCTCGCGCCATACATCGATGGTCTGGCGCTGGCAACACCGCTTATCGAATTCAAGATGGCTGGCACCAGCGCCATATTTACAGCGCTTGATACCAACGCTGCAGTGCTGGGCAGAGCGGCTGGCACTGGCTGGGAATTAATGAACATTGGCTATCTCATGGGCGGCTTGTACCTGCTTTATCGCCGCATCATCTCCTGGCATATACCAGTCAGCATTATCGTCACTGTCAGCGCGATCTCTGCACTGCTCTATGCGCCACACAGTTTCGCCATTTACGGTACGCCCTACTTACATTTGTTAGGCAGTGCCACCATGCTCGGGGCTTTCTTCATCGCCACTGATCCGGTCAGTGCGGCAACTACCACTCGCGGCAAGCTCGTCTATGGGCTGTTGATTGGTTGCAGCATTTACAGCATACGCGTATGGGGCAGCTACCTCGATTCGGTGGCAATCGCCGTATTGTTCGGCAACTTTTGCGCACCATTACTGGATCATCTGTGTCGACCGCGCATCTATGGACATCGCAAGTCGCGCAGGCTGTCCGCAATGCAGGAGCAGGACAGATGAGCGCACTGCAATATCATGCAAAACAAGCTCCAGGCATCTGGCATAACAATCCGGCACTGGTGCAGTTACTCGGCTTGAGCCCACTGCTCGCCGTCTCCACCTCTCTCGCCAATGGTCTCGCTCTCGGTCTGGCAAGCTTGATCGTGCTGGTGCTCGCCAGCCTGACTGTAGCACTTAGCCAACACTTGCACAGCTCCCAATGGCGCTTCGTCTTTTATATGTTTGTGCTGGCCGTCTTCACCACACTGATTGATAATTTTTTACAGCGCTTCTACTACCCGCTCTACCGGGAACTGGGAATCTATGTGCCCTTGATCAGTTGCAACATGGCGCTGTTGCTACATCTGGAAACGCGCTCCCTGCATAAGCCTGTACTGAATGTGTTGTACTCCGCGTTGGTCACAGGTAGCGGATATTTGCTTGCAATTGTCAGTTTCGCCGCAGTCCGCGAACTATTGATAGAGGGACAGATTGGCAGCAACTGGATGCTGCTCATGCCCGCTACCATGGCGCAGGACAGCAGCATGGCCGCGAACAACAGCCCCGAATTTTCCCACTTCGCCCGCCTCGCTCCGGCCGCATTGATCCTGTTAGGTCTGTTACTGGCACTGAAAAACGCCGTGCTGCCAACCCTGCAACCACTCCCTGACCTTAATGCCAACACTCCAGTAAAGCGCGCGCGCGTAACTGGCAAGATTCACGCCCCATGAACCAGCAGCGGCGCCACGAAATATTTTCACGTCTGCGCGCTGCCAATCCCGAGCCAAAAACTGAATTGCAGTTCAGCAGCCCATTTGAATTATTGATTGCCGTGATCCTGTCTGCCCAGGCCACTGACGTCAGTGTCAACAAGGCTACCCAGCAGTTGTTTAAAGTGGCGAATACGCCGGAGGTAATCAGCCGGCTCGGGGTGGATGGTTTGAAGCGCTATATAAAAACCATTGGCCTGTTTAATACGAAAGCAGCCAACATTATTCAGACCTGCAACCTGCTCATCGAGCGCCATGGCTCGCAGGTGCCGGCTGAACGCGCTGCACTGGAGGCACTGCCTGGCGTAGGTCGCAAGACAGCAAACGTGGTACTCAATACCGCTTTCCGTCAGATTGCGATGGCGGTGGACACACACATATTTCGTGTGTCCAATCGCACCGGCATCGCGTCTGGCAAGAATGTTCTGGAAGTGGAACAGCGTCTGCTACGACTGGTGCCCGCGGAATTTCTGCTGGACGCCCATCACTGGCTAATCCTGCACGGGCGCTATGTGTGCATGGCACGCAAGCCCCTTTGCGGAGCTTGCGTAATTCATGATCTATGCGAATACCGGCACAAGACCAGCGTCTGATCGGATAACTACTTGCGTCCTTTCAATGCGGCGATACGCAGACGCAAGGCGTTGAGTTTGATAAAGCCACCGGCATCCGCCTGATTGTAGGCACCCGCGTCATCTTCGAAAGTGGCTATATGCTGATCGAACAAGGACTGATCTGATTCCCTGCCGGCCACACTGACATTGCCTTTGTAAAGCTTCAGACGCACCTTGCCGCTGACATAAATCTGCGAGTAGTCGATCAATTGCTGCATTGCCATGCGCTCTGGCGACCACCAATAACCGTTGTAGACAAGTGAGGCATAGCGCGGCATCAAATCATCTTTCAGGTGCGCCAACTCACGATCCATGGTGAGTGACTCGATCGCGCGATGCGCCTTCAGCATCACCGTACCACCAGGAGTTTCATAACAACCACGAGACTTCATGCCTACATAACGATTT
Organism: Gammaproteobacteria bacterium; assembly: GCA_009692305.1. Lineage (GTDB taxonomy): Bacteria > Pseudomonadota > Gammaproteobacteria > Pseudomonadales > Pseudohongiellaceae > UBA9145. The sequence goes on along the minus strand of SHZK01000005.1, from coordinate 128,177 downwards.
TCCACGATATCGGCCCGGCCAATGCCATTGGCACCGGCAATCTGGTTCAGGCGGGTCAACACGTTGGCGGGCGAGAGCTTGACACCATCAAGCGCCACGATGTCACCGCACTGATATTCCAGCTCTATATAAGTCACTTGATCTGGCGCAGTCTTCGGTGATGAAGTCCACAACCACATGGATTCTTCCGGTTCTGCCGCCGGGTTTTCGAGAATGTTGCCCTCGTAGGAGATATGCAGCAGATTGGCATCCATGGAGTAAGGCGATTTCTTGCCTTGCTTCATTTCCACCGGAATTTTGTGTTTCTCACAATAAGCGAGCAGCGTATCCCGCGAAGTCAGATCCCATTCGCGCCAGGGAGCGATGACCTTGATGCCGGGGCTCAGCGCATAGGCACCCAGTTCAAACCGCACCTGGTCATTGCCTTTGCCGGTGGCACCATGCGAGATTGCATCCGCCTTTGTTTCCGCCGCAATCTCAACCAGACGCTTGGCAATGAGTGGGCGCGCAATCGAGGTACCTAACAAATACTCACCCTCATAAAGGGCATTGGCGCGAAACATCGGATTGACAAAGTCGCGCACAAATTCTTCGCGCAGATCTTCGATATAGATTTCCTTGATGCCCATCGCTTTGGCTTTGGCGCGCGCCGGTTCTAATTCTCCGCCCTGGCCAATGTCAGCAGTGAAGGTGACGACTTCACAGCCATAGGTTTGTTGCAGCCACATTGCGATAACCGAGGTGTCGAGACCTCCTGAATAGGCCAGTACGACTTTATTGATCTCTGACATGACGGTGCTCCGGCGTAAAAGGACGCGTATTCTAGCACCATCACGCGTCAGGAATAAAACCCGGACGGCTGCCTCACTGAAAGTGAAAAGCGGAGGAAAATCGCGCAATCGGCAATTCAGCTGTGTCAGGCATTACTGTACAATGGCGCAAATTCAAGCGAAGCACCCCTGGCATGAACCCAGCAAAACTGAGCCTCACCCTACCGGATGACTGGCACCTGCATCTGCGCGATGGCGCCGCCCTCAACACCACAGTTCCCCATACCGCTACCCGCTTCGGTCGTGCCATCGTCATGCCCAACCTGAAGCCACCCGTGACCACAGTCGCGGCGGCACTGGCGTATCGTGAACGCATTCTGGCGGCGCGCCCGGCTGGCAATCAATTCCAGCCCTTGATGACTCTGTACCTCACGGACAAACTCCCGGTAGCCGAAGCACAGCGGGCAGCCGCCAACGAATATCTGCATGCCATCAAGTATTACCCGGCGGGTGCGACCACGAATTCAGATAACGGCGTCACCCACATCGACGCCGTTTTACCGGTATTGGAATATATGGCGGAAGTCGGGCTGCCCTTGTTGCTGCACGGCGAGGTCGCTACCCATCAGGTCGATATTTTCGATCGCGAAAAGATCTTCATCGATACCATTTTGGCACCTCTGCTGCAGCGCTTGCCAACCTTGCGCATCGTACTCGAACACATTACCACCAAACAGGCAGTCGAGTTTGTTGGCGCCGCTGCGGCCAATGTAGCTGCCACCATTACCGTGCATCATTTGTTATATAACCGCAATGACTTGTTCGTCGGCGGCGTCAGGCCTCACCTCTATTGCCTGCCGGTATTGAAGCGCAGCCAGCATCAGGCTGCACTAGTTGAAGCCGCGACCAGTGGTAACCCGAAATTTTTCCTTGGCACAGACTCGGCGCCACATGCGCGCCTCACCAAAGAACATGCCTGTGGCTGCGCCGGAGTTTACTCGGCTCCTGCAGCGCTGGAATTGTATGCAGAGGTATTCGAACAATGTAACGCACTGGATAAACTGGAAGCATTCGCCAGTTTTCATGGGGCGGATTTTTACCGACTGCCGCGCAACCAGACGCGCATTCATCTGCAAAAAACCGAACATCGGATGCCCGCTCACTACGCGTATCTTGATGACACCATAATTCCTATACGCGCAAATGAAGTTGTGCAATGGCGTATCGCCAGGGACGAGGCATGATAGATGACAACGAGGATTCGTCCGAAACGACGCTGATGGCAGACCGGTTTCGCACCTTTTTACCGGTGATAATCGATGTGGAAACTGGCGGCTTCAAGTCAGCAACAGATGCAATCCTGGAAATAGCTGCGGTAATTCCCGGTATGAATGAACAGGGCATTCTGGAGATAGACCAAACCTTCTTTCAGCGCATCGTGCCCTTTGAGGGCGCAAATATCGAAGAAGCAGCTTTGAAATTTACCGGTATCAATCCGTTCCATCCGCTACGTATTGCGCGCAGCGAGAAAGATGTGTTCACGGCGTTGTTCAAGACCGTGCGTGACGCCATGCAGACGAATCAATGCAAGCGCGCGATTCTGGTTGGACACAATGCCCATTTCGATCTTGGCTTCATCAATGCCGCCAGTGACCGCCACGACCTCAAGCGCAATCCCTTCCATCCCTTTTCCTGTTTCGACACCGCTACCCTCAGCGGCCTCGCCTATGGACAGACGGTACTGGCGCGCGCCTGCGAAGCAGCAGGTATAGCCTTTGACGAAAACGAAGCGCACTCTGCGCGCTATGACGCAGAGAAGACAGCAGAATTATTTTGTGGGATAGTAAACAGATGGCAAGAGTTAGGCGGTTGGCCCCGTGCAGCCAGTTAGGCGCAACCACAAAGCAGATTATTACTGACTACAGCTATCAGGCGTCGGCGCCAGCCTTATCCACCAGCGCCTGTAATTCACCCTTCTCGTGCATCTCGGTGATGATGTCACAACCACCAATCAGTTCGCCGTTGATAAAAAGTTGCGGAAAAGTCGGCCAGTTGGAAATTTGCGGCAGGTTGGCGCGTATTTCCGGATTGCTGAGAATATCCACGTAAGCAAAGCGTTTGCCGCAAGCCATCAACACTTGTGTCGCTCGTGCTGAGAATCCGCACTGTGGTGCATCCGGATTACCCTTCATGTACAGCAGGATGCTGTTGGACTGGATTTGGTCTTTGATGGTTTGTTCGATACTCATGCTATTACTGCCTCGGAGACTGGGTGGTTGGTGGCGCAAGCGAAACCACTTACACAACACCGCGAAGGGGGCAAGTTTACACTGCGTGGCCAGACCTTGTCAGCAAAGGGGTACTTTACCCCAGCCACCAGCGCCGGGTGTTTCGATGCGTAAACGATCACCCGCGCTGACATTGAGTGTGCATTTCGCGGGAAGTTCAGCGCCATTCAGGAAGTTGCGGCCGCAGGCGCCGGGGCTGCCACCATGTAAGCCCCAGGGCGGTACCCGCCTGCGCTCGGTCAGCAGGCTGCATTGGGCCGCGGCCAGAAACTCATACTCGCGCACGATACCGTTACCGCCACGGTGCAGTCCGGCACCGCCACTGCCGACACGCACGCTATAGTTTGTCACCCGCAGCGGATAATGCATCTCCAGACTCTCAATCGGGGTGTTCAAGCTATTCGTCATGTGGCTGTGTACCGCATCGAGGCCCGCATAACGTGGACCACCGCCGATGCCACCGGCGAGCGTTTCATAATAATCCCAGCGTGTGCCGCTCTCGGCATCGATATGTCCCATCGCCACATTATTCATGGTGCCCTGACTGGCGGCGGGTATGCGCTCTGGCAGCGCCTGCGCCAGCGCACCGAATACCAGGTCAACCAGACGCATGGACGTTTCCACATTGCCTGCCGCTACCGCTGCCGGTCGTTCGGCGTTGATGATAGAAGCGGGTCGTGTCACTAATTGCACCCGGCGGAATAGCCCGGCACAGGCTGGCGCTGCATCAGGCAGCAAACAACGCAGACAATAATACGCGGCAGCGGCGACCACAGACTCCGGGCAATTCAAGTTACCTGGCACCTGCGCCGCGCTGGCACTGAAGTCCAGCACGATCGCAGCAGGGGTAATAGTCAAGGTGACTGCGAGTGGAATATCCCGGGAACCGCAGCCATCGTCATCAAGCAGGTCAGCAAACTGGTAGGCACCGGGCTGCAGTTGACTGATCGCCACGGCCATCAGGCGATCAGCATAGGCATTCAGTTCACTTACGCCCTGCACGAATGCTGCTGTACCAATGCTGTGCACGAGTTCTTGCAGACGCGCGCTGCCCACCTGGTTGGCGCCGACCTGGGCCGCAATATCACCGCTGAGCTTGCCACCCTGCATATCGGGTAGCGCAATGCCGTGGTCCTGCAATTTACCGCCGCGCAGCAACCAGGTTGGGGGAATGATAATGCCTTCCTCGTCCAGACTCGAAGATACCGGCATCGACCCGGGCGTATCACAACCGATATTCGCGTGATGGGCGCGATTAGCGACGAAGCCGAGCAAGGTAGCCTCTTTGGCGTTAAAACCGGAGGCCGCAAATACCGGGGCAATCACCGTCACATCGGGCAAGTGGGTGCCGCCGAGGTAAGGATCATTCAGCACCAGCATATCGCCGGCCTGCCAGTCACGTTGTCCGACGATACCTCCCATCGCATAGGCCATGCTGCCCAGATGCACTGGAATGTGTGCGGCCTGGGCAAACAGCTCGCCGGCGCGATCGAACAGGGCACAGGAAAAATCCAGCCGGTCCTTGATATTCGGTGAGAATGCGGTGCGCCGTAGCACCACTCCCATTTCATCGCAGATGGCCGCTACGCGACTGCCAAACAGGTTGAGTTCGATCGGGTTCATAAGAGCTCCATGGTCTGAGCCTAGCGAATGCGGGGCAGCAGCACAATGGCGTTGCTCCCGCGTCTGGCGGCACCTAGCGCTGCCAGGCGGTTTGCCCCGACCCGCAATTTTGTCTAGAATAGCCACCTTCTGATGGGTAGCGCGAGCTACCCTTTTTATTTGGAATACTGGTATGAGCGTACGCCATTTTTTAACTTTGCTGGATGTGAGCAGCGCCGAGTTGCTGGGAATCGTGCAACGGGCGATGGCCTTGAAGCGCGATCCGGCGCTAGCGCTCACTATGGAGCGCCGCACGCTGGGCCTGATCTTTGATAAAGCCTCCACGCGCACGCGCGTCGCCTTCGAAGTTGCCATGACCCAAATGGGTGGCGCTTCAATCTTCCTGGCCAACGCTGACACCCAGCTCGGTCGCGGTGAACCCATTGCAGATAGCGCACGGGTGCTCTCGCGCATCGTGGACTGTGTTGCCATTCGCACCTTTGAGCACAGCCGCATCGAACGCTTTGCCGAACACTCGCGGGTACCAGTGATTAACGCTCTCAGTGACAGCTTTCATCCCTGCCAGTTACTGGCGGATGTACAAACTTACATGGAACACCGGGGGTCGCTTACCGGCAAGACTGTAGCCTGGATCGGGGATGGCAATAATATGTGCCAGTCCTACATCAATGCCGCTCGCGCCTTCGATTTTGAACTGCGCATTGCCTGCCCGGTCGGATTCGAACCCGATGCCGCCCTGCTCGCCAGCAACCAGGATCGCGTGCAATTGTTGCGCGACCCGCAGCTGGCGGTTAAGGATGCTGATCTGGTGGTCACCGATGTGTTCGCCTCCATGGGGCAGGAACATGAACAGGCCGAACGCCTGACCCAGTTCAAGTCCTATCAGGTAAATGCAGCCTTGATGGCACGCGCCAAATCAGATGCGCTGTTCATGCACTGCCTACCTGCCCATCGCGGCGAGGAAGTCAGCGCGGAACTGCTGGAGGCAACCGATGCCGTGATCTGGGACGAAGCCGAGAATCGCATGCATTCACAGAAAGCCTTGCTGGAATTTCTGCTATCCCAGTAATTTTCCGGTTTTAGCAACCACTATATGTAGTATTGGCCGTTTTCCTGCTGTTTTTCGCCCGCTAGCAGACCAGCAGGGCCCAGTTCGCGGCCACAATCCAGGTGCGAGTGCACCCTCTTCGGCAAGCCTCTGGCCGCAAACAGATTTTCCGCGACCTGATCTTAATCTATGCACATCTTGTGCACACAATACACACACAAATACCTCTTGCAATAACCCCTTAAGCGCTTTATCTTGTGGCGGTACTTTGTGACATGTCTATATGTTGTATATGAAGGGCGTACGTCGAGAGCTTCTCTGAACCGGGTTTAGCACGAAATTCGTACAAATTTAAGTGATCGGGGCAAGCTCCCCGCTCAACTAATAAGAAAAGCGCTTGAGTAAAACCAGGTGGATGCACCTGATTTCTGGGGTTAGTTTCACGGAATCACACAATTCCTGAAAAATTGTTAAAAACTTTGTAAAAACAATTAAAGTCCAGCCGCAAAAACACAATATATAGTATATGGCTTTCGCTGCCTGCCATTTGGATGTCCAACCCGGGGAACACGGGCAACACATTCAAAGCAGGACGAGCCTCGTTGTCCTGCCCCGGCAGACATAAAAACATACACAAGAATGTGAATACAAAAATTCGGAGCAAATCATGCAAACTGACGTCCAATCCTCAGGTGACTCTCGCACAGCACCTGCCCCACGCCGTGACGACGGCGTCTCTGTGACCGCTACCGCTCCTGGACAATTACGAGTCATCAAGCGCAACGGCGCTGTGGTCTCTTACGATGAATCCAAGATCGCCGTCGCCATTACTAAAGCTTACCTCGCCGTAGAAGGTGGCAACGCGGCTGCCTCGACGCGGATTCACGAGTCGGTAAAGCAACTGTCAGTGCAAATCAGTGAGATCTTCCGCCGCCGCATGCCTTCTGGCGGCACTATTCATATCGAGGACATTCAGGATCAGGTGGAATTGGCGCTAATGCGCTCCGGCGAACACAAGATCGCGCGCAGCTACGTTATCTACCGCGCCGAACACGCGCGCCTGCGCGAGCAGAAGAAAGCAGCCGATAAACCTGCCCAATCCGCCATAACAGTGACCTATCCCAATGGTACGCAGGGACCGCTGGATACTATCCGTCTGCGCACGGTCATCGATGAAGCCTGCGAAGGCCTCAGCGATGTGTCAGCCGACCAGATCTACAGCGAGACCCTGAAGAACCTCTACCCGGGCGTCAAACTGGAAGACGTGCGTACTTCCATGGTTATGACTGCGCGCACGATGGTGGAAAAAGATCCGAACTATTCCTACGTCACCGCTCGCCTGTTGATGGACACCGTGCGCTCGGAAGCGCTCAGCTTCCTCGGCATTACTGATGCCGCCACGCAGTCAGAGATGCACTACCGTTACGCCACCACCCTGAGACCATATATCGAGAAAGGGGTCGAACTGGAACTGCTGTCTCCACATCTGCTCGAGTATGACCTGGCCGTACTCAGTGAAGCGCTGCAAGCAGACCGCGACCAGCAGTTCACCTATCTGGGCCTGCAAACCCTGTACGACCGTTACTTCATTCACAGCAACGGCATCCGCTTCGAATTGCCACAGGTGTTCTTCATGCGAGTTGCCATGGGTCTCGCGTCCAACGAAGAGAACCGGGAACAACGGGCGATCGAATTCTACAATTTGATCTCCAGTTTTGATTACATGGTTTCAACACCGCAACTGTTCAACTCCGGCACCTTGCGTCCGCAGTTGTCTTCCTGTTTCCTCACGACTGTGCCCGATGATCTGTACGGCATTTACTCCGCAATTCGCGACAACGCGATGCTATCCAAGTGGGCCGGCGGTCTGGGTAACGACTGGACACCAGTGCGCGCCCTCGGTGCCCACATCAAGGGCACCAATGGCAAGTCGCAGGGCGTCGTACCTTTCCTGAAAGTTGTGAATGACACCGCGGTCGCCGTTAATCAGGGCGGCAAGCGCAAAGGTGCCGTGTGTTCCTATTTGGAAACCTGGCATCTGGATATTGAAGAATTCCTGGAGCTGAGAAAGAACACTGGCGACGATCGCCGCCGCGCCCACGACATGAACACGGCGAACTGGATTCCAGACCTGTTCATGAAGCGCGTCTTCAACGACCAGGACTGGACCCTGTTCTCGCCGAACAATGTACGCGATCTGCATGACCTGCACGGCAGAGCCTTCGAGAAAGCCTACGAAGAGTACGAGCGCAAGGCACAGGCCGGACAGATCGAAGTGTACAAGACGATCAAGGCCAGTCAGTTATGGCGCAAGATGATCTCCATGCTGTTCGAGACCGGGCATCCGTGGATGACGTTCAAGGACTCGTGCAATGTGCGCTCGCCGCAGCAACATGTGGGCACGATTCACTCTTCCAACCTGTGCACCGAGATCACGCTGAACACCAGCAAGGATGAGATCGCAGTATGTAATCTTGGTTCGATCAATCTCGTGAATCACGTCGATGGGAATGGCCTGGATCACGCCAAACTGCAGCGCTCGATCAAGACTGCCGTGCGCATGCTGGATAATGTCATCGACATTAACTACTACTCGGTCGAACAAGCCGAGCGCTCCAACCTGAAACATCGCCCTATCGGCATGGGCATCATGGGCTTTCAGGACGCGCTGTATAAACTGCGTATTCCCTACAGCTCTGATGCGGCCGTGGAGTTTGCCGACGTCTCCATGGAAGTGGTCAGTTATCATGCCATTCATGCATCTACCGAACTGGCGGAAGAACGCGGTCGTTATCAATCCTACGACGGCTCACTGTGGGATCGCGGCATTCTCCCCATCGACTCCCTGAAGTTGTTGCAGGAAGAACGCGGCGCCGATTATCTGGACGTAAACCTGGAACAGCGACTGGACTGGGAAAGCCTGCGGCAGCGCATCAAGCAGACCGGCATGCGCAATTCCAATGTGCTCGCCATTGCGCCCACAGCGACCATCGCAAATATCACTGGCGTCTCTCAATCCATCGAGCCGACTTACCAGAACCTGTTCGTGAAATCCAACCTGTCCGGCGAGTTCACGGTCGTGAACCCGTACCTCGTCAATGACCTGAAGCAGCTGAACCTGTGGGACAGCGTCATGGTCAACGATCTGAAATATTACGAAGGCAGCGTGCAGAAGATCGATCGAGTGCCGGCCGAGATCAAGCTGATCTATGCCACCGCGTTCGAAGTAGAACCACGCTGGCTGGTCGATGCCGCAAGCCGTCGCCAGAAATGGATCGACCAGGCCCAATCCCTGAACCTGTATGTGGCCGGGGCTAACGGCAAGAAACTGGATATCACTTATCGTATGGCCTGGCTGCGCGGACTCAAGACTACTTATTACTTGCGTGCACTAGCGGCTACCACAACGGAGAAGTCTACGGTATCCGATAACAGCCTGAACAAGGTATCGAGCGAAGCAGCGGCAGTGCCGCAGGCCTGCTCTATTGACAATCCTGATTGCGAAGCTTGCCAGTAAGTGCTGGCAAGTTGCACCGCAACACGAGTGCAATGAAATAAGCAGTTCATACGATTAATTAACACGAATACATACAGAGAATAAAGGGGTTTCACTATGCTGTCATGGGATGAGTTCGATCGGGAGGAAGCTCTCGCGCCCCTTGCCAAGCCAGCGGCGGCAAAAGCTGCGGCCGTTATTGCCGCGGCTGCCAATACTGCTGCAGAGGCAGCGATGCCGGCAGTGCCGCATGAAGCAAAGCTGCCCACACCGGTGGCGGATGCCATTGCCGCCGTAGCACCGAATCGCTACGCCTCCAATCTGGTAGCGGAAGATGAGGCGGTGAATGCGAACCCTCTGGAGAAAGCCATCAAGTCACTGGAAAAGCTGGAAGTCAAAGTCGGACTGGAAGAGCTCGAAGGCGCCGCCGCTCGCGTTGCTGTCGATGACAAACGCATGATCAATTGTCGCGCCGACCTCAACCAGCTGGTGCCTTTCAAATATGATTGGGCCTGGCAAAAATATCTGGATGGCTGTGCCAATCACTGGATGCCGCAAGAAGTGAACATGAATGCAGACATCGCCCTGTGGAAAAATCCGAATGGCTTGACTGCGGACGAGCGGTTGATCGTGAAGCGCAATCTCGGCTTCTTCGCCACCGCCGATTCACTCGTGGCCAACAACCTGGTACTCGCGATTTATCGCCTGATCACCAATCCGGAATGTCGCCAGTACATTCTCAGGCAGGCATTTGAGGAAGCGATCCACACCCACGCCTACCAGTATTGCATCGAGTCTTTGGCAATGGACGAAGGCGAGATATTCAACATGTATCACGAAGTGCCCTCAGTGGCGAAGAAAGCCTCCTGGGGCCTGAAATACACGCAGGAGCTGAGCGACCCCACGTTCCACACCGGCACTATCGAGAGTGATCAGGCCTTGTTGAAAAACCTGATTGCATTTTATTGCTGTCTCGAAGGCATCTTCTTCTATTGTGGATTCACCCAGATTCTCTCTATGGGTCGACGCAATAAAATGACCGGCACCTCAGAGCAGTTCCAGTACATCCTGCGTGACGAGTCCATGCATTTGAACTTCGGCATCGACATGATCAATCAGATCAAACTGGAAAACCCGAATCTGTGGACTGATACGATGAAGGAACATGCCACGCAAATGATCTTGCAGGCAACCCAGCTGGAAATTGAATACGCACGCGACACCATGCCACGGGGTGTGCTGGGAATGAATGCGGCCATGATGGAAGAATACCTGCAGTTCATTGCCAATCGCCGCCTCGTGCAGATTGGTTTGAAGGAACAATTCAAGGGCGTTGCCAACCCCTTCCCCTGGATGTCCGAAATTATGGATTTGCGCAAGGAAAAGAATTTTTTTGAAACCCGCGTCATCGAATATCAAACCGGTGGGGCACTTACCTGGGACTAAGAGTCCTGAAATAATCTCTGGATCAGCTCGCACGAGTCAGTCCAAAGTAGCAATGAATACGCTTACGACGAGCAATAGCAAAGGAGCCTGTGCATGAGTGACGACCAATTTGCAGACAAAGAAGTCGACAATGACCCGGAACGCACCCTCATCACACTCGACCAGCTGAGTCAGACCATCGAGGTCATGACCAGCGTCGTCAATCGCCTGCGCCGTCACCTGAGTGAACAGTTGCAGGCGAAGATGGCTGCGCAGGAGCAGCATGACGCCACCGTTGCCAAACCGATCAAAGTCAGCAACAAGCTGGGCGGCACCAGCTCGAAACGCGAGAGCTTCGTCGTCGAGATCAGCCAGCAAGAAACTGACATGGATCGCAAGAGCGACAAGATTCTGCACTGATCGCAACTTCACCTCACCGCTACAGTTGCCGCGCCCTGCGGCAACAACGTTTGATCTATGACAAAAACCGTTGGCGCAATTATTTTGGCGGCAGGCTTTAGCAGTCGCTTCGGCAGCGTCAAGCTCAACGCCAAACTCGCGAACGGCATGAGCGTCGTGCAGCAGACGCTTGCAAACATACATTACGCGGGCCTGCCCAGTGTGGTTATTACGCGCCCCGAACTCGCTGCCCAATTGCAGTTGCACAACACCTCGATCGAGACTTTCACTGGTGCCGCTGAGGGCATGGGTGCCAGTCTCGCCTTCGGTGTCAGCAAGGCACTGGACTGGGATGCTTGCCTGGTCTGTCTCGCTGATATGCCTTTTATCGAGAGCAGCACCTATCGGCTGATCGCAGATCGCCTCTCTCCCGCTACCATCGTGTTACCTTGTTATTACACCCGACCGGGTAATCCAGTTGGCTTCGGGCGCAATTTTTATGCGCAGCTGCAAGCATTGCAGGGAGACACCGGCGGACGCGCGATCACCGAGTCGAATCAGGATGCCGTGGTAGAACTCGCCATTGACGATCCAGCCATTCTCAATGACATCGACACACCGGCAGACCTCGCGCGCTATCAGCTGCAGGAATAATTTCGCTTTATTGCATGGCTTGATAGTTTACCCCTACAATCAATGCAGATATTTAGCGCTCAGCCTGAGAGCCTTCCGAACTTGAAAAAACTAAAACATGAGAGTGAATTATTCAAGGAAGCGCTGCGTGTGGGTGAGCGCTATTTTAAGGCACGCGGTGCCGGCCAATTTGACAACACTGATCACGCTGATCTCAAGGCCCGCGCCATCTATCTGCTGCTCGTGAAAGACAAGTTGATTCAACCACTTGCGACGCAGGATGAAAGCGTGCAAAACATGCGCCACAAACTGGCGTTATGGATGTCGCGCCAACTGCCCGCCGACCATGAATTACTGCATTAGCCGGTGACCGCCATGCCGACCCTTTCGATAAAACTGAATTCCATGCTGCTGCTTTTCACCTGCTGCTGCGCGCCGCTTCTGGCCATGGCCGATGCCAGCAGCGCACGCAGTGTGATGGAAGACCCAGGCAATCCTCTAATGCTGATCAGCACCTCGCGTGGAGATATCTTCCTGGAAATGCTGCGCCAGGAGGCGCCAAACAATGTGCAGCATTTCATGAGTCTGGCGGCGGGCGAAATTGAAATTCTGGATGCAATGACAAATACCGGTTTGCGACCACGCTACTACGACGGCATGCGTTTTCACCGGGTAATACTGGGCTTTATTATTCAGGCCGGCAGTCCCGCCTATCACTCACTGGGCGCACCTGGCACGGCACTGGCCGATGAAATTAATGCCGACGCATTGGGCCTGAATCGTGCCAATGTAATAAATCCTGACGGCACCTTTAACCCGCTGCTTGATATAGGCAGCAAAGCCGAATTTGATGCGGATATCTTGCGACCGCTGTATCGCAACTTGGGCATTGATAGCGTCACCGAACTGGTTGCCCGACAGGAAGAAGTATTGCGCACACTGCAGAGCATGACCGTGAAGACAGCCTATGAAAACCAGGGCTTTCGCTATCGCAGCGCTGCACCCACGCGTCCAATTTCACGCGGCGTGATTGCTCTCGCCAACCAGGGACCGAATACCAACGGTGCGGAGTTTTTCATCAGCCTCACCGATGCCCAGTGGTTGTCCGGGAAATACACCGTAATTGGCAGGGTAGTTGAAGGCATGGAAGTGGTAGATGCCATTGGGGCGCAGGCAGTCGATCCCCTGCGCTTTTCCATACAGAGCAGCGTAATTTACTCAGTTACGAATATCAAATAGCGCTCGCGAATCAGAGCAGGAGCAATGTTATGTCCAAGAAGTTGAAACAAAAACAGGCTAAACAAGGCACATATGCACTGTGTATTACCATCGGCATCATCATCGGTGTAGGACTCGGCGCTCTCGTCGACAATCTGCTGGTGCTTATCCTCGTCGGCGCTGTTGGTGGCGCTGGCACTGCGTATTATTTCAATCACTTGAAGCGCTCCAGCCGCCACTGAGCTGCGCAGCTCTTGCTAGTCCGGCGCCAACTCACGCAGTAGTTCGCGCCGGTAAGGCGGCATGGAGTCCAGAATCGTGGTGCCATACCGACGACTCACCAGCCGTTCGTCGAACAGGGTAATCTGACCAGTATCGGTCTCACTTCGTAACAAACGTCCACTGGCTTGAACCAGACGAAATGCCGCATCTGGCACCGCTAACGTCATGAATGCATTTTTGCCCTGTTGCTCGATCCAGTCAGACAATGTCATTTCTATAGGGTCGTTGGGTACAGCGAACGGAATCTTCGCAATCAGCACATGCGTACAATATTTGCCTGGAAGATCCACGCCCTCGGCGAAACTCGCCAAGCCGAAAATGAGACTCCCCTCTTGCTTGTCCACCCGCTGGCGATGATATTTCAGCAGTTGCGCTTTCTGGTAATCATCCTGACACAGGACTTTCTCAAGCCATTGCTTTGGCAGCCGTTGCATCACATCCTGCATCTGGCGACGACTTGAAAATAACATGAGCGCTGCGCAATCATTTTGCAACAATTTCGGAATTGCCTTGACGATAAAGTCGGTGTGGGCCTCTGTCTGCGACGGGTCGCAATGCATGCGGGGAATCAGCAACACAGCAGCATTGCCGAAATCGAACGGGCTCGGAATACTCAGATAACGGGTATGCTCCGGCAATCCTGCGCGCAGCTTGAGCATGTCAAATTCACCCAACGCTGACAGCGTGGCCGAAGTCAAAACGGCTCCGGCACAACTCTGCCAGAGACGCTGCTGCAAATTTTCTGCGGCGAGCACCGGACTGGACGACAGGGATATATCCGGATAATTGCTGTTTTCGTTGACACTGAGCCAGCGCGCATAGGGCGCCTTGCCGGCCGGATCACTCGCCGCATAGCTGAGCCATAAAGCCTGACAACCCTCGGCACGCTTGCAAGTACTGCCAAAAATGGGAAACCACTGCTCCGCCAGCAGGCGGCGCTTGCCGTCAGCACTTTCCTCCATGGCCCGTTTCAAATCATCGCTAATATCCTGCAACCCTGTATGCAAACGCGTGAACAGATTCGCGAGATTTGCCGCCACTTCCTGAATCGCCTCCGGCACCACACCCAGTTTGAACGCGTGTTGGGCCCGATTTTCATAACGATCGATAGAGTCGAGACTCTCCACCGTCTGTTCCAGCATGACCCAGGCGGCATCCAGTCCCGAGCGCGCTGATCGGATCAGCACCTGCAGGGATGCTTGTTGCGCCGATTCCAGCAAGCTATCGCTCACGAGGCGCAGCAACATGCCCTCGCTGCGTTCCAGCCAGGTATTGGTGGCTTTGATGCGGGAGAAACTGGCGAAATGATTGTTACTCTTGAAAGGCAGGTGATGCGCTTCATCGAAGATATAGATGCTGTTGGCGGGATCCGGCAGGATTACACCACCTCCCAGCGCGAGGTCGGCCAGCACCAGATCGTGATTAGCGATAATGCAATCCGTCTTGTCCATGGATTCCCGCGCCTGATAGAAACAGCAGCTGCGAAAATTACTGCACTTCGGTCCCATACACTGTGCGTTATCTACAGTGAGGGGCAGCCAGTCGGCATCGCTGACCGGTTGCGACCAGTCATCACGATCACCCTGCCATTCACCGGCACTCAAGGCCTCCAGCATGCGCGCGTACAGGGCGCGATCGCCACCGCTGGCAGTGTCCTGCAATTCCTCGCCATACAGGTCCATCAGTGCCTGCATGCTGTCGTTACCCTGCAGCAACATGTCGAGCTTTGACAGGCAGACGTAGCGGCCGCGGCCCTTGGCCAGAGCATAACTGAATTGCAGGTCAGTTCCCTGCAACAGCTCCGGTATATCCTTGTGCGTCACTTGTTCCTGCAGGGCGACGGTGGCGGTGGCGATAACTACCTTCAGATCAAGCGCTTGCGCCAAAGGCACGGCTGCCAGCAGGTAGGCGAGGGTCTTGCCAGTGCCGGTGCCGGCCTCGATCACACAGATTGGAGCCGGCTGCGTGGCGTCACTCGCCAGCACGCCAAGGGTATTGGCAATTTCAGCAATCATCTGCCGTTGCCCGTAGCGGGGAGTCAATTCGCGTGATTTCAGCAGCTGGCGATACACGTCCTGAATGCGTGCCTTTACCTCGTCTACCAGCATGTATTGGCCCTTCACCGGGTTACCCCGTCCTTCTATAGATCAAAAATACAAACAAAAGAAGCAAGAACGCCCAAAGTATAGCAGTTGCCTGCATATTCCCCTTGAATTCTTGCGAATGCGCAGCTTTTGACCAAACAAAATTCCGTAAAATCTTTGCTGTTTCGATCGAAAGAAGTTCTGTTAAACTTGTGTCCCAGACGAGAATAGCCCAAGCAGCCGGTTTCGCAGTTAATGGCAACAAATCCCAGCTCCAATCTGCCCTCATTCATCGACAACACCTGGACCAATCAGAGTCCTGATGAGCGTTTGCATTCCATTGAACAAATGCAGAAGCATGGCGCTGCCGCACAGGCAGCATTACTGCATATTGCCCAACACGACGAACACTTGCAGGTGCGCTGTGGTGCCGTGCGCTATCTCAACGACGTCAATGTGTTAAATGCATTGCAGGCCGATAGCAGCGAAGTCGGCGATACCGCACGCCAGCAATTTCATCGCCTGCTCGCTGGCGCCGCCGAGTCCGACATCGGTGAACCAGAACGGCATGCCCTCATCAGTAGCCTGCCATTGCCAGCCGTAAAACAGATTGCGCTGCTGGCGAAAAGCAAGACCGCTGGCAGCTCTGCCCTGGAGCGAATTACCCAAGCAGAAGATCTGGCCGATTTAACCCTGTTCGCCGCCAGTGCGCATGTGCGCAAGCATGCCGCCACGAAGATTGATGACAAAAAAATGTTGCAGGAACTGCACGACAAGATTCGCGACAAGGACAAGACTGTTGCCAAGATACTGGAGCAGCGTCTGACCGAAAATGTAACAACTGCTCCGCTTGTAGCTGAACAGAGTGCCGTTGCCATAAGCGAAGCCAGCACGGCAACTGCTGACTCGGCAGTAGCTGAGACGGGAACTACTGACATAGTAGTAGCTGAGACCAGCGCAGCCGACATGACGCAAACGACAGAAAACCCGGTCGCAGTTGCCGCGCCGGAAAAAGCCAGGAAAAAACCCAAGCAGCCGGTTACCGAGAAAATCAAACCGCCACTGGACCCTGCTGTCGAACTGGCGCGCATCGAGCAGCAACTGGCCAAACTCAGCTTCAAGCATACTGACGCCTTGAACGTCTTGCGCAACTCCCTCAACAAAATGCGCAAGTCTGTCCCTGCCGAAGCGACCACACTGGAAGCACTGGCGCAGACCCTGCATACCCAACTGTCCGAGCGGCTGCAGAAAAATCACACGCATCAGGAACACCTGCAGCAAGTTACTACCGAATTACTGGCACAGCTGCAGCAGGCCCTCACTGACGGCCAATCCCATGATGCACTACCCGCCTGGGACAAGATTCAGGGCAATATAAGCAACACCAGTGGCAAGATTCGCGCAGCCCTGCAGAAGCTGGCCAATGTCCACAAAGACAAATTGAATGAACTGCGTGACTGGAAGTCCTTTGCCGCAACCGAGAAAAAGAAAGAACTGATTAGCCAGATGCAGCACCTGCTCGAATCCAAAATGCACGCGGCGGATCGCTCGAAGCATATCAGCAAGATGCATGAGGAATGGAAGTCACTCGGCCGCTCCAACCAAAATGAGCAACTCTGGCGCGAATTCAAGCAGCTATCAGACAAGGCCTACGAGCCCTGCAAGGAATATTTCAAACAACGCAAACAGCTGATGGCCACCAATTTCGCCAAACGCCGCGAGATCTGCGAGCAACTCGAAGGGGAACTGAGCAAACTTGATGCGGAAGCCGAATTGAATATCTCCGATGTCAATAAGCTGCTGAACGAGACTGACAAGCTCTGGAAATCACACGCACCAATAGAGCAAGCGAAAATCAAGCCGCTGCAGAAGCGTTATTACGCCGCCATCAATCAGTTGCGCAAAACCCGCAATCAATCTCTGCGCGGTAATGCTGCGCAGAAGCTCGAATTTATCACCCAGGCCAATGCCCTGGCCGCACATGAAGACAATCAGCACGCCATGCGCGAGGCCAAGCGCCTGCAGCAGGAGTGGAAGAAAATCGGACCGACCTCATTCAAGGAAGACAAACAGTATTGGGATGATTTCCGTGCGGCCTGTGACAAAATTTTCGCAAAGCGAAATGACGAAGCGAACGTGCAGCGCGAACCCCACCAGGCGGCTGAGAACAAAATCGGGGAAATGCTGCAGGCCATGGAAGCTGTCTTCCTGCTCGCGGACGAAGAATTTCGCAGTGCCCGCAATGACTACCAGACGCTCGCCCAGCAGTTCTCCAATGCAATCGATCCTCGCCAGGGCAATCAGTCCAAGCGTCTGCTGGAACAATTTAACAGTCTCAAACGCAAACTCGATGCCCGTTTCAAAGCCTTGCCTGACAAGAAACAACTGCAGCTGAAGAACAGTGTGCTGGAGAAGTCTCGCTTCCTGCAAGACATTGAATCCCGGTTACTCGCCAGCAAGGACGACGCTCAATTTGCCGGTATCCTGGAAGCGATCGACGCCAACGCATGGCAGGCAATCGCTGGCAGTGGCGACAAGAAATATGACGACGCCTTGAATGCGCGCCTGCAACGTCTCCAGCGCACCGCTTCTGCCGTCGCATTGCGCACTATCGCCGACGAGTGCGCTGCGAAACTGCGCGCATTCTGCATAGAAATGGAAATCCGTGCCAATATCGACACGCCGAAAGAGGATCAGGGACTGCGCATGCAGATCCAACTGGACCAATTGAAGAATGGATTTGGTAAATTGAAACCGGATCCAAAGGAAAATCACAGCTATGCTATCGACATGGAACTGCAGAGCTACTGTCTCGGTCCGCTCGACGCGCAGTTGCTGCAGCAATTAACCTCCCGCCTGGAAAGTGTCATCAAGAAGCTGTTATAGGTTTGATCGCTGCCGGAGATTAAACCCGATAGCGACTAATCACCGAATTCGCATAGCTGAACAGGAAGTGCTTGTGCAGCTTCGGATCGACTCGCTGCAGGCGTTTAGCGAACTTCTTTCTGGATGCTTTGCTGATTTGGCGATCAGCCACATCCTTACGCAACTCATGCAAGGCTACCTTGCCATCCTGTCGCAGGCGTTCCAGCGCCAGATAATTGATGTCGTGTAATTCGTAGTTCAGCAGAATTTGTTCATCGAGGGCGGCTGCAATCTCATCCGGATCATCACTGGCGATGCGCAGTTCCTTGCCGAACGCCACATGCACGGCGCCCTTGAAGCCAATCATGCCAGTGACGATGCTCTGAATATCAGTCTTGTCGGTCTTCGTGAAGCTGCCGGTCTTTTCAATCTGGTACAACTCTTCTGCCTTCAACACATCACAGGCATCATATTCATAGGAAATAGAGACGGGAATTATATGCAGCTGCGCGAGGCTCTTGCCCAGCGGCACTTCACGCTGCCCCAATGCCAACATCTTCAGTAGCGCCGGGTCGGTCTTGTCGATTCCGTCTTTGGCGCGACCTTCGCGCTGGGCGATCCAGACATTGTGATTATGCTGGATGCTGTGATGGATATACCCCGACAGCAACAGCAGTGCCTGCAACAACTCCCTGCCCTTCAGCGAACGCTTGACGATGAAACTCTTGTTCAAGCGCATCAAATCCGACACAAAGGGTTTTTTCAGCAGGTTATCGCCAATGGCGATTTGCAGGGTCTCGTAGCCGGCGTGATACAACATGTAATTGACGAATGCCGGATCCATCGTGATGTCGCGATGGTTGCTGATGAACAGGTAGCTCCGCTCTGCCTGCAGATGCTCCATGCCGGAATGGGTGAGGCTCGTGGTCGTGTCCTCGATCATCTTGTCCATGTACACGGCAATCACGTCCTGCATGGAGGCTACATTGTGTACCCCATCCAGCTGCTGGTGCAGCTTGCGCTGGGCGACCTTGCGCATGGTACCGGGAAAGAAGCGCGCCAGTCGCGGCGCATAGAAGCTGGCAATGCTGCCAAGAAACTCGGGATTTTCCAGCAGGCTATCCAGCACCGGCCGGATTTCAGCATCGTGGTAGGGCCGAATTTCCTTAAACTTGTCCTCTGTCATTCTGTTCCTGCATCACAATTTTGACGGTGGCGACTGCTAGCCGTCGCGGCGTGGCGATTCTAGCGCCTTTGCCAGAATTTAAGTAGGCGCGCTGGCACCCAAGTGCAAGTCCTTAACCCAGCTTTCAAGCGCATCGAGCATGGCCTGTCCAGCCGCGTCTGCGGTGCTGCGCCCCCCCTGCATAGCCAATGAATATTGTTGTACGGCCTGGGGATCCTGCAGTCTTGCCCGACAATAGCTGCGCCACTGCTGCAGCTCTTCCGCGCTCAATGAATCCCGGTAATTGCGGGCCCGATAGCGCAGCAGCATGGTTGCCAACCGCCGGTCCCGAAACGGCAAATCGAGTCGACCCAGATCCCGCGGCGAGCTGGCCCGCACGGTTTGCATCAAACTACGGTCGCTATCGCCGAAAAACCCGGCGCTGTAAATCATGAAATCCGGATCGGTCTCCTGCGTCTTCGGTTCTTCGGCAAACACATTGCTGATTAATTGGGTCAGGCCAGGATGATCCACCAACAACTGCCAATGCTGCCGGCACAGGTCGAGGTCAATGGCATAGTCAGCGGCCATGGCCGGTGTCAGCACTGCCGGCGAGGTGATGATCGGACACTTGTTGATATGCACTGTCTTCAATGGCACGCGCTGCTTGCCCTCTTCCAACCCGGTCCGCGGCGTGTACACCCGCTCCCGTATCTGTGCACTATCGAGACTTAGCCACTGCGCCGGATCATCCCGCAGGTCTACCACGATCACTCCATTAGGATTGTTTGGATGCACGCAAATCGGCATGACCAGAGCGAGACAACCGAGCTGCGCCGGATACATCATCGACACATGCAGCAGTGGTTTGCGTGTTACCAGATCAATCTCCGCTTGCACGCGCCGCTTGTCCCGCAATTGATATACATAGTCATACAATTTCGGCTGGGCGTTACGCACCAGCTTCGCCATTGCTATGGTCGCTATTACATCCGCCAGGGCATCGTGCGCCGCGCCATGTTCGATACCATTGGCCACGGTCAGTTGGTCCAGCCGAAAACTGACGGTACCGTCTTCCTTGCGCGGCCACTGAATTCCCTCGGGACGGGTCGCCGCACACAAGCGCAACATGTCGATGATGTCCCAGCGCGAATTGCCGTGTTTCCATTCGCGCTCGTAAGGGTCGTAAAAATTGCGATACAACAACTGTCTGGTCAATTCATCGTCGAACCGTATGCTGTTGTACCCCGCCACGCAGGTACCCGGCTCACTGAACTCTCGATGTATGCGTTTGATGAATTCAGCCTCATGCACACCCTTTGCCAGCACCAGCTGTGGCGTGATACCCGTAATCAGGCAGGCGCCGGGATCCGGCAAAAAGTCATCCGCGGGTTGGCAATAGAGCATGAGCGACTCGCCAATGATATTCAGATTCTCATCGGTGCGAATCCCCGCAAACTGCGCCGCCCGATCGCGCCTGGGGTCGGCCCCGAAGGTCTCGTAGTCATACCAGTAAATCGACTTGGTCATTTATTCACGATTCTGCATGTGGCAAGCGTTGAGCTGACATTATAGGGAAAACACCGCTTGGGAACCTATCAGATTAGGAATTCCTTCCAAACCCCCATTTGTAGTAGTATCCCTCTGATTTACAAGCCTTATAAGGCTGGCACAGCAAACCAGTAAAACCATCAACAAGAGACCACATGGAATTTCGCGGCGCCCATATTATCAGTGTGAAACAGTTTGAAAGAGCCGATGTCGACCGGGTCTTTCAGGTCGCTGACAGCATGGAACCCTACGCCCATCGCAAGCTGGTCACGAAAGTGCTCGATGGCGCCATTCTCGGCAACATGTTTTTCGAACCCAGCACCCGCACCCGGGTCAGTTTTGGTTGCGCATTTAACCTGCTGGGCGGCGAAGTGCGTGAGACCACCGATATCAGTACTTCGTCCATTTCCAAAGGCGAATCCCTGTATGACACGGCGCGGGTGATCAGCGGCTACAGCGACGTCATCGTGATGCGCCATCCACAGATGGGTTCGGTGGCCGAGTTCGCCAAGGCGAGTCGGGTGCCGGTGATCAATGGCGGCGATGGCGCCAACGAACATCCTTCCCAGGCACTGCTGGATCTTTATACGATCAAAAAAGAATTGAAATCGAAGGACCGCACTATCGATGGCATGCACATCGCCATGGTCGGGGATCTAAAACACGGACGCACGGTGCATTCCCTGTCGCAATTATTGCTGCTTTACAAAAAACTCACCTTCACCCTGATCTCCCCCACTGAATTGCGCATGCCGGCAGAGATTGTGGCGGAGCTTCGCGCCGCCGGCCATACGGTCGTAGAAACTGAAGACATGGAAAAGGGGCTGGTGGCTAACGACACGGTGTACCTGACCCGAATTCAGGAAGAGCGCTTTACCTCGAAGCTTGAAGCCGATGTCTACCGTGGCCGCTTCCGCATGAATCAGGCAATTTACACACGTTACTGCCAACCCAATACGGTAATCATGCATCCGCTGCCGCGCGATTCCCGCAGCGACGCCAATGAATTGGACAACGACCTCAACCTGCACCCAAATCTGGCCATATTCCGCCAGACCGACAACGGCGTGCTGGTGCGCATGGCACTATTCGCGCTTATACTCGATGTTACCGCTACGGTTGCCAAATCCGCGGTGCCGGTAGGCTGGTACACTGAAGGACGCTTTTCGTAACAACTATTCCGCAGCAACAGTAACAGGCTTGAAGGTTTGATATATGGGTTTCAACGACTTACTGAAGATGATGATCGAGAAGGATGGTTCCGACCTGTTTTTAACCACAGGAGCACCTCCGAGCATGAAGGCGTTCGGCAAGCTGACACCTCTGATCGACAAGAAACTACCGGAAGGCATGGTCAAGAAGATTGCCTATCAGATCATGAATCCCGAGCAGATAAAGCTGTTCGAGAAGAAGCCTGAGATGAACCTAGCGATTGCCGACCCGGAAATCGGTCGCTTTCGGGTCAACATCTTTCAGCAGCGCGGCGAAGTCGCCATCGTTGCACGTAATATCAAGACCATAATTCCCAGTGCCGCCTCGCTCGGTTTGCCGCCGATTCTGAATGAGCTGATCATGCAGAAACGCGGCATCGTGCTGTTTGTCGGTGGCACCGACTCGGGCAAGTCGACCTCGCTCGCGGCGCTGATCGATTACCGCAACAAGAACAGTGACGGCCACATCATTACCATCGAAGACCCGGTAGAGTTCATTCACCCGCATCAGCGATCAATCGTCAATCAGCGCGAAGTTGGTGTTGCCACCCTCAGTTACGAAGAAGCACTGAAGAACACCCTGCGCCAGGCGCCGGATGTCATTCTTATTGGCGAGATTCGCAGCCGGGAAACCATGGAGCACGCGCTCGCGTTTGCCGAAACCGGTCACCTGTGCCTGTCCACTCTGCACGCGAACAACGCGAATCAGGCCCTGGACCGCATCATCAACTTCTTCCCGGAAGAGCGTCACAAGCAGTTGTTCCTCGACCTTTCATTAAACCTGCAGGGATTCGTGTCACAGCGCCTGATCCCGACCGTGGATGGCAAGCGCGCCGCCGCCATCGAAATCATGCTCGGCACTCCGCGTCTGTGTGACCTGATCAAACAGGGCAAGGTCATGGAGCTCAAGGAAGTGATGGAGAAATCCGAGCAACAAGGTATGAAGACGTTCGACTCAGCTTTGTTTGACTTGTACAAGGCAAAGAGAATCAGCTATGAGGAATGTTTGAAGAACGCGGATTCCAAGAACAACGTGCGGCTGCGCATTCAGCTCTCGGAAGGCAAGCGCACGGATGAAGATCTGGACGAAGACGATGGCGGCTTCGCTCTTGTGGGCAAGGATGACGACAAAGACAAGCGCATATTCTGAGCAGGTGACGGATAACCATGTTACCGCAGTCTGAATACCTGACCCTTGACGCAACTGCGCTCGCCGAGGGCATTCACCGTCAACGGTTTCGTTGCACCGATGTCACCGCTGCCGCCATCGCACGTGCAGAGGCGGTAAATCCTGCCATCAACGCCATCGTTGCGGATAACTACGAGGCCGCACTCGCACAGGCTGCACTCGTCGACAAAAATCCTGCCCTGTTACAACGCAGCAACTTCGCCGGGCTGCCCTTCCTGATCAAGGATCTCACCGCGGTCGCTGGCCTCCAGCAAACCAATGGCAGTCGGTTATTTGCTGGCTTCATGGCCACGCGCAATGGGGCGATTACACAGAAATATCTCGATGCCGGCCTGTTCGTACTCGGCAAGACCAATACCCCGGAGTTTGGCGTTACCCTGACTACCGAACCCGCCGCCAATGGCGTAACACGTAATCCCTGGAATCTGGCATATTCCACCGGCGGCTCCAGTGGAGGCGCCGCGGCGGCAGTCGCTGCCGGAATCGTACCGGTCGCCCATGCCACCGATGGTGGCGGTTCGATCCGGATTCCGGCGGCGTGCTGTGGCCTGTTCGGATTGAAACCGAGTCGCGGCCTGACGGCCATAGAAGAAACCCTGGGGGAATGCTGGAGCGGCATGAGTGTCGGCCACGTCGTCAGCCAGACCGTGCGCGACAGTGCCGGCTTTCTGGATCTGATCAAACTGGATACGCCAGGATTATTTCCGCAGCCGCCTGCGCCCGCCTCATTTCTGCAGGCCGCGCTGAGCGCGCCCCGCAAACTGCGGATTGCCGTACAGACCACCCATCCCTTCGGTGAAATAGTCGATCCTGATTGTGTAACAGCCGTTAGCAATGCCGCGCAACTGTGCGCCGCGCTCGGTCACGATGTTGAGACCATTACCGCTCCGCTTGATTACCAGCCAGTCGCGCGCGCCATGTCACGCCTGATCAACTTTCATGTGTGGCAGGCAGTGGCACCGCGCCTGAAGGCATTGAATAAATCCTTGCCTGCCAGCGGACTGGAAGCTTCCACCCTGATCATGGCCGAGAATGGCAGCAAGACCAGCGCCGATGATTATGTGCAGGCCCGCGACAGCCTGCGCATGACCGAGTTAAAAATGGCTGAGTTTCATCGCCGTTGCGATGTCATTATTTCCCCGGTACTGGCCAAGGTACCCGCCAAGCTGGGCTGGCTGGATATGAATAGCAGCGACATGCAGCAGTACATCAGTCGCTTCAAGGCCTATAGCGGCTTCACCGCACTTTATAATGGCAGCGGCCAACCGAGCATGTCGGTGCCCCTGCACCGCACTGCGGATGATTTGCCAGTGGGAGTGATGTTTTCCGCAGGCTGGGGTAATGACGCCCTGCTCTTGCAATTGGCGAGGCAACTGGAGCACGCCCAACCCTGGCCACGCTATGCCAAAGCTATGGTCGTCCCTTAATCTAAAGTATCATCCGCGTTAATCGTTGACGGAGATTCCCGATGAAAACCAACTTAATTACTTACCTCACTACCAGCCTGGCCAGCTCCATCGCCCTGACCCTGTCCTGTGCCGCCTTCGCGCAGGATTATGTCGTGCCACGCACCGAATGGGGTGATCCTGATTTACAGGGTATGTGGCGCAACAATACGGTAATGCCATTTGAGCGTGCCCGGGAGCTTGGCACCAAACAGGCATACACCGAACAGGAAGCCTTTGAACTGGAGCGAGCCGCACAACTTTCCGTGGAGCAGGATAATGAGCCGCTGGATCCGAATCGTCCGGCACCGAATGCCGAACCGCTGCCACCGGTGGGTAACTACGACCTGTTCTGGACCGATCGCGGCATGTTCTTGCCCACCATCAATGGCGAGTTTCGCACCTCGGCAATTATCGACCCACCCAATGGTCGCGTGCCCGAGCGGGTAGCCGGTTTCAACGAGCGCATGCAAGAACTGCGCGCGACCCAACCGAATCCCAATGACGGTCCAGAAGGACGCGGCCTGGGCGAGCGTTGTCTGCAAGCATTCGGCAACAACTCAGGCCCGGTGATGACCCCAGTAATGTATAACAGCCATATGCAGATTGTGCAGTCGCCCGGCTACGTGAACATTGTCATCGAAATGGTGCACGATTCACGCATCATTAAAATAACTGATGAACGCAATCCTAACTCTGCTCGTTTGCAGAAATGGATGGGCGACTCCATTGGCCGCTGGGAAGGCGATACGCTGATCGTGGAAACCAGGAATTTCAATCCCTGGACTACCTATCGTGGCGCCCCCACCGACACATTGACCGTGATCGAAACGTTTCGGCGCGAGGGCCAAAACAAGATCGTATACGGCTTTACGGTAGATGATCCCAGTGTCTATACCGCACAGTGGACCGGCGAATACCCTCTGACCAGCATGGAAGAGCCGGTATATGAATACGCCTGTCACGAGGGTAACTACGGCCTGATCGGCATACTTGCCGGAGCGCGCAGACTGGAAGCGCTGGGCGAAGATTACGGTGTGATTGAAATCGATCAGTAAGTGTTATGCAGGGTGCTGCCGTTGCTGTTGCCGCATCAACTACGACGCGCATCACCCTTATGTCTTACGGAAGTTACCTGCGCCATGATGGCAATGGCGATTTCTGCGGGTGTCTTGCTCTCTATCTGAAAACCGATGGGAGCATGCAACTTGGCGATCTCGGCAGCAGTTAATCCCAGTTCCGGCAATCGCTCCCGCCTGCTCGCCGAGGTTCGCTCCGAACCCATGGCACCAATATAGAATGCCGTCGTCTTCAAAGCCTCCATCAACGCCATATCATCTACTCTAGGATCGTGCGCGAGTGCGATGATGCCACTATAGGGATTACTGAAGCGTTCCCGGACCACGTCGTCTGGCAGGCGCGAGGTAAGCTCCACTCCGTCCACATGCCAGTTGTCGAGATAATCAGGACGTGGATCACACAAGGTCACGTCGTATTCCAGGGCCAGCGCCATCTCGGCCACAAACTTCGCCACATCACCAGCGCCCAATAATAACAGCCGATACATGGGGCTGAGACTGTGGGTCATGATGTCTTCGGCGATGATGACAGGCTCTACGCCGCTCTGGGCATTCGCTGTAATGACGCCGGATTGCAAATTAACAATGCGACTGACCTTTGTATGATTTTCCAGATCGGCAGACAGACGCGCAAAAACCTGGATATTGGCTGCAGTCGGTTCGATGTACTCGAGCAACACGTGTAACTGGCCACCGCAGGGTAATTTCAGTCGCGCCTGCTCTGCTGCAGTCACGCCGTATTTCACGGTAAATGGTTTGCCGTGCTTGTCATACTCAGACTTGAGACTGCCATCGCGCAGTTGCTTCAGGAAGTCTTCCTCAATGCAGCCGCCGGAAATCGAGCCCACCAGTTCACCATCCAGCGTGCACGCCATCATGGCGCCGACCGGGCGCGGTGAGGAACCCCAGGTTTTCAGAATGGTGCAGAGCCAGACTGGTTTCTGCTTCTGTAACCAACTGGCGACGCGGGAGATGATTTGTTGCTGACTACTTTGCATATTTCCCCGAATGCACTATTAACTATACTACACGGTACGAAGCTTCCACTTGCCGCGGCTAAATACGGCGAGGCTTACTATACCAGCGAGCACCTCCGAAACAAACACCGCCCAGAACACGCCCGCCGGACCCATCTGCAAGGTGAGCGCCAGCACATAGGCAAGCGGCACCTGCACCATCCAGAAACAGAAGATGTTGATATAGGTTGGGGTCATGGTATCGCCGGCGCCATTGAACGCCTGCATAATCGCCATGCCGAAGCCCCAGACAATATAGCCAAATGCGAAGATATGCAGACACTGCACCGCGTACTCGACAACTTCTGGCTCTATCGTAAAAAACTGCACGATGGGCCGGGTGAATACCAGCAATACCACTGCCATCAGTCCCATATATACCGCGTTGTATCTGGCGATATACCATACCGCCGTCTCCGCCCGGTCCGGCAGCTTCGCGCCAAGATTCTGGCCAACCAGTGTCGCGGCCGCGTTGCTTAAACCCCAAGCCGGCAACATGCTGAACATAACGATGCGCACGGCAATCGTATAGCCGGCCACTGCCGCACTGCCGAAATCCGCGACGATCTGCATGAGAAACACCCAACTCGCCGTGGCGACCAGAAACTGGGCGATACCACCAATGGAGATGCGAATCAGGCGCAGCATGATGGACAGGCGCATCACCATATTGGCCAGATGCAAGCGGATGCGTCCACCACCACCGCACAGATAATAGAGGCCGTATATTACGCCCACACCGCGGCCGATATTGGTCGCGACTGCCGCGCCAGTTACACCGAGTTCCGGGAATGGACCCAGGCCATAGATGAAACAGGGATCCAGCACGATGTTAATGCAATTGGCCAGGATCAGCGCACGCATCGCAATGGTCGCATCACCGGCACCGCGGAAGATCGCGTTTATCAGAAACAGGAATACGATCGTGAACGAGCCACCGAACATAAGACGAGTGTAATTTTCACCAGTCGCAAGCACCATGGCATCGGCGCCCATCAACTGCAGAATATCGCCCGCGAAGTACAGGCCCAGCACGCCAACAACCAGTGAGATGAACAAGCCGAGCCAGATCGCCTGGGTCGCCGCTTCCGCGGCAGCGGCTGGATTCTGCTCACCAATGCGGCGCGCGATCAATGCGGTGGTACCCATACCCAGGCCGATCGCTACCGCGTACAGCAAGGTAATCACGGCTTCGGTCAGCCCCACGGTCGCAACTGCCTCAGTGCCGATGCCAGCCACGAAAAACATGTCGACCACGGCGAACACAGACTCCATGGCCATTTCCAGAATCATGGGCACGGCCAACAAAAAAGTGACGCGCCCAATGGAGCCTTCTGTGTAATTTATCTCACTGTCACCAGCGAACGCCCGCCGGAATAATTGCCAGCCAGAATCCTTTACCGCCGGCGTGACGCCCTTTGTTTGTCCTTCACTCAATTTGTGTGCACCTTGCGTTGCTGTAATTTCACCGCCATGCCACCTACCAGCGCATCACCAAGCACACGCTCGGCCTGCTTCGCGGCCGCACTCTTGTCGGTCATACGACGCATGTGTTGAATTCGATCCGTGCCATTGTGCGTATACAGGCTCGTGCCTGCCGCGATCTCATCCATTACATAGCCCGCCAGCGCAGTATCCACCGCGTTCGCCTGCAAGGCACGGGCAACTGCCCCGGTGTTCTGGTACACAGTAGTGAGGCTGCGCGTGCTGCGCGACTGTTCCCGCACTGGATTCAGCGCCGTGTAATGGGGATTGCGGGTGGCCGCCTGATATGGATCGGCGCTGCCAGTGCCCGGCGTGCATTCCCGTATACCCGCGTCTTCGTCCAGGGGCTTGCAGGTATATAACCAGCTACGCGCCTCATCTTCGGCACGCAGCGCCTGTATGGTCTGTTGCATGGAGGAGATCGAAGGCAGTGTGATCTGCGGCAGGCCTGGCAACTCACTGGGCGCTGGTGTTGATTCAGAAATATTTTGGGTGTCGGTGATGGCAACGGCTGGGTCAGGTAGTGGTAGTTCGCGTTGTTCAGGTGGGACTGACTCTGCTACTGGCACTGGTTCTGGTGCTTGCTCTGGTACTGGTTCTGGCAACTGCTCTTGCCCTAACTCCGGTACCTGCTCCAACGCTGCTGGCCTTACTTGAGGATTGGTTGGAACCAGATTAACTCGAACAGCTTTTATAGCTGGCGAATCGAATTCTTGCTGAGCGGAGATCAACAATGCGGCGACGATCGCCGCATGCATTAACAGACTGACACCGATCGCAATGAATAGCAGCCCACGCGCTTGCGAATCCAGTATTACCGGCTCAGCGTCCTGCTCATCCAGTTGCCATTGTGTTGTTGTGGACATGTCACTGCTTGTGCGTCGACGGTTTACATTGCTTTCGAGTCAATTTGACCCAAGCTTATGGTGCATGAGTCTAACACGCCCAAATGTGGGACAGTAATCCGGGCCCCGAGTTCCTCCTCGCAAAGGACTGCCCGTCGACGCGGCAGCAATTACGGCATTTATTATTAGCCAAAGTTCAATCCAGGAGTCTGCCGCTGTGCTTCCAAGTGCAGCAAGAATTCCTTCGTGTCGAGCCCGCCCCCGAAGCCGGTGAGCTTGCCGTTGCTGCCAATCACGCGGTGACAGGGAATGATGATCGGGATTGGATTGAGCCCATTCGCGGCACCGACCGCACGTGACGCCTTCGGCTTGCCAATGCGCTGCGCCAGTTCGCCATAGCTCCACGTCTTGCCATATGGAATCTGTGTGAGCGCGTCCCAGACTGTTTGCTGGAATGGCGTGCCCACTGGTTTCAGCGGCAGCTTGAATTGGATTAACTCGCCGGCAAAATATTGCTCGAGCTGAGCTGCCGTCGCGCGAAACGGCGCCGCATCAAGCTCCCAGTCCGTCCCATGCTGACGCTGCATCTTGCCCCGTGGAAATCCCAACAGGGACAGACTGTCACCGTCGCCAGCAAGCAATAATTTGCCGATCGGGCTTTGGTGATAACAATAATAAGTGTACATAGCGCTTGCTCCTGAAATGTTCCTGTGGCGTGAGATAAATGGCGCGGTATTTATTAATCGTCGCTAATCACTGCGTCTTACGTTTGCTTTGCTCAAGTGTCGTTGCATAGTTGCGCCACAGCAAAATCACCGCATAGGCGCGCCACGGTTGCCAAGCCTCGGCCCGTTGCAGCAATTGTTTCGCGGTAAATTCCTCGCCAGGTGCGGCTGCGGCCCGGCGCAGTATCAGATCTGAATGGGGAAACGCATTCGGGTCGCCGAGTGCACGCATCGCAATGTAATGCGCTGTCCACTCGCCAATGCCCTTGATCTCACAGATGCGCGCGACAAAGTCCATTGTGTCGGTCGTGCGCCGAATCGCTAGCGTATTGCCTGCGACCGTAGTCGCGACCGCCTGGATTGCAGCGATGCGTTGCCCGACAATACCCATACTGTCCATTGCCGCCGCACTCAGCGTCTGCGCATCGGGGAAGATATGGGTGAGCGCCGGATTCGCGCACTGATAGGCGGCGCCGTAACGCGTCGCCAGCCGAGCGACCAGGGTCGATGCGGCCCTAACAGTCACTTGTTGGCCGAGAATCGCACGCACGGCCACTTCGAAGCCATCCCAGCAACCAGGCACCCGCAGGCCGGGAAATTTCTGCAGCATGGGTTTTAACAGCGCATCGCGCGCGAGAAATTGATCAATCTGGGCGCTGTCGGCGCGCAGATCAAACAGCGCCCGCACTCGATCGATGATGTGATACAAATGCCTCGAGTCAGGAAAATTGATCTGCACATCCAGCGCGTTCGCGTCTGGCAGAAATTGCACCTCGAAATCGCCGACCTTGTCATCGAGGCGCAAGGTGCGCGCGTAGCTCGATTCAGTGACGTGCTCGACGCCTGGAATTGCGCGATAGGCGAGAAACGCGAGCAATGCGCGCCAGTCGAACGGCGGTCGATAGTACAGACGCAGCGTAATACCGGGCGCAGTTGCCGCCACGCGCAGGCGCGCTTTTTCCCGCAGCTGCTTCGGCGAGCGCCCGTAGGTCGCGATAAACACGGCATTGAAGCGTCGCACACTGCCAAAGCCGGCAGCGAAACAGATCTCGGTGAGTGACATGGGCGTTTCATCGAGCAATTTCTTCGCGAAATGCAGGCGCCGCGTCTGTGCCACCTCCACCGGCGACGCGCCGAGGTGCTGTTGAAACAGACGGCTTAGCTGGCGCGGGCCAACATCGATCTCCTGGGCGAGTGCGTCAACCGTGCCAAGGTCGAGAAAACCCTGATCGATCAGTTGCAAGGCCCGCGACACCTTCCACGAGGAACCGCTCCACGCCGGCGTGCCAGGGGAAGACTCGGGACGGCAACGCAGGCAGGGACGATAGCCGGCAGCAGCAGCGGCCGCCGCTGATTTGTACAACTGCACATTCTCTTTCTTCGGCACGCGCACCGGACACACCGGCCGGCAGTAGATGCCCGCAGTCAGCACACCGACGAAGAAACGACCGTCGAAGCGGGCATCCCGGCTCCGGCGCGCATCTTCATAGACTTCGGCATCGAGTAACACAGTAAAGTGACCTTCTACTATTTATAGGGCTGCTTACAGAAGGCCTCATCATACTCCAAGGCTGCACGATAACTGGCCGTTTTCGGACCTCATCAAAATCTTAATCAGGCTGCCATCAGAACCCCTGCCACGACACCAGTAGCAAGCAGAAATTGAGGCTGCAGCACACGACGCTGCGGTAGGCGATCAGTCCCGGTCTCGTGTATATTACTGGGCTGTTTTGCCGGACTGGCCCGGTCGCCCTGCCCCCAAAGACGGCGCCCGAAGCCGAGCTGACGCAGGCCGCGAATGGCATGCTTTTAACCCTCAAGTAGATTCTAACCTGAATAAGAGTTTTAGATGACAAACAAAGACTTACGTAAACATTCGAAGATTATGGTTGATGGCATGGAACAGTCACCCAGCCGCTCCATGTTGCGCGCCGTTGGCTTCAAGGACGCCGATTTCAAGAAGCCCCAGATCGGCATCGCGTCCACCTGGAGTATGGTCACGCCCTGCAACATGCACATCAACCGGCTCGCGGAAGAGGCAAGCGCCGGCGCCGACGCGGCCGGCGGCAAGGGCATCATCTACAACACGATCACAATCTCCGACGGCATCTCCATGGGCACCGAAGGCATGAAGTACTCCCTCGTCTCCCGCGAAGTCATCGCCGACAGCATCGAGACCGTGTCCGGCTGTATGGGGCATGACGCGATCATCGCCATTGGCGGCTGCGACAAGAACATGCCAGGCCTGTTAATGGGCATCGCGCGCCTGAACCGCCCTGCTATCTTCATTTATGGTGGCACCATTCAGCCCGGCCCGAACCATACGAACATCATCTCCGTGTTCGAGGCGGTGGGCGAACACGCGGCCGGCAAAGTCTCAGCGCTCCAACTGAAGAATATCGAGGAAACCGCGATTCCCGGCCCCGGCTCCTGCGGCGGCATGTACACCGCCAATACCATGGCGTCGGCGATTGAGGCGTTGGGCATGAGCCTGCCGAACAGCTCCGCCCAGGACGCGATTTCGGCGGACAAGGTTGCCGATTGCCGTAATGCCGGCCCGGCGATCATGAATTTGCTTGAACAGGACATTAAACCCTCCGACATCATGACCCGCGCCGCCTTCGAGAACGCGATCAAGGTCACCATCGCCCTCGGCGGCTCCACCAATGCGGTGCTGCACCTGCTGGCGATGGCGCACACAATGCGGGTGCCGCTGGAACTGGACGATTTCGCCCGCATCGGCAAGACCGTGCCCATGCTCGCCGACCTGAAGCCGAGCGGCAAATACCTGATGTCGGAGCTGATCAAGATTGGCGGCATCCAGCCACTCATGAAAATGATGCTGGCCGCCGGCATGCTGGATGGCAGCTGCATGACCGTTACCAGCAAGACCCTGGCCGAAAACCTCGCCACGGTAACGCCCTATCCGGCCGGTCAGGACATCATAATGCCGCTCGATAAACCTATTAAGAAAGACAGCCATCTTGTTGTTTTAAGAGGGAATCTTGCACCTGGTGGAGCGGTCGCGAAGATCACTGGCAAGGAAGGTCTCAAGTTCGCTGGCAACGCTCGCGTGTTCGAGTCGGAAGAGCAATGCCTGCGCGGCATTCTGGATGGCAAGGTGGTCAAAGGCGACGTCCTCGTGATTCGTTACGAAGGCCCGCGCGGCGCCCCTGGCATGCGCGAGATGCTGAGCCCGACTTCGGCGATCATGGGCGCCGGCCTCGGCAAAGACGTGGCACTGATCACGGATGGCAGGTTCTCCGGCGGCTCCCATGGCTTCGTCGTGGGCCACGTCACTCCCGAAGCGAGCGAAGGCGGACCAATTGCGATCGTGCAAACCGGTGACCGCATCGCCATCGACGCAGAAACGAACACCGTGACCCTGGATGTGAGCGCGGCCGAGATCGCGCGCCGCCTGCAACTATGGCAGAAGCCCGCCCCCCGCTACACGCGCGGCGTGTTAGCCAAATACGCGGCGTCGGTAACCTCGGCCTCAGAAGGCGCGGTCACGGACAAAAATCTCTAGCCGATAATGCGGTAATGGTCTGCCAAGCTCAGTCGTGATCTGCTTCATGTCGATCAACCGTGGCGGATTTTACTCATTGCCCGCAGTGACGTCCCCACTGCCAACAAAGGCATCAACCCCCACATCAACAGAGTTGCCACTAGCACTATCGGTAGCGCATCCAGATTCATATCCAAACGCATTATGTAGTCGATGTGTAGCCATGCTAGCGCAAAGCACACGGCACCCAAGAGGTACAGATGATTGGTAGACAGGATTCGATCGCGCATGATTGACCTGAACGAGACGAACACAGTGGCAGGAATAGCGATCACCACCAGCCACAAGTGTTGCAGGGCGAAGGCTCGCATCGATTCGCCCCAAGCGGCCTCTTCAAGCAGGACAAAGACTATCGAGATTAAAAACCAGTAGGCGGGGATCGCGATGACGGCTCGTGTAAAAAGTGCTGGTTTTAACATGCTCCATACGACGATTACCGGTAATATCAGGCACGCTGACGCGAACTGAGCCAGCAGCAGCAGGACAGCCCGCGCCATGCTAAAGAATGACTGACTGCCAAATGCAACCAGCGTCTCCAGCGCTGTGGCCTGGATCTGCGCAAATCCTTCGAGAAACAGAGGGCCAGCAATCCAGACTATCGCATTCATTGCCAGGCAAATGAGTATCAATCCGAGCACAACGCCCGCCGCGTTTATTGACACCATTCTGGCGGTACTCATGGGCAGAGTTTTCTCGAACACACTGAAAAACGCGGTGCCCTGATAAATTCGAATGTTAAAAATATTTGATACGGAGAACATGCATATCAAAAAAAGCAGGCAAGCCGGAATCAGGATTACAAGCTCAAACTCGATTGGAGATTGTGCCGGAGCTTTCAATGAAATCAGGCGCAAACCCGTCAACACCAAAACGCCTGCCGCCACACCGACTGACAGCGCATACGAGAAACCCCGCAATTGCCGAAACTTCCGCAGCTCAGCAGCCAGCGTGGACGACGTCGGGCAGTTGGAGCGCAAGCGAGGAAACAGATTGCGTAAGGTGAATGTAGTCTTGACTCGGGGTGGGTCCTGCCGGATGCCGAACAGGGTGTCACCACAGCGCTGTTTCTTGATGCCAATCCACATGACCCACAGCAGCGCCGCGGTGAGCGCAACTGGCAAGCCGTATTCGGTCGGCGACAGCACCACTATCGCTCCGGTTTGGTCAGACACTGTCAAGCCTGGGAACAACCACTGGTACCACTCCAGAAAGAGGACGACTCCCCATCCGAGCATGTTTAAGTAGGCACTGCTGCTCCACCAACTCAATGCGGAAACTAACAAGGTGACTTGCAAGATCATGAAAGCGACCGCGAATTGCGGTCCGATCACGTCGAACCAAAGACTCAGGATAAGCATGGGGATGAAATAGGCCGCCACCATCAGCAGGCATAAATACGCCAGGGGCAGGAATACTATTAAAGCCGTTGATACTGGCAGCTTAAAGTCCAAATGGTACGGAAAACCAGCCGAGTCGCGCAGGCTGCTACTCTTGAAACCCTGTTGATGTATTGTGAAATACAGAATCAGCAGGCTGACCAGCACGGGGTATTTGGCTGACCCACTGAATTCAAGGAACGGCGTTGCGGGGATTGCCAACCCGAGCAAGGTGGCACAAAAGCCAATGATGACAATTTGGTGCAGCAGCAACTGGCGGCAGATTAACCGCCATGATCTCCACAACAGTGCCTGCGCGGGTGATTTCATGGTTACTCGGCCTCTACGCTGTCGCGCACTCGACCGACCCGGGCCGCGAAAATCTCTTCCAGAGTGGCGATACGGGACTCTATCAGCTCACCGCCCGACTGCCGCAAGTTGTCGAGTAGCTGGTCCAGTGAATTAGTGTGAACGACCGTCCAGGACCGGCCGCTGCCCCGAACAGAAAGCACGCCTTCCATGTGCGGTTCCACAACAAGTTGATGGGCAAAGCGGATGTTGCTGTATCGATGGGAACCGGTAACGGTCTCCAGAGTACCCTCAAGGGCGATCTTGCCCTCGTGGATCATAGTGACGTGATCCGACATGCGCTCCACCTCTTCCAATAGGTGGGATGAAAAGATCACCGTCCTGCCATCGTCCGAAACGGTTCTCACGATGGCGTTCAATATGTCCTTGCGAACGACAGCGTCCAGACCAGTGGAAGGCTCATCCAGCAGCAGCAATTCAGGGCGGTGAGCTACCGCAGCAACCAGAGCGACTTGGGCGCGCATGCCCCGGGACAGCTCTTTGATCTTCTTCGAGCTATCCAGATCGAAGGTATCCAGCAATTACTTCGCGAATGCCGAATCCCAGCTGGGATGATAAGCCTGCGTGTACCGCATCAGCTCGTCTATGGACATCCAATCCGGCAGGTCCCGCTCCTCGGAGAGATAGCCGATGCGTTTCAGCACTTCCACCGGCTTGTGTACCGGATCCATGCCGAACAGGCGCACCGAACCGGACTCTGCCCGCAGCAAGCCCATCAGGTGTTTGATCAGCGTCGTCTTGCCGGCACCGTTGGCTCCTACCAGGCCGTAGACCAGCCCCTTGCTCGCTCGAAAATTCACCTTGTCCAAGGCCACTGTGTTGCCAAAGCGGCGCGACAATTCGCTAACCTCGACCATCAAATCACTCATCGTTTTTCCCCGATTTTCCCGGTCTATGCCGGTGACTGCCTGTAGTTTTGCGCTGTAGAACTGCTTGTCGTTCCTGGAATAGCGTCAACAATTGCGCCGAAGAAAAATCCAGTTGATAGGACTCTGCCAGCAGGGCATCGATACGCTCTCCGATAATCCGGTTGCGTTCCCGGTTGGCCAGCGGCGACTGCTTGCCCGAGACGTAAGTCCCAGCGCCTCGGCGTTTGAAAATCACGCCCGCTGATTCCAGTTCATCGTAGGCCTTGACCACCGTATTGGGCGTGACATTGAGCATCAGAGCCAGGGTGCGCACCGGTGCAATCTCTTCGTCGGGCAGAAACAGACCCGATGCCACCAGATAGCGGATCTGGTTAGCGATCTGCCGGTAGATGGGTACGCCGTCTTTGAGACTGATAGTTATGTTCATGGGATTCTGAATTCACTCGGCGGAGTCAAATTGGAAAATTGTACCTGTATTGTGATACACAATTTTATAATGTCAATAGTCCTGCAAGAGATAGATAAACGAGGTTTTGCTAGCGCCAAGGAAGGGTGGATGAAGACATTGCACCTGCCACCCAGGCCTATCGCGGTAACCGCGGTGTGTTAGCCACATATGCGGCGTCGGTAAGCTCGGCCTCAGAAGACGCGGTCACGGACGAAAATCTCTGGCCGATAAACCGGTAACGGTCTGCTAAGCTCAGTCTTTAGCTATATATATAAAGAAGAAAGAAGAGGCGCCATCCATGCCCGAGTATTTCACCAGCATCGGCACCCTGCTGGAAGGCAGTATGCTGCAGTCCGGCGCCTTGTGGGCATTGCGCACCATTCCTGGCTTCCCGCCCATCATCCAGACCGTGCATATTCTTGGCATCGCCGTGGTAATGGCCACCGTCGTCATGCTCGATCTGCGCATCCTCGGCCTCGCGGTGCGTTCCCAGAAGATAAGTGAGATGACGCAACGGCTTATGCCCTGGCTATGGTGGGCGCTGGCGTCCAATTTCGTGTCCGGTGCCTTCTTCCTGTTCGGCCGCCCCACCCGCTATTTCAACAACCCCATCTTCGGCTGGAAATTGAGTTTTCTGCTGCCAGCAATTCTGCTCACGCTGTTGTTCCATCTGCTGAGCAGAACTGAAATTGATTATTGGGAACTCAGCACCAAACGCCTGTGGACTGCGCGCGGCATCGCGCTGCTGTCACTCGGACTGTGGCTGATGGTCGCGATGGCCGGCCGCTGGATCGCTTACGTGGAATATATTTATTTTCCGGCCTAATCTGTTTTTGTAGTTGCCATTGTTAAATGGGAGAACACGTCATGAGAATTCTCAATATCATTGCACTGATGTTGCTGTGGGTTATGGCTCCCGGTGTGCAGGCTGGACCTGACGGCGACGCACTTTCCAACTGCCTGGTACAGTCTTCCACTGAGGCCGACAAACTCAAGCTGGTGAAATGGATGCTCACGGCGATGGCGCTGCATCCTGCAGTTGCCGAACTCGCGCAGGTGGATGCTGCTGTGCGGGCTACTGCGAATCAGGAGATGGCTGACCTGTTGGCCAATCTGCTGGAATTACGCTGCTTGGAACCGGCGAAAGCCGCGCTTGCCAGCGAAGGCCCGCTGGCACTGCAAGCCAGCTTCGCCATGCTCGGCCAGGTCGCCGCGAATGAATTATTTTCCAATCCGGATGTCGCTGCCGGACTCGGCTCACTCACCAGTTTTCTGGACTCCGCCGAACTCGAGCGCACACTTGGTATAGGCGGCAACTAACATGGAATTTCTGCGCTCACCCAAATGGATCGATGTTGAGAACTGGCCGCTCTCCTGGGAAATCGGTGGCACCGCCTGGTTCCCGTTTCTGGAATCCATTCACGTCATCGCCGCGGCCATGGTAGTGGGTTCGATACTGATGGTGGACCTGCGCCTGCTCGGACTAGCGGCCACGCGTTATCCAATCACTACACTCTCCAATGAACTCGTGCCCTGGTCCTGGGGCGCATTCGTCATAGCAACCATCACCGGACTCGGCATGTTCATTACCCGCGCCGCCTCCCACGTAGTGAACCCCGCCTTCCAATGGAAAATAGTGCTGCTCGTGCTCGCCGGCGCGAACATGGCCTACTTCCATTTCCGCGTGTACAAACATGTTGCCCAGTGGGACACGGCAGTTGCCACCCCAACCCAACTCAAGCTAATCGGCAGCATGTCACTTTTCCTATGGGCTGGCGTCATGCTGGCCGGACGCTGGGTCGGGCATATTATTTAGATCGCGTTGCTAGAAACCTTATTAATACTGTGGCTGCACCAGTTGGCCATTGGTTCCCCCCGTTCGATCGCACATCCTACCACCTGCTATCCATAGGATGCGTGTCGTTACTCGTTGAAATTCAGTTGCATGGTTCTGAGAGCCAATATATAGAAGGACGCGTATTGCACCAGAAAGTGAGATACAGGATTCAGCCATCGCATGCTGTGCACAGAAGCCAGCGCGCTAACGGGGTGTTATTGATGTTGTGGCACTTAATATGCGACTTGCGCAGGTTCACGATGCCCATATGTCACCTCTCACAAATTTTATTCATCGCCTTCGTGAAAGAATGGGGCCCAAGGAGATGTGACGCTCGTCACTCTGAATGGGGGAATGCGGGCGTAAGAGTGATGGCGAATTACTGCAAGATATTCGCTATTCTATTAACCAAGGCTTGCCAACTGGCACCGCTAGCTTCAAACGAGAAGTGGCAGAGTTAGTCGGTTATAATGTCGGCCCGAAAAAACGGGGAAGAGCCCCGGCCTAAAACCACTGTATTTTTACTCTGACCCCATATATTACCCCATTTATTAAGGACGATAATTTTATGACCGCGATAGTAATGGACGGCAAGAGCCTCGCCCAGAAGACGGAAAAAGAACTGGCAGAGCGCGTCGCTTCGTTGAAGCAGGCAAGACACGGCGCCACACCGATACTCGCCACTATTCTGGTTGGCGATGATCCTGCTTCCGCGACTTATGTAAAGATGAAAGGCAATGCCTGTGCCCGGGTCGGCATGGATTCATTGAAAATTGAACTCCAGGCAAGCACCACCACCGAGCAGTTGCTGCACAAGATTGCTGAGTTGAATGCGAACCGCAATGTGCACGGCATTCTTTTGCAGCACCCGGTGCCCGCGCATGTAGATGAAAGAAGATGCTTCGACGCTATCGCCGTGGAAAAAGATGTGGACGGCGTGACTTGTTTCGGCTTTGGCAGGATGGCAATGGGCGTGGAGGCTTACGGCAGCGCCACCCCGAAGGGCATCATGCGTTTGCTGGAAGCCTATGCCATTCCACTTTCCGGTAAATTGGCAGTGGTCATCGGACGCAGCCCGATACTGGGCAAACCCATGGCCGCAATGCTGCTGAATGCCGATGCCACCGTAACTATCTGTCATTCCAGGACCAGGGATTTACCCGCTATCGTCAAGGGTGCGGATATTATCGTTGCCACCGTGGGCCGCCCCGAATATGTCAAGGCCAACTGGATCAAGGACGGCGCCGTGGTTATCGATGCTGGCTATCATCCAGGGGGCGTGGGCGATGTCGAATTGGCGCCCTTGGTTGACCGGGTACATGCTTACACCCCAGTGCCTGGCGGCGTCGGCCCGATGACCATCAACACCCTGATCTACCAGACTGTGGCGGCCGGGGAGAAAGCAGCGTGACCTGCATCGCACTTCGGCTAAATCCCTTGCGTATTACTTCTCATGAACGCGACTGCTTATTTTTCCTGCACTGGCAATTATGGGTACACTACCGATAGCGGCAAATTACAGGTCCTGCCTGACGCCTTCGGTTTTTTCAGGAACAGTTTTACAGGAACAGTATGGCTGATTACACGCCCCCCAATGTTGTGCAACTCGTCAAGGTGATGGCCATTGACATAAAAGTTGGCATGTACATGTCCCCTCCGGATCGCCCGTGGCTGGAAACTCCATTCCTGTTTCAGGGATTGATACTGGACAGCGAAAAACTCATCGTCAAGGTGCAGGCTGAGTGCAAATATATTTATGTGGACAAGGAAAAGAGCTTTGCTGCCGCTGAACCAAAAAAAGTGGCAGCACAGGCGCCCCTGAAAATAAATACTCCACCTATCAAGGCTCCGGTGGAGCAGGAATTCCGTCAGGCACAAGGCGTACACGCTGAAACCAAGGCGGAAATCGAGCAAACCCTGAAGAAGATGGCTGCAGGCGAAGGCATCAACGTGACTCGCATCCGGAGCTCGGTAAAATCCTGCGTAAAGAGCATCATGACCAATCCCAATGCCATGTTGTGGTTGGGCAAACTGCGTCACAAGGACAACTACATTGCGAACATTGCCTCAACGTCGGCATTCTGGCGATTGCGTTTGGCCGTCACCTCGGCTTAAGCGAAGATGAATTAGAGACACTCGGTTTGTGCGGCATGTTGCATGATGTCGGCAAACTGCAAGTGGACCAGAGCATTCTCGACAAACCCTCAAGTCTCACTGAAGCCGAATTCAGCATTATCAAAGATCACTGCCGCGCCGGTAAGGAAATTCTTTCCAAAGATCCGAATATGCCGAAGGTCGTCGTTGAAGCGGCATTCGGACACCACGAGCGCGCGGATGGTAATGGCTATCCCCGCGGCATCAAAGCCGGCTCACTGCACGCTTACACGCGCATCATTTCGATTGTTGATACCTACGACGCGATTACCACGAACCGTTGTTATGACAAATCACGTCCGGCAACTGAAGCGATAAAAATTCTGTTTGGCTGTCGCAGTACACAATTTGAGCCGAATCTGTTGGAGAAATTCATTGAGTGCCTCGGCATCTATCCAATTGGATCACTCGTCGAATTACGCAGCGGTGAAGCTGCGGTCGTCATCGATTCCAACAAGAACAGTCGCCTGCATCCACGGGTAACCATCGTGCTGGATGAAGAGAAACACTACCGGGCACCACTGATCGTCGATACCGCGGCGCACGTCAATGACTCGGCGGAACGTACCATCAAGCGCGTGCTGGATGAAAACGAATACCCCATCGATCTTGGTGATATATTCGCGAATTTTATCCAGAGGCGCAATTCAGTTTCCGCCTAAGCTTCGCCACCCCTTGCGCAGGACATCGCTGTCATAGGAATGCAGGGCACCGAAACTTGTCGGCG
The DNA here is from genome assembly GCA_009692305.1 of Gammaproteobacteria bacterium. GTDB lineage: Bacteria > Pseudomonadota > Gammaproteobacteria > Pseudomonadales > Pseudohongiellaceae > UBA9145. The sequence continues at coordinate 86,987 of SHZK01000005.1, read as the reverse complement.
CCCTGTCCTGCCGCTTATTGCGGGCCGAGGAAATCCATCTTGCCAATAGCCAGACCGTTGTGACGCAGAATGTTGTAAGTCGTTGTCACGTGGAAATACAGATTTGGCAGAGCCCAGTTGTTCAGATAGTCAGAGCCTTTGAATTTGAATTCATTGGGCCCGGCTTGCATCACGATCAGTTTTTCTTCGGTGCCATTGATCTTGCCTTCCGGCAGCGATTGTAAATACGTAATGGTATTTTTTATGCGTGTTTGCAATTGGTCAAACGTCGTTTCCTTGTCTTCGTATTTTGGCGCCTCTACTCCCGAGAGACGCGCACCCGCACCCTTGGACACATCACAGGCGATCTGCACCTGACGCGCCAGCGCAAACATGTTTGGATACAAGCGCGCCGTTACCAACACAGACTCATCCAGTTCCGAGTCAGTCACATAACGCGCTGCTTTTTCAAGGATGGCTGACAAATTGTTGAGTGAGCGAACAAATACCGGCACGGAACAAGAGTACATCGATAAAGTCATGGTAAACCTCAGGGTTAGGGAAACAGGGGGGTGCGTTACGCGTAAACTGGCGTGATTCTAGCGCGATGCACCGGCTCGAGATAGAGCGTAGTAATAACTGCTTGGCCTTGCTGGTCATTCTTGGCAGGAATTAAGGAGATTTTCAGATGCACTGGATATTATCTTTTAAATCAGTGTATTAGAGGGCTGTTTACTGGCTGCAAAATTGATTAAGATACGCCCCAAGTGTTCCGGCCCGGTTAAATTGGACCAGACTAAAAGCGACACTTTATCAGCAACTGCACAGGCTTCAGACATAATGTCCCAGACTGCGTGCTATCACTCTGGAATACACAATGACTACTAAAGAACGTCGCGGTGAAGGCAGAAGACGCAAGGAAAGGCGCGCCAAACAGACCTCAACCACTTGGCAAGGCAATGATCGCCGCGCCAAGCAACGCCGAACCGGTGAACGCCGCACTGACTGACACCAGTCATTTTCCGCACATTGAGGCAGCACGCCAGTGCTGGTTTCGAGCAACTATTACTTAAATATATGCACAGAGAACTTCATGAAAACCATCAGTAAGCTTTTCCCGCGCAACTCATTCTCTATCCTCGCTGTTATGTTTTGTCTGGGCTTGATTGCCGCCTGCAGTGAGCCGGCTTCCAACCCTGCTGTAGAAGCTGTAGCCAATGCCACACCTCTCGGCAATGCCGACGCAGTTACAGAGAGCGCTACAGCGGCGACACCGGTTGCCGAATTTGTATACGAGGCGGATCGCTTCGCTGACAAACGCATCCTGCGTTATCAGGTGCCAGGCTTTGACGCGCTAACTGCCCAGCAACAAGAGTCGCTCTATTACCTGTCACAGGCAGCACTGTCTGGTCGCGACATCATGTATGACCAGAACTACAAACATAATTTGCGCGTACGCCGCACGCTTGAAGAAATCATCAAGCACTATCCCGGTGATCGCAACACTGCTGAATTCGAACAACTCATCGTGTACGCGAAGCAAGTGTGGTTCTCCAATGGCATTCATCATCACTACTCCTACCTCAAGCACGTGCCCGGTTTCGACCAGACCTACTTCACCACATTGGTGAATGCCAGCGCTGCCACTGCCAGTTTCCCGACACGCGAAGGCCAGGACGTAGCGCAATTGATTGCAGAATTGTCGCCCATATTGTTCGATCCAACGGTGGCGCCGAAGAAAGTGAACACAGCCGATGGCGTCGACAAAGTGGTCACCTCCGCGGTGAACTTCTATGAAGGTGTTACCGAACAGGAAGTGCTGGATTTTTACGCCGCGAAAGTGGATCGCGATAACCCCACCCCTCCTTCCCATGGTCTCAATTCCAAACTCGTGAAAGTAGACGGCGTCATCACTGAACAGGTATGGAAAGTCGGGGGCATGTATACGGCCGCAATCGAGCAGATTGTGTATTGGTTAGAGCGTGCGATTACAGTTGCCGAGAATGACAAACAGAAGACCGCACTGGAACTGTTGGTCGTCTATTATCGCAGCGGCGATCTCGCCGACTTCGACGCCTATAACATCGCCTGGGTGCAAGATGTTGAATCCGCTGTTGATGTGATCAATGGCTTCATCGAAACCTACAACGATCCGTTGGGCCTGCGTGGATCGTTTGAATCAGTGGTTTCATTTCGGGACGACGTAGCGACCTTACGCATTGGCGCGATCGGCGAACGTGCACAATGGTTTGAAGACAACTCTCCGATTCTGGCTGAGCACAAAAAACCCAATGTAGTTGGCATCAACGGCAAAGTTATCACTGTGGTGATGGAATCAGGCGATGCGTCTCCGGCTACGCCTATCGGTATCAACCTGCCGAATGCGAACTGGATTCGCGCCGATCACGGCTCGAAATCAGTGAGCCTGTCCAATATCGTCGGCGCCTATAACTCTTCACCGGGTCAGGCATTGGCTGAATTTGCTTACACCGAAGCCGAAGTAATTCGCTCGCGTGCGCACGCCGAGCAAGCTGGCGATCTGCACACCGACATGCATGAGGTCATTGGTCATGCCTCCGGCCGCATCAATCCCGGTGTCGGCACGCCGCGCGAAACCCTGCGCCAATACGCGAGCACACTGGAGGAAGCGCGTGCTGACCTGGTCGCTCTGTACTACGTGATGGACCCGATGCTGATCGAGACTGGCGTAATGGATTCGCTGGATGTCGGCATTTCCGAATACGACGGCTATATTCGCAACGGCGCCATGACCCAACTGTATCGCCTGCAACCAGGTGAATTGGTGGAAGAAGCACATATGCGCAACCGCCAGCTGGTTGCATTGTGGTCCTATGAACAAGGCCTGGCTGAGAATGTGATTGAACGTGTGCAACGGGACGGCAAGACCTATTTCGTCATCAATGACTACGAGAAGCTGCGGGTAATCTTTGGTCGCTTGCTACAGGAAATTCAGCGCATCACCTCGGAAGGTGATTTTGAGGCGGCGCGCGCACTCGTTGAGAATTACGGTACGCAGGTGGATCGCGAACTGCACGCAGAAGTACTGGAGCGTTATGCCCTGCTGGATGCGGCGCCCTATTCCGGTTTTATCAATCCTCGTATCGTGGCGGATGATGTCGATGGCGTCGTCAGCAATGTCCGTGTGGAACAGCCGTCTGACTTCATGGCACAGATGCTGGAATACGCGGAGAACTATTCGTTCCTGCCCACTGAAAACTAGTCTCGATCATGGTAGAGCGCCTGTTCACCTATGGCAGCCTGATGCCAGGCGGGCAATATGCCCATCTGCTGGCTGCCGCTGGTGACAACTGGCAGCCAGCAACCGTGACCGGGTTTATTGATGCCAATGGGTGGGGACATAGCGTGGGTTTTCCGGCACTGGTGCTGCATGCAAGCGGTGCGCCCATAGCAGGCATGGTTCTCACCTCTGCGACCTTGCGCAGTCTCTGGCCGCAGCTGGACGCATTTGAAGGTGAAGCCTACGAGCGCATCGCAACCGAAGTAACTGTTGCCACGGGTGAGCGCGTTACGGCATATATCTATTCACTCCATCACAGTCTGCACTGTGATAGCGTGGCACACAATTGAAGTAGTACACGCTTGAGGCGTACACCATGAAATTACTGATTCGAAATTTGTCGCGGGACACAACCGAAGCGCAGCTCCACGCTTTGTTCGCTCCATTTGGCGCGATTCAATACTGCAATCTGGTTATGGACAGCAGCACCGGCGCATCCAAAGGTTTTGGTTTCGTAGAAATGCCCAAAGCGGGTGACGCCAAAGCCGCGATGAAGTCACTTAACAACAAGGAAGTGGCTGGCAGTCGCATACGCGTCAAGAAAGCCGAAGACAAGCCAGGGCCAACTGACAATAGTTAGGTGTTGGCGGGCATGGCAGCATGCCGCACGCCCGGCAGATCACAATTTCAATAACGACTTAACTTCAACGCTATTCGCCACTTTAGCCACCCAATCGAAGCTGCCGTGTTCCAGCATCTCCTTGCCGGCCTGCAACAGTGGCGCCACCGATGCATAAGTCAGGGTCCCACCCACACTGATGCGGGTACCACCCGCTGCTGCCAGTTGCTGCACCGTGGCGCCGCGAATGAAAGGTGCCAATACATTGAATGGACAATCCAGCTCACTCGTTACGGTTTTTAGTGCATCCAGCGAACGAATGGCAGGCGCATACAGTACATCGGCGCCAACCGCTGCATAGACTTGCAATCGTTCTATGATGTCATCCAGATCATCGAAACCACGCAGCAAACTTTCCGTGCGGGCAGTCAACAGAATTGGTATGCCGGTGGCGGCAATTGCCTCGACCGCGGCCTGCACGCGTTCCACAGACTCGGACAAGGAATAGATCGAGCGCTGCTCGCGACTGAAATCCTCGATCGAGATGCCAGATACGCCGGTAGCAGCCAGCCGGGTAATATTCGCTACCATCTCATTGATATCTTCGGCATAGCCGTTTTCGAAATCGGCGTTGATGGGCAATTGCGTGCCAGCCACCAGCGCAGCACAATGCTGCAACATCTCTTTCAGGGTGACCGCACCATCGGCCTTGCCCAAAGTAAACGCATAGCCACCACTAGTGGTAGCCAGCGCCTTGAAGCCGAGTCCTTCCAATACCTTGGCGGAACCCACATCCCAGGGATTGGGAATAATCCAGCCTGCCTTGTTGGTATGCAGCGCCTTGAATGCGATGCAGCGTTGCAATTGAGTATTCATGAATTGACCTCCTCGCCCTGCCCTGGGATGCCGCCAAACCGGCTTTTTCCCCGCCATAGAAATACACACAACACAATAAATGGCAACGCTGCTGCACTGGCAGCGATGACACCAACACCTCTCTCATCCGTGCTACTCCACACGAACATGCCGATGGCGATTTGCGCGGTATAGACCAGTGCCCAGGGGTGCATCCAGGATTTCATCTGCCAGAACCCCCAGACACCTGCCGCATAAATAGCCCAGTGCAAGGGCTCCGTGAGCTTGGCCCACCAACCAGTCAGCAGTATGCCAAACCACACTTCCTCGTCGGCAGCCACCGGCTTGAAGAAAAAATCCCAGGGCACATACAGCACTGCCATAAATATGCAGAACAGCATCAATCCATTCATCCAGAGGGGACGCCGCCGTATATTAGTGCGCAAAGTGGCTATTACTGACATCGATTGCTCCAATATCCAAGCAGGGCTATAGAACTCTTGAACTTCGCTGCTGCGCAGCATGGGTATGGCTATAGTTTAGACTGACATGGAGCCAAGCATGGCCGCAAGCGATAAGCAGACTCACGCGTCTACTGCCATTGCGCCCTGCTCGTCTGGTGTTAAACTAACCCCGCACGTCCAGCAGCAAAAACAGCTTCAGCACACTCACTGTGGCAGCCGGCAATATCTGCCAGCAGCTACAGCAGAAGAATAACAAAAGGAGTCAGTATGGGCCTTAACTCGACGACCAGGTGGAAGTGGCTCCTGGCTTCAGCAACACTTGCAGTAGTACTCTCTGGCAGTTTTTCCGAGATTCCCTTTGGTTTCATTAGTGGCACCCTTATTGGCACCCTTATCGGAACACCAGCCAACGCCGAAGACGGGGGTAATCTCTACAACACCGAATTGGACGTAACCCAGGGCCGCAGTTATTTCGAACGGCAATGCTCGCGCTGTCATGGCTTCGATGCCACCGGCAACGATGAAACCGGAGCACCAGATCTCACCGGTCGCCTCAATCGTGCCAGTACCGACGTTGGTATTTTCGATATTCTGCGCAATGGCATTGCTGGCACCGCTATGTTGCCCGTTTCGGCCACTCTCCCTGATACTCAGATTTGGCAACTCGTTGCCTATATCAATTCACTCAGCGCCGACCCAGCCAATATCCAGCTACCCGGCAATGCCGTCGCGGGAATGGAACTATTTACCGGCAAGGGCGATTGTGACAGTTGTCATATGATCAGTGGCAAAGGTGGCCGCCTCGGCTCGGACCTGAGCTTCGTTGGTGATCGCCGCGACCCGGAAGAACTGGTAAGCGACTTGATTACGCCGACCAAGGATGTTGAACCACGCTGGTGGCGTCTGCGTATCACCGGGCGTGATGGCACCGTGCGCGAAGGTTTCCGCATGAATGAAAGCAGTTTCTCGGTGCGCATCATGGATACCGATGAGAATCTCTGGTCATACGCTGCCAACCAGATCGAGACCTACGCAAGAGTCACCGACTCCACCATGCCCAGTTTTGCCCAGACACTTACCGACAGCGAAGTAGACGACCTTGTTGCCTATCTGTTCTCGCTGCGCAAGGAGATTTAACAATGCGACGTTCAACGAACACTGTAGTAACTCATAAAGTAGTAACTCATAAAGTGGTAACTCATAAAGTATTAGCTCTTGGTTTTATAGCTGTTAGTTCTCTAACCCAGCTTGCTGGCAACCAGCTGATGGCACAGGAAGAGCCGTTTCAAACCGTAATCACGCCGGCCTTCTCGCCGGTCACCTGGGAGCGACTGGTTAACGCCAGTGATGAGCCGGATAACTGGCTCATGTATTCCGGCACCCTCGACAGCCAGCGTTACAGCAAACTGAATCAGGTTAACAAGGACAATGTCAGTGAACTGGAATTGCAATGGGCATACCAGATTCCAGTGATCGATCGCGCCGAGACAGTTCCGGTCGTGGTGGATGGCATCATGTTTATCACTGAGGCACCAAGTAACGTGGTTGCGGTGGATGCACGCACCGGCGGTATCTACTGGCGCTATGACCATGTACTACCTGATGACCTGCGCATCTGCTGCGGTCGTAACAATCGTGGTGTGGCCATTCTTGGCGAAACCCTGTTCATGAGTACACTGGATGCCCACCTGGTGGCACTGGATGCACGCACTGGCAATCTGCTGTGGAACAAGGAAGTTGCTGATTACAAGCAAGGCTACAGCAAGACTGAGGCGCCATTAATCGTAAAAGATCTTGTCGTCACCGGCATCGCCGGTGGTGAATTCGGCATTCGCGGTTTTATTGACGCCTATGATCCCGCCACTGGCGATCTGGTGTGGCGCACTTACACCATTCCCGGCCCGGGCGAACCTGGCAATGAAACCTGGTCGGGCGATTCCTGGAAAACCGGTGGTGCTGCCACCTGGATTACCGGCTCGTATGATCCGGAGCTGAATCTGGTCTATTGGGGCACTGGCAATCCCGGTCCGGACTGGAATGGAGATGTGCGTCTCGGCGACAACCTCTATTCCGATTCTGTGATGGCACTGGATGGTGACACCGGCAAACTGGCCTGGCACTTCCAGTTCACACCCCACGATGTACACGATTACGACGCGATCCAGATTCCGATTCTCGCGGACATTACCTATGAAGGCAGCGAGCGCAAGGTAATGATGTGGGCGAATCGCAATGGGTTCTACTACACCCTGGATAGGGAAACCGGCAAGTTTCTGGTTGGCAAACCCTACGCCACACAAACCTGGGCGGAGGGTCTGGATGTGAACGGCAGGCCAATTCGCGTCCCTGGTATGGAGCCGACCTATGAAGGCATCCTCGTATCGCCTCCCATCGTCGGTGGTACCAACTGGTATTCACCGGGCTATAGCCAGGATACTGGCTATTTTTATGTCACCGCATTCGACGGTGAGCAGGAATTTTTCAAGCGGGACGAAGAATTTGAAGTAGGCGCACGCTACACCGGCGGTGGCGGACGCTACACGCAACCTATGGATGCGTTTCACAGCTCGATTCGCGCTATCGATCCGGTTACTGCCGATATCGTATGGGAATTCCCCATTCAGCCGCGCTCCTCCGCCGGTATAACAACTACCGCAGGTGGCCTGGTGTTTACTGGCAGCGCCGATGGCTTCTTCTTCGCGTTGGACGCGAGCACTGGCGAGGAACTCTGGCATAAGTCTCTAGGCGCTCGCGTGCACGCGGCGCCAATGACCTACGCGGTCGACGGCAAACAGTATGTGACGATTGCAGCGGGTAATGTCGTCTATACATTCGCGTTGCGAGAATAATTCAACCGGGACTGGCCTTAACTCGTGCACACCTTCGCCGATCCAATCAAGCTTGCCGTGCAGGTTGCGGCAGGCTCTGTCGCCGTCATTGATGGCGATACCACCCTCACCTATGCACAACTGTATCAACGCTGTCGGCTGCTGGCCGGCACGCTCGTTGCACTGGGACTCAAGCACGGAGACCGGGTGGCGATTCTCGCTGCCAATTCCCATTATTACCTCACAACGTATATAGGGGTCCCAGCTGCAGGTTTCGTGGTGGTGCCACTTAACACGCGCCATACTGATGCTGAACTGTTATATGCACTGCAGGATTCCGGAGCGAGGATACTCATCACTGACAGGGAACCAGGTCAGCTCTCGAACTGCGTCGAACGGGTGATTCGCATCGGCGCCGAATTCGACGGCCTACTCCAGTCTGCGGATGAGTGTGAATTGGGCGCTGGCGTCGCCGAGACCGACCTGGCCGGGTTGTTTTACACCGGCGGCACCACTGGCAAATCCAAGGGTGTCATGCTGAGCCATCGCAATCTGATAGCTAATACCTTTCATTATCTCGCGGCAGTACCGCAGCGCAGCGACGATGTCATGCTGGTAATGGCACCCCTGTTTCATGCGGCTGGCTCCAACGGCGTACTGGCAAACGTATGGACGCTTGGCACTCAAGTCACCCTGGCAGCTTTCGATCCCGCTGTCGCCCTGGATCTGATCGAACGTCATGCTATAACAGAGACTCTTGGTGTGCCGACGATGCTGTCTGCCATTGCCGAAGAACAACACGCCAGACCGCGCCGCACTGACAGTCTGCGCATGATCGCCCATGGTGGATCACCGATCGCTACTGAAATCCTGCGCCGCACCCATAGCGCGTTTCCTTCTGCAGAACTGGTTGAAGTATACGGGGCGACTGAATTATCGCCGCTGTGCACCGTACTCCTGAATGAACAAGACCTTATCGCCTCCCCGCGCGCGCGTTCTTGCGGCAGGCCGATTACCGGTTGCACGATAAATATCTGCAATACTGACGGCGCCGAAGTCGAACGCGGAGAAATTGGCGAAGTGGTGGTTCGTGGTCCGAACGTAATGCGCGGTTACTGGAATAAAGCCGAGCAAACCGCCGCCGTGCTCAAGGATGGCGCTTACTGGACCGGTGACCTCGGTTACATGGATGCCGATGGCTTCGTGTTTCTGGTTGACCGCAGCAAGGACATGATCGTCACTGGCGGCGAGAACGTGTACTGCACCGAGGTGGAGGAAGTTTTGTACAAATTCCCGGCGGTGCTTGAGGCGGCCGTGTTTGGTGTGCCGGATGTGAAATGGGGCGAGGCAGTATGGGCGGTGGTCGTGCCGCGGGCGGATAAGGCTATTGATAGCGACGCCCTTATTGAGTTTTGCCGGAAAAATATTGCCGGGTACAAAGTCCCCAAGGGGATTGATGTGAGGCGCGAACCATTGCCTAAATCTGGCCCCGGCAAAGTACTAAAGCGGGAACTGCGCGCGCCATTCTGGAAAGATCAGGATCGAGCTATTAGTTAAAATATTTTAATCCTCATTGCCGAATTCAAACATCATCTGAAATTATTTTTGCAGTTACTTATCTATTCGTTTTCGCTGTTTGTAATCTAAAGCTCACCAGATAGTCGCCTCGCAGCTGAAAGCAGAAATCAATGCCTACAATGAGTTTTGTGATTTTCGCAATGCCGAAGAAACGCGCCTGAGCGCGGCAGGCAAGGATCCAAATAAAGATCGTGAATTCTCGCTAGCTGCCAAGCGCAATGCCTTGCACGCACAAATAGATGAACAAAAAGGCGATGCGATGGATGACGGCTTCGTTTTTCATCTATTGTAAGCATTGAAGCAAACGCCAGCAGTGTGAATATGTCAACTTGATGCTGGCAGCAACGAGTGCGTCCAGTTGCTCAATTGTTGAGCGCAGCGCCAGCGAATCGCGCTGCCAGCGCTGCCCGGTCCACCAGTTCGCCCCCTAGATACACCTGGTAAATACTGCGGGTATTGCGGATGTCATCGAGTGGATTGGCATCGAGTATGAGCAAGTCCGCTCTATAACCCTCCAGCACCTGTCCTGAATTCTCCAGTCCAAGCACCCGCGCCGCGACGCTGGTACCAGCACTGAGCGCCTGCAGCGGACTCATACCGTGACGCACAAAGATCTCCAACTCACGATGCCCGGTATAACCAAATGGGTGATCCGGAACCGCGCCAGCATCGGTACCCAGCACAATATCCACATTCGCCGCCAATAATTCGGCGAAGCTGGCGCGCAGGGTTTGTTCCAGCTCAGGGTTACGCTCCGGTACCATTTGTCGCTGCGCCGTAACCGCCATGCGCTGCGCCACACTCGGAGACAGGGTTTGCGCAAGAAACGCATCTGCGCCGATTGCTTCGCGCCGCAATTCCGCCAATCCCAGGTTCGGCACTATGAACACATTATTTTGCCCGGCAGCTTGCGCGATCCCGGTGGTAAAACCGCTTTCCAACCTGCCATGCAGGAAGCCGCGCGTTCCCGCCGCAATCAGGTCAGGCATGTCCTCGGCGAATTGCTGATGTACAACTACGTCTATCCCGAACTGTGTTGCCTCGGCTATCACAGCCCTGTAAATCTCAGGTTGTAGTTTTGTCTGTGACCCGCCGCGATCATCTACCCAGAGTTTAATAAATGGAATCTGCAATTGCGCTACAGCTTGGACCGCAAGCCGCGCCTGCTCCGGCGTCGCCAATCCGCGCAAGATGGTATTGCCAGTCTGTCGTTCAACTGCAAGCGCTTCTGCCAGAAATTGATTGTTAGGCCCTTGTGCGGGCGGAGCCATGCCAGCGGCGATGAGAAAGCGTGCGCCACCGGCCTGACCTTGCGCCTGTGACTGCTGCAGTTGTAATGCCAACTGATCCGGATCACTGCCCGCCGAGAAGACTGCGCCAAAGCCATAATAGGCATAACGCTCAAGATGATCGAGCAAGTTGGCTACTGAGTAATTGGTCGCCCCCCAACTGCTGAACGCCTCATAACCCAGATGCGCGTGCGCATCAATGAGCGCTGGCATCAGAGTTTTACCGGCAAGATCGATGCGCGCTGTAGCCGCTGGTAACTCGGCTTGGTCAATGGCACCAACAGCTACGATCGTGCCGCCGCTGATCAACACTGAAGCGCTATCGAGTACGTTGCCATCGCCGACTATCACACGCACATTCTCAAACAGCAAAGAGTCAGACGGAGGACTCTGGCCATGGCTACTCCAAATCGCCGCTCCGAATGCGAGCACGCATGATAGCGTCTGCCAATAATTTTTTGCTCGCTTGAGTGGCATTTTCATGAAGCTGATTCCTGTACTTGAGTTGCATTGAAAGCGCTGCAAAACCGCTGGTTTGAAGTCGAAGTGTATAGTTTTACTCCGCTTTTGGCACTGATACTGGTAATCTATCCAGCCTTGGTAGTAAGGCAAGTTTGACGGAGAATCACATTGGTCCTGCAGACAACAAGCGTTGATTTCCTGAGTACTGCAGACGCTCTCGCATTGGCTGCGATAGACGATACTGCGGTGTTAGCTGCGCGTGCCCGCAAGTTACGGGATGCACACCATGGCCAGGTCATCACCTACTCCCGCAAGGTCTTCATCCCGCTCACGCACTTGTGCCGGGACGTTTGTCACTACTGCACTTTTGCGCGCACCCCAAAATATATCCAGCAAGCCTATATGAGTATCGAGCAGGTGCTTGAGCTATGCCACGCGGGTGCCAAGGCCGGTTGTCAGGAAGCTCTTTTTACGCTCGGCGAAAAACCTGAGCTGCGTTATAAGGCGTCACGGGATGCGCTGGCCGAACTCGGTTACGCGACCACCCTTGAGTATGTACTCGCAGTTGCAGGACGGGTATTGCGTGAAACCGGATTGTTGCCCCACATCAATGCCGGCAACATGACTGCCGCCGAAATCAGCCAGTTGCGCAAAGTCAGCGCATCTATGGGCATCATGCTGGAATCTGCTTCGACACGACTGTGCGAAAAAGGCCAGCCACACTACGGCTCCCCGGACAAAGACCCGGCAGTACGACTCGCCACCATCGAACTCGCCGGTCAGGCCAACGTGCCGTTTACCTCTGGTTTGTTGATAGGCATCGGTGAAACCCGACTGGAACGCATCGAATCCCTGTTGGCACTGCGCAAGTTGCATTTGCAATACTGGCACCTGCAGGAAATTATCGTGCAGAATTTTCGCGCCAAGGCCAATACCAAAATGGCGCAGGCACCCGAACCTGATTTGAATGAATTACTGTGGACCATAGCCGTGGCGCGACTGATTTTTGGTGGCGAGATGAACATTCAGGCGCCACCAAACCTGAGCCCTGGCGTGTTACCACAATTGGTAGACGCAGGCATTAATGACTGGGGCGGCGTGTCTCCTTTAACACCGGATCACGTCAATCCAGAAGCGCCATGGCCACATCTGGACCAGCTCGCACGGGAAACGGCGGCAGCGGGGAAATTCCTCGATCAGCGTCTCACTGTGTATCCCGAGTTTGTACAAGATGCACGCAACTGGATCGCGCCGGAATTGCATCCCGGCGTAATGAAGTTATCCGATGCTGATGGCTTCGCAAAGCGTGACACCTGGAATCCAGGTGGCCTGGAGCCAATCCCGCAATTGGAACGCAGTCTGGTGCTGGAACCATCTGCTGCAGCCAATGCATCACAGCATATTATTGAAATTATCGAGAAATGCGTAAGTCGTCGGGAAGTCAGCGCCGCCGAAATCACACAACTATTCAGCGCGCGTGGACCAGATTTCAGTTTAATTACCCAAACCGCCAACCGGCTGCGCGCGGCAACCAATGGCGACGTGGTCAGCTATGTGGTAAATCGCAACATCAATTACACGAACGTGTGTTATTTCAAATGCCAGTTCTGCGCATTCTCCAAGGGCAAGCACAGTGAAAACCTGCGCGGCGAACCCTATGACATAAGTGCTGAAGAAATCGCACGCCGTTGTCAGGAAGCCTGGCAGCGCGGAGCAACTGAAGTGTGCATGCAGGGCGGCATTCATCCTGATTATACCGGCCAGACCTATCTTGATATCCTGGCAACAGTACGCACTGCCGTACCGGAAATGCATATCCACGCCTTCTCACCATTGGAAGTATGGCAAGGTGCACAGACGCTGGGTGTAAGCCTGCAGGAGTTTCTGCAGCGATTACAGCAGGCCGGATTGAACACGCTGCCCGGCACCGCCGCTGAAATCCTGCATGACGAAGTTCGCCAGCTAATCTGTCCTGACAAGTTAACCACCGCGCAATGGCTCGAAGTCATGGAAACCGCTCATGGCATCGGCTTCAGGACGACCGCAACTATTATGTATGGCCACGTGGATCGACCCCGGCACTGGGCGGCGCATCTATTGGCAATTCGCAATCTGCAACAACGCACTGGTGGCTTCACAGAGTTCGTACCGCTGCCCTATGTCGCCATGGAAGCACCGATGTATTTGAAAGGCCGTTCGCGCATGGGCCCAAGTTTCCGGGAATCGATTCTCATGCACTCAGTCGCGCGACTGGTCTTTCACGGCCTGATCGACAATATCCAAGCGAGCTGGGTCAAGCTGGGGCAGGATGGTGTCAGTCTTTGTTTACAAGCAGGCGCCAACGACGTGGGCGGCACCCTGATGAATGAAAGCATCACTCGTGCGGCGGGCGCCGAACATGGGCAGGAGTGGCATCCGCAACAACTTGAAGCCACTATTCGTCACATGCAACGGATACCAAGAATGCGTACAACCCTGTATGCTGACGCCAGCCCGGAGCGGTACACCACTGCGATGGCTGCAGCGGCACTCACTGCGATCGAAAATACGCGCGCCAGCAAAACTCAGCGTAGCAAGCGTCTGGAGAATCTGGCATACGCCGGCTAGACAACTACCAAATTAACAACCAAATTACAGACTGCGAAATACGTTCATGCATCCGCATACAAATGCGCTATCACTAAATTTTGACAATCACCCGAACCAGCGCCTGACCGCTTTATTGAACAACAGGAACCGAACATCAACATGAGAATTGCAGTAACTGGCGCCAACAGCAGCGTTGGACAAAATCTGCTGGCACACATCGTCGCCCACACCGAACATACTGTAATCGCCGGCGCCCGCTCGCAGGCCGCGTTGTCGACACTGCCCACTCCCAATCGAATTGAACCACGCGTCATTTCTTACGATTCAGCGGCAAATCTCGCCACTGCATTGCAAGGAGCTGACTGTATCGTGCATCTTGCGGGCATACTGATCGAATCCAAGCACACGACCTACTCGCACGCCAATGTTGAAGCGACCCGTTGCGTGGCAGCGGCTGCCGAACTGATTGGAGCCAAACAACTGGTCTTCATCAGTGTAGTCGGTGCGAATCCAGCCAGCACGAACGCCTATTTCCGCTCCAAAGGCGCCGCCGAAGAACTCGTTGCAGCCGCCCGTATAGGCAGCAGCATCATTCGCACTCCCATACTTCTAGGACCGGGCACTGCCGGCGCCAGCTCATTGTTAGGCGCCGCCTCCAAAACCAAAACTAAAGTGTTAGGCGGAGGCAATTACTCCATGCGCCCGCTCGACATTGACGACCTCAATATGGCGATCCTGCGCTGTTGCGAAATGAGCGCGAGCTCTTCCAGCACTTACGAACTCGTGGGGCCAGAGGCTATCAGTTACCGCAACCTGATTCTCAAGACCGCCGCACTCATGGGCAAGCGCGTGGAGATTGGCTCGATCCCGATCTGGGTCGCAAGACTTGGCGCTGCCATATCGAGTCGCCTGAAGGGTGGCGGCATTACTCCCACTGTTTTAGATGTCATCACAGCCGATGAAGTGGTGACACAGAACGCTGATGTCGCCCTGAATATTTCACTCACCCCACTTGCCGACACACTGGCCAAGATTGCCGGGAAATCCAAATAACATGACTGAAGAACAAACTATGGACGCGCCCCCAGCGCGCAAGAAACCCAATGCAATCGGGCGCGTACTGTTCCTGATTCTCACCGCAATCTGTTTTGCTTACCTATACTATCGGCTCAATGGGGCCGCTATGCGCGAGGGCATGACACTGGTCGCGTACATGACTCAAGTATTCGCGTCGGTGAACTGGATACCATGGATCATCCTGATGGTGGGCTATTCCCTGTTCTATTTTGTCATCGACACGCTGGTGGTGACGAAAGCGCTGGGTTGGTTTGTTGCTGATATCCGTTATCGCGATATCCTGCCGATACGTGCGAGCGCCTACATTATCTCTATTTTCAACGAGCAAATCGGCAAGGGTGCGATGGCTTATTACCTGAACAAACGCGACCAGATTCCGGGATGGGAAGTTGGCTCGGTCATGCTGTTCATCATGTTCTGCGAAATGTTTTACCTGCTGGTGTGGGCGACTATTGGCTATTTCTTTACCGGCGACGCCCTGCCTGCCGTATTTGGGCTGATTCCATATATCGCACTGGCAGCTGCCGGGTTACTCATCGTGTGGATACTTTACTTTCAGGGTACGATCCTGCCGGGCAATACGCTGCGAGATCGCCGCATACTGCATGCGTTCAAACTCGCCAAACCTTGGCATTACGGCGCGTTCTTCCTGTTGCGCTCGCCGGCGTTGCTGGCAGCCGTTGCCGTCTACACGGTAGCGTTAAACCTGTTCGGTGTGGAGGCTTCGCTACTGAACTTGTTGCCCTACTTGCCGGTGATCTTCTTTGCCGCCGCCGTACCCACACCCATGCGCGCTGCCGCGATTACGTTCTGGGTACTGCTGTTTCCAGAGAATGAAGGGCAAATGGCCGCCTTCGGTTTCGTACAGCACAACTTCTTTATTCTGTTCAACGCGGCGATCGGACTGGTGTTTCTGCGCCGCGCGCAACGGGAAATGTTTGGTTCCTGATGGCTAACTTGCTGACCGGACTGCGCTTGCTGCTCATTGTCCCGGTCAGCTGGGGCCTGGCACTGCCGGGCACAATCAACGCCTGGCTGTTGTTGCTGCTGATCATGCTCGCCATTGTTTCCGATATCCTTGATGGCAAGCTGGCCCGCGCCTCAGGTACAAGTACCGCGCGCGGTATGCTGTTTGATCACGCTACTGATTTCCTTTTCGTCACCTGTGGTCTCGCCGCACTCGCCTATCGCGAAATTGTGCCAGTACTGCTGCCGTTATTGATCGTTATCGCATTCAGCCAATACGTACTCGACTCCTACTGGCTGTTTCGCCAGAAACAGCTGCGCATGAGTTTCATCGGTCGCTGGAATGGCATTCTGTACTTCGTGCCGCTGGTGGTGATGGCGGTCGCTGCCGTTGAAATCGTGCCGCGGGCCTACAGCTTGCTGTTAGCAGCTACTACCTGGTTTGCCTATCTGCTAATACTGTCCTCACTTGCTTCTATAGTTGATCGCGGTATCGCACCACTGCGCAAACACACACCAAAATGAATGGATCTCGATTCTGTTTGGCAGTTAAACCATGCATGGTAGTTGCACTGTGGTTATTTGGCTACGCCAACCCGCTCTACGCAGACACCACTGCGGAACTATTTGCGGCGATTAATGCCCGTCTGTCCTACATGCAGGATGTCGCCACCTACAAGGCACTGCACGAACTGCCAGTTGAGGATCTGCCGCGGGAAACCGTGGTATTGCAAGAGTCCAAACTGGCTGCCGCTGCCGCGGGTCTGCAAGCAGACTCGGTGGAGGCTTTTTTTCTGGCCCAGATCGATATCGCCAAGATTATTCAGTATCGGCATCGCGCTGCCTTGCAGGCGGGACTGGAAATTCAGGAAACTCCGGATCTGGAACTGGTAATCAGGCCCGCACTCGATGCGCTCGGGGTAGCCATTACGCAGTTATTGGCACAGCGCATCGCAGCAGCTGGCCAGATGACTGAAGAGAATTGGGATCAATTCAACGACACCGTCACTGCGGCCTATCTGGAAGCAGCGGATAAACGGCGCCTGTTTCAGAGCCTGTTGTCGGTAACTGCGCAATGACCTGGCGTCGGTTCCATACCCCTTGAATCTACTTTGGAATTGTTGAAGTCTGCTTGCGGGCCGTGCAAACTGGCACCGTTGCTGCTGATTATGCCGCGGCTGGCTCAGAGGATGCAGACGTTGCTTGTGGATCTGTGAGAATGGAGTTGTTATGAAAAAATATATGCTCGCTTTATCCTTGTCATTGTCCACGACTGCTCTGGCACAAGTCAGCCAGACGCTGGTGCCTGTGGAACCAGATATCGCCAACACCTTCAGCCAGTTGCACGCGCACCAATCCGTACAAACTGCACTTCAATACATACAATCTTCCGAACCAGAAGCGATCAGGGAGCAGATCAGACTTACCGAGATCCCGGCACCACCGTTCATGGAAGAGCGTAGAGCCGCGTATTATCTGGAACTGATGCGAGCTCGCGGATTGGTTGATGCCTATATCGACAGTGAGGGAAACGCCATCGGCGTGCGCCCTGGCAGTGGCAATGGTCCGACCTTGTTAATCGCCGCGCATCTCGACACCGTTTTCCCGGAAGGTGTAGATACCACTGTCGAATTGCGCGGTGGACGCTACTATGCGCCGGGTATTGGCGATGACACCCGCGGACTCACGGCCCTGCTGTCCGTAATAGACGCACTCAATGTGCATAATTTGCAAACCAGCGGCGACATTATCTTTGCTGGCAATGTTGGCGAGGAAGGCCGCGGCGATTTACGCGGCATCAAGGCGATATTTCGCGATCATCCCGAGATTGATGGCTTCATTTCCATCGATGGCGTGCGACTTGCACGAATTACCACCGGTGGTACTGGCAGTCGCCGCTTCGAGTTCCAATTTAAGGGACCCGGCGGGCATTCGTTCGGCGCATTTGGCCTGCCAAGCGCCATTCATGCCATGGGCAGAGCCATTGGCAAGATCGCTGATCTGGAGACGCCAGCGTCGCCAAAGACAACTTTTACTGTCGGTACTGTGAGTGGCGGCACCTCTGTAAACTCTATTGCCGCCGATGCCGTGCTGGCCCTAGACATGCGCTCCAATGATATCGAGCAACTGGCGCAACTGGAGCAACGCGCCATGGCGGCCGCACTGGAAGCAGTCGCTGCAGAAAATGCACGGTGGAACAATGGCGAAATTAGCGTCGACTTCGTTTTGATTGGCGACCGCCCGGCAGGCAGCACGCCGACAGGCAGCACCATAGTGCAAGTCGCGGCACTGGCCTTTGATGCCAATGGTCTAGAACTGGAAGAACTAAATATCTCCAGCACCGATGCCAATGTACCGATGTCAGTGGGCATTCCTGCTATCACTATCGCCGGCGGTGGTAATGGTGACGGCGCCCACTCTCCAGATGAATGGTTTGCCCCGGATAATTCCCATGTGGGACCGCAAACCGCGCTATTGATTGTGTTGGCGCTTGCCGGGTTGAGCGAAGTAACTCCGGCACTGCTGGCAGAGCGCGATCCAGGCTCATAGCGTTCACTTCCGCACTGTTGCCGTGGGTTGCCAGCTGCTGGGGAGTACTCACGGCAGTGGTGACACAAGGCCAAATCAGACTGTTGGTTCGGCCTCAGCTGGCAGCGGACGCCGGCCAAAACTCAGCGGATATTGCTGATACAGGTGAAAGAATTCTTTCAAATTGAATTCGCTCAAGACTTTCTGGCTATAACCGCGTCTTCTGTTACGAAATTCGTCGAAGTCCTTGTAACGCAGTGTATGCAGGCAATGTTTACATACTACAAAGCCATGGGCCCGCAGACTCACTTCACCACTCGTGCGAATCTTGACCAGGTTGTAGTCTTCCGCCACCTTGCTGGTCAGTAATAATTCCGTGCCTGCCTGTGCCGAACGCAACTCTTCCAATTGGGAACAAAACGCCACATGGTAAGTCGGATACTCCCGCTGCTGGCAGTACCAGTTTTCGTTCGCGTTATAGGCGATGACCCGGCTATTCTTCACTGCCAGCATGCGATCAGGCAAAACCTTGATATCTTCTAACGCTTGTAATACGCCACTGCGCTCCAGCTCGGATCGCTCCTTCCCGGTGAGATGCAAAACCGGATCGAACAGCTCAAAATATCCCAGCTGCGTCGTACCCATTTGCTGCCGGAGCAAATTAAAGGGTGCAAAAGTGGTGAAGTCTGGCAGCCGCATGGTGTCGCTCTAGCGAATTTCCTGAAGGATGGTAGAGAGACGGGTTTCGGCTTCGGTGATTACCACAAACTCAACCCGACGCGAACGCTGGGCGTCTTCGTCTCCGCTGTTGCTCAAGATCAGTTGCGATGAAGACAGGCCATTGGCAGTGAGACGCTCCCGTAACCAGACCTTCTCATGCGCCACCGCCGTGAGCTCAAGTATGTAACCAAGAGTTGTACGCGTACGCTCCTGCGACAGTGCCATGTTTAACAGATACGCATTGTCACTATCTTGTGCCTGAGAACAGGAACTCGACGTATGCCCTTCAATGCGCACTTCCAGAATTTCGCTGCGATAGGCATCTGAGCTGAGAATCGCCAGATAACGCGGAAAGAAATCGTCCAATATAATCGCGAAATCCGCTTTCAGATCCGACTCGCCTTCTTCAAATAAAACATCAGTGTTGGTGAAGCGAAATTTCAGATCTTTACCCAGCTCAGCTCCCCAGCGCGGCAGATCGGCGGCAAATTCTTGCAGCAGATCTGCATGCAATTCCTCGCGCAGATCTTCATACAGCACTACCACCCGTTCGATCTCATCGTTCTGGCGCTCGACAATTACCAGATACATTACAGCGATGAGCAGGAACAAAATCATCAAGCCGCTCATAAGATCGCTTACCGCGATCCATTGCTCTTCTGTATCCAGTTCCGTTTCGAGTTCACCGCTCAGCATAGAGATTCAGTCTGCTTAAATATTTACTTGGTCACGGGTGTGCGCTTGCCAGTTTGGACTTCAGCCAACTGCAGAATGTCACGCAAGCGATCGGTGAGCGGCATGTAGTCATTGACGAATTTTTCAGACAAGGCAGTGAGTTGATAGCCAAAGGTCTGCAGCGCCTGCGTCAACTCCTTCTCCATCGAACGGTCCAGCATTTGCATCTGCTTGTCAGTCTTGTTGGTCATCGCCTGCACGTGTTCAGCCAGACCGCTGTGCGCCTGATTGACTGATGCCGCGAGACTGGTGCTCACCTCAGCCACCGTCCGGGAAATGTCCTGCGCCGCTTGCGTGAGTATTTGGGTGAGTGAGGCATTGTTCTGTTCGATGCTATGGCTCAGCTTGTCGGTTAGTTCGCCGACATAGTCTGCCAGCGCGGGTAAACCTTCCGATGCCTTTCCAACCAGACAAGACAGTCCCGACAAATAGCCTTCGAGGTTACTGGTTTGCTGCTCGAGTCCTTTCAACAATTCTCCGAGTGACGCCGCCACTCGATTGAATTTCTGGGAATGGGCGATCATCTGTGCATAGGACTGACTCGCGTGATCAATTACCTGCAGGCTGGTTTGCTGCGCTAACAGCATCGCTTCGAGTTGACTGGAATATGTTTGCTGCCACTCCAGCAAATGACCGAGTGCCTAGTTGAACTTTTTGAAATTTTCCCCGTACTGCACTTCGATACGACTGTTGAACTCAGTCATTACCTTTGCCAGTGCGGTGGTTAGCGCGTCTACGTTCGCTTCTACCATAGAACTCTGGTAGTTCTGGTTGGCCGTCAATATCGCCGCCGCATCCGCCCTGCTTTCGCTGCGCAACTGGTCAAGATTAGCATTGAGTTGGACGAGAGTTGCATTCAGATCAGCCACCGTGACCAGCTTTTGCGCGTCCGTCGCTGCATTCTGTTCAAGCTGGATGCTGTGCCGCAGGCGAATACTGAGCGCGCCGAGTATGCCGACGATGGATGACCAGACAGCGACGCCGAGCCCACCAATCATGGGCGGCACGCTGGCTTCAATACTGGCGCTATCGAAGCGCATCAAACCGAGTGCAATGCCGAGGAATGTGCCAAAGATGCCGAAGCTGGTGAGAATCGAGGGGGGCGCTACGCACTGTCTGCGCAGAATAACTGGGGCCGTGAAAATACAGGATCAACAGGCTCATGACGACGATTAGTGCCCAGGTAATCGTCGTCACATCAGTCAGTATGGTCATGGGGCGTATCTACCGACGGTTATTGACTGTCGGCGCCCTTGCGCAAGTGGCCGTACATCAGCTCTTCTGCAAATTCGACGCATTTGAACTCAAGCAACTGCATGTTTTCATCCAGTCTTCGATACAGGGGCAGGCGCATGGTCCAGGGTTCGCTATAAACGTTTGGATCTTCCATTGTTACCTCATACATGAGTGTATTCGGACCCATATGGGTATAGCGCTCGGTTACGCGCAGCGCATCGGTATGATAATTACCGGCGTGATCAAGCCAGGTATCCGGCACCTGATCGGTAACGTCAATCACCAGTGAATCGCCTTCAATGCGGCCACGACCATGCCCCATCCAGCTCAGAATCGGCGCCTCAAAATCCGGTCGATTCATGTAGATGATGCGACTGGCGCTGGCAAACTCATAGGCCATTACCACGTGTTCAGGTGACTGGATGATCTGGAATGGAAACGGCAGGTAGTTGGCTCTGGGAATACCCGGCATATAGCATTTCACGAGCGGGTCCGCCGCCAGCCAATTTGCCTTGTTCGCCTGTTGTTGGGCGCGCGCTGCTGGCGTATAAGGAATTTCACCCCCAACTACTATGCCAAGACCTGCAGGAATGGCACCGATGGCACCTAATACCGGCAAGGGTCCAAAATCTGCTGCATGGGGCTCAACATCATAGTAAGCGGTGCCGAGGGCTTGCCAGATCCCATTGAAATCCGGACTACCATCAGCTGTGCGCGGAACTGCACTATTATCGGCGCCTTGTGCGCCTACCGCGCCTATCAGAATTGCCGCCGCCATGACTACTTTTGAGAAACACCATCTTGCGGAATTATTCATGCCAGTCTCCGTCATTATTGTTATTCAAGGGCAGCCAATTGGCTAGAAAGCCTACCAATGCAGCCTCCCGGATTCTAGCATAGCATCCGTAGACCGCATCAGCGCAATGCGTATTGACTCTCACGCTGCCATGCACGCACTATCTGGCTCAATGCTACTTTACCAGTCTCTGGAGTATTAACATGTCCCTGACTCGCAGAAAATTGCTTGCCCACAGCGCCGGACTGGCTGCCGGACTCAATCTGAGCTTACCACTGCTCGCGCAAACACCTTTGCATATGACGACAATTCCTTCATCCGGCCAACAGATTCCCAGCATCGGTATTGGTTGTCGCAATTATAGAGGCGATGCGGGCTCAGCCGAGATGCCGGTATTCCGCGATACCTTTGCCATGTTTCACCGGTTGGGCGGCAAAGTGGTTGACACCTCGCCGAATTATGGCAATTCCGAAGCAGTGATAGGCAATATCATGCGCGAATTGGGCATTCGCGATGATCTGTGGGTAGCTACCAAGGTTGACCGCGAGGACGCTGCCGGCGGCGTGGCGCGCATGGAGCAATCATTCGAATTACTGGGCGGCGACAGCTTCGAATTGATGCAGGTGCATAATCTGGTGGGCGTCGAAGTCCAACTGCAAACCTTGCAGGAGTGGAAGCAACAGGGTCGTTCCCGCTATATCGGCGTAACCTCTTCCAGTGATCGCCAATATGAAGAAATGGAGCAAATCATGAGTCGCTATCCGCTGGATTTTATCCAGGTGGATTATGCACTCGGTAATCGCAATGCCGATCAGCGCCTGCTGCCACTGGCCCAGGATAAGGGCATCGCCGTATTGGTCAATCTGCCGTTTGGTCGCGGTGAAATGTTCGAAGCCGTGGGCAACCGCGCTCTGCCAGACTGGGCTGCGGATATTGATGCCAGCAGTTGGGCGCAGGTGTTTCTCAAATATGTGATGTCCCATCCGAGTGGCGCAATTCCAATTCCTGGCACGACCAAACCCCATCATGCTGAAGACAATGTGGTTGCTGCGCGCGGTCGCTTGCCGGATGCTGCACTGCGCGCGACCATGGAACAATTTATCGATCCACTGATCGCGTGATCGCCGCGAGATGCAGCAAGCAAGCATGGGAGAACTGAAAACTGGAAACCCTGGCTAGACTGGAAGCAACCGGGCTCAGTAACTGGCTGAGGGAATCCGGCCCGGCATTTTTCAGTGTATTGACCTTGCATGCAGTCGCCATGGGTTTCGTCGTTGGCATTAATATCGCTATCAGCTTGCGCCTGACCGGTTTCGCCGCCTCCATCCCGCTTGCCCCGCTGCGCAAGTTTTATCCTCTGCACTGGTGGTGCGTGGGGCTGATTGTGCTATCCGGTATTGGCCTTTTGCTTGCTTATCCGGCAAAGGCGCTTACGAATCCAGTGTTCTATGTAAAATTACTGGCCTTGACCATGGCATTGCTGATTAGCCGATATTTCCAGAATTTCCTCGCGCAAGCAGACACCGCAGCCACACACAATCGGCTGATCGTCAAACTTGCCTTCCTAACATTTTTATTATGGATTATTACCATTACGGGTGGCCGCTTTCTGGCTTATACCAATAGTGTCTTGCTGGCATCACGCTTCTTCTGAGAGAGACATGATCGAATTGTTACTGCAGTTTTCGCAATCCATAGGCATATACCAGTTTATGCATTCGACCTGGGGTTGGCCGGTGATCGAATCCCTGCATTTTATTGGCCTGTGCCTGCTGTTTGGCACAGTGGGAGTGTTCGATCTGCGCATGCTTGGCATGGGCAAGGCTATTCCGCTCATCGAATTGCATAAGCTGGTGCCAATCGGAGTGGCTGGCTATCTGTTAAATGTAGTAACTGGCACCATGTTTCTCAGCTCTGCGCCTGATCAGTACTTGTATAACCCTGCAGTGCAGAGCAAATTCTTGTTCATGCTACTGGCTGGAATAAACATGCTGCTGTTTTACGCAACCACTGCGGCTGCCACCCGGGCCACACCCGCGCATGCATCCGCACCAACTCGCGCCCGCTTCATTGCGGCTGTATCTCTGGCATGCTGGTGTGCCGTTATAATTTGCGGACGTCTGATAACCTATTATCGCCCGCCCTATCATTGGTGCGCATGGTGCTGATGTGCACGCCACGTCCGCTGGTTGAATTACGCCTGCTTCTGCATTAGGCTCTCGGCCCTCTTGCTTATCCAACTTGTCGACTCACGAGTTGCATCGAACACATTAATGTCACCCAGTGCCAGCGAACCAGGATTGGTTATTGGCAATACTCCAGGGATTCAAGCATGCAGCTACACTCCAATCACGCCCTCGGTGGGTTTCACATTCGCATAAACTGGCTGGTGACTGCCTGCGTTTTGATGACGGTGTTTGCGTTCGCCCGACTTGGGATCTGGCAGTTGGACCGCGCTGCCGAAAAAGTCGACGCACAACGCGCGCTGGAGTTGGAGTTGCGGGATTCTGCTCCACCCGTGGAAGAGATTCCTGTCGGCCACCTGCACCCTGCCAACCCCGAAATGCAAAACCGCCATGTCACGCTGCGTGGCGGATATGATAACTCCCACTCAATCCTGCTGCTGGCTGAATTCTTTGAAGCGCAAATTGGCTATGGTGTCGTGACACCATTGCGCCTTGCCAGCAACGGTCAACTGGTTCTGGTCCATCGCGGATGGACTACCGGTATTCTGCCTCAGGGCACGCCCCCGGATCTGCGTCCAGTTGCCGGACCTGTGACAGTAACCGCCCAGATTCATGTACCAGGTGCCAACGCCCGGGTTTTTGACAGTGAAATCGATCCCTCGACATGGCCTTTACGAGTTCGCAGTCTTGAAATCGACGTGTTGTCGGAAATCCTAGGCGAACCGTTGTTTCCATTCGAAGTTCGACTGACCGCTGACCAAGCTGGCACGCTGGTACGTCACTGGCCAGCTGTAAATCCTGATGTTAATCAAAATTTATCTTATGCAGTTCAATGGTTTAGCTTCGCATTATTAATCTTGTTCGCGAGCTTGCTGGCCAGTAGCAACTTGTGGGCCTTACTGCGCGGACCGAAACGCTGAAGCAAAACCCTGCGCAATTTGCCGTAAATTCCAGTTTTCAGTAAGGCATTTCAAAATCAGTCAGCTCAAATCGCTAAATCCTTGATCATAGTGCGCAAGTTACACCGAGCGAGCGTTCAAATTCGAAGTAAAAGCTGCTACAATTCCCAAGTTTATTTAACTCGCTCTGGCTTCATCGCCGACTATTTTATTATCTGCTATTAATGGGGTAGCAATATGCGCAATCTTTTCGCAAAGACATTCTTAGGTTTAGGAAATGCCTTGCTGGCAAGCCTTTGGCTCGTGCCTAGCATCAGCAGTGCCCAATCCGACGAGGTCACTTTTCACAAGGATATCGAACCAATTCTGCAGCGCAGCTGCCAGAACTGTCACCGGGCTGGTGGCGCCGGTCCGATGCCATTGGTGACTTTCGATGAAGTAGCGCCTTTTGCCGGACTCATTGAATACAAGACTGGTTTGCGCGACCGTGCTGGTGCGATGCCGCCCTGGTACATGGAAAAGGATATCGGAATTCAGGATTATAAAGATGATCCATCACTGACTGAAGAAGAGCTCGCAAAGGTATCCGCATGGGCTCGCAGCGGCACACCGAAAGGTGATCCAGCTGATGCGCCTGCTGCGCTCTCATTCGATGACAGCATCAAGTGGACTGCTGGCGAACCGGATCTGGTCGTGCGCATGAACGATATCACCAAGCTTGCCGGCACTGCTGACTGGTGGGGCGAGATTGACTATATCCCCACCGGGCTGACAGAAGACCGGTTCGTAAAGTCTGTTGAAATCGTGGAAGTGAATGACGTCGATAATCAGGCCGGCAGTGGCCGAGAAACAGTAGGTGGACGCTACATATTCCACCACATGATCTGGGGCACAGCCATGGTTGACGAGAAAGGCGAACGCGCCCCTGGGCCGTCTCTGCCATGGCCAGTGCATGAAGTCGGTCGTAACGCAGACATCTTCGACGAAGACGCCGGCCGCCTGTTGAAAGCCGGCTCTTATATCGTGTCCGACTCTGTGCACCTGCATTCCAATGGTCGCGATACTACTGGCCACCTGGAAGTTGGTTTCCGCTTCCACGACAAGGACTACCAACCAAAATACCAGAACGCCTTTATCGGTCTGGGCAATGGCGTAGACATCAGCATCACTGGCAATCAGAAAGACCAGGAATTGCATGCCTATACCGTGCTTAACGCGCACACCAAAATAGTCACTTTCGAACCGCATCTGCACGCACCTGGCGAGCGTATGTGCCTGGAAGCGATCTGGGGCTATACCGTAGAAACATTGTCATGCGTAGGCTATGACCATAACTGGGTACGTGGCTACCCTTACGAAGATCATGCAGCCCCATTACTGCCTAAAGGCACCATTCTGCATATCGTTGGTTACATGAATAATACCGAAACCAACCCGAACGTACCCGATCCGCGCAACTGGCAGGGTTCTGGCAACCGCTCTGTTACCAACATGTTTATCGATCTTGGTATTCGTGTAACCCTGAGTGACGAGCAGTTTTTCGAAGCCATGGAAGAGCGACGTCAAGTCCTGAACCTCGGACCGAATGATCACGTTATTGGTTGCCCGCTGTGCCTGGCGCCGCTGGTTGCACCGATTGGGGAAGAGGCTGAAGCTGACTCCACCGAAGTCGCAGTGAGCAATTAGGCACAAGTATGACAGCACAAACTAGTGGATTTGGCAGCAGAGGCATCCGCTCTGCTCTGCTGCTGGCGGTCTATTTATTAGTTTCTCCTTCGGCACTGTTCGCCGACACCTACCAGCGGGGTCAGCATGTTGAACCCGCGTATGAAGGCTGGCGCCCCAATGCCGATGGCACTTTCAGTTTCATGTTCGGATACATGAATGAAAACTGGTCAGAGGAGCCGGATGTAGAAATTGGTGAAAATAATTTTTTTGAGCCAGGCGAGGCCGATCGCGGCCAGCCCACTCATTTCTTGCCGCGCCGTAATCGCTTCAATTTTGAAGTTACTGTGCCGGCAGATTGGGGTGATCGTGAGTTGGTGTGGACTCTTCGGGTAAACGGCGTGGAGCGTAAGGCTTTTGCCACGCTCAAGGAAGATTACCTGGTGGATAACATGGTAATAGCGTCTGAAACCGGATCATTGGGAGCAGGCACCAGCAGCCCGGAATCACGCTCCAATGTCCCTCCGGTAGTCACCGTAGTTGGCGACCAGGTACGCACAGCACGGGTCGGAGAACCAATCTCTCTCATAACTAATGTTATGGATGATGGTTTACCAAAATCTCGACGCGGCGCAACGATTACCGCAGAAGACTTGCAGCGGCGCATGATGCAACCGCCTTTCCGAATAACTGTTGGCAAGATCAATGGCTTATTCCTGTCCTGGAACAAGTATCGCGGCCCCGGTGAAGTGATTATTGACCCACCACTGCCCAAGCCCTGGGAAGATGCCCGCAGCTCGGCAAATTCACCGTGGGGAGCACTATGGTTACCACCCGCAGTACCTGAGGATGGCAATTACGCAGTTACCGCCACGTTTACCGAACCGGGCACCTATGTGCTTTGGGGGCGCGCTGATGACGGCGGTCTCTATCATGACGGTTACATTACCGTGCAGGTAAGCGAATAGCTATGTTCGCTTGATTATTGGAACGTAAAGGGCGGAACTTCCGCCCTTTTTTTGCCTGAAGTTAAAGTGACCGGCTCACATAACGAATGAAAGAAAAACAACTTCGTAAGGACATGTTTTAAATTTACCAGAGGCAGTATGCCAACGATTGCCAAATTTAATCACCGCGTTTTCCCCGCTATTGGCTTCATGGCAATTATCCTCGCCGCGCAAGGGTGTTTTGCCCAGCCTACTTATCGCAGTGGTGATGAGATTCAGCCTGGATACGAGGGCTGGCGGGAAAATTCTGATGGCACCTTCAGTTTTATCTTTGGTTATATGAATGAAAACTGGGAAGAACAACCCGACATTCTGGTCGGGGAGAATAATTTCTTCAGTCCTGGAGAAGCTGATCGCGGGCAGCCGACTCACTTCCTGCCCCGGCGCAATCGATTCACGTTTGAGGTAGTTGTACCATCTAACTGGGGTGATCGCGAGTTGGTGTGGAACGTCTCGCACAATGGCGAAGCAAATCGGGCATATGCCACACTGGCCACAGACTACATGATAGACAATATGGTTATCGCATCCGAGACAGGTTCTCTTGGTGCTGGAACCAGCAGCCCGGAATCGAGAGCCAACGTCCCTCCCGCAATTACACTGGTCGGGGACAGCAGCAATTCCACTCAAGTACGCAATGTTCGCGTCGGTGCGGCACTGATAGTGGTAGCGAGGGTGGACGATGACGGCCTTCCCAAACCACGCCAGGCAACCGAGGAAAATGTGGCAATTGACCTAAAGACACGCATGCTGACTCCGCCTCGACGTACTACTGTAGGCAAGTCTAACGGCCTGTTCTTGTCCTGGAACAAATACAGAGGACAAGGAAATGTCGTTTTCAATCCACCCCAAGTCAAATCCTGGGAAGACACTCGCACATCGGCCAACTCACCTTGGGGACCGTTGTGGACACCGCCACCTATTCCAGCAGACAACTTGTATGAAGTGACCGCAACTTTTGATACCCCTGGCACATATGTGTTATGGGCGCGCGCTGATGACGGTGGACTGTTCCACGATCAATACATCACAGTGAATGTAAATCCCTAGCGCGGTATCGGTACTGAGGCACCGTCCAGAATGATGGTAAACGGCGGATCATATTGCGGTGGATCCTGATTGATGATGATCTGTGTGGGCGGCGGCGGTACCGAACGCACATTGGTATCGCCATAGCGTAATTGCAGCAATAATTCGTTGGCTTCCCTTTCAATCGATGGCGGTTTCGCATCAGGGCCAAAAGAGAAACTAAAACTGCCCCGCACCAGCTGATCATTCGCACTCAGGATGGCCCAATCAGCTGTATAGTAAGTCGCTGCTGTCAGGCTGGGTAAGGGCAAGGTAAACGCTGCTTCCACACGCGGACTGTAACGAAAATTAATATCCACCCAGTCACTGCTCTCTTTACGCAGGGTTAATTTGACCAGACGCACACGTTGCGGAAACTGCAGGTTTAAGCTTGTGGGTGCATCCGCCAGCACTGCATCATCGAGTGGTATTGTTTTGGTATTTGTTGTAAATCCATTAACATCTGCAGCTTGTCGATGTAGCGCTGGGTTGAGAGACTGTGCAGATACCCCATTCAATGACGAGCACATAAGCACGATAGTTACGCGCAAGCACAGCAGCTTGATGGTAGTGAACAGCTTCATTGCCTGCGACTCGCAAATTCAGGGTAGTTTATTTAGAGCGTCAGCTTGGTGAAATTCAACGCCAACGAATTTTACACATTCCACCACTTTTGAGCAATTGAGCAGAGTGCGAAGCTTTGCAGAGTACCGGGAAATATGCAGCAAACAGATTTTTTAAGCATCCTGCAAATGCTGGAACAAAGCACAGACAATTCCACTCATTTTGATGAAGCATGGTCGCAGGGTCGATCTGCTTTCGGCGGTATTGCTTCAGCATTCGCTGTTACTGCGATGCGCAAACAATTGCAATCCAGGCAACCAATGCGTTCGCTCATGGTGTCATTTATCGCACCGATTCCCCCGGGCGAGATAACTGTGGCGGCAAGAATTCAGCGCACGGGAAAAAATGTAACGCAAATGAGCGCGGATGTTATGGCTGGTGGCGTCATAGGATTACAAGCGATGGGTGTCTTTGGAAATCCACGCACTGCACTCAGCATCCCCGCAGAAGCAAGCTTTAACCCCATTCCGCGCGCACAGGGTGTTGCATTCGCAACGCATGCGAAACGGCAGCCACGCTTTCTCGACTATTTCGAAGGATACTGGGTCAGCGGCGGTGTACCTTTTTCTGGAACCAAACAACGTCACCTTGCAATGTGGGTAAGGCACAAGACTGACATGAGTCCATTCCCGACAGAGAAACTGGTGGCAATATGTGATATCCCTCCTCCAGTACTCCTGTCTTATTTTGATACGCCACCAGTGCCAGCGAGTTCGTTAACCTGGTCGCTTGAGTTTATCGTGCCTCCAGAAACCATCAGCAGTGAATGGTTCTACCTGGACTTTTATGTAGAGTCAGCGGCGGATGGATATACCCAGCAATCCGGCAAAATATTCGATGAAACCGGAACACTATGCGCACTTTCGCGTCAATGTATGGTGTATTTTGGCTAAGCCGACGCAGACTCTACGCGAGTGTTTTGGTAAACTGCCGTTAGTGTCCGCAATATAGTAAAACTGAAGCAAGGGTTATGCGCGTCAATCACATCGCATCTGTCACTTTAATATTATTGAGCCTGCTGGGTTCCGTTACCGCTAGCGCCCAACACGGTCACGGTACGCTTACGCCTGGAGTCACCTTTCCTCAAGATGACGCCGTATTGCGCGATGCTCCGCAGATGATCACGATGAGCTTTCGAGTGGATGTGGTGTTGCTGAAACTGGCGCTATACAACGCCACTGATGAGTGGATCAACATTGATTTTCAATATGACCCCAATCGCATGAGCCACAGCTTCGTGTACCCGCTGCCGGAAGCACTACCACCTTCAGAGTTTTATCTGGCGCGCTGGAGTGTGACAGATGCAAGCAAGCGCCTCGTGAATGGCGAGTTCAAATTCTCGTTTGGTCCCGGCGCCATTCCACCATCTGAAGTGCTCGCTTCACGAGTCAGTACCCTGAAGGAAAATTTGCCCGATACCGGATCTTACCGGATTGGTACTGCCGCTCAGCCTGAATAGCAGGGCCTTTTCCTTGCTGCTACACCAGTTATTTGAATGTAAATCCCTGCTCAGCTAGAAACGCCTTCATATGTGGCCGCGATTTTTCCGATAGCAATTCCGCAACTTGTTCGCTCCAGCTGACGCCGTGTCCGCCTCCAGTTCGGCTGCGATAATATTCCCGTATCCTGTCATCGTATTGCGCTATCGCGGCCGCGTCACCAACCTCGTTATACACCTCTTGTTTCACGATAACTTCCAGGGGCAGCCGTGGTTTGACTTCTGGATTCTGGTCAGGGTATCCGAGGCAAAGCCCGAATACCGGATATACACCGCGAGGCAATCCAAGTATTTTGGACACCTCATGAGGATTGTTGCGAATGCCGCCAATATAGCAGATGCCCAGACCCACGGACTCAGCTGCTGCAACCAGACTTTGCGCCATCAGGGCAACGTCGACTGTGGCGATGATAAAATGTTCAGTAAAGTCGCCTGCAAACGGCTTGTTATAGGCAGCACAATAGTTGCCTGCTCGTTTTAAATCCGCACAAAACACAATGAATTCCGCCGCTGTCTCCACATAGGTCTGCTTACCAGCCAGCCTCGCAATCTCTTTGCGTGTGTCTTTAGCAGTAATGCGGATGATAGTCGCTCCCTGCAGAAAGCTGGAAGTCGCAGCGCCCTGCCCGGCCAGCAGCAATTCAGTCAACAACTCCGGGGCAATAGCCTCATTGTTGAATTTGCGAATGCTGCGATGGGATTTCAGCAAGTCGATTACTGATTGCATGATATTTACCTGTCGGAAAGAGTGAGTGTGGGAACGTGTCAGTGTGAGTCCAGTAAACTATCGAGGAACGCCGGCACGACATCATTGGCCAGATTCGATTCGGCGTTCAGCATTAATACCATGCCTATATTTCTTTCCGGCACGAATACCACTTCCGATCGATAACCCCGCACACCGCCACCGTGATGGATGGCGCGCAATCCTCTATAGTCGAATACACGCCAGCCTGTGGCGTAATAGGCTTTCTCCATTCCAGACCAGCGATTGAAGTAATTGCCATGTGGAGTTGCAATTATCGGCTCATGCAAGTTTGCCAATTGCTCTGGTGACAACACATCTGGAAATGCGCCAAGGTTGGCACGCACCCAGAGCGTCATATCATTGATACTGGCGTTGACTCCAGAAGCTGGTGCTACCGAGTAGTAGGCCGCGTTGGTTGTGGTCGGTCGCCAGTCGCCGCGCACCTTGCTATGCGGCACTGTTGCATCAACACTTAGCTCATACGGCTCCAGCCCAATGCTGGCGGTCGTCATTCCCAATGGCTTGAATAATTGTTCTTCAATATACTTTTCGTAGCTTGCGCCAGTTCTCACTTCAACCACATCAGCCACTAATGAAAATACGACGTTTTGATATCCATAACACTTGCCAGGGGCACACACCGTTGGTATCTGGTCAAACTGGCCCCTGATCTTGTCATAGTTCACACCAGCATCCAGCAGATTTGAATAGGAGTGTGGCATCAAGCCGGTGGAATGACTTACGACTTGTTTCAAGGTAATGGTCCGGGACGAGCTGTCAGTGCCAATGGTCAACCCAGGAATTAAATCCGACAAAGGCGAGTTCCAATCTTGCAGGTGCTGATCCACCAGAATTGCAGCCGCCGTACCCGCGAATGTCTTGGACACGGAAGCGAGCCGGAAAATTGAATCTTGCGTAATCGATGCATGGGTATCGACGCTCTTGACACCAAAGGTTTGCAAATGTGTGACACCTTCTCGGGTCACAATGGCAAATGTGCCACCGGGAATTGCGTCTTCCAGGGTTCGGCTTTGCAACCAGTTAACCAACACTGACTCGTCATAACTGCCCGACGGCCCAGGCAGCGGCTCATCTGCGTGCAGCAATGGCACCCGCACCAGACCAAGCACGCATAGCAGGGTGACGAGCGGAATCCGGGAATTGAGCAGGCGGTGATCAGGCACGAAAAGATTTCTCGGTGAATATTTCGGTTTAAGCTGGCATCCAGAATCGTGCCATCGACAATGGCCCACAACTGCAGCGGCAAGTGGCGCAAGCTCTGGTGCAGCATGATAGCACGCCGCTCTGTCAGGTTTCTAAAACGCGGAGTATCTCCCTGCTCGGAACACAAGCTGCCATGGGGCTGCGCCAAAAAAAAGCCGACTCAAGTAGCTAGAGTCGGCCAAGTGGGGGCACATTTGAGTGTATGGCTAGCGTTTCCTGCGCTGGCCTGCAAAGTTTTTGATCAGGATACGAACAGCAGCAGGCGCTGACCATCCCTTACTACAGTGAGTGCAGTGAGGCGACCTGCCCCGGCCAGTGCAGCGTTGAATTCTGTGGTCGTGGTCACGGCATTGCGATTGACCTCGACAATTACGTCACCTTCCTGCAAGCCAGCGACGGCGGCCGGACTCTGGGGCGCAACAGCCACTATCTGCACTCCAGCTTCGATCGCCGCAGCTGCATCCGGGGTGATGTTCTGCAGTTGCGCTCCACGAAACTCAGCGGCACTGAGCGCGGGCTGCCGTTCTGTGACCGCAGCCTGTCCCTCCGGGCCACCGATGCGGGCATTCAATGTCATCTTCTTGCCTTCGCGATACAACACGAGTTCCACTTCCTGCCCCTGTCGCTTTAGTCCCACAGTATTACGCAGCTCGCGACTGTCACGGAGTGACTCGCCATCGATCTCGACAATAACATCTGATATCTGCACACCAGCAAGTTCGGCGGCGCTGTCAGGAACGATACTGGTCACCACTGCACCGAAGTCGACGTCTATGTTAAGCGCTGCAATTACATCCGGCGTGACATCGGCGATGCTGACTCCCAGCATGCCGCGGCGCACTTCGCCATCACGCTGCAGATGGGCGACGACGGCCGACAGCATGTCGCCTGGTACTGCGAAACCGATACCGTTGCTGCCACCATTGCCACTGATAATGGCAGTATTCATGCCAATTAAGCGACCTTCCATATCAATCAGTGCGCCGCCGGAATTACCCAAATTGATCGCCGCGTCGGTCTGGATGAAGTCTTCATAATTGGCGTTGTTCAAGCCGGCGCGACCCAGCGCGCTGACGATGCCGGCAGTGGCGGTCTGGCCAATGCCAAATGGATTACCAATCGCCACCACATAGTCCCCAACTTGCACCGTGCTGATATCGGCAAATTTGATATCAACCAGCGCGGTCGCCTCTATCTCTAACAAGGCGACATCGGTGCTGGCATCAGTGCCTAGCAGTTTGGCCGTAAAGTTTCGATTGTCACTCAGCTGAACCAGGATTTCGCTGGCACCGTCGACCACGTGATGGTTAGTGATTACATAGCCAGCATCCGCATCAATAATGACACCTGAGCCTGCACCCCTTGCGTAGGGACTCTGACCATTGGCATCGCCATTCAAGCCTGGCAAATTTTCGAAATAGCGCCGCAACTCTTCCGGTAGTTGCTGGCCATTAATAGAGAAGTCATTCGAACTGCTGGCAGTTTTCGTAACCCTGATGCTGACAACTGCCGGGGTCACCTGTTGCAGCATCGGTGCCAATGAAGGAATACCATTTTTGAGAGCCTCTGGGCTGACCGCGACTGCCGGTAGAGTCCAGGACAAGGTAAGCAAGGCAACAAGCACAGGGTAAAGACGTAGTTTGTTCATTATTTCAACCTCCTGACATTCGTGTTTCGGTTTCTGCACCCTCGTCGGAACTGACGCTA
Source organism: Gammaproteobacteria bacterium (assembly GCA_009692305.1). Taxonomy (GTDB): domain Bacteria; phylum Pseudomonadota; class Gammaproteobacteria; order Pseudomonadales; family Pseudohongiellaceae; genus UBA9145. Next base: position 52,380 of record SHZK01000005.1, on the reverse strand, counting down.
CTCACTGCCAGTAGCTGCTCGAGCGGAGGTGAATTAGAGCGAAATGTAGGTGGTAATGCGTTGAATAACCTGAAGTTGCCATGAACAAAATGTCCAGAAAAGCTGCAGGTAAAATAAACTGGTGAAAATTTCGGATTAGCTACCTTATGATGCTCTTGAAAATTAGCGAAAATGGAACCAAATTGGACGGGGTAGCGTCTAATCCGAGAAGGAATGATCGGGAATCTTTATAAACAAGGCCTTATGCGAGAATCATGCTGATATGATACGCACCATGCTAAGTACTACAGAACCAATGCCGTCAATTTCAGCGGAACCTACTGCAACTGACAAACCGGCTTCAGCACTGCAATATCCTTTCTGTGTAGGTGATTGGCAGGCGCAGCCAGCGCTGAACCGCCTGCAAAACAGACGAGGCCAGCAACAGCGGCAATTGGAGCCGCGCTTGATGCACCTGCTCTGTTATCTGGCGGCGAACCCGGAGCGCGTGTTGAGTCGAGACGAACTGGTGCAGGAATTGTGGCCCAGAGTTATCGTCAATAAAAACTCCCTTACTCGCGCCATGTCCGAACTCCGCAAACATCTCACCAGCAGTGATCAACCAAATCAGGCCTATATCGAGACCATTCCGAAAAAAGGCTACCGACTGCTGCCTGCCATTGAGTCGTACTCGCCCATAACTGCGGTTGCCGCAGCCGAAGCCAGCCCACTCCGCAGCTGGCATGCGGTCTGGCAATTACCTATGCGGCATGCCATAGCAGCGCTGTGCATCAGCCTGGTGCTGGGCAGCGTGATAGGACTGCAACCAGCGCGCCTCGGTGGTGGCATAGGCACAGATCCTGGTTTGCTCTCTGATATAGTCCTCGAACAACAGCCAAATTACTTTGGTGGTGAATTGACCCTCAGCACAGCCAGCGACTCAGAATTAATGGCCCATGGGCTGAAAAGCGCCGAAGCGCCGGTAGTCTCCAATGATCAAGCACAATACGCCTATATTCAGCATGACACTGCCGGTTCGACGATATTTCTGGGCAGACTCGATGCGCTGGCGGCACCGGTAGTCGCTGTTTATACGAGCCCAGGCAAACTGTTCAACTTGACCTGGTCGCCACTTGGCTATGGCTTGATCTTCGCGCATCAGGGCAAGCTGACCACGGCAGCGCTCTATTCGGATGATCGGGAAACTGCAGAATTACTCATGCTTGATCTTGCAACGCTGGAAATCCATCGGCTGCTGCCGGACACCAAGCCAGCAGCCGAGTCGCAAAAAACCCAGAACTTGACTTGAACCTGAGTCGATAGCCCCGGCCGCTGTAGTAGGTATTATTCAACCGGACCTATTACGGTAGAGAAATAGGCTGTCACCGCCAGCACCAGAGTAGCTACCAGCATCTCGATACGAATTGAACGGCCCAGCGCGGCGGCTCCGTCTTGGTTACTGAGGCGTGGTACCAGATAGAGTTTATTTATTGCGGCGATGCCCAACAACATCAACACCAGTGCCAGTTTGGTGAGCAATCCAATTCCATACGGGGTCGTTACCAGTTCCCGCCAGGACCCGATTAACTGGAATGCGAGCAATACGCCAGATGCCAGTAATCCCAACACGATAGCAGTCGCTGCGTCACCGAAACGTTTCATTCCCAGCTTGAGTACATCACTGTCGGTTGACCTGGTGAACTCCAGCAGCGGATACAAGGCACCAATCCACAACGCAACGGCGATAAAGTGCATGACGATTAGCGCCTGCGCCGGGAGCGCCAGCACCGACACGTGTCCGGAAAGCCGAAACGTCAGGGCGATTACCAGAAATGGAATTGCATAGACCGGGAGTAGTCGGCGATATTCCATTTGCGAGAAAGGCTGCGCAGAAAATTTCAGCTTGCGCAGATAGAACAAGGTCGCGAGCAAGGCCCACACAAACGCGCCTAACCGATAGAAAGTCACGTCACCCAATGACGTATCCAGCAATATTGCTGCCATGCCCCAGTCAAACATGCCTGAGAAGCCGGCACCATTAACCTGTCCTATCTGGATGAAAAACCCGACCAGCACCGCCTGAAATCCCACAAAGGATCCCAGCATCATATAAGAAAGGTGATGATGTACGGTGCGATGACGGCCGTCAGAGAATTGCCAGAGGCAGAGACTGCCGCCAGCGATACTGGCGGCACCCAGATAAAGGCAGATTTTGCACAACAGACTTGCCAGTTCCCACAGGTCAGGAAAGAACGTAGACGACACTAGGTATTCTCACTCTGGCAAGAGACTGGCAAGGCGCGACATTACCCAAGTAGTCCCGAGACTAATTGGACGCGCTGGCAGCAGCCGCCGGATCTACAGTAAAGCGATAGGAATTACTAACTGGGTGTCCATCAGCACCTATTACTGACCAATTCACTGTAAAAGTGCCAGGGTGCATACCGGGCGTTTCGAATGCGAAAGCAGCTTGCGCAGTTGTATTCGGTTCAAAACTGGACGGCATCTCGTGATCGGAAGCCATGATCTGTAATTTGACCAGCTTTACCGATTCGGTAAATACCAGCTCTATCTGCGCCGGAGCCACAGCGACGACCGCGTCAGCGGCTGGAGTGGCCTGCTTCAGTGCAGTATGGGCAAAGGTAAGCTGAGCGCAAAGCGCGATGCATGCTGTCAGGAAGAGTCGCAGTACGGGCATATTCATAGTATTTCCTTGGGTCCCTGTGAGGACTGTAGTTTTAAGCGGGGTTTTTCAATAGCGGCATCCAGCTCTTATTCCGCATACGAAGCAGTGATGAATGCACTCATGCTTCGCAAGTGCGGCTGATTATCTCAGCTTTGGCAGGATTTTGCGATCAGCCAAATTTGAGACAAATTGTCGCAGCAAACTGCATAAATAGCTGCATCCAGTTGATATTACGGCTTTTTTTGCCAGACATGCTGCAGCGGTGTGAGATTGATTTCATCAAAGACTGTGCCCGGGCGTGCCTGTAGCACGGTCAGCACCGCCGTCGCTATATCCAGCGGATCGATGGCGTTGGCAGCCGCCGCACCAGGCTCGAAGGATAAATCCTGAAAAAAGGCGGTGCGTACTGCCCCGGGATTAATCATGGTCACTCGAACTTGTGACTTGCTGCACTCTTCGCGCAGAGATTGTGCGAATCCACGCAGTGCAAATTTACTGGCACAGTAAATACTGCCTTGTCTGGCTCCCTGCAATGCCGCCTCAGAACCGAGGAAAATCACATCGCCCCGCTGTCGCTGTTTCATTCCAGGCAGAAATGTCTTCGTCACAATCGCGTGACTCATGAAGTTCAGGTCCATCACCAGGCGCATATCACGTATGGACAATTGCTCCAGATATCCCATCTTGCCGATGCCGGCATTATTTATCAGCGCTGTTATGGGCGAGTCGAGATTTTCTTCTATCTGAGCGAGTGCGGCTGGCAGTGCGTCCAGCTTCGCCAAATCGATCTCGATGCCTTTGAACTTTGGATGAGAGAGCCCGGATTTGGCAAAGCTGCGCGCCAGTCCGGTAACCGCATAACCTGCATCGAGCAGTGTTCGGGTGATGGCAAGACCAATACCCGACGAAGCGCCGGAGATAACTGCCATAGGGTTTTCAGTTGTTACCATGACCATGGTTCCTCACTTAGCTCGCGCAATGATAGTATCGATCGGATGTTATATAGCGCAGCAACTCATTTTCAATAATCTGCATTTGGTCTGCCTCTGCCGAATTGTGCAAGGCTATCTGTCCTGCTTTAACTTCAGTGCTCTTGGCAAACAGCGCCTCATCCGGATACAGGCGCACAATTTTCTTGAAATAGTCTGCTGGCATTCTGAACATACCGGTGCTCACTGAGTGAATGTTGTCCCTATCCAATACGCCGAATATTTGCGCAAACAATTGCTGATACTCAACAGTTAACTCCTGCTCCGCTAGCAGCGGCTCAAAGCGCAGGGCCACTTGCCAGCCTGCCTGTTGCAACTTGCGCAATGCTTCTATCCGCTTCTCGATTACCGGCACCTTGTGCTCCCATTTGGCCGCCGACTTGTGTGGCGTAAAACTCATGGCAATGACAACATTCTCAAGCGGCTCTCGATCCAGCAGACTGCGTATCTGAGTGCTTTTCGTCCTGATCTCCAGGGTCGCATCTGGCTGATTTTCAAACATCGGCAGATAGTATTCACAGAAGCGACTGATGGGCTCCAGCGCGAGGCTGTCACAATCATAACCGCTATAAAACACGGTCGGTTCACCACAAGTCGCTAATTTTTTGGCTAGCGCTGCACCGAAATCTTCATAATTCACAAATAATACATAATTTGCCGAGCTATACATGCCTTGCAGGAAGCAATAGCGACAGTCGTAGACGCAATTTAGCATATGAGAAAAATAGAAACTGGGTTGTGAATTAAATCCATATCCCGGTGGCGCCGGCAGCACAAAATTGGAAAATTTGCTGGCGAGAATTAACGCCGGAGCCTGTTTTTGTAAACGAAAATTCTGTGCCTTTCGATTAAAAACCTCACCGTATCTCTCACAAGTGATAACCGGTACCGACGCAGTGCGCGCCAGAATTGCCTGCACCCGTGGCAAATCGGCGACCTGCTCTTCGATATAGATTGCTGAAAACTTCAAGAGCCAACCTGCGCTGCGAGTCCCAGTTCGAGCTGCAATAACAATTGCTTGCTGGTCGAAAATTGCTGATCGCTGATCTTGAAAAGTGCGGGGTCCAGGCCGAGCGCATGGAATCGTTCACACAGTCGTTGCAATTGCACACGCTGGGTGGCGGTGAATCGGTAGCTCGTTAACAAGGCTTCAAAGACTGGCGATACGGTATATGCCTTGCGATAACTGCCAAGAAATGCATCCAGATCGCCAAGCAATCGTGTCAATGCAGACTGTTGACCTTCAATCAGACCTTGCACCTGTGCAATGTCAAAGCTTGTCAGTGTGTGTCGCGGGTTGTCAGAAACAATTTTAAATACCTGGGCCAGCTCGGTAGTCACGATACGACTGGCGCAGGCATAAAAACCAGCGGCTTCCATGTCATACGCAGCGTCCTGAGGATAATTTTTCTCGGGTACAGCAACAGTGATTACGGTTGCTGTCTGCAATCCTTGCAGCAGCTGTGGTGGATAAAAACTGTCACCATTCGCGGCATCGATAATTTTGTGCGCGAGCAACCCGGTACCGATTGCAGCATGTTGGTGCCCGGCGATGCCGATGTTCAACCAGGCACAGGCCGGTAGCGATGCTTGCAGTCCGGCCAGATAAGCCGTCGCCGCACCTGCCCACACTTTACCGATACCAGAGACTATGAGGCATATGCCCTCAGCATTCTGATACACAGGAAAAGGTCGACTTGACAGTTGTGTGCGCAGATTGAACATCGCTCGCAGAGGTTTAGCCTCTGCGGAATGGGCGACTACAAGATTAATGCGATTCGCTGCAAACACATTTGCGCTGCTCAACTGCACATTAACGATCCTGCCAAACTGCGCAATTAATTGCCGTGGGAGTTACTGGTATTTTGCCAGCTCCTTGCGGGCAATCACGCGTCGATGCACTTCGTCTGGACCGTCCGCCAATCGCAGCGTGCGCTGGCTCGTCCACAATGTGGCTAATGGGAAATCCTGCGACACACCAGCAGCGCCATGCATTTGAATAGCACGATCGATTACGCGCAATGCCATATTCGGTACTACCACCTTGATCTGAGAGATCGCATCTCGAGCCGCTTTGTTGCCAATCGTGTCCATTAACCAGGCTGCTTTAAACGTCAGCAATCGACACATTTCAATTTCAATGCGACTGTCTGCAATGACGTCATAGTTGCCACCCAATTCAGCCAGCGTTCTGCCAAAGGCTTCGCGACTCACTGCGCGCTGGCACATTAGATCCAGTGCCTTTTCTGCGGCGCCAATGGAGCGCATGCAATGGTGAATACGACCTGGCCCTAGGCGACCCTGTGAAATCTCGAAACCGCGGCCCCGACCCAGAATAATATTGCTTTTTGGAACACGCACGTTGTGAAACTTGATATGCATGTGCCCGTGTGGAGCGTCATCCCGGCCAAATACGTGCATCGGTCTGACTACTTCGACACCCTTGGTGGCCATGGGCACCAGAATTTGTGACTGGCGGCTGTGTTTCGGGGCATCCGGGTCGGTGACGACCATTACAATCATGATTTTGCAGCGGGCATCGCCAGCACCGGAAATATAAAATTTCTCGCCGCTAATCACCCACTCATCACCTTCGAGCACGGCGCGCGTGGCAATATTGGTCGCGTCTGAAGAGGCCACGCCGGGTTCGGTCATGGCGAATGCGGAACGAATCTTGCCATCCAGCAGGGGTACAAGCCACTCCTGCTTTTGCGCTTCAGAACCGTATCGCTCCAGCACTTCCATGTTGCCCGTATCCGGGGCGCTGCAATTGAACGCCTCTGATGCGAGACGACTTCTGCCCATAATTTCAGCAAGGTGTGCATACTGCAGATTCGTAATTCCTGCACCACCCTGGCTTTCAGGCAAGAAGAAATTCCACAAACCCTGATCGCGCGCAGCCTGTTTCAGGCTTTCCATAATTTCATCTTGCCGTGGTGTATGTGACCAACGATCACCCACGCTGATCTCGTCGTGATATTCCTGCTCCACCGGATCCACCAGATCAGTAACGAATGCGCGAATCTTTTCCCGAACTTCTACCAGATGTTCTGCCAATCCCAAATCCATCATGTGCCGTCTTCCTTCTTTATATATAGCTTTAAATTCTTGTTAGCTGGCGATTGTACCACCACCGTCGATGACAATAGTTTGACCGGTCGTAAAACTTCCCGCAGCGGATGCCAGAAATACTGCCGCCCCGGCAATCTCGTCTGGCTCGCCAATCCGACGTAATGGATATTTCGAGACTGTCGGCGCATATATTTCCGGGTTTTCCCATAGGGCACGGGCAAAATCGGTACGCACCAACCCTGGGGCAATGCAATTCACCCGCACCTGCTGCGGACCCCATTCCACCGCCAGATTCCGTGCAATTTGCATATCAGCCGCTTTCGAGATGGCATACGCTCCAAGATGCTCGGTACCCTTCAAGCCACCGATTGAGGAAACAATTATTACCGCGCCGCCCCCTTTCCCGGCCATTCCAGGAATTACCAGCTGGCATAGCCGGTGCACACTGCCTATATTGGCATGCATAACCTTGTCAAAAGACTCATCAGGAATCTGCTGCGACGGACCAAAATAGGGATTCAACGCGGCATTGCACACAAGAATGTCGACCGGACCGAGTTGCTCTACTGCCTTGTTAACTAACTGTTGCAGCTGCTCCTTGTAATTAATGTTGCAGGCAATCGCTATTGCCGTATGCCCAGCATTCCTGATCCCCGCAGCGACTTTATCGCAGGCATCCTGGTTGCGACTTGAAATCACCACTTTCGCACCATGTTCTGCCATGCGCGTAGCGATAGCCTGACCAATACCTTTGGTGGAGCCGGTAATCAATGCCACCTTTCCGGTCAAATCGAATAAACTCATTGCAGTGTCCCTTTTCCCTTTTTCGATGTTGCGATCAGTGTATGCATTGATGCAACACAGTGTAATCAAGTTTGCGCCTGGTTAATCCATCCAGGACCGCATGCCCTTGGATATACTCGTACCGCCATCAACCGGAATCACTGTGCCGTTGGTGTAGGCTCCAGCTCTAGCAGCAAGATAGATGACCACGCCGACAATCTCCACCGGATTTCCCACTCGGTGCAAGGGACAATCGTCTTCTATATCTTGTTTGTAATGCTCAAACACGTGATCGGTCATGCGTGATGCAAAGAATCCCGGCGCCACTGCGTTTACAGTTATATGCCTGGGAGCCAGATCGACGGCCAATGTGCGCGTCAGATGATGCAGAGCGGCCTTGCTTGCCGAATAGGCGAAGGTAGGGACGCGTTGTACCACGGGCACATGGATGCCATCCATGGAACCGATATTGATAATCCGCGAGGGGTCCTGTGCGCTAGCCGCCTTACTGAGCAGCGGCACCAGATCACGTGTGAGGGAAAACACCGCGTTTAAATTCGTATCAATGACTTTCGCGAATCCGGCATCGGGATAATTTTCCAGTTCGGCCCCCCAATTCGCCCCGGCATTATTGATCAGGATGCAGAGACTGCCGAACTTGTCTGCCACCGCCTGCACGAGGCGTTCCCGGTCGCCGGGCTTGGTGACGTCAGCAGCAATCGCACTCACTGCACCATACTGATTCAGCTCAGCCAGAGCTGCATCGCAATTCGCTTGCTTGCGCGATGCAATAATAACGCTGGCGCCATTCTGCAACAGTCCTTTGGCCATGATCAGTCCGAGACCGCCGGACCCGCCAGTAACAAGCGCTGTTTTACCCTGCAGGGAAAATAGCTGATCGATGCTGAATTCGTCTGCAGAATTCGAAGTCATTAATCTTCATCCGCAATCTTGATCAATTGCTTGCCGAAATTCTTGCCCTTCAGCATGCCGCGAAAGTATTCAGGGGCATTCTCAATGCCCACTCCGATACTCTCCTTGTATTTGAGTTTACCGTCACTCACCCAACCACCGAGCAGTCGTGTTGCTTCAACCCAACGATCACGCCACTCGGTAACTACGAAGAAGCGATGTTCAGGTGGATTGGCGAGTGCGCCCAGAATATGAAACGGGGTTACTGCCTTGCTGATATCCGCATCATTATAATTCGAAACATAGCCACAGATTGGTACCCGCGCGCCAGGGTTTAGCAACGGCGCCACTGCCTGAGTAACTGCACCACCCACGTTTTCAAAATAGATATCGATGCCCTTGGGACACGCTGCAGTCAATTCAGCCGCGAGATTGCCTGCCTTGTAGTCGATACAGGCATCAAATTTCAATTCTTCTTTCACGTAACGGCACTTCTTGTGCCCGCCGGCAATGCCTACAACACGCAAACCCTTGATCTTTACTATTTGCCCTACTGCTGAACCAACTGCACCGGAGGCAGCAGCTACCACCAACGTCTCTCCAGCACGGGGTTTGCCAACTTCGGTTAATCCAAAATAGGCAGTACGCCCCGGCATACCTACAACACCCAGATGCGCCGACAATGTGCCATTGGCCAGGTCGACCTTCATGATGCGGGGGTCATCAGCATTGGCAACAATATGCGTCTGCCAGCCCATATGTGCGGCCACCCTGTCACCAACTGCAAATTTCGGCGATCTGGATTTGATGACGATACCCGCCGACTCACCGGTCATGATGTCACCGATCGCGGTCGGTGCCGCATAGGATTTGACGTCATTCATGCGGCCGCGCATATAAGGATCCAGTGACAGCCAACACACGCGAATCAAAATCTGGTTATCAGCCAATTCTGGAATCTCTGTCTCCTGCATCTGGAAGCAGTCGTCGCCCGGTTCGCCAAGCGGCCGTTTGGCCAAAAGTACCTGCGTATTCCTGATCATGCCTCGCCTCCTTTATATACATTTCAATGCAGCGCCGCAGTCTAACTTAACTCATACAGATTGAACAACCGAGGACAGCGCTGCATCCAGTATGCCGAGGCCAGCTGCCATTTCCGCCCGTTCTATCAATAAATATGGAATCAAGCGTACTATGCGATTGCGCGTGGGGGTCACTAACAAGCCTTTCTCAAGACAGGTCTGGGTGAGAGTCTGCACGACTTTGTCACTGCTTAGTTCTAGCGCACACAGCAGCCCGCGTCCACGCACAGCAAGAATCAATGAAGGGTATTTTCGCTGCAATTGCTGCAGCTCAGCCAATAGCACTGCACCACTCGCAGCCACTTTTTCTGCTACGCGATTTTCAATCAGGAAACCAACCACAGCTGCTGCCACTGCACAGCCGAGCGGATTGCCACAGTAGGTACCGCCGTGATCACCGCGATTCAGCAAAGCATCTACCGGCGCGCTTACGGCGAATGCCGCAAATGGAAAACCACCGGCTATGCCCTTGCCCATCGTCATGAAGTCCGGGCGAATCTCCACCAGGCTGTGCTGCGAGGCAAAGAATTTTCCAGTACGGCAAAACCCAGTCTGAATCTCGTCAATTATAAGCAGCACGCCACGCTGCTTGCACAACTGATCTACTCGCGACAAATAGTTCAGATCGGGTATGCGTACACCACCTTCCCCCTGAATTGGCTCGACGATTACAGCTGCCGTGTTGACATCCAGAACACTTGCCAATTCATCGTAATCGCCAAAACGGACGAAACAATTTTCAGGCATGGAGGGTAAATACCGGTTCGTGTTTTCTTTCCCGCCAGATACTGACAGTGTGTTGAAGGTGCGCCCGTGAAAAGAGCCGCCAGTGGCAATTACCTTGGTTTTACCAGTAATCTTTCGCGCTAACTTCAGTGCTGCATCATTCGCCTCAGCGCCGCTGTTGACAAAGTAAATCTTGTGCAATGAGCCGGGTAAAACATTCTTCAACACTTGCAGTAATCTGGCCCTTGCTGGCGAATAGGTGAATCCGGAGTTTGGATTCTGAATAATTTTTAGCGCCTGCTTGTAGATGGCATCTGTTATGCAAGAATGTGAATGGCCAAGGCACGTCACGCCCCATCCTGCCGTAAAATCGATATACCGGTTGCCCGCATCATCCCAGACATAACAGCCTTCGCCGCGCTCGATAGCAACCTGTTGCCGGTTACAGAATGTAATTCCAAGGCTGTCTTCTATCGTGATTGTACTCATCTCATTCCCCTGCTGTTGTAGTTGCAAAACTGTTTCTCCCGATACCAGTAGTCATATATCTGCGCGAATCCGAGCCCCTCGTACACGGTCAATGCGGCACTGTTGGACGCTTCCACCTGCAAATACGCAAACCTGGCTCCTGCGCTCTTGCCCCAGCCCAATAACTGTTGTACCAGAGCCCTGGCGAGTCCCCGATTGCGATAAGCTGACGCCGTGGCAACCCCAAACACACCCAGCAAGCCATCAATGCAAACTGCCATGCCACAACAGATTGGTCTGCCTTCATGATTGAATTGCACCAGGAATCGGTGTGTATGCAGCAGTCGCTGCAGCATTGCCCGCTGCACCACAGATTCATTCGCGGGCTTGGGCAATATTTCATACCTGGCAGTCAACCAGACATCCAGATCGCACACTTGCATTGCAAGTAATGTGCCTTGCAGCGCCGCGGGAATTTCTGCAGCTATCTCTCGCAGCATTACTTTGGTTGGTGTTACGAGATCGTAGTTATTCTGTTCGAGAAAAATATCCAGTGAATCGTCCCCATTCGTGGTGCTTGGGCCCAGCACGCGCACGATCGCTGGAAGCTGATGCGCCTGAAAGAAATCTTCGGTCACGCTTCGCACCTGCGTAAGGTCGGCGCGGGCACCAATGAACATGCTGAATGAGTTCGCGCGTCGGCTAACACCGCGTGCAAATCGGAGCACCCCGAATGGCAGATACAAATCCTGTAAGGCGGGCCAGGCTTGTCTTGATGCGTATTCAATGGCTTGCAAGTTCATGTTTAGGAATCCCGGACAAAAAAAAACCTCTAGTGCCGGAGCAGTAGAGGTTTTTTTTATAATTCGTTTTATGTAATTAGCTAAAACCCATCAGCTCCAAATTTTGCATTTGCTGCGCGCGCGGCACGGCGTGCAGCTGCTTTCGCGGCCGCCGCCTGGGTTAAAACTGCATTGTTGAATCTGGTTTGCATTAGGCGCGAGACTTTATTTGAATGGATTATGCCTGTCAACAGGATTTTAAGTCGAAGCCTACAACTGATCAGCGTCGCGGTTTTGCCGGCTGTCGTCCATGAACTCTTCAAAATTACGTACAATCAAGTCGAAAAACGGGTTGTCAAAATCGATCACTCTTACCTCGCGTCCAGTTATAGCGCCTTCGAGAACGAGCACCAGTACATAGACTGCCAGCACTGTAACCAATAGCGTGTAGCGATTCCTAAGCACCAGACTTTTGATTGTATTCATCTTTATAATTCCCCGCTCATCTGAATTACTCCCATGCAACTGCAGTCGACCATCCCTTTGATTCTAGTCAATAAAGCGCCGCATCAGCACTGCACCCGCGATAAGAATTGCGCCCACAACGATCCCAAACAACATGTCATAGTTGAATATTCTGTCAAACACATCGCCAAAGCTCATTATCAGGTATTGGTTAGGGTTCGCACGACTCTCCACCCAATTGGCCAGAAATTGCGTGCCGAACAGGAAATCCTCCAGAAACCCGATCATGATAAAAACCCCTGCGGCCCACATAAGAGGTGTGCGTCTGGCAAATGCAGAAAACAACAACAACCAGCCAACAGATGGCAACAGCCATAGAGTGGCAACAATGGCTGAGATATATAACAGCAGGAGACTCACCACTGCCGCCATGAACATATAACCGATTCCGGCGATTTCTATGTCATGGCTCACGCCGAGTATGGAAAGCCAAATAACCGTTACGAGATAAAACCCGAAGAGCACAGCCATATAGAAGAATGGGGCAATAGCACCAACGGTTACAATTTTGGTAAGTACGGTTTTCAAATTGGAGACCGGCATGGACTGCCAGAACAACACGCTTGAATCCTTGCGATCCTGATACAGCGTGACAAGCAGATAAACGATGGCGCAACTAAACAGCACAATTATAAAAGGAATTCCGCCAAGCATAAATATAGGTGCCATTTCTACCGGAGAGAGGCCGTTAAAGAGCATCGCCAAATAACTGATCATCGAACCCAGATCATCCGGATCAAGCTGGTTTGCAATCCATACCATTGCCATAAACAAGATTGGTGCGAGAAATGTGGGCGCCAGTATAAACAGGTTGCGATGTTCGAGTATTTCGCGCCTTATCAACGCCCGGTACTGCAATAGGGAGAATTTATCCATGCTTTGCATCCTTCATCTTTGCCACGAACAAGTCGGCGACCGTGGGCGTATGCAACTCACCCAATACTTTAAGTTCAGCTTTGGGTACCGCTTCGTATGTATATGATTTCTTGCCGAGCAGTTCGCGCACATGAATCGGACCCAAAGCATCTGCCTGTGCGCGCTTGTCTGGAGTCACCAGAACTTCTGTGTATATTTCCGCCAGTTCTGCCATGCTTGCGTCCAGCACAATGGCACCACGCTTGATAAATACCAGATGGGAAAGCAGGGTTTCTATTTCTTCCACTTGATGAGTGCTGATGATAATGGTGCGATTGCCATCAACGAAATCATTGAGCAATCTGTCGTAGAATTCCTTGCGATAGATTATGTCCATCCCCAACGTGGGCTCATCCAGTACCAGCAGTTGTACTTCGATGGACATAACAAGTGCCAGATGTAACTGCGTTACCATCCCCTTGCTTAATTCCTTGATGCGCTTGTTCGATGGAATCTCGGTGGTGCTCAAAAGCTGGATAGCCTTTGCCCGGTCAAACTTGCGATGAACCCCTTCTACATAATCCAGCACCTGAGATACCCGCAGCCATTTCGGCAGGATGCCAACATCAGCGATGAAACACACTTCTTCCATCAGCTTGTGCCTGGCCACGCGCGGATCTCTGCCTGCGACAGTCAACTCCCCCTCCACGTCACACAATCCGATCAACGCTTTCAAAGTGGTGGTCTTACCCGCACCATTCGGACCTATCAAGCCACAAATGGAGCCGGCTGGAATATCAAGGTCTACACCATCGAGAGCCTTGAATTGTCCATAAGACTTTTGCAATGACCTGGCATGCACAATATTAGTCATTTGCTGTTCCCATGATTCTGGCCAGATCCATCCTTGATGCTGCGAAGGAGTTCATCAGCAGCCAGCCCCAGTCTCTGAATTCGTTGTGCGATCTGCGGCCATTCCTGTTCAAGAAATTTGGCGCGTTCCTGTTTTGACAATTTGTCCTTCGCTCCGGTAACCACATACATTCCCAGCCCCCGTTTCTTCTCCACTAACTCTTCATCAACCAACATCTGTAAAGCCTTCGATACGGTGATCGGATTAATGCGCTGCTCACCGGCAACCTGGCGTACTGATGGCAGAGCATCGCCTTCCAGCAACGCCCCATCCATGATCAATTCCACCAGCCGATCCCGCAATTGCAGGTAAATCGGCTCTTTATTGTTCCAGTTAATTTCCACGCGCTCTATCCAGTTGCTCAGACTCAAATATTGATCAGTGTTGTACTAAACTATAACACCAAATCAGTAGATTGCAACTAGTTAATCTAAGCCAGATAACATATTGTTATTGAGGGGTTTATGCCAGATGCTCGGCATTCCTGAAGCGGTCGCCGGGCGGGAGGAGTTGGACGATACTGGAAAATTAGAAGCTCTGCAGGCTGTGTAATGAGCGTCGCAACACACAGCCTGGTTGCAGCAATTGTGGTGAATTATTGCTGGCGTTTGTTATAGACCACCTTGTCGGCAATCAGGCTGTTGATGGCGTCATCCTTGAAGCCAAACTCGCGCAGAATCGCAAAGGTATTTTCGCCAAACTTCGGCGGCAAGTGACGAATTGATCCCGGGGTTCGCGATAATTTGATCGGCGTGCCAGTCATCTTGTACCAGTCCTGCTCAAGGTACATATCGCGGTGCCGGGTATGCTCATTGCTCACTACCTGTGCCGTATTGTATATCGGCCCCGCAGCCAGCCCGGCCGGGCCGAGACGATCACAGATCTCGACCCCGTCAATCTTCATCAGGCTCGATTCAATCTCCGCTTTCAGCGCAACTCGATTCGTCACCCGATCGATGTTTTTGAGGAAACGCGGGTCCGTAATCAATTCTGGTCGTTGCAGTTCATTGCAGAGTTTCGCGAACGCCCGGTTATTACCGACACCAATGAAGATATCAACAGTCTTGGTGCGAAAGGTGTCGTATGGACTGATATTGGGGTGGGCATTGCCGGTGGCGACTGGCACCTTGCCGGAGTAATTGTAATTCACGATGTGCGGGTGCATCAGCGAGACCGCACAATCATACAGGGTCATGTCCAGATACTGTCCCTGGCCGGAACGTGCGCGTTCGGTGAGCGCTAACAATATGGCTATGGCTGAATACAAGCCGGTGCCCATGTCCACCATGGCAAGGCCAAGTCGGGTTGGATTACTATTGGCTTCGCCATTGATACTGAACCAGCCTGCCATTGCCTGGATAATGGCGTCGTAGCCGGGATAACCACCCCAGGGACCGCCACTACCAAAGCCACTCACTCGGCAATGAATCAAACCCGGAAACTTGTGCTTTAACACCTCTTCGTAACCCAGCCCCCATTTCTCCATAGTGCCGGGCTTGTAATTCTCAATCAGTACATCTGCCTTGGGCAACAACTGCAGCAACACATCGCGCCCTGCCGGCACGCTCAGATCCAATCCTACAGAGCGCTTATTACGATTCACACCAATGAAATAGGCTGAGTCATCGCCATAATTCGGCGGTCCCCAATCACGGGTTTCATCTCCCCGTGGAGGTTCTATTTTAATGATTTCGGCACCATGGTCGCCAAGTATCTGGGTGCAATACGGACCACCCAATACTCGCGACAAATCAATTACCAGTTTGCCAGCGAGGGCACCGCTACTCTTGGTTTCTGTCTTCACGATAGGGAATCCTGTAAATCGAAACAGCTGTGGTGAATGTGCGGGAGCATCAGTTTGATTAACGAAGCCGCAACTCGGCCGCAGAGCATAATGCACGGTGCCATGGGGTTCAAGTCAGCCCGGCACGAGCTGCCTCGTTGCGCGCTTGGTCGTCAGCTCAGTCGTGGTGACTAAATTCGGCGAGAATGTCGGCAGCAAGCTCATCCCGCAGCACCATACTGTGCAACTTGCGTAATGCATCCATCTGAATTTGGCGCACGCGCTCACGGGTTAAACCGATTTCCTGTCCGACATTTTCGAGCGTATCGACGTCATGCCCAAACAGGCCGAATCTACGTGCCAGCACTTCCCTATGTCGAGTTGGCAATTCATTGATCCATGCCGCAATAAGCTGGCCCAGTTGTTGTCGCTGCAGCACTGTGCCAGGCGTCCGCGCGTCGTCATCACTTAATGTATCGAGCAAGCTCGTTTCTGCATCCTGTGCGATCGGGGCATCGACTGCAATCGGTCTGTCCTCCAGCGTCAACAAGCGTTTTACATCAGCAACTTGTCGACCAGACTTGGCCGCGATTGCTTCAAACGTAGGCTCTTTTTGTTGATTCTTACCGAGACTCTGCTTGATTTTAAGCAGCCCATGCAGCTCTTTCACGACATGCACTGGCAAACGTATAGTGCGTGCTTGATTCATCAGTGCGCGTTCAATGTACTGCCGAATCCACCATGTGGCATATGTTGAGAATCGAAAGCCTTTCTCCGGGTCGTATTTTCCCACTGCATGAATCAATCCCAGATTGCCCTCTTCAACCAGATCCAACAAAGGTAGCCCGCGCTGCAGATAGCGGCGAGCAATCTTCACGACCAGACGCAAATTGCTTTCGATCATCCGTCTGCGACTGGATTCCTCTCCAGCGCGGGCGCGGCGACCGAAGTAGATTTCCTGCTCGGCATTCAGTAGTGGGGAGTGCCCGATCTCACGCAGGTAGAGTTGGGTCGGGTCAGTTGCAGGTGCTGTTGCAAGCTTCCGTTTGTTGGAAGGTTTGCATATTGCGTGGTGACTCGAACCGCGAACGGATTTGTTACCTGACTTGCAGCGCGCAGTACTGGCACTACTGCTTGCAATCAGCTGCTCATATAACTGCTGAGGTACATCACGGACGCGTCTGGAGTTGGAGCGCGCTGCTGCGCGAGGTGGCGAATCTGACATTGACTACTCTTCCCTGAGTGAAAATACGCTGGGTATTTCTTACCCGGATGACTTACTGTCATCCATTACAGAGTATAGACCCTTACTCAAGAAATTCGAATTTTACAGTTATATTTTTTGCGCAGTTCGCAATGGACTGGCAGTGATTGCTGCGAGTAATGCAGGCAGAAAAAATTCCGCTACCATGACTGGTTTTTGAAACAGGAAAAACAGACTACGGCGACCCCAAACCTGATCCGCTGCCAACGTGAAGTCCATATCGCTACGAATCAATTCCGGATAACTGAATAGAAATTCGCCCAGTGGTTTAGTCTTCAGGCGCATCACCTGTTGCAGCGGACTGCTAAAACTATGCTCAGGAATCAGTGTGTGCGCGGACACCCAGGGCTGGCCTTTGCCGAATAACATCACCTTGCGCGACCAGAATCGATGCGCGGCTACCAATGGTCCGAAGTGTCGGGATAACGCCATAGCTGGCAGTAACACCCACCCTTCCCACACCAATTTGACCTCGAACTGATTGTCACTAAGTGCGATGAGTTGTTGCGTGAGTGAGCCTTCATCTAGCAGCCACTCGCAGACGGCAGCGGCAGGCAGCATCGGGTGTTGAGCTAGCGCTTGCCAGTTGGAATCAGTCAGGGAGAAATCAGGAAAAAGGTTGTGCGGGGATAACGACATGAGACTGAAATTACGCAGCCCATGCGGGCTGCGTAACATCCAATTGACTACTTAACGAGGGCGGTAGTTTTGCAGTGTCTTCACAATCACAGTGATAACACGACGGTTATCGGCACGACCAGCATCAGTGTCGTTGCTGGCAGCCGGACGGGATTCACCAAAACCGCGAGCAGTTACACGACCTGCTTGCACACTGAAGCGATCCAGCAGTACCTGTCGCACGGCATTCGCACGACGGTCAGACAGACCCAGGTTATAGGCATCTGTACCAACGCTGTCTGTGTGACCTTCCAGTTCTACGACCACGTCAGGATACTGGCTCATGAACTGTGCAACTTCCTCAATTTCGCTAAAATATTGCTGCTTCACTACCGCCTGATCAAAATCAAAGTGTACTTCCAGCTCGATACGGGCAATTTCATCCACCGGAATCGGACAGCCATTGGCATCCACCGCGTAATTGCGTGGCGTATCTGGGCAATTGTCGCGACTATCCGGCACGCCATCCTGATCCGCATCGCCTTCTGGCGCTGCTGCAGGTGCTGGCGCTGGGGTCGGAGCCGCAGCAGTTGCAGGGGCACTGCCGCCACCAAAACGGTACACGAGGGCGCTATCTACACCAAAATCAGCATCTTCATGACCACGATTGCTATATCGGTAAGAGCGAACTGCTGTGCGCCAGCTCAACCTGTCGTTAAGCTGTAAGCTCACACCACTGCCGAAATTCCACAGTGATTCGTTCTCACCCTGGAAATTGGTATTGCCCAGTCCTGATACTACGAATGTATTCACGAAGCGTTCGACGGGACCGACTGTATAGAACATATCCACTTTGTAATGATCAAGATTGATATGGGAGCCGGCTTTTGTTTTTGGCTTCAAGTCGAAGGTGCTGAGTTCTGCACTCAGGCGATCAGTTAAGTCATAGCCCAGACCGAAGAAGTAGCTTACATCTTCATCTAGGGGCAGGGTGTCGTTAAAATCCATCCACTGTAAGCCAGGTGCGATGTAAAACTGCCCCTGATCGGCCAGCGTGCTGTGAGAGACAACACTGCTGAATAGTACAATTGCGGGAATAAGTTTGGCTAAATTACTCATTGCTATTTCCGGTTATTAAAATTGAAATGGATTGCTCGTACGAAGCTCGGAATATAAGGCCTAGGTAGCACCAGTCCAGTTTCGGGTTATACAGATCCTCATTTTATCGTGAATCACCAGCTCAAACAGCATATTTCTCGCGCTAACAGGTGCTTCCCGATCGTGTGCGGGCGCGACTATGAGGCTATGGTGTGTCACTGTCAACGGGTTTTTGGGACAAAAGAGGGACAACGAAGTCAATACGATGCCATGCTGGCAAAAAGCCATAATTCAGCCAGTTACCGGCGTGTTTTCAGACAGATTAGAAGTAAAAATAGCTGCTCTCCCGGATCAGCACCGCAGACCAGTATGGTCTCGGGAACGCGGTTGTAAATGCTATCAGGATCAGCAGCTAGTCAGTTGCTTGACTCACAGCCGGCATATCACTGTTCCGCAATGTTTTCAGCGTCTGTTTGTTTTTAGCCATAAAATCCAGCATGCCTTCGCGCAATGCAGTAGGGCTAAATCTGATTCGCTTGATTTCGTATACTTTCATCAGCGCAACCATTATGCACCAGCCGGCGAGCAACAAATCCCGTCGCTCTTCTTTTATTCCGGGTAGGTCGGTGTTATTGAAGATGCTCTCAATAATTGCATGACGCAGTTGTACCAAACCTTTGCGCCTGATTTCACCATCCCCGTAACCATGTTCCTGACAGATGTACATCAGCATTTTGCTCGTTCCTGACGACGCATAGACCTCAGACCAGCCGGCGCGAAATACTGCCGGTGCAGTCTTTCGAAAGAGTTTCTTCGCCGCTTTCACGCCTTTATCAAGCTGCCTGTCGAGGCGCGCACTATCGCTGGCGAATTGATCGTTGAAAAACCGATCGCGCCACGCCACGCTACCAATAGCGAGACTTGAAGTCAGCAGCCGCTGGCTTTGCTTGCCGACTATGACCTCGGTACTACCACCACCGATATCGATAACCAGTCGCTGTGCATCCGTAGCCGGTAACGCCGAAATAACTCCGGCATAAACCAGTATCGCTTCCTGCACTCCACTTATTGCGGAAATATCTATTCCGAGTTTTCCGGCGGACTTGATGAAAAGCCCCGCATTGCTGGCCACTCTGAATGCGTTCGTACCCAGTGCCCAGTATTGTTCCAGCGGATATTGGTCCATCAATAATTTGAAGTGTTGCAGACAAGCTAGGCCGCGCTGAAAAGCATCTGTGGAAATTTTGCCAGTAGCGCCTACATTCTCTCCAAGTTGTACCTTCTCGCTGCAGCGCTCGATTATCTGGATACGGCCGTCCACCCACTCGCCAATCAACAGGTGAAAACTATTGGAGCCTAGGTCAATACACGCATACATAGTCGGGCCAGCGAGTAGCGATTGCACATCTGCATGCCGCTACTGCTTGGATCAGCATTGGCATGCAGCTACAAAGAAGATGAAGGGAGTGACTAATTTACATCATGGACTGTTGGTAATTTTCCAGACCTACTTTTTCAATCAGGGAAATTTGCGTCTCCAACCAATCGATGTGCTCCTCTTCACTCTCAAGGATATGACCCAGCAAATCCCGACTTACGTAGTCACCCACTGATTCGCAATACGCCATACCCTGTTTCAGATCCGGACAGGCGAGCATTTCCAACTTCAGGTCGCAATCGAGCATCTCCCGAGTGTTTTCGCCTATGAGCAGTTTGCCGAGGTTTTGCAGATTGGGCAGGCCTTCCAGAAACAGAATCCGCTTGATCAACTCATCGGCATGCTTCATTTCATCAATCGAATCGGCATATTCCTTTTGCGCGAGCTTCGCCAGACCCCAGTCTTGATACATGCGCGAATGCAGAAAATACTGATTGATGGCGATCAGTTCGTTGCCCAGGGCCTTATTCAGATGTTTGATAATTTTTGCGTCTGCTTTCATTCCAGCTTCCTCATTAACAAGTTTGCGCAAGCATTGCTGCTGCGCCTGAAAATGTCAAGGAAGCAGGACGTAAGCTATTGATATAGATATGAAATATGAATGATACTCAATCCCATTCAGATTCACAGCAGAGACCTGTGGGGCCACAGCATGGGCCAGAGCAAGAGCACAGCAGGATTGGGTAAAGCGGAGACCGGGTGCCTTAAGCGGCGTTTACGAAAGTCGCCGTCTGGTTGCATTCCTTGACGATGGCACGGGCGAGTTTACTGCATTTGCCACACTCACTGGCGACCCCTAGCTTGGCGCGCAAATCGGTCATGCTACTGGCACCACCGCGACACAGATCGCGGATCTGGTTATCGGTGATTTGGCGGCAGACACATACGTACATGGGTATTCCTCAGGGTTAAAGGTAATTTAAATGATAATGAGAATGATTGTCAACAAGATTTAGATCTGCTACTTTGTAGCCCTGACCCGAGCTCTTCCGATCCTGTAACTCATTGAATTTAATTATCTATTCCCCTATGACCCAAATTGCATTGTCAAAGGCTTGTGCTGGTGATCGCTGCGTAGTGCTCGAAATCGCTGCAGAGCAGCTGGAATTAAAGAGCCGACTCTATGCACTCGGCATCATTCCCGGGATCGCACTGGAAATTCTGCGATTCGCACCTCTGGGTGACCCCATGCAGATAAAGGTGGGTAGCAGTTTCGTGAGCATTCGCAAGCAAGAAGCAAACGCCATTCTCGTGGACACGCAATAGGTCCGGGATTTTCGGCAATACCAGGATTTTGAAATCAAGCACAAGCTTATGAAAAATATCGCACTCATCGGCAATCCCAATTGCGGCAAGACCACCCTCTTTAATGTGCTAACCGGCGCAAATCAAAAAGTGGGTAACTGGCCAGGGGTTACCGTTGAGAAAAAGTTCGGTTACTTCAAACTCGAACAGGAGTCGGTTGAACTGGTAGACCTGCCCGGTATTTATTCTCTGGAACAGGATTTCAAAGGTATGGATGAGCAGATTGCCCAGGACTATCTGGAGCAGAGCCCCATCGATATCATTATCAATATTGTAGATGGCACCAATCTCGAGCGCAGTCTGGTTCTTACCCAGCAATTACTGGAGAAGCAGATTCCAGTAATCGTCGTTATTAATATGCTGGATGTGGCCGGGCAACAAGGCATCAAGCTTACTCCTCACGCCCTCGCAAAACAGTTGCAAGTGCCTGTGATTCCGATGATTGCCTCGAGAAAACAAGGGATCGACAAGTTACGCGAGTGTTTGATTAACACACTCTCGTTGGACGCCAAAGAAACAGCCAATCTAAAAACATCAACAGCTCAAGCTGCGGCAGCAATGGCGCCCGCGACAAAGTCTGGTTCTAGCAATGAAGACAAGATACTGCGCCGTTATCATCGCTCGCGGCAGTTGATGAATGGTGTGGTCGAGGTTATTCCATCGCATCACAGCCTGTCAGAACGCATCGATGCTGTGGTCCTGAATCACTGGCTAGGCGTGCCCTGCTTCCTGCTGATGATTTACCTGATGTTTACCATCGCCGTAAATCTCGGCGCAGTATTCATCGATTTCTTCGACATCCTGTTCGCCGCTGTGCTCGTGGATGGGACGTCCTGGGCATTGCAGCAAATCAGCACACCAGAACTGATCATCATATTTTTGGCACAGGGTCTGGGCGGCGGCATCACGCTGGTCGCTACGTTTATTCCCGTAATCGGCTTTCTATATCTGTGCCTTTCAGTGTTGGAAGACTCCGGCTATATGTCGCGAGCGGCATTTGTCATCGATCGACTCATGAGCGGAATTGGCTTGCCCGGGAATGCGTTCGTGCCTCTCATCGTCGGCTTCGGCTGTAATGTGCCGGCGGTTATGGCTGCGCGCAGCCTCGGTCGCGACAGCGATCGCCTGCTCACGATTGCCATGGCACCATTCATGAGTTGCGGTGCGAGACTCACGGTCTATGCCCTGTTCGCAGCCGCGTTCTTCCAGCAAAACGGCCAAAACATTGTTTTCATGTTGTATCTGTTAGGCATCGCACTGGCAGTCTTTACTGGCTGGATTTTTCGCAAACAGTTATTCACTGGCGAATTGACACCTTCGTTCCAGGACATGCCTGCGTATCACGTGCCAGTCGTGCGCAATATCCTGCTGACCACCTGGTTCCGCCTGAAAGGCTTCACGTTTCGCGCGGGCAAGACCATCGTCGGAGTCGTCATCGTATTGAGCATGTTGAACTCAATCAGCGCCGACCTGCGCTCGTTCGGTCATGAAGATTCGGAAAACTCCCTGCTGAGCGTCATCGGCAAATCCATCACACCGGCCTTCGGTCCACTGGGCATAGAGCAAGACAACTGGCCTGCAACAGTGGGTTTGTTTACCGGCATGTTTGCCAAGGAAGCCATCGTTGGCACTCTCGATGCGCTCTATAACCCTGCGGCTGGGGTTGCAGCGGATGGCGCCGCACCTGATTTGCTTGCAGCCGGCGCCGCTGCACTCGCTTCCGTAAGCAGCGAACTGATCGCGCTGGGTGGGGCTCTCACCGACCCATTGGGCATCAGCATTGGTGACGTAAGTGATATCGAAGCGGTGGCTGCCGATCAGGATGTGGCAACCTCGACGCTTACCAACATGGCTTCCCTGTTTGCCAGTCCCTTTGCCGCGTTTTGCTATCTGGTATTCGTCTTGTTGTACGCACCCTGTGTGGCGGTGTTAGGTGCGGTGAACAAGGAAGCAGGTTGGCGCTGGATGTTGCTGGTCTTCGGTTGGTGCACGGGCCTCGCTTATATTACCGCTACCGTGATTTACCAGATTGGAACCTTCGCGGCACACCCGCTGTTCTCAGGTCTGTGGATCATCGCGATGTTGTCCTTGCTGCTGATTTTCATCTTGAATCTCAAGAAACTATCCAGCAGGATGGTGTCGAAAAACCTGATCCCCGCTATCCAGCTTTAGGAGTTTCACTTGCAGAAACCCATGCAACTGGTTGCAGATTTACCTGTGAAGCGGGTCTTTGCCATGGGTTTCTGCCTGCTGCTTGTCGTTAAATTGATTCTGGCCTATTCGCTCGATCTCTATAGCGATGAAGTCTTCTACTGGCAAGCATCTACCCATCCCGCCCTCGCCTACAGCGATCTGCCTTTCATGACAGCATTGTTGATAGGTCTTGGCTCTGCGTTGACTACACTGCTGAACATTGAACCCGCATTCGCAGCGCGCTCACTATTCCTGTTGCTGGGCAGCAGTTTGCCATTCCTGGTGTACTGGGTGGCACGGCCAATCACCGACCAGCAACAAGCTCTGGAATCTGCAGTTCTCACATTGTGCCTGCCCTTGGCCGGTTTTCTCGGTCTGCTGGCAGTGCCAGATGTCCCATTACTGTGCTTGGGTTTGCTTGCACTCGGTTACTTCGAGCGCGCTCTGCGTAGCAATGGCATAAAATCCTGGATGCTGACTGGTTTCTTCGTAGCACTGGGACTCAGCACGCACTATCGGTTTTTCCTGTATCCGCTTGCCGCAATTTTGTTCCTTGGCTGGCATCAGCCAGCGCGCGCACAATGGCGCAATCCGCGCCTGTGGCTTGCCATGTTGGTGGCAAGCATCGGCCTGATTCCGATATTGTGGTTCAATCTCAACAACGAGTTGAGCAGCGCCAGTTTTTATTTTGTCGAGCGCCATCCATGGTCGTTTCAGGCCAGTGGCTTGCTACACCCGTTCAAGCAAGCTGCTCTGGTGACTCCATTTCTGTACGGTGTATTCCTGTTTGTACTGTGGACACTGTGGCAACGCGCTCGCAGCGGTAACAGCACAGCTGCTTTGTTCATTATATTTGCGCTCACGCATCTGCTCACTTATTTGATCCTGGCACCATGGACTGATGCCACCAGCACGTCGATACACTGGCCGCTGTCCGGCTACATGCCCCTGCTCGTGTTCGTCCCCGTCGCATTGCGCGAGATTTACCAATATTGCGCGCACCGTTGGCAATCTGCAGCGGCGCGCAAACTGGTATTGAGTGTGTCCGTACTTGGATTCTGCGGGACTTTGATTGCGCTAACGGTAATTGGCTCACAGGCAATGCAACAACAATTGCAACCAATCCTGGGTACCAACGTACTGTCTAACAAGATGGCGGGCTGGCATGAATTTGCCAGTCACACAAGGTCGGTTATTGCCACAAATTTTACCAATGACGCGCCAATAATTGTCACTGACAACTACTATACTGCCGCCCAGGTCGAGTTTGCCGGACTCACGCCGCGCAGCTATACACTCGATCAGGATAAAGCGGTGCGCGATGGACGCGTTGCCCAAATACGTTTGTGGCAAGCGGATGAAGCAGGACTGCGCCAGGTTGAGCAGCAAGCGCTGCTGTTCATCAGCGAAGACAGCACGCTTACAGTTCCGGACAAGTTCGTGCTGTTGGACCGACTCTGTCGCCTAAGTAGTCAGGTTAAATTTCTGGGCGAATTGTCACTCTTTGGTGGCGCCAAACGATTCAGTTACTACTCCGCCTGGCGTGATGCCGACAGCTCTTACTCGACACCTGCGCGCTATCGACCCTGCCCGTTTCCGTTACAGGCCTGGCTCGACTCGCCCATTGCAAATAGCACCGTGAGTGGCAGTGTGACGATAGCTGGCTGGGCGTTTAACGAAGACATCGGCGTGGCCGCCGTGTACCTGCACGTGGACGATGCCAGGGTTGCACAATTGAACTACGGCAACAGTCGACCAGATGTAGTGACAGTCATGCAGGTCAGATCTGATCCGCAAGCGCCTGCGCTGGGCATAGATTATGTGCTGGATACAAACACCCTGCCTAACGGACGCCACAGGTTAAAACTGGAAATAGTAAACAATGCTGGTATGGTGACGTTCTATGGTGAGCGTACTGTGAGAATTGACAACTAGTGCAAGCCAGGACCTAGTTTGGATTGAGCACCTCTACCGCTATCTTCCATTCATTAGCGGGCGTAAAGCGCCACATGCGCAGGTAATTGGTGCGGAATCCTGAATCCGCGGTGCTATCTGTCGTGGCCATGGTGCCATAGGTATAGCCCATCTCTTTCGACTCCGACAGATAACCTCCCACATAATTCAAGCTCACCGGATTGGTCGTTAGCAGTTTGTCATCCAGAAACGCACCATAAACCAGACTGGCCGATTCAACACCAACTGCCGGCGCCATACCGGGCAGGTATACGCGAGTATTGTCCAGCCCATAACGCAATAATGCGCGCTGCCCGCCGCGGAAATTGATCGCCCGTCCAAACAAATTGTCAGTTTCAATCAGGCTCTGCAGAGTATTGGTTTCTGCCATGGCCATTACCGGATGCGCCGCTTCAGCGAGTACTGGCAATGTATCCTCGAAGCTTGGCTCGACATCAAGGCTGAGAAATCCCGGGATGGGCACGGCCAGATCGGCCATGAGTTCCCAGCGGCCCGCGTTCTTGCGCCAGACTGAAATCAAATGACCGAAAGCGTTGCGATCAGCTACTCCTTCCGCATTAAAGATAGTCAATGGTCCGGCAGAAAGCCCCAGATCTCCCGCTCGGGACACGTCGATATAATGCGCCTTCCAACTTATTTCGTTGGCACTACTCTGGAATTCCTCGGAACTGTATAACTGCAGCGCATCTAAAGGACCACCGGTGCGAAATACTACAGAACCCTTCCCAAGGAATTCGAGAAACGCGCGTGCCCTTCCGATTTCGGCGGAACGATCAACGAAAGCGACTTCGGCGGCGGCCAGTTCCAGCCAATACTGATATTGGCTCTTCTCCTGGCTGCTTGCAGCCAACGGAAATAAAGCCAGAGCGATGCAGAAAAAATAGCGTTTGCAGCGAGTGATATGCAATCGAGATACCTGTCCTGTGCTTGAGGTGATGGTCCGAATTTTAATCTGATTGCCAAGGCATAACTAGGCATAAAACTACAGGCCTTGGGAACAGTGTGTATGTGTCTGATCTCTCTGGGATTATTCTCTAATAATCACTGCCAGGCAGATTGTTCATTCGGCAACTAAGGGCTAGAATCAGCCAATCATTGCGATTGCATCGGAGCGCAGTTGTTCGCCTAATATGCAATGCCACGCACCATAAGAAACTGACCGACATTGTCCACACAACTCAACTTCCGTGATGTCTGTTCGAAGCTCATGCTGACCGCTTTGTGCTGTCTGCTGTCGGCTACTGTTGCGCAGAGCAGCTGCGGGCAAACACCCGGCAGCCCCCGTATTGTCATTACTGACGACCAGCCGCAAATCGCCATTGCCGGGAATATCGAATACTACGAAGACAGCTCTGAGCTGCTCTCAGTGACAGACATATTGGCACCGAATTTCAATGTTAATTTTATACCCCATCGCAATAACATCGTCCATTTTGGCTTAACCAGTGCTGCGTACTGGTTGCGCTTCAGTCTGGACTGGTCCGGCGTCGACGCCACTTCCACCCGCATTCTGGAGTTCGGCCCGCCCAAGCTTGTCTCAGACCTGATTCGTGGCGGCATCGAGTTGTATGTGGTTGACAGTAATCGTAATGTGGCCTAACAGTTGATCATTGGCACCCAGACGGCCACACTGGAAATAAAAACCTTGAATCGCGGTTTTGCGCTGCGAGTGTATCCAAGTTTTGGCGACGAAATCTATTTGCGTGTGACCAGCGCGAGACCTTTGCGATTACCACTCACGTTGTGGCAGGAAGACAGCTTTTGGATGGCGGAGATGGCGGCAAACGGCAGACTAAATCTGCAGTACGGCATTTTGTTTGCACTTCTATTCTTCAACTTGTTCCTGATTTTCTCCATTCGCGAAAACAGTTATCTTTTCTACGTTCTTACCATCGCAACCCAGACAAGTTTCCTGTTTCTCGACTCGAAACATCTGCGCTATCTGCTGGATGAAATGCATAGCACCAGTTGGTGGGTAGATATGCTGGAGCGAGAAATATATCCATTGCTTGTGATCACGGCATTGCTGTTCCAGCGCTCCCTCCTGCGCATCTGGGAGAACAACCTGAAACTGGACAGGTTGTTAAAAATCATTCTGCTGTGTTTTGGCTTGGTTGTGATGCTGGCATTGGTCCCGAATGAAAAAGTCTTTCAATACCCTTTTATCTTCTTCCTGATTCTGTCGATTCCACTGGCCTTCTACAACAATCTTGATGCCATCAGGCGCGGCAATGCCACCGCTGTGGTGCACATGGCAGCAATGGGGGTTTTCCTCGTCGGTACCATTATCATGATGTTGCAGCAATTGTGGCCGGCATTTCCGAATAATGCTTTCACCGCGAGCGCATACAACGTAAGTCTGATAGTGCAGGCACTATTGCTGTCATTGAGCCTCTCGTTTCGTTACAACCAGATCAAGCAGGAAAAAGAAGACGCGCCCAACTGCAGGCCATTACCAATCTTGTGCGCAGCGAACAAATCAAGGACGATTTGCTGGCCAACGTTACCCACGAATTGCGCACGCCACTTTATGGCATCAACGGACTGGCGGAAGCAGCACTCGCTGAATTTCGCAGTGACAACCAGAACATCGGTCTCGTTACCCAAAATCTCGAACTGATCCAGGCCAGTGGCGATCGCCTCACGAAACTGGTAAACGATCTGCTCGATTTTTCGGCTGCCCGGGAAGGCGCCACTTATGTCAAATTCAAGCCAGTCGATCTGAACACATTGGTGACTCTCGTAATTGCTATATGCAAAACCTTGATCGGCGACAAAATCTGGATCTGCGCGCAGAGATTGATCCAGATTTGCCGATGGTCGCAGGAGATGAAGATCGACTGCGGCAAATCCTTGTCAACCTCACTTCCAATGCCATCAAATTTACCCACTATGGCGAGGTAGTGATCTATGCATCTCTGACATCAGACTACAACGTCAACGTCAGGGTGCGTGATACTGGAATTGAAATTCACAAAACTGACCACGAGACTATTTTCAAAATCTTTGAAAAATTACCATCCCAGTATTTGAATGCCTCCGGCATCGGCCTCGGATTGCCGTTGGCCAAGCGCATGGTCGAGATGCATCGAAGCGAGCTTCACGTAGAGAGCGAATTGGATCTCGGTTCAACCTTTAGTTTTAATTTGCGCGTTTCACTTGACCAGACTCGCGCCATCAAGTCGACTGACATTCACAAGAAGATGATTCGGCGGGCCGACTATCTGGTGCAAGCGAACAAGAAAGAACAACTATTGAAACTGCGCAGTGAACAGGAAACTACCATTCTGATAGTGGATGATGATGAAATTAACCGTGTCGTCATGGGCCAACAACTCGATGAATACAATGTTATCAAATGCTCCAACGGCCTGGATGCGCTTACTATTATCGAAGAGAGCAAGCCTGATCTCGTGCTATTGGACTTGATGATGCTCGGTCTGAACGGTTATGAGGTTTGCCAAAAATTGCGGCAAAAATACTCACAGATTGAATTGCCCATCATCCTCGTCACCGCGCAGAATCACCTGGAAGACCTCACCCTTGGCTTTCAAACAGGGGCCAATGACTACCTAGCGAAACCCTTTCACAATGAAGAGTTGCGCTCTCGCGTCGAGAATCAAGCGCGCCTGAGCCTGCCGCATCGGGTAAACGAAGATAATGCGCACATGCGCTCACAGATTGAAAACTATGCGACCGCTGATATGGAGTTGCGCAGCTCCCGTTTTCGCTTGCAACAAGTGCTTGAGACTATTGAAGCAGGGTTTATCGCAATCGAACTACCAGGGCGTATATTCAGCGTCAATGAACGGGCTGCCGACCTGCTGGGAACTGCACGCGAAGTCTTGCTGAACAAGGACATAGCAACTCTGTTCACAGACTCAGCAATCAATTCCGAGTTGAGAAATGCGCTGTCTGAATGGGAGGTTGGCGAGGACGACAGTACAACCGGAAACCACCAGGACGTAGCTGCGCTCAGCATCGAAGTCCAGCTGGAAGTCGTGTATCCCTATAATAGTGGCAACAACCCTTCAACAAAATCGGTGGCATTTCGTTGTGTCGCAAGGTGCTGAGCGCACTGGCCACCCACAAGAACCGCTATGTTACTGCTTACATTCCCCATCCAATTCTGGACGAAGAAGGCATCATGCATGCCATCGCGGAAGAAATTGAGTTGGCGGAGCGACCCGATGCGAGCTACTACGAGTTGCTCAAAACGATTCCCGCCGAACTGGTAAGACTCCATCTTGAAGGCAAGCAGGTGACTCTGTTAATCGATGAAGCCCAGGCAATGCCGGAAGAAGCAATGGCAGCCGTGCAACTCCTGACATCAATGGATACTGATGAAGCAAAATATTTGCAGGTGGTTTTGTTTGGCCAGCCAGAACTTGACCTGTTATTGCAGCGTCCGTCTTTGCGACAACTAGGCAAGCGATTGTCGTTTGCATTTGTATTGCCTGCTCTGGACCTGATTGGCACTGAAGCGTACATTGCGCATCGACTTGCCAAGGCCGGACACAGTGGTGCTCACATGTTTTCCAAACCGGCAATCAACCTGATTTTCCACAGCAGCAAAGGTGTACCGCGCATGATAAATATTCTGGCACACAAAGCATTAATGGCTGCATATGGAAAAGACGACCACAGCATTTCTGAAAGCCATGTGAAACGCGCAATTGAAGATACCGAGTCGGCTCGGCAAAACACTGCCTTTGCCCAGCGCCTGTTTGGTGACGAATCATAGTCGCGGTGCCCCCTCCGCCGTGCCTTGTATACCAACAGCGAGTCTTTATAATCACCCAATTCTATTTGTCTGTAGCAGGATTCGACAATGAGCGAACAACTCTGGACTCAACTGCGTGCTGAAGCACAACAGGTCATCCAAAACGAACCATTATTGGCATCCTATGTGTATGCCTGCATCCTCAATCACGACAGTCTGGAAGCCGCGCTCAGTTTTATTCTGGCCACCAAACTGTCAGATGATGTAATGCCGGTAGTCACTGTGCGCGAATTGTTCGACAAGGCATTTGTCGCCTCTCCCGCCATGATCGAATACGCAGCTTGCGACATGAAAGCTGTATATGATCGCGATGCTGCTATTAGTTCATACTTGCCTGTCATTCTGTACCTGAAGGGGTTCCAGTCCATTCAGGTACACCGTCTCGCCCATTTTTTATGGACCAATAATCGTCGCGATCTGGCACTGTTCATCCAGAGCAGAAACTCGGAAGTGTTTGCCGTGGACATACATCCGGCCTGCGTCATGGGCCGCGGCATCATGTTCGATCATGCCACCGGCATTGTTATCGGTGAGACCACTGTGATTGATGACAATGTGTCCATCATGCAACAGGTAACGCTCGGCGGGACCGGCAATGAGAAAGGCGATCGGCATCCAAAGATTCGCTCCGGCGTGCTGATCTCCAGCGGCGCGAAGGTGCTGGGCAATATCGTGATCGGGGAATGTGCAAAGATTGGCGCAGGCAGCGTCGTCTTGAATAATGTCGATCCGCATACTACGGTCGTCGGAGTTCCGGCGCGGCCTGTCGGCAAACCCGGCAAAGGCACACCGGCTGAGACGATGGAGCAAAATATCCTGATCGATGAGGCAGCAAAATAGTTTTTTGATGCAACCAGTAAATGCAATCTCATTTGCTGCAAATCTTGCAGTAAATGGTGGGAACTGCAGGAATGAATTAAAGACGGGCCCCGCAATGCTTTACTGGCGCGCACCGACCATCACTGTCTCGTATTACCTCGTTTTATTTTGCTTCAGACTTTACAAATGCTCCTCTGCAAACTTCGCCAATGCCGAACGTGGCACACCTTGCAACAAAATATTCCCCCCGCCAGCAAAGGTCTTGAATCGTTCTGTGAGGTAAGTTAACCCTGAACTGATCGGCGTCAGATAAGGCGTATCGATCTGCGCCAGATTACCGAGACAGACAACCTTGGAACCATTGCCCGCACGCGTGACGATGGTCTTCACCTGATGTGGGGTCAAATTCTGGGTTTCGTCGATGATAATAAGACTACTCTGGAACGAGCGGCCGCGGATGTAGTTCAACGATTTGAACATCAGTGGCACCTTGTTCAACACATACTCAACGCTACTGCTACAGTTCTCATCATCCCAGTGCAGGGCTTCCAGATTATCCGTGATGGCACCCAACCATGGCTCCATCTTTTCAGCTTCCGTGCCTGGCAGGAAGCCAATGTCTTCATCCAGAGCCTGAGTGCTGCGCGTAACTATAATGCGGCGATAAATTTTCGTAGGCACAGTCTGCTCAATGGCGGCAGCCAATGCCAGTATGGTTTTGCCGGAACCGGCGGAACCGGACAAATTGACCAGATGCACATCAGGGTCCATAAGCAAATTCATTGCCATCGCTTGATAGACATCACGAGGTTTTAATCCCCACGTTTCAGTATCCAGCAATTTTGCCAGATTGAGGTCCAACAACGTAACCGAGTCGTTATCCAGCTTGATTATTCGCGCCAAAAATCCGCTCTCATCGGTGATGAATTGATTCGGGTATACCTCTTCCCCGAACACGGCACGTGCCACACGATGCAGAGTACGACCATTATGCTGGCTTGTTTCCACATTTTCGATTCGAGACCAGAATGATCCGGCGTATTCCAG
Organism: Gammaproteobacteria bacterium; assembly: GCA_009692305.1. Classification (GTDB taxonomy): domain Bacteria; phylum Pseudomonadota; class Gammaproteobacteria; order Pseudomonadales; family Pseudohongiellaceae; genus UBA9145. Next base: position 20,286 of record SHZK01000005.1, on the reverse strand, counting down.
ATAACCCTTGTTCAGTTGTTCGATATCGCTAAGCAGCTGATCGCTGTGATAGTCCTGGGATTCGATGCCACAACCTCTTGCCTTCAGCCGGACATTTATATCTTTCGTAACCAGCACGACACGCCGATCCGGGTACTTGTGTTTCAGGAAGCCAGCATCATTAAGAATCTTGTTGTCATTTAAATGAGTTGGCAGCATCACCAGATTATCAGGCATTTCCGTCATCAATACTGACAAGGTACCGGAACCACCAGTTCCATGTTGGCGCGGTATGCTTACCCCTGCTTCTACGGCATCCGGGCTCGCGCGTCCCAGCAACTTATCCAGTTCGCGAATCGCCTGGCGACAATCCGCCGCGATGGACTGCCGACCACTCTTGAGTGAATCCAGTTCTTCGAGGACGGTAATGGGAATGACGACGTGATGTTCGTGAAAATTCAGTATAGAGGTTGGGTCGTGAATGAGGACGTTGGTGTCCAGAACATAAAAAATGGGTTGAGAGGAGGCAATGCTTTCTATCGAGCTTTTGACAAGTTTTACTTCGCTCATAATTCGGGAAGTTCCTTAAGAATCAAAATTCGTTGAATGGGCTTTTAACCTTGCTTGTCCTCCTGTAGTTGGGTGAAAGAATTTCTGCATCTATTTAATGATTCGGCAAAGCCGCTGCAAAGCTTTAGAGACGGTCGCGAATATATCTGCAAATCAGGATGCACATCTCGCAACTGCATTGATTCAATAGTTTGCCACTATATATCTAATCGTTCCGGACGTTGCCGTGGGCATGCCATCCTGCATTGACGGGCGAAAGCGTAGAGAGTGCAACTTGTTGAAAAAACCGGCTTCAGGATCAGGCGATCCCGTTTGCAGTTCCAGTATTTCGATACGCTCGGCGACACCAATGCCCTTGCGAAAGCTGCCGCTAATCCAGCGCGAGACCTCGTTGAGCCCAGACAGGTAAAATGAGAACAGCGCGAAATCAGCTTCTTCCCCGACCATGGGAGCGACTCCTGCGGGCGCCTGCACATTTGGAAAGGAATGAGACCACTCGGCAAATTGCAGCGTCAAGCTGTTACCCTGTGTCGCATTTGCGGCGGCTGTGTGCCTGCCATTTGTTCTTGCCGCCAGCGCGGTCTCGATGGACCCAAAAAATTCCGCTATTGGCAAAACTTCCGGCACAGCCAGAAATCGATTGACCAGTTCGGAGGCAACCCCGGCTTCCAGCAAACCCTGATAGGCATAAAGATAATTGGCCAGCGCATCTTCCTTGCGGGTAAACAATACCTGCCAGTCAGCAAGGTATAGGTCTACCATTGCCACGGCTTCCCGATCAGGTACCGCCTGCGCGCTGAACACCGCCCGCATTTGTTGCAGCAAGCCCATTCCCGCGAAGTAATGCACACGGCGCATGGCATCCTTGTCATATACCCAGCGCGTGCCTGGTGCCATTTCCCGCAGTGCATAACCGGTTTGGCCGCCCCGCTCAATCGCAACGCTTTGCAAATGATGCTGTTTCAACAGCTGATAGATTACCGCCACTACCCGCGAGTCCTGTTCGCCCCAGACAGCGTTAGCAACCAGCAAGGCCAGTCGATTCGATTCCAATGCCTGCCTGAAATGATAAGACTGTTGTTGCAGTGCGTCCTCCACCACACCACGTAAATGCAAATGAGCCAAGCCCAGCAATTGACCGACCAGGTCGTCACTCAGCGGGGTTTTTCCGCGATAAAGCCACAGTAAATGTTCAGCATGGGTATTGGCATTCGACCAATCACCCCGATTGGCGTAGTTGGCAATTTTCTTCTGTAAGAGGGGTAATTGCTGAGGCGTAAACAAGCCATCAGCGAGACGAGAGATCTGGGTGGCCCGATCGAGTACGGCGTGAGCTGCATCGAACTGTAGCAGTGCAATGTAGCGATCGGCGAGTTGCTCAAGCGTTTCTGCCAGCCGGGGATCGCTGGGGCCGAATTGGGTCTCCAGAATTTCCAGCCCGGCTTCGGTGGCGTCAAGCCGTTCGAGCAAATCAGCGGTTGCAGCGGGCTGAGCCGTGCAGACACTGCCGCACAGTAGCAGCAAAATGCTTGTAATAAAGCGCGCCTGCCAACCCATGAAATCACTCCGAACAGAGCTGCCCTGCCATTTACTTGTTCCTGACAATGTTGCCAGTTAATAGCACGCAAGCCTTGAATAGTAAATTGCCTTGTCTATACTTGGGGCTCAACAGCGCAGCCTCTTACAAGGAGAAGATCGTGACCAACATAGTAAAAACCGCGGGAATTTCATTCATTGCCATGCTTATCGGACTCGGTGCCGGGTTACTCGTCAGCAGCTCTGCCCAGAATAACGGGAAGGTCTACGAGCTTCGTATCTATACAGCCACACCTGGTAATCTCGAGAATTTGCATGCGCGCTTTCGTGACCACACCACCCGCATTTTCGCCAACCATGGCATGAAAAATGTTGGATATTGGGCGCCTACCGGCGAAGAAGAACGCGACAGCAAGTTGATCTATATTTTGGAACATGCCAGTCAGGCAGCGGCTGATGCATCATGGGCTGCATTCGGTCAAGATCCTGAATGGCAGGCAGTAGCTACCGCATCTAATGCCAACGGCCAGATTTTGGCCGGCGTCGAACGTCACTATATGACTGCCACTGATTATTCGCCAATGCAATAGGCAGGACTTGAAGGTAGATTTGCGAGAAAGGCTGGTTGAGTATTCACCAGCCTTTTTTTATGACAGGGAGAACTAAAAGGACAGAATTAAAAAAGCAGAGGGTTATTAGGGTTATTGAACAGCCGCAGTGAACCGTAGGCCAACTCCAACAGTTCCATAGTCGAAACCACTTCCGTCAACCAGTAATAAATCAAACCAACAAAGATCACTGCGCTCGAACCAAGTGCCGCAATTTCCTTGTCTCCCAATTTTTTGTGTTCCGACATGTTGCTCTCCTGAAGAATACAGACTAGCTAAATCCTATCCAGCGACCGGTGGCCGCTACCGTGAACCAGATGAGGATTGAAGTAATTGCCAATAGTCTCAATAACCATGGGTTGATTTGAGCATGCGGCATACTGTTTAGCAGTGGTTGCTTGATAAAAAACACGAAGCCGGAGCCCACCGCCAGTACCAGCATTTTGAACCAGAATACCTGCATGTAATACACTTTGTCGGCCACGCCCGCCGCACAAAATATTCCGGTAAGAATCGCAACCACCAGCGCCAGCTTGAACACCTTGTGGGTTCCCCTGGTTAAGGTCTCAGAAGGCACATCCCGAAACACAATACCGAGCAATCGCAGATCGGTAGCGAGAACTACACCACCGATTGTCGCCATCGACAACAAATGGCCAGCCTCAACTGTCGCATAGATCGAACCGTAGGTTGTACCCAGGATTCCAATCCAAGATGAATACCTGACCCATTCAAATATCGGTAGTAATCCAGGATAGATGGCAGCACGGAATTGCACCATTTCCAGGATAATTATCAGGGCCAGCACCAGGAACAATATGAGTGTTCTTCTGTATTGGTTTAAAAGCAGACTGAACATGCTATCTCCTGAGTACTGAAGCGCGAATTGCAGACAACTCGCAATAAACTATTTTTGTTGGCATTTTTTACAGAGCCTGCAACTGCTCAACACATCCTGCAGCCCATAGAATTGTTGGATTCTCAACATTAACGCAATCAACCCAGTCGTAAGGAATATAGCGACCCATCGTCACTACCCCGCACCACAACACCAGGGAAATAATTGCGCCGGTGCGCAGGTTCTTCGGTGCTACCGGATCCATGTCCCAGCTGCCTTCGGCTGCCTTCAAGCGCGCATTGAATATCCAGGCATTGATGAAGGCACAAACCAGCAGGATCATCTTGATGCGAAACCACAGGCTCTGCACAGTTTCCACCGGTTTCGCGTATACGAGCAGAAAGCCGGTAATGAACATGATGGCAAAACCGATGATCATGGGTTTGTGCAGACGATTGGCAATAGTGGACGCGGGTACGTTAGGAAGAATCAGGCCGAGCATGCGGAAATCAATGATAAACAATGAACCGATGGAAAGCATGAGAGTCAATACATGGGTTGCTTCCACCCAGTTGTAGCTGTAGTAGCCTGCCAAAAGCATCTGGCTGTAAGATTGGGCATAAAGCCACTGGGCAAATTGCAACAGTAATTCGTTTATCACGCCGGAGAACCTCGCCTTGTTATTCTGAAAACTGAACTATTAACCCTGCTGCTTCCAGTTCTGCTTGTCGCTCGATTATCAGACCAATTTTCGGACCAATTAGCAGATCGATTAATAGATCAAATTATTATTCTGTGTCGTGTTCAACGCTGGAAGGATAAACATCCTTGCTGCCCGAGTCTACTGCTATATTGGAGGCAGCAGACAGAGCATTGATGCAAGTCAATAATGTCTCTGGACCAACGAATATTTAAGGATGCGAACCGCGCTTGCGGTATTCCGAGGGGGTAACACCGGTGATCTGCCGGAACGCATTATTGAATGGGGTAATAGATTGATAGCCGACGGTCAGGGCAATGGTGAGTACGGGCACATTTTGATTGGCTTTATCAGCCAGCGCGGCGCTCGCGTCTTCTACGCGATATTGATGCAACATGGCGTTAAAATTGCGAAAGCCCAGCTGCTTGTGAATGAAAGCGCGTAACCTGTATTCCGGTAAATTCAACTTCTTGGCAAGCATCGCTATCGTCAGCCCCGCCTCCCGATAGAGTTTGCCATCGCGAAACATGCGATTAAAACTGTCAATATCGAAAGCAGTATATTGCTCTGCTCCCGATTCCTCTGTCAGCTCTGCGACTTTGCGAATGACATAAGTAAGCGACACGTAGTCAAAGCGCATCGCAACCAGCAACATTCCCAAGGCCAAAATGGCAATCGCGAAGACGATAGCGGCCTGTTCAGTCGGATATGAGGTTGAGTCAGCTTCAAGCAGGAAGTTTTCCACCAGGACTACTGAGAAAATCAACGCACCCTGTACCCCGATAATAAACCAGCGCAACACACGCCGATCATCAACCAGATCCGCACGCCAACCCTTGAGCGTCCAGTGAATGGCAACCCCGACAAACACCAGCTGCAGCACATCCATGCTGGTGGCAAACAGGTCTAATATGGGTGCAGGCGCAGTGTCAGTACTCAAGAAATTCAGCAAGGATAACACCAGATCCAGTAACACCTGTGATCCAAATACTATCAGGAAAAGCACCGGGAATTTCTGTTGTTCCTGGAAAATCAAAAAACAGTAGATCATGAACAAGCCGCAGATGGCACTCGTGCCAACTTCGATGACGACTTGCCATTCGCTGAGATCGAGCCTGAATTGATCTTCTATATGCGCACCTGACATGCCGTTGAGCAGATAGAGCACAACAAAAATTACCATCAGCGTGAAGACACGCGCACTCGCCGCCTTGGGGTCGGTTTTCAGATAGCCAGCTGCCAGGAGCAAGACAGAGAGGATTGCGACTATTTGAGCGGTAAACAATAACAATGAATTTGGCAAACTGGTTTCCTGCACAATCGGTAACTGCAGGGACGACAATAACCGATCACCTGCTAAAACTCAAAACAGTCTACGGGCGCTACATCCAGCGCAGCAACAAGCTGGACTACACCAGCACACCGGCGCAAGACTGACCTGCGCTACTTGCGCCAACGCTCTTCAACATCGTGCAGAATGGAATCGACGCCTGGACCGGTTTCCGTTGCGGGGTCATATTGGTCAAACAGATTAATCGCCGTTTCCGTGCGTCGCCCCAACCGCATGATCTGCTGGAAATAACAATCTGGCCCGTCGTTATGCTGGATCAGGTCAATGATGACCGCGCCGAGCGCCAGCGCACTCAGGCAAACGTCCCTGAATGCATCGATATAGAGTTTCAAACGCAAAATCAGCAGCCTGCGAAGCTGCGGCCACACTAACTGACCGCGATTAACTGGCGTGGGTAAATTTTCTGACATAGGGTGTATTCCTCGATTTTAACTAAATTACAGAGTGCATCCGGCGGGCGCGAGCATAATAAAGCTGTACTGGCTGCAGACCAAATCAAGCGGGCTGCCGCCAGCAGCAAGCGCAAACTATTCAAATCGGTTGATTCCTGAGGAAAAGCCATTCACAAACTGTGCCACGCCTGTATCACATTGAATTTGCTTGGATTAATTTTAGGATGTGGATAAGTGAATAAGCCATGCCGCCAAAGTGTGGCGCAATTCGCTAGCCTGGCGACTAATGTCGAGCTTGGCCCATGCAGGTGAGTTGCAGATTGTGACGCAGTCCCTACTCGGAAGTATCCAGCGCCACTGAGATCATATCGAGATTGGTGGCCAGATTATCCTGCGTGCATTTCACGTAGAGGCTGTGGTCAGTAATTGCGGCGGCGCAGCGGCGTCATGAATAACTTCCAGCAACTCCAGATGGATTCCCGCATAATTCTGCAGCCGCTGCGTTAATTTGTCATCGAACACGGTTGCTGGGGTCCAGAAGCCACCACGAATACGTCCCTTGTCGACATCGCGGCGCAGGCTGAGCGCGGCTTGCGCCAGCATCTTGGCAGTTGATCCATAACCAGGATCACGATCACCGGTCAGCTTTACCGATAGCTCCTGCCCGGCTTCCGTGCGGCCAAAAAAGCGCAGGTCATAAGATCCGCTACGCTGTGCTTCCGGCGACGGCCCGGCACCAGGTTTAGGCACTACAAAGCGACCGAGCAACCAGCGCACTGGCGCAATCGACAGCGCCCGCAACAGCATGCGCGTACCCAGCGCCATACGCCGCGCTCGCTGCTCGCCTTTTTTAGAGGTGCCGGTCAGCGTGCCTTCGTCATAACTGAAGTTCGCTGCATAAGATTGCGAGCGCAAGGCATTGCTGCGCAGCACGACTCGGGTATTGATACCTGCCATGACGAACGGGCCCACCCAGGAGTTGAAATCCTTGTCGTACATCACGGTGATGTCTTGCTGCGGCACCCGCTGCTGGAACTCAGGCGGACACAAGGAATATATATCAGCCATTTGTGCGCGCACTTCCGGATCGCTGCCCATCTCTTTATAGAGGTTGAGCATGCTGGCAATCGTACCGCCGGAGGCGCCACCCTGCATCACCTTCACCCGCATCTTTACTTGCGAGCAATAATTGCCGAACTGCTGCAATGCTTGCTGCTGCAAAAATTTAACCCCAAGATCGGATGGAATGGAGTCAAAGCCGCAGCAGTGCACGACACGCGCACCGCTCGCTTCTGCATGGGTCTGATATCGATCGATCATCTTGCGCATCCATTGCGGCTCACCGGTCAGATCGCAGTAATCGGTGCCCGTGCTGGCGCACGTCTTGACCAGATTCTCGCCGTACAGTGCATAAGGCCCCACTGTGGAAATTATTACGGCTGTCCGCTCACACATGGCACGCAGAGCCTGTTCTGCGCGCGCATCGACCACGATGATCGGCACCAGTTTGGCAGCGTCACCCAGACTCTGTTTGAGGTCGCGTAACTTCGACTCCGACCTGCCTGCCATGGCCCAACTGAGATTGGGTTCCAGATGTTCGTGCACCAGATACTGACAAAGAATCTTGCCGACAAAACTGGATGCACCGAACACCACGATATCGAATTCCTTGTTAGCCATTGGCAAGAGCCTGTGCTGAGTCACTACCTGCGAGTGCATGGCGATAACTCATCCATATCAGGAATTGCAAACCGAACAGCAGGGATGCTGCCAGCAGGTGCGCCGGTTGCACGAGTGCCGGCATGCCGAGATGCCCCAGTGTTGCGCCTGACAATACGGCTATACCGATTACCGCAATCATGGCCACGGTCATGCGGGTGAGAACATGTTGCCAGCCCAGTGAAACCACCAGCAATCTGGCTAACCATAGATTGACGAACAGCACGAGTGCAGAGAAACTGCGGTGCACATAAAAGAACCATGGCATGGCTTCGATCCAGCTTGAGCGCATCTCCTCACCCTGAGTCTTGCTGAGTAAATCGGTCATCTCTCGCACTTGTGTGCCCAACGCCACCTGAATGATGGTCAAGCCCAGCACGATATAAAGCCACTGCTGAAAGCGCGGATCGATATTCACAACCGACTGTGCCGCCATGATGCCACGGCGCGCCTGTGCCACGGCATACAACAGCGTGCCCACAATCGCCAGGGCCATAAGCATATGCAGGGTAATCAGACCTGGTTGCAGATTCGAACCTACCACCCTGGCTCCGAGCCAACCCTGAAATCCGACCATGAAAAACGCCGCTACTGATGCATAGAAGATGCGACGATCATGTTGTCTGCATAACCAGGAGTATATGGCAGTGAGCAAGATCAAAAACCCGATTGTCACGCCCACCAATCTATTGGTGTATTCAGTCCAGGTCTTGACGACATTGAAACGCGTGTCGGCATAGCCGAGTTCGGCGTAGATTTCCTGGTAATTGGCTGGCAATTGCGCCTCGCTGGTAGGCGGAACCCATTGACCGAAACAGGTCGGCCAATCAGGACAGCCCATGCCAGCACCAGATGCGCGTACGGTGGCCCCCACGAGAAACAGAAAATAGACCGCTGCCACGGTAATCCATGCCATGCGCCGATAGCGCTGCAGGGCCAGGCTCTGGGTAATCGAAGTCATAAGGCAATACTTCAGGTTTTATAAATCGAAATTGGCCATCAGGAAAATTTGCAGAATCAGTTGCGTAAAGCCTCTAATAACTGACCGGAAGGGTAGCCGTCCATCGGCAGACTGGCTGCTTGTTGGAACGACCGTATGGCACTGCGGGTCTGCCTGCCGATACGGCCATCGGCTTCCCCGGCATCGAAACCCTTGCTGTTCAACAGCTCCTGCAACTCCTTCACGTCGACCACGCTCAAGGCAATTTCATTGGCTGGCATGCGCTGAATTTCACCGCCACCAGTAAAGCGATCAGCCAGATGCCCTACGGTAAGTGCATAGAAAGTAGAAGGATTGTAGGCCATTGTGGCTTGGTAATTCTGGTATGCAAGAAAGGCTGGGCCAGTGGCTCCCGCCGGCAACACCACTATTGCCTGCATGTCGGCAACGGATAATAGCGCTCCTGATACCAAGGTGATGCCAAGATCTTTCCACTGCTGCAAGGATTTGCTGGTGGCTCCACTCAGGGCGAAATCAAAATTGGCTGGCAGCAACACTTCCCTGCCCCAGCGCTCATCGCCGCGCCATCCGGATTGACTGAGAAAATTGGCTGCGGAATGGAATATATCCGGCAGGCTGTTCCAGATATCAATGCGCCCATCGCCGTCACCGTCCACGCCATATTGATAGAACACGCTCGGCATGAACTGCAACTGCCCCATGGCGCCAGCCCACGATCCACTCATCCGTTCCGGTGCGATATGCCCAGCATCGATAATTTGCAGAGCCGTGAGCAGTTCGCGGCGAAAGAACTCTGCCCGGCGCGGGTCATAGGCGAGCGTGGCGAGCGCCTGCAGCACCGAAAAACCCCCAGTAGCGCTGCCAAAATTACTTTCAATTGCCCAGAACGCGACCAGGTAGTGAGCCTGTACGCCGTAGCGCAGACGTACCTGCTCCAATATCGCGGCATGTTGCTTGAGTAAGGCCTGCCCCTTGTCAACCTGGTTCGGCGTTACGCGCAAAGCCAGATAACGGGTGAATGTCTGCACGAATTCAGGTTGGCTATTGTCCAACTCCAGTACCCGCGCTTCGGGCTGCTTGATGGCATAAAGCGCATTCAGAGTTGCTTCGCTGATGCCCAGGTCACGCGCCTCAAGACGCAAGGCGGCCAACCATTCATCGAAACTCTGTTGCTGAGCGACGCCGGGACTGGCACAAACGAGAAGTATTAAAAGGACGAGGGTATGTTTCATGCGCCCATGATAATTGATATCGGCGCGAATGAGAATCAGGCAGCGCAGGCATGATCGATAAAGGCATCGACCTGCTTTTCATCATTCTCATCCAGTGACACGAAATTCAATCCGAGGTAGTAGCGGTCCTGACACTGACGACGGCAATAAGCGACATTGCAAATTGACTTGATCGTGGTCTTGTAACGACCACCAATCGGTAGAGTAAATTCCAGCTCGAAATTCGGAAATAGTCCGGCGTCAGACTTGAATTGCATCAGCTGATCCACCAACTGGTGGCGGCATTCAATCTGGATACCTGCCGGCGAGACTTCCATCAACGCGCCATTACGGATAACTCCTGCGAGGAGTATGGCCACGTCTCCATTGAGGGCGACCTTGGGGTATTTGCGACGATCGTTATTCATGGCAGCACACTTATTTTGGCAACTGGTATCAGAAATTTAATCGCTGAGTTTTGGAATACGGTTTTTATTACACACTGTCAGCATACGGAAAAAATGGCTAAATCCCAGTGTTTATTGCCGATTTTATGACGGACTCCGCAATTTTAGAACACACTGGACGCGACAAATCACGAGTATTCCTGAAATACATAAAAAAGGGAGGTGACATGGCACGTTACAGACAACTCGGGCAGAGGCGCCTGACTGGATGATGTAGCCATTCCCCTGGCCTCGCGACCGTACTGGACCACTCTGCTGCGCTCCGCGCAAAACCGCAGGGATCTGGTGATTATCGACAATGTACTGGAAGGGCCGTAGCACAGAGCCGGACTAAGCAAACAGGTTAATGGCGGATTCGGCAATACCAAAGCGATTCGTCAGCTCAGTGCCCACTCGAGCCATACTGCGCAGAGCGACGTGGATATGTTGCGGAGTCAGCTTGATTCCGTTCGGATCCAGCGCCAAGGTCTGCGGATGGATTTTTAATGCTTCGACATGATCATTGGTAGCCCCAACTACCAGATTACCGCGCACACCGCTGCCCATGGCCAGCATGCTGGTGACATTCCAGTGATCCTTGCCATTGTTGGCATTGTAAAACGGCGTGCGGCCGAAATCAGATCCAACCACCACGGTCACGCGATCTGCCAGATTATTTCTTCCGATCTCATTCCACAGATGATCTATACCCTCCAGTAATCTGGTCAGGGCGTTGGTCTGGTTCTGGTCATGATTGCCATGGGTATCGAAACCGCCAAGATGCATATTGGCGCTGACGGCGATGCCACTCGCAAATGCGGCGACTGCTACTTCTGCCTGGCCTGCAAGACCGCTGGAGATGCGCGCAGGCAGCAGGCGCACCAGACGATTCAGATTGTTGTCACCGGTGCGAGCCAGCATCAACTCCTGTATTTGCTGCCTTTGCAAAGGTAGTGTCGATTTGCCCTGCAAGCGTTGTAGTCGGGCAGCGCGTGCCTTTTCAATCTCGGCATAAATACCGGGGTCCAAATATTCGTATTGTTTGCCTGCTTCGCCTTCGGGCCGACTGGCATTGGGATAAGCCAGCCGCTGGAATACCCCGCCCTCGCCAATGCGGGCCGGCGCCACGAGTGCTGCCGTATTGTCATAGCCACCATTGCTGATGTACGCAAGCGGTTCGGTAGGCGCGCTGGCGGCAGCCGCCAGCGCACCAAAACTTGGATACCCGGCTTCAATCTTGCCACTCCATACATAGCGCGAACCGGCGTCATGGTTATTGGTCTCCGTGTCGATGCCATTAATCACCAGCAGCCGCTGCGCATGCCGCGGAAAAAAAATTGGCGAAATGCCCTGGGGAATTTGCGTCCGGCGGAGTGATGTTGGTGGGGTAGGAAGACGGAAACACGATATTGCCAGTCTTGGTAATGGCGTTGACTGAATAGTTGTTCACCGGACCGCGTCCATCCAGTCGTGGACGATTGCCTTTGGGGTCGATGAAACTGGTCGGGTCCCAACCGCCCCCCGCATTCACCAAAACCCAAAAACGATCAATCTGCGCCCCATGAGCCATCTGTAATGGTAATGGCAAGCTCAGCCCGAGGCTGGAGCTGGCCAAAAACTTGAGTAGTTGTCGTCGTTGCAGCATTGCATTGCCTCACTAGCTATACAAAAATTTATAGTCTGCCAACAAATAAGCCACCACGGCCATCCATGCGCGAATCACAAACTGTCTGTCTTCCATGAGCCGCGTGTCTGACACAGATTTCTGATACAACTCAACACCCTGTAGATCACGGGTGCGGTCACAGTCGCTCTGCAACCGCACCATCGACCACTCTGCACCGCTATCCCGTATAAGTTGACGTCCGCGATTGAGCGCCGCCATGAATAGCTGCTCGGTAGCTGCCAACTCTGCAGACTGCAGACTGAGTTCCTCCCCGAGCAGGTACTTGTGCAGGTATTGCAGGTTGTCACGGATGCGCAGCATCACGCTGGCATTGAGCTGACCGGAGGCGTCATACGGCGACATCGTGTGATCCACGAACAGGAACAGGCGACGTTTGTTTGCCGGCAACCAGAAATCATGCGGCACCGCATAACATGCAAGCTCATTCGCCATGCGTAATTGCATCGCCCCCATCATGCCGTTAGGGGTGCGTAGTCGTGTCGTTACACTGTCAGAATTGATGCCACCATATATCTGATGATAGGTAGTATTCAGTTTGGAGGTGTAGTCGCTGGTTACATCCTTGTAATAACTATCAAGAGAACCGCGCCATTCGAAACCGAGCAATGACAGGATTTTGCGATCCAGTTGCTCCGGCGCCAACAAATAGCTGGACCCGGTAAGCTGATGCGCACTTGCGCCAGTTGCTGCAGTCAGTCCCTGCGCGCGCCAATACGGGCTCAGCAGGATGCCGCGCACAAGAGTCTTCAGGTTGTAATTGTCCCGCACAAACTCGGCCCGGACAGCATTGAGCAGTGTACGTTCGGCCACGTAGGCGTCCAGCTGTGCCTGAGTGCCATTCATGGGCGCGTCCAGTGGCTCCTTGCCAGTGAGACCATTGACCAGCATGCGAGTCACGGCACGGGGAAATTTCGGGTCAGCAGCAATCTTCCCGGCCAACCAGCGCTCCGAACTGTCTATATTGCCCGCCAGCGGCATGCGCTCGCCATTGAATCCGCGCGGGTCGATACTGCCCCTTCTGATCCCAGTTCTGGAAAATTGAGGCGACCGGGTCCAGCACTGCATGGCACTTAGAGCACTCTGGATTGTTGATAGTTGGCACTGGCGTGGTGATATCTACCGAATTACCGGGGCGCACACCTTCAATGGCAAGGATGTCGGTATCGAGGAACAGGTCGAACACGACCCTGGCCCGGCCACGATTGCGATTGGTAGCGGTGGTGGGATAGCGATTCAGAAACATCGGTGAAGTCAGGATGCCGGCATTGGGAATACCGGGCAGCGCGGTCGGTCGATACTCATTCGGATCATTCGGATTGCTGAAAGTGATGCCAGTGATTCCATAAGTGCGCGCGGAAAACTGGTTCACCATCATGTAATCCGCCGTGAGAATCTCGGTAAATGGCCGGTTCTGCCGCACGACGTAATTGATCAATGCCAGCGGCTCCTGCGCAACACCGTTGTTGGTATGGCGTTTGATAGTCTCGTAGTCAGCTGGCCGTTGGTCTTTGCCCGGATCAAACCAGCGCCGGCTTGGAAAATCATCCGAGCTCAGCAGGCTAATAGCTGCTTCGGAGCCATTTCTGGAGTGATACTTGTCAGTAAGCAGGTAGTCGTTGAAGATCTCGGACAGGCGGCGATAAAAACCCTCTTCACGCATCATGCCATCTATGGCCAGACTCAATTCGGTGCTACCGCCACTCGCAACCATCTGGAATTCGGTCAGGGTCGGTAGTCGACTCAACAATTGTTCTGCGGCCTTGCGCAAGGTATAGCCGTTGTCCAGCAATTCGATTATTCCGACAGTCTGGTTAACCACTTGCTGATTCGTGCTGTTGAATGCCAGCAGAATGTAATCTGCCATCAGTGCGGCACAGTTGCTGTCGCAGGCAGCGGGATGCCCGATCGGCATAGTGTCGCGAATATAGGCCAGCAATGTGGCGCGACTCGCGCAATTTGCGCAGGCTTTCAATGTCGGTGCCGTGCTGGTGCCGCCACCAGCGCTGCCGTGACAACCGCTGCACTGCTGGGCGTATCGAGTTATTGCAGCCGCAGAGGGAGTTGGATTGGTATTTGGCGCCGGTTCAGCACTTGCTGCCGCCAATTTCTCCGAATCTGTTATGGTGAAAATTACCTGGCCAGTTTGTGAATGCAGTCGTAGTTGCAGCGCAAATAATTCACCGTTTGTCGTCTGCACTTCATCGACATCAATGGTGAGCTGAAGCGGGTCGAATAAGCCAGAATTTGAGATCGCGCTCGAGGCTGTAACAGCCTGTTCCAAAACGAACTGGTACTCACCATTGAAGACAACGCGGAACTTGAGCTCCAAAGCTCCGTAGCCATCGACATCAATGCGCGGGACAACCAGATAACCGTTGTGCAAGCTTGCACGACTGGCAAACGCCAGCGAACTCAGCTGTATCAGTGCAAGGAGAATTACTGCTGTTCTCAGCAAGGGTCGTCTAAACATAACCAGCCCTCTGTAATAAATCGCAGCCAATTATCTGCTGTGACTTACCTTAGATGGAGCAACAGTTGTTTGAGCGTAACTGAATCACACTACCAGCGAGACTTTTTATTGAAAAAGTTAATCAGGTCACAGGTTTTGCAGAGAGATCAGATGGCATCTGAGCATGAATGGGAAACTGCAGAAAAATAACAGGACACTTACCGATAACAGGCAGCGAGACTAATTTTTCTCGCGCGCCGAATCAGGCAGCAAGTGCCATTGATATTGTGTTACATCCGGCACCACCTTGACACCGGTACTGAATTTGAAAGGAGTCGCGCTGTTGAGGCCGCTGGGAAATATCAACTCCATGTAGTAGGCAGTAAAACCCGTAGCCGGCGCATCGAGCTTGACTTGATAGATTCCTGGCTCTCCTGCTTTTTCAGACACTGGCGTGCTGGTATAGGCGCGCCCGATTACGGCCTGCATGAAATTCCGGTCTGTTGGGTTGTGTGCCTGCCACAGCAACACCGCCTCCGGCTGGTCGAGCGCCAGCACTGTAATGGTGCCATCTGCGGCCACATCCCATGAGTAGCGCGGCATCTTCACGTTGTGCACGATGGCGTGATACCAGGCGTCGATGCTATCCATGACATCAGTGTCATCCATGCCGTGATTGGAGTTTGGTACATAGCGAAGATGTTTCTCGCCTACCAGTTCGTCCCAATAAAACTGCCAGGAATCCGGCAGAAAAAATTCATCGCCTGTGCTGTTGAGTAAAAACTTGGGCAATTCCAGCCGGTCCCTGTATTCAAACGGCTCCACCAGATCCATAAGACTGGCGAATTCAGGCGTACCGATCCAGGCGATATTGCCGCCAACCACATAATCAATGACCGCTGGCGAGTAGGAGCCATATACCGAAAAATGATGTTTGAATGATTCTTCCAGGTTCAACAAATCAATAACAATCGGCATGATAGCCACGACCCGACTATCGACGACTGCGGTGGTCCAGGTGGTCCAGCCGCGCTTGGAGCCGCCAGCAACTACAAACTGGTCCACCTCAAGGTTGCCTGCTTCCGCACTGGCGAGCAGATTGGTAACTGTATCCATTGCGCGCACCGCGGCCTTGGTCATTGGCAGCCGCAGTGGCCACTTTTCCTCACCGGTGCGCAAATACTTGTCCCATGTGTAGGAGATGATGCTGTCTTCGGTACGCTGCCTCTCTGCATCATTGGCAAATACCAATGGCTGGTTTGGCACCATATAGAGAGTGCTAACCACGGTATGACTTTCCAGCGCACGCTTGATGTCACTGGCTTGGGCAGTCGCTGGCGCCGCGTTGGATTTGCTGCCACCGCTGATGGTAAGAAAACCGATATCACTGACAACCTGCTCTGGCACCGTGATCGTCATGAAGTGTTCCCAGATTGGCAGGTTGACCTCAGCTTCGGTTAGCCACTGCTGGGAAGTCATCTCAACGACGAATGTCTTGTACCCTGCACCTTCCACGGTACTGATAACGCTGTAACGATAATTGGCATCAGGTTGGCGTACGTATTCATCCAGCGCCGTCAGCTCGAGACCAGCTGCGGCACCCAATAATATTTGTGGCAACGCCAGCAACAAACTGAGCGCTGTAACTTTGATAGTTTTCAAATTGAATGAATGCATGGTTTCCAGCTTGAATGGACACATTTATAAAATAACAGATTGATAAAATATTTCGGTTTACTCCGCTTTTGGACTGGACTCACTCCTGAGTTGTGCAATGACGGACTCCATGGCACGATTAAACAAGGGCCCATCTCAAATAAGCTTCACAGTGCCAGCCTTTAGCTCACGCGCCAATCCCATGCGGGATTTCTCGATGACTTTGACACCCTGACTATTTACGAATACAAACTTCTCAATCGTCTCTATCTTAGCCGCCAATGTGCAACGAATGGACTGTTCGTCACTAACCTGAAATTCGAACCATAGACCGATAGTGTATTGATCTACCTCCAACAAGTGCGCATCGCCAATTGGCAAATCAGCCTGCGGATCAGTTGCATCTTTCCCGGTTGTTGCTACCTGCTCTGCCGTTGTTTCGAGCGCAGACCCTGATTGCGAAGTTCCCCTGGTTTTTATGCTACTCTGGAAAGACTGGTCTTGCACTATTTGCAGGGCATGCAACGCGGCGTCTGCTTCAGATTGCCCAATTCCAGCCACAGTCAATGCCTTCGCCAGGTTTGCGCGCAAGCGCCTATTCACCTTTACAAAGCGCTCCAAATCGCTTTTTTGCCGATCGCGCTGCACGGTCCACAGCAGCACGTCTATGGTATTCATTACTGGACGCCAGCTAATGCCACCGGGTCCCTCGCGCAAAATGACTTGTATAAGAAATTTGCGAAAGTACTCATCCAGGAATTTCCGCACATCCGGGTGCAATGATTGGTCGAGGATGCGCTCATTAATCTTGCTTTGCGCATACTCTTCAATTTCGCCCAGTCGCTGTGCGCGCTCAGATGAATTAAGGAAGGCTGAATCTGCATGCACGACTTCAACCAGCAGATCTTTCTTGAACTGTCTGAATTGGTCGATTAACTGTTCCACATAGGCGATATCACCGGTGAAATTAGCCATCAGCTCAATAACTGTCGCCCTGATGCGAATGTACATTGGATCTTTATCCAACTGCTCCGACCGGGTCCAGGTAATACCGGCGGCAGCCAGCTCGTTCAGCAAGACGCGAACAGGATGCGTCTCAGATTCGAAGAATGTGTGACCCTTCAATGCCACCTTCAAGGTTGTGATCTGTGTGCGCCCGATCAATTCCTTGATTGGTATCGATACCGATTCTTCACCCCAGATAGCTTCATACAGCATGGTTACTAGCTGAATGATGTCTGAGGATTGCGAATCAGCAGCACAAAGAGTTTTCGCACCACTCTTCTCTTCCAGCAATTCACCCAGAGGTGCACGAATATCGACGGCAACCGGAGCATTCGCTGCCAGTGACTGTTCCTTCACCTGTTCCAGTCGCTGCTCCAGTTCATTGAGGTAGCCCAGTAATTGTTCATTCGAAACAACTTCAACCCGTTTGCTGCCAACGAGTATACCGGATTGCCAGGCACCACCAAGCGCTCGGGCTCGGGCTCCAGAATTACCCGCCCCGGCGCTGGTAGTATCCAGTCTGTGCAATAATTTTTGTACCAGCGGAAACAAATCCTGTTGCACATTGACCTGAGGAGATTGCTCATCGGGTCGGCGAAATGCGCGGTCAATTGGGTCATCTTTTTGACACTGTTTGCTGCGCTTGTTGATTAACAGTTTTTTGTCGCGGGCGGCAACATCCAGATCAGCAAGCACCCCCCGGCTGGCCAGATACTCATTCGCCTGTTCCAGGATAAATTCCAGCTTATGGAATACCTGGCTATTGAAATTGCGATAGGCGATCAGCAGATTTTTGGCAGGCAAACCGACCGGCCGTATTGCCTCCTTGAATGCCTCACCTATTTGTTCCGGATCCATTGGATTATTGGATTCGTCTATGCGAGTACCAAACAGAATTGAGTCGAGTCTGGTGTTGAATTTTATATATTGGGGAATATCACAATTCCGTGCATGGGAGATCATGCCTTCCATGGCGATTATCGCTTCGAGATCGTCCTCTTGCACCAGACTCAAACTGCTGTAATCGAGCACGTTCACTTGCTTTTCCGTGATCTGGACAAGGGCGTCGAAATTGGCAGCAAAGTTTTTGCCAAACCGCGCAACTACTGCATCCTTTTCCTTGTGCAAGTTAGGACTGTTAGGCACTGGCATGGATTTATTCACAATAACCAGGTGCGCTTCCTGCAGCGCTACCTACACGTTTTCCTGCAGCAATTTCGTCATCGCTACTTTCAGCCCTTGCAATATCTCTTTAACTTCTGCCACGGGATTTCCTGCAACCCCACTACCAAGAACCGGGATACCAGGTACAGCAACTGCACCGGTATACATGCCATCTGACTGTTATAAAGTAATTATCCGGCATTTACGCTTCACGCCACGCACAAGCTAACACGACAGCCATTGCGCGAAAAAGGTCTTTCCCAGAATTCGCTTTCAGCCGGCTGAAAATGCCTGTTACCATGCACTCAATAATTTTAAGGTGAAATCTAGATGCAGACCAAGTCGCTCTCTTTCTGTGTGCTTTTTAGTTTCTGTTCAGCCGCAATGGCACAAACCCCGGTTGGACTCACCCCAACAACTGCGCGTAGCGCCGATGGCGCCTATATCAGCTGGCGTGAGCACATTATTGATGACCCTGCCGTGGCCGGATTCGCCCTCAGCGGCAGCGATGGCCTGGTCGTCGGAGACATTGATCAGGATGGTTATGAGGACATCGTGTCCGTGCACGAATCAGATTCTGAGTATGATTCCAGCGAATTCGACCCTGGCTACGTGCCATCACCGGCTGGCCATGTTCGCATCGCTTTCGGCTCGGCCGACCCCAATGTATGGGTAAACATCACCCTGGCTGAGGGCACTGACGCCCCGGCCCCGGAAGATGCTGACATCGGTGACGTAAATGGCGATGGCTATCTGGATGTCATCGTGGCCGCCGAGTTGTCCCATCTGATCTACCTGCAGAATCCAGTCACGAACATACGCACTGCAACCTGGTCACGCCTGATCCTGCCGATGACCAAAGACCAGGGTTCCTATATCAGGGTATTCCTGGCGGATCTGGACGGTGATGGCAGGCCGGAAGCGAGTGCACCCAATAAAGGTGCACAGCGACCGGGTCCAGAGGATTTCGCGCGCTCTACGCCG
Source organism: Gammaproteobacteria bacterium (assembly GCA_009692305.1). Classification (GTDB taxonomy): domain Bacteria; phylum Pseudomonadota; class Gammaproteobacteria; order Pseudomonadales; family Pseudohongiellaceae; genus UBA9145. Next base: position 1,030 of record SHZK01000005.1, on the reverse strand, counting down.
GTCTCCGTGTTCTCGGTGAGTGGCGACCCCTTGCAAGGCGGCAATTGGCAGGAAACCATACTCGGTTATTACAGCGTGCCCCAGAATGCCGAACCGGTTGATATAGATAATGATGGCGACATGGATCTGATTGTCGGTACTCGCGGTGAAAAGCGCCTGGTTCTGTTTGAAAACCTCGGCGCCAGCGACCGCTCATCCCGGTTTAATTTCCGGGAGCATGCCATTGGCATCAATGGCACGCGCGCAGCCGGCTTTAATCTGGAATATGTTGATCTCAATGCTGATGGACGCCTCGATATCATAAGCGCCACACCAACCGGCCTGTCGTGGCTGCAACAACCGGAACGCATGGATGACGCATGGAACAGCTTTTACATAGGCAGCTTTGCTCCCGACACGGAGACCGGTCTGGAAATCGCCGACATTAATGCGGATGGACTCACCGATGTCCTTGTCGGCAGCTATAGCGGTGGCTCGCGTACCGGTGAGGACGATGTTGACGAAAACGATGAACTGGGACGACTCGGTTGGTTCGAGAACCCAGGTGCCGCTGGTGCAGACTGGGTGCGACATGACATCTCCCGGCGCAAACGCGGCATGTTTGACAAGTTCATAGCGCGCGATATGGACCAAGACGGTGATATCGACTTTATCGGCACCCGCGGCAACAGCGCACCCTTTGATGGCGTATTCTGGCTGGAGCAAGTGCGCAGTGCTACGGCGCAGGCCAGTTTCCAGCCCGCGCGCAGTGAGGAAAGTGAGGAAATGGCACTCCCGCAGTAACAATGAGGTGCCACAGCGCCATACTGCTAACCTTCTCTTGCTACCTGCTCGCACTTGATATGGTGGTAATCATCCCTTTTTTAACTAATTTCAAAAGTAGAAGTCATGCTGCCGTCAGCATTTGTTTCGGTGGAAAACCACCATTAGCCTTGTTGGGTCGTTCATTGTTGTAGAACCAAAGCCATTGTGTGGCATAGTCCTGAACTTCCTGAATCGAGTCAAACATGTATTGGCTTAACCAACTATA
>SHZK01000032.1 GCA_009692305.1 Gammaproteobacteria bacterium | reverse complement strand
AATACTATGAAGAAAATGCCAATAAGTAGTGAGCCTGTCACGTTTACCAGGAACGTACCCAGAGGGAAGTCGGTTCGGTTAGTCTCTTGCACCAGCGTGGTAAGCCAGTACCGTGTCACCGCTCCGGCAGATCCGCCCAATGCTATGGCTAAATAATAAGTCATCGCAGCCTCAAATTACTGATGTGTCTCGACCAGAGTGAAATACTAATTAGTGTAATTATTTTGAATCACCTCAACGCCATCGGGAGGTACAAATTCAAAAAGGGTATCTGACAGGGGCAGGTTTCGTTCGATGTTGGTAAATTGCCAAACAGTTTTCTGACCGTTCTTGCTATGCAGATAGATGATATCCAGTTCGGCCTGAATAAATGAGATAGTAATTTCTGTATATACACTCTCGCTCGCTATTGGCAACAGACTAAATTGGGCATGATCGTCACCTGCTTCGGAAGTTATTGTAATGGTGTATTCTTCGGATAATTGCCGGGTGCGTCCATTCAGCAATTGCGCTGCGAGCTCTGACCTGCTGGTATCCCAATCTTCGATTACTACTTGTTCAAGATCAGGTTGGAAATTCCATAACAGCTTGCCATTGGTAACTATCAATTCAGGAAATGGGGCGATGGTTTCCCAATAGAATCCGTCGGGCTTTTTTAGTTGCATGCGAATCTCGCTCTCTTCCAGTATGCCGCCATCAGACTCGACTATGAGCTGAGTCACATCGGCTGTTAGAGTGCTAATGTCTTGCAACAGTGCATCCAGTTTATCCAGGGAAGACTGCGCTAGCCCGCGACCAGGAATGATAGTGATTGCGCAAGCGCAGGCAGCTGCTGCCAAAAAATTTCTCATAGATGGCTCTATTGTCGGGATCAATTGCGTGGTGGCGGAGGAGCAATAACTTCACGCGCTCCATTACTGCTCATTTCGGATACTACCCCAGCCGCTTCCATGGTTTCAATCATCCGTGCCGCCCGGTTATAACCGATACGTAATCTGCGCTGCACCGCGGAGATTGAAGCCTTGCGCGATTCTGTTACAAACTGGACTGCTTCATCATACAGAGCATCACTCTCCTCACCTTCACCGCCCGACTGTGCTCCGAATGCCCCCAAATCAAGGTCATCATCTACGCGCGTTATAGACTCTATATACACAGGCTCACCGCGACTCTTCCAGTCTGCCGCAACTCGATGCACTTCTTCATCACTGACGAAGGCGCCATGCACGCGCGTCGGTACGCCACCGCCAGGTGGAAGAAATAACATATCTCCATGGCCTAACAATTGTTCTGCACCACCTTCGCCAAGAATCGTGCGAGAGTCTACCTTTGATTGAACCATAAATGACAAACGCGTCGGTATATTGGCTTTGATCAAGCCGGTTAATACATCTACCGATGGCCGTTGTGTAGCAAGGATTAAGTGAATCCCTGCTGCCCTCGCCTTCTGTGCAATTCTCGCGATCAGCTCTTCTACCTTCTTGCCAACAACCATCATCATGTCTGCCAACTCATCCACGACGACAACGATGCAAGGTAATTGTTCCAATTCTGGTGCTGCCTGTTCTTCCGCCAGCAACATCGGATCAGGGCGCCAGATTGGATCAACTATAGGCTTGCCTGCTTTCTTCGCGTCACTGACTTTTTTATTGAAGCCCGTAAGATTCCTGACGCCCAACGCTGACATCAACTTGTAGCGTCGTTCCATTTCGGCCACACACCAACGCAAACCGTTGGCAGCATCCCGCATGTCAGTGATGACAGGCGTCAAAAGATGCGGAATACCGTCATACACCGACAACTCCAGCATCTTCGGGTCAATCATTATCATGCGCACTTGCTCAGGAGTTGACTTGAACAACAAGCTGAGAATCATGGCATTAATACCAACTGATTTACCGGAACCGGTTGTTCCTGCAACAAGCAAGTGTGGCATCTTTGCCAAATCCACGATAATTGGTTTACCGACGATGTCGTGACCCAGCGCCATGCTGAGTGACGAACCGGCGCGATCGAATTCGGGTGAAGACAATACCTGGCTCAACTGGATAATTTCGCGCCGCTCATTGGGTATTTCGATTCCGATCACTGTTTTGCCTGGGATTACTTCAACGATACGCACCGACACCACTGCGATAGAGCGCGCAAGGTCTTTTGCCAGATTGCTGATGCGACTGACTTTTACACCAGGCGCAGGCTGCACTTCGAAGCGAGTAATAACCGGGCCGGGATTGACTGCTGTCACTTCGATGTCGATGCCGAAGTCCTTCAGCTTCAGTTCCAACAATTTCGACATGCCCTCAAGGGATTCCTTGGAAAACCCGGAGTCATTCGTTTCATGCCAGGCATCCAGCAGGCCAATGGCAGGCAATTCATTCACGGAGGTTGCCGCAAACAAGGTGCCTTGTTTCTCCTTCTCAATCCTCGGGCTTTTCGCCACTGATTTTGGTGGTGGCGCCTTGATCATCGGCGGAACTCTTTTCTTTTCTTTCTCTAAGTGAATGTCGAGTACTCGCTTGCGCCTTTCCAGTCGCTCTTTTGTGACAAGCTCCTGTTTCTTGTGTTCGATCCATGCCTGCATTGTGCTAAAAAAGCGGGCCGAAAAGTTGATGGTGAAATTGCCTATGTGATCAATCAGTTTCAACCAGGAAATTGAGGCAACAATAGTCAGGCCAAACAGGAAAACGGCAAGAAAGAGCAAGTTGCTTCCCAGCGTCGCCAGCACTGGCACAAACAGATCCACAACCAGCGACCCGACTACCCCGCCCGCCAGATAGGGCAAATGCTGCGCAACTGCGAAGTGCAGCGTTGCCAACCCGCAGGCAGAAACGATCAACAACAAGCAACCAGCACTCTTGAGGGCGAACAATGGCCAGGAAAACTCCAGTTCCAGTGCTGTATCACGGAACGAGGTATACACCTTATAGGCCAGCAAGGCAGGAAAACTATAGGCAAGATAGCCCAGCAGGTGCAGTAATATGTCAGCCAACCAGGCGCCATATATGCCCACGGCATTGTCCGTATTGCCATTAATGCCGGTTGTAGTAAATCCCGCGTCATCCGCCGAATAAGACAGCAGAGCTATCAACAGGAACAAAGCCAACAGGAAATACACAATCAGCGTGCCTTCGCGTACCAGGCGCTGCATGACGGTTCTGACCTCAGCCTCTTGGTCAGGTTTTCTTAAGCTTACATTTTTCAATATATTCAAAGACCTGCGTTAGTTTATAGGTTATTCAACTGGATTCGATCAAGGGCTAGCCAACCTGAGCAGACGAGCCCATCTATTAATAGGTTATCGGGCGATTGCGCCCACTATTTAAGCGAAGTTTTACTGGATTGGCAGTGCGTCAGGCTGAAAACTAAATTCCATGCTGCGTATTGGGCAGCGAACTATTGGGTGAATTGCAGGTAAAATAGCGGCCGCTGTCTTTAAATCACCCGCATCGGCATCACATTAGGAACAATGGCCCTTTGCGCCAGTAATTTACCCTCTTAGGAAGTATTTATGCCAGAAGCTCAACATCACCGACTCATCATCCTCGGTTCAGGCCCTGCCGGTTACACAGCTGCCGTATATGCAGCTCGCGCCAACCTTAATCCGGTCGTTATCACTGGTTTAATTCAAGGTGGTCAACTTACTACTACCACCGATGTTGATAACTGGCCAGGCGATGTGGAAGGTTTGCAAGGACCTGCCCTGATGGAACGCATGCGCGCACATGCCGAACGCTTTGAGTCAAAAGTCATCGTTGATCACATCAACTCGGTAGAACTTGGTGCCCGACCATTTCAATTAAAAGGCGACAGCGCTACCTACAGTTGTGATGCCTTGATTATCGCCACGGGTGCTTCGGCGCAATATCTGGGTCTGGAATCGGAAACGGCGTTTATGGGGAAAGGAGTGAGTGCATGCGCCACTTGTGATGGCTTCTTTTATCGCAATAAACCGGTGGCAGTTATAGGCGGAGGCAATACCGCGGTAGAGGAAGCACTTTATCTCGCCAACATTTGTTCGCACGTGACTCTGGTACATCGACGCGACACATTACGCTCTGAAAAAATTCTGCAGAAGAAATTACTGGAGCGAGTGGCTGCGGGCAAGGTCACTCTGGCTTGGGATCATACGCTGGATGAAGTGCTCGGGGACAATATGGGAGTTACCGGAATCAACATCCGCCATACAAAAAATGGCGCGGTGCGCAAGCTCGACGTGGATGGGGTTTTCATCGCCATTGGCCACGTGCCTAATTCGGAAATCTTTCAGGGGCAACTTACCATGAAGAACGGCTATGTCGTGGTGAATACCGGACTTGAAGGTGGCGCCACCGCCACCAGCATACCGGGAGTTTTTGCCGCTGGGGACATAGCGGATCAGATCTATCGTCAGGCTGTTACCAGTGCCGGCTTTGGCTGCATGGCAGCACTGGATGCGGAGAAATTCCTGGATAGCTGAGCTTGATGCGCCCGTATGCCCATTCCCTGGATTGAGGATTCCGATGACTGTTTCCCGCCCGTGGACTCAGCCCTGGTCGAGCCCAATGGCTTACTTGCGGTTGGCGGTGACCTCTCTGCCCCGCGCTTGCTCAGCGCGTATAAACAGGGAATATTCCCCTGGTACGAAGCTGGTCAGCCGGTGCTATGGTGGAGTCCCAACCCGCGCATGGTATTGCGACCCGGGCAGATGCGAATCTCGCGCAGTCTCTCCAGACTAATTCGAAAACACCCTTTCACAATTACCATGGATGAGGCATTTCAGGATGTGGTCCGGCATTGCGCTGCCTCTCGCCGCGGTGCCAAAGGCACCTGGATTACGGCGGAAATGCAAACTGCATACGCAGGCCTGCACGCCGCTGGTTATGCCCATTCCATCGAAGTGTGGAGTAAGCACAAGCTAGTGGGTGGCTTGTACGGCATCGCACTGGGCAAGATTTTCTTTGGAGAATCCATGTTCAGCGATGTGAGTAATGCATCAAAGCTGGCGATGGCTTACCTGACGCATCAGTTGCATCTGTGGGATTTCAGGTTAATGGATTGTCAAGTGAGCAGCGCGCACCTCCTCTCGCTCGGAGCTGTGGAAATTTCGCGCGCGGCATTTCAGGAACAACTGCAACAATTTGCGAAAATTGAAGGTAGCGCCGGAAAATGGCAGCTACAATCCGATCTGAGTAGTTGATGTGTAGCAACCATGAACTCCAATTCCAGAGTTATTAGCACCATAAGATTGTTCCGCACCTCCGCGCATCCGTGCAGCTATAAAAAGGAGGAGTCAGCCATTACCGTGTTTGTCGATCCCGAGGTGCGTATCGACAAGGCACTGAACAGCAAGTTGAGTGAACTCGGCTATCGCCGCAGTGGTGCACATTTGTACCGTCCAGATTGCGACAACTGCAGTGCCTGCATTTCATGTCGCATCCTGGTCAATCAATTCAAGTTCAAACGTAGCTATCGCAGAACTTGGGACAACAACCTGGATCTCGTCGCGAAGGTATCGTCAACGCTGAACGAGTCCGAAGCTTATCCACTGTACAAGAGCTATATCAACACGCGTCATCAAGATGGCGATATGTTTCCTGCCACCCCTGAACAATTCCGGGCATTTATCAAGGTGCACACGCAAGAGACCCGGTTTGTGCAGTTTTACCGAAACGAGAAATTAATGGCCGTGGCGGTCATGGATGAACTGGAACGCGGCATGTCGGCTGTATATACCTTTTTCGATCCAGACGAGTCCAAACGTTCGCTGGGCAAATTCGTAATCCTCTGGCAAATTCGTGCAGCCATGGCGCGCAACATGCCTTATCTCTATCTGGGCTACTGGATCAAGGATTGTGCAAAGATGCAGTATAAGAGCAGCTTCCGACCCATTGAAATGCTGGTGGACGGCAACTGGGTACTGCTTAAATAGACCAACAGGTTCCGCAACGGTTTTGCTAATCTGGATAAAATGCGGCACAATGCCGCCGCAATTAACCCAGAGAGGATCGCCAATGGCGAAAGAAGACCAGATTGAAATGGAAGGCGAAGTAGTTGATACCCTTCCCAATACCATGTTTCGCGTAAAACTGGAGAATGGCCACATTGTCACAGCCCATATCTCAGGCAAGATGCGCAAAAACTATATTCGCATTCTTACTGGTGACCAGGTTCGAGTCGAATTAACTCCTTATGATCTGACCAAGGGTCGTATCACTTACCGCGCCCGCTAATTCAGCCTGCCAAAATCTGAGAACCAATTTATTCCCTGACAGGGCTCAGTTCTTTCCTCTCACTCTGTTTGCGCCCGGTAATCTGCAATTTCAGATCGTCTTTCTCGACGCTGACAAAAACTTCGCCACCATTAAGTGCCAGTTCCCCAAATAGAATATATTCGGCAAGAGATCTCTTCAGCTTTTCCTGTATTAACCTGTCCATGGGTCTCGCACCCATAGTCTCGCTGTAACCGTGGCGGACAAACCAGTCTACGGCTTCGTCACTTACAGTTAATTGTACGTTTTTGTCGTCCAACTGCACCTGCAGATTTACGAGGAATTTATCTACCACGGTGCGAATAGTTTCCGGGGACAGCGCGCCAAATTGAACAATTGCATCCAGTCGATTGCGAAACTCAGGCGAGAAAGATTTCTTGATAATTCCCATACCATCGGTGCTATGGTCTTGTTCGGTGAAGCCGATCGATGCCCGCGACATTTCCTGCGCACCAGCATTGGTAGTCATAATCAGGATTACATTGCGGAAATCTGCCTTGCGACCATTGTTGTCAGTGAGCGTTCCGTGATCCATCACCTGTAACAACAAATTGAACACGTCTGGATGCGCCTTCTCGATCTCATCGAGTAACAGCACACAATGGGGATTTTTGGTCACCGCCTCAGTCATTAATCCACCCTGATCGAAACCCACGTAGCCTGGAGGAGCCCCAATCAAACGCGACACGGTGTGGCGTTCCATGTATTCAGACATGTCAAAACGCAGGAGTTCTATACCCATGATCTTGGCTAATTGCCGGCTGACTTCAGTTTTGCCGACGCCGGTGGGACCCGAAAACAAAAATGAGCCGATCGGTTTTTCACCATTATTCAATCCGGCACGGGACAATTTAATCGCAGTGCTGAGTGTATTAATCGCCTCATCCTGGCCGAATACGACCATTTTCAGATTACTCTCCAGCGACTTGAGTGCCTGTAAGTCATTGCTGGAGACATGTTTTGCAGGGATCCGCGCAATCGCCGCCACCACCTTTTCCATATCCGTAACCTGTAGCAACTTCTTGCGCTTACTCGCAGGCTGCAGGCGCTGATAAGCGCCGGCCTCATCAATCACATCAATTGCCTTGTCTGGCATATAGCGGTCGTTGATATAACGGTCAGCCAATTCCGATGCTGCTTTCAAGGCTTTATCGCTATAACGCAGGTCATGATGTTGCTCAAAGCGGGACTTAAGGCCCTTCAGGATTCGGTAAGTGGTGTCAACGTCTGGCTCGTCCACATCAATTTTCTGAAACCGACGAGATAACGCACGATCTTTCTCAAAGATGCCTCGATATTCTTGATATGTCGTAGATCCAATACAGCGCATGTCACCCGAGGTAAGCACCGGTTTCAGCAGGTTGGATGCATCCATCACCCCGCCAGAGGCAGCACCAGCGCCAATGATGGTGTGGATCTCATCGATAAACAGGACCGCGTGGGGTTTCTTTTTCAGTTCTGCCAGCAAGGATTTAAAGCGCTTTTCGAAATCGCCTCGATATTTGGTCCCAGCCAGCAATGCTCCCAGATCCAGCGAATAAATCACGGCGTCAGCGAGCACCTCGGGTACGTTTTTCTCCACGATCAGCTTTGCCAATCCTTCGGCGACTGCAGTTTTTCCAACTCCGGATTCGCCGACCAATAACGGGTTATTCTTGCGTCGTCGTGACAAAACCTGCACGACACGAGTGACCTCTGCTTCGCGCCCGATTAACGGATCAATCCTGCCCTGCTGGGCTTCGTAATTAAGATTGGTCGCAAAGTTCTCCAGCGAACTGCCGCCGCCTTCCGTGCTGGTTTCTTCTTCGTGTTGCGGAGTGGCAGATTCGTTATGGCCAATCGGACCGGCAATCTTCGAGATGCCGTGTGTAATAAAATTCACCACATCGATACGGGCAATGTCTTGTTGTCGCAAGAAATAGACGGCCTGACTTTCTTGCTCGCTGAACATGGCAACCAGTACATTGGCGCCGGTAACTTCTCGCTTGCCGGAAGACTGTACATGGAATACAGCACGTTGCAGCACGCGCTGGAAACCAAGAGTCGGCTGCGTCTCCCGATGCAAATCACCTTCAGGAATAAGTGGTGTGGTGGCATCGACGAATTCTATTAGCTCCCCGCGCAGTCGATTAAGATCACAGTCGCAGGCGATTAGCACAGTTGACGCAATGTCATTATCCAATAACGCCAATAGCAAGTGCTCAACGGTCATGAACTCATGCCGTTTTTTGCGCGCACCTTTGAACGCGAAACTGAGGGTTGTCTCCAGATCTTTGCTTAACATAGGCGCCTTTTGCTCATCCCGTGCCCGGATTTTAGGTGTTGCTTGAAAAAAAATGTCTAACGATCAACTTCCACAGAACATAACAAGGGTTGTTCGCATTCACGAGAATAGTCATTTACCTGGGCGGCTTTCGTTTCTGCCACATCTTTGCCAAACACCCCGCATACCCCTTTGCCTTCGGTATGCACCTTTAACATTATTTGAGTCGCCTTCTCTGCATTCATACTGAAAAACGAGCGTAGCACATCTACTACAAAGTCCATCGGGGTGTAGTCGTCATTTATCAAAATTACCTTATACAGTGGCGGCTGTTGAAGTTTCGGCTTCTCAGTTGTAGTGGCGAATCCTGCATCATGGCCGTCAGCATGGTCAGCATTTGAATTACCGGGCCCGGTGGGCAAACTCCCGGAATTCAGGGGTGCGGGAATGTGCTTGAGAGTCGTCATGGATGGTTTGGCCACCAGGGAATTTCCAGGGTAAATTCAACGATTATTCTGCGTCAGAATCACGCTTGAGAAAAGGCTTTTCCCGCACTGGCAGGCGGCGGCAAACTGTAAGGTGCCCATTACATGCGGGTCTCAAGGCTGAATTCAAGGGGTGGATTGAATCTTTGGGTTTTGACAACAATTGTTTGATAGTGTATAGCTGATTTGTGACTAGGAGTTACAAGGCGTTACAGCACTGTCACGATTGGAAATTTCGCCCTTATAGCCACATTTTAGTTGGTTAATAATAAAAAATAATAAGCAGTACGGAGTCACCCAATGAGTACTGGGCAAGTAAAATGGTTTAACAATGCAAAGGGATTTGGTTTCATCTTACCTGACGACGGAGGCGATGATTTATTCGCACACTACTCCGCGATAGGGATGGATGGCTACAAAACTCTCAAAGCTGGGCAGATGGTTTCATTCGATACCATCGAAGGTCCGAAAGGACTGCACGCAGCAAATATCAGACCCGTCTCGGACACAGCGGCGGTCGTGACTGAAACCAATGTGGAGCCAGTCTCTGCCAGCGGAGAATAAGCCGGTAACATCGGCTTTTCGCACGTAACCGTTGTATGGGTGCAGCAAATCCACCAAGAGATGCAGATGTCGCGCTCGCGCGTGCAGATCGACTGCGCCAGTTATAGTTGCGGTAGAATTATCGATGTCACAAATTCTGTTGTTTAATAAACCCTTCGGCGTGCTGTCTCAATTCACCGGCGGCGACAAGTCACAAACGCTGGCTGCATATATCACGCAGCCTGGCTTTTATGCTGCCGGTCGCCTCGATAAAGACTCGGAAGGCTTGCTGTTATTGACCAATGACGGAAAGCTCCAGCAATTTATTGCCAACCCGGAATTCAAGCAAGGCAAGACCTATCTTGCGCAGGTCGAAGGCGATATTGATGACGTGGCCATAAATCGTCTGCAGCAAGGTGTTTTGCTCAACGATGGCCCAACCAAACGGGCTCAGGCGGCGCGCATTTCTGCCCCGCAATTGTGGGAACGGGTGCCGCCCATTCGGCAGCGCAAACTCATCCCAACCAGCTGGTTGGAACTGACTCTATTTGAAGGGCGGAATCGACAAGTGCGACGCATGACCGCTGCAGTAGGTTTTCCAACTTTGCGCCTTATCCGTCTGCGGATCGGGGATTGGGATATTGGTGATCTGCAACCAGGCGAAACCAGAATGTTGGACGTGGCTGGTGCGTAAATTTATTTAGATTTTTGCCAACGTGCTATTGCCTCGGCATCCGAGTCCCGTGATTCTACCCAGTGACTATCTGCTGTGCTTGTCTGCTTTTTCCAGAACGGAGCCTCGCTCTTTAGATAATCCATTATAAATTGCGCAGACTCAAAAGCGTGATGACGGTGCGCGCTTGCGGTACCAACAAACACAATCTGGTCCCCCGCTTGCAGCGCGCCCACGCGATGGATAATGCGGGTGGACAGCAATTGCCAGCGTGTGTTGGCTTGCGCGGTTATGTCTGCGAGGCAGCGCTCAGTCATACCAGGATAATGCTCCAGGGTGAGTGAGCGGATTTTGTCGCTACTGCTCGTTGCGTTCAATTCGCGCACCAATCCAGTGAAGGTGACAATTGCGCCAGCATCACCTGCCTGCTTGCGCAGAGCTGCGTACTCCTCACCAATATCGAAATCTTCGAATTGAACTGTGATCATAAATCAGCCACCGGTCATGGGTGGGAAAAACGCAATTTCATCATGTTCGAATAATAAATGCGCACGGCCTACCACTGTCTGGTTGACGGCAACCAGGATTTTTCCTTCATTTTCAATCAATGCCCTGAAGCGAGTGCTACCCGCAGCCAAATGCGCTATCAGGTCCGCTACACTCTTTACCCCGGATGGCAATTCCAGTTGCTCCTGGGATTTACCGAGCGCCTCACGAATGCTGGCGAAATAATTGATGGTTAACATATTGGTTATGGCCTGCTTTGCTGTTTTTGATGCATTCAGCCTGGTTGTCGCACGTAGTGGCCGCTCTTACCGCCAGCTTTTTCCTGCAGGCAAATTGCTTCAATCACCATATCCTTGTCTACTGCCTTACACATGTCGTAAATAGTGAGTGCTGCGACCGAGACCGCCGTGAGCGCTTCCATTTCCACACCGGTCTGTCCCTGTACCTTGCATTGTGAATTTATGCACACCCGGTTATTGGCTGCGTCAATTTCAAAATCTACTTCCACTGACGTTAGCATCAGGGGATGACATAGGGGGATTAGATGTGCGCAGGATTTCGCCGCCTGAATTCCTGCGATTCGAGCCACTGCCAGCACATCACCTTTTTTGTGGCCGCCCGCTGCAATTAGCTGCAGCGTAGTAGCAGCCATACGCACTTGTCCGCTGGCCTTGGCAACACGTTGACTCACCGCTTTCTCACCAACGTCAACCATGCGGGCGTTACCCTGACTATCCAGATGGGTCAGTTTACTCATAACATTTTTGCTCAAAGAAATCGGTGAATAAGTTCTCAAGGAATAAGGCATTATCCATGTTTAAGTGGATTAGCTAAAGCACTCCTGCGCAGTAATGCTATAGTTTGCAGCCTCATCAATCTGATTCAATTCAATTTGTTCTCCGATCAGGGTTAGCCATGCAGGATCTACGACCGCATATCACTGTGGCGACAATGGTCGAACAGCAGGGTCGACTGTTAATGGTCAAGGAGCGCGCTGACGGCATTCTTGTCTATAATCAGCCCGCGGGTCATCTCGAGCCAGGAGAGACGCTGGTGGCAGCCGCTGCGCGTGAAACACTGGAAGAAACTGCCTGGCAAGTGACCGTAACCGCCCTGTTGGGGATCTACCAATATACCTCAGCCAACAATGGTATAACTTATGTAAGGCTTTGCTTTGTTGCAGCACCCGTTACCCATTTTCCGAACAGGCAGCTTGACTCAGCTATAGCGGAAGCAGTTTGGCTCACTCCCGCCGAAATCAAGCAACGGCAGGCAGCATTACGCAGCCCTCTGGTACTGGCCGCCGTTAATGATTACCTGGCTGGAAAAACCTATCCATTGTCCATACTCGCTGATTTTTAATTATCTCAATGCCAAATCTGTCAAATGCATCCCAGTCTCGCGTAATCATCGGCATGTCCGGCGGAGTGGATTCCTCTGTGGCTGCTTACCTTTTGCAACAACAAGGCTATCAGGTTACTGGTTTATTTATGAAAAACTGGGAAGAGGATGATGGGTCTGAGTACTGCACTGCCAAACAAGACCTAGCCGACGCTCAGTCCGTGTGTGACACACTCGGCATTGAACTACTGACAGCGAATTTCGCCGCTGAATATTGGGATAATGTTTTCGAACATTTCCTGAAAGAATATGCGGCTGGCCGCACTCCAAATCCTGATGTCCTCTGCAATCGCGAAATCAAGTTCAAGGCATTCCTGGAATATGCCAGTGAATTAGGTGCTGATTACATTGCCACCGGTCACTATGTCTGCAAGCTAGAGACCGCTGCGGGCACCCATCTACTGAAAGGCAGTGACCCGAATAAAGATCAAAGTTATTTCCTGTGCGAAGTAAATGAGAGTTGTTTGCGCAAGAGTCTCTTTCCGGTGGGCGAATTACCGAAGCGGGAAGTTCGCTTAATCGCGGAGCAATTACAACTCACCACCCACGACAAAAAAGACAGCACTGGCATTTGCTTCATAGGCGAGCGCAAATTCAAAGACTTCCTGGAACAATATATTCCTGCCCAGCCAGGGAAGATCGAATCTGTCGACGGCGATGTGCTCGGGTCCCATGCTGGATTGATGTATTACACTTACGGTCAACGTCAGGGGCTTGGCATTGGCGGCATCGCCAATCATGCCGAAGCGGCGTGGTACGTAGTGGGCAAGGACATGGCGCGCAATACCCTGATTGTTGCTCAAGGTAATGAAAATGCACATCTGTACTCCAGTGAGTTGCTTGCCGCACGTCCTGTCTGGATAAATGCGGATTCGCCTCGTTTGCCTTTTCAATGCAGCAGCAAAATACGTTACCGTCAACCAGACCAGCTCTGCACGATACTGCCAACTGCCAGCGGGCAGATTCAGGTACAATTTGCCGAGCCCCAACGAGCCGTCACTCCAGGGCAATATGTAGTATTTTACACAGACAATCGCTGCCTCGGAGGGGCCATCATTGAACAGTTTGGCAACTAATTTTAATGTCTGGGAGCAGCAAATAATCGCGCTAGCCGGAGTCGCGCAGAGCGCGGCATTGGCCCATGATCTGGCAACTCGCGGCTCACCACGCGAGTCCGATTTGGCGAACACTGTTAATCCGTTGCTGATGCTGAATCCACGATCATTTGCAGATATATATCCTAACGTAAGTCATCTGAGTTTGGGGCTACAGACTCTGCAGAATATATTCAATAATGCACGCGTACAAAAACACGCAGACATCGTTCGATATACTCTGGGAATATTGCTTTTGCGCAACAAGCTGATGGGCAATAGGGCCATGCAAGATCAATTACGAGCCGGCTTACAACCAATCACGCCAATTTCCCCGATAGGTGTTGCTTTGACGGATAACGATACCCAGGAGGCTTTGGGATTGCTCGTGGATCGCACTTTTGAGCAGCTTGGCAAGTTATATCAGGATACAATAAGCAAGCTGCCGTATCGAATTCAGGTTCAAGGCAAGATTGAACTTCTGCGTAATGAGCAGATTGCTATGCGGATTCGGGCCTTGTTACTTGCCGGCATCAGAGCAGCCGTTCTGTGGCACCAGCTCGGAGGCAGACGCTGGCATCTGATCTTTTACAGGAAACGCATTCACGAAACCTCAGCCACCATTCGACGCAAGCTAATTGTGATTATATAAGTATGAAGAGAACAAGAGCATGACAACCACGAAAACGAGCCCACTGTTGGCGATTTCACCTCTGGATGGAAGATACAGCAACAAGTGTGCAGAGTTGGTGCCTTTTTTCAGTGAGTTTGGCCTCATGCGCTATCGTGTGGTGGTTGAAGTCAGATGGCTGCAAGCACTGGCGAATCATGCTGATATCAAGGAACTACCACCGATCAGTGCCAGCGGCAGCGCCGCTCTCGAAACCTTGATAGCAGAATTCTCCCTCGCAGACGCAGAGCGCATTAAGGCTATAGAGGCGACTACAAATCACGACGTGAAAGCAGTGGAGTATTTTCTCAAGGAAAAACTGCAGAATAACGCCGATCTCGCACAACAACTCGAGTTTGTGCATTTCGCCTGCACCTCGGAAGACATTAATAATCTCGCATACGCGTTAATGCTAAAAGACGGGCGTGATCAAGTGCTACTGCCCGCAATGGTGGCGCTCTCTACTCAGCTTGCGAACCTGGCGCAGCGCTATGCCGAGCAACCCCTGCTCGCGCGCACGCATGGCCAACCTGCGTCGCCAACCACCGTTGGCAAGGAATTTGCGAATACCGTCTTCAGGTTACGGCGCCAGATAGAACAAATTGCAGCAACACAATTGCTGGGGAAAATAAATGGCGCTGTTGGTAACTACAATGCACATTTTGCCGCGTATCCGAACATGGACTGGCAGGCATTCGCGCAAGGCTTCGTCACCAAGCTGGGGCTCGAATGGAATCCTTTTACCACTCAAATTGAGCCCCATGACTATATAGCGGAATTATTTGCTGCCCAAGCGCGTTTTAATACGGTACTGATTGATTTTAACAGGGACATATGGGGATATATCGCGCTCGGCTATTTCAAACAGAAACCGGTTGCCGGTGAAGTGGGGTCGTCCACCATGCCCCATAAAGTCAACCCAATTGACTTTGAAAACTCCGAAGGAAATCTCGGATTGGCGAATGCAATTCTCAACCACTTGGAGGAAAAGCTGCCAATCTCACGCTGGCAACGCGACCTCACAGACTCCACTGTATTGCGCAATATTGGTACCGGCCTTGCTCACAGCTTGATTTCCTTTCAGTCAACCATGAAGGGTTTGGATAAACTGGAGATGAATGCCGCAATCATCGATGCTGATATCGACGCGTGCTGGGAAATTCTGGCTGAACCGGTACAGACTGTCATGCGCCGTTATCGCATCGAAAAACCTTATGAAAAGCTCAAGCAATTGACTCGCGGCAAAGGCATAACCCAGCAGGCACTGCAGGACTTTATCAAGCTGCTGGATATCCCAGATGATGCTAAAACTGAATTACTGCGACTGACCCCGCGAAGTTATCTCGGCAATGCCATTCAGCAGGCCAAAGCTATTTGAGCAAGCTGACTCTTAACCCTGCCTTCGATCGCGATGAGTTCCTGCGCACCACATGGCAGCAGAAACCAGCATTACTGCCGCAGCTCGTCCCCAATTTCAAAGACCTCATCAGTCCATCGGAACTGGCAGGGCTCGCTTGTGAGGAATTAGTCGAGAGCCGACTTATCACTGAACCCAAACCTGGAAAATGGAGCGTTCAACACGGGCCTTTTATAGAGTCAGATTTCACCAGCTTGCCGGAAAAGCGCTGGACCGTGCTGGTGCAAGCCGTTGATCAATGGCTGGATGAAGTTGCCGCACTTAGAGCCCTGTTTGAGTTTATCCCGCGTTGGCGTATAGACGACGTTATGATTTCCTATGCTGCAGATGAGGGTGGAGTGGGACCACATTTCGACCATTATGATGTTTTCCTGTTACAGGGTTCTGGCCAGCGTCTGTGGCGAACCGGGAGTAAAGTGGCAGCAGATGTGGAACTGGACAATCAGGACGGCGTGGGCATATTGCGTTCCTTTGTCGCTGAACAGGAATTCATACTCAACGCTGGTGATGCTCTTTACATCCCACCCCAATATGCACACTGGGGCCAATCACTTGGCGCGAGCGCCTGCTATTCCATAGGCTTTCGAGCCCCTGCGCTGAGTGAAATGCTCGAGGGTTTTAGCGATGCATTGATTGCCGACTGCCTGCCTTCACAGCGCTATATAGATGCGGAATTCACAGTACCCGCGCATCCAGCGAGTATCGATCCGGTATCAGTCGCTGCCAATTTTCAAAAACTTAGCGATCGGCTTAATTCGCCAGAGCAATTTGCGCGCTGGTTCGGCTGCTGGGTAACCCGACCGAAATATCCGGAGCTGCGTGAACCGCCCCGTTCTCTGCTCAACATGAAGGCCATGCGTAAGGCACTGGCAGCGGGCAGACATTTTAAATACAGCAGCACTACCCGGTTTGCATTCCTGGCACCCCTGACTGGTAATAGCATACTGCTATTTGCCGATGGTGATGTCTTCGAATTGCCCCGGAAATATGTTGATGTAATACAGCAACTATGTGAACCAACCATGCTGAAACAGATGGATTTTTCTAATATCGAAGAATCAAGCCCACTGCTGGCTGCGCTGCTGCAATTACGCAATCAAGGCAGCTTGCGCTTAAGCTGACTCAAATCATGTCAACTTACCTCACCTTCCCCCTGCCCTATGCGCACGATGGCCAGGGGCTGATGTCTTGCCTAGCTACACTTGAGTACCCGATATTTCTGGACAGCGGCAGTGCGCGCGGCGCTGATCGTCGCTTTGACATACTCGTTGCTGAGCCGGTGGTGTGGATTCAAATTACGGCTGGAGCAGGTTCCGGATCAGATCCTGATATTCCTGTTTCAGAAGAAAATATATTTAGCTCAATCAAACAGTTGCGAATTAAATATATAGCGATATATGAAATTCGATCAGACTGTTGCGCACCTCCCATTCCAAAGTGGACTGCTCGGCTATCTTGGCTACCCGGCATTACAGGGACGTGCCGGATTCCTGATTAAGGATGCTTTTGTGGGAGCCTATCGATGGGCGGTCATTGTTGACCATGACGCGCAGCGCACTACGCTGGTTGTAGACCCTGGCTATCCGCCCGAGTCATTGCCAAGACTATTGCAATTGCTGGCAGTAAGCGCCGAGCCTGAGGTACCTGTTGCCGGTGAGTTCCGGCTACTGGGTGGATTCGAGCAGCAATGGAGCCGGAGTGATTATGATAAAGCGTTCCGTGCTATCAAGACTTACATCAGCGCTGGTGACTGTTATCAGGTGAATTTAACGCAACAATTCGTAGCCGCCTGCAGTGGCCACCCGTTTGCCGCCTATTTACGACTTCGCGCTGCCATGCCAGCACCCTTCTCAGCGTTTATCGGCTGGCCTGAAGGCGCGCTCTTAAGTGCCTCCCCGGAACGCTTTCTGCGGCTAACCGGTAGAGATCTGCTCACTCAACCGATCAAAGGCACTCGACCCAGGGCCGTCGACCCGCAGCAAGATCAGTTACTGGCGCGACAGTTAGTGGCCAGCGTCAAAGATCAGGCAGAGAATTTGATGATCGTCGATTTACTGAGGAATGATCTAGGCCAGGTTTGCGAGACAGGAAGTATCAAAGCAGATCAACTGTTTACGTTACAAAGCTATACCAACGTGCACCATCTGGTCAGCCCCATCAAAGCACGCTTGGACTGCAATCGAGATGCTTTGGACTTGCTGCAGGCGTGTTTCCCGGGCGGCTCCATTACCGGAGCACCCAAGCTGCGTGCCATGGCTATTATCCAGGAGCTGGAAGCAGAACCGCGCAGGGCCTACTGCGGGACAGTGTTTTATCTCAGCGCAAATGGC
>SHZK01000002.1 GCA_009692305.1 Gammaproteobacteria bacterium | reverse complement strand
CCAACAGTACCGGTAGTTGTACTCTCCAATCACCAGAGTCAGTGGGAAACCATTTTGTTTTATAAACTGGTGTTTCCCGTTGTACCCATTCTGAAACATGAGTTACTGAATATCCCATTTTGGGGTTGGGCGCTACGCTTTCAAAAACCGATTGCGATTGATCGCAGCAAACCGGGAGAGGCAGGCAGGTCTTTATTGATCCAGGGAGCGGATCGAATCAGGCGTGGTTATTCGATTATTATTTTTCCAGAGGGTACGCGTTCACTTCCGGGTAAGATGAAGCGGTTCTCGCGAGGTGGCGCCAAACTGGCAGTAGCGGCCGGGGCGCCTATCCTGCCAATAGCTCATAACGCTGGAGACTGTTGGCCGCCCCGGAGTTTTATTAAATATCCTGGCGTGATCCGGGTAACGATTGGCGCACCGATCGAGACCTTGAATAAAAGTGATGCTGTGCTCACTGCGTTGGTCGAAACCTGGATAGCCGAACAGCTACAGCGTAGTTAATCGCGCTGTGATCAGATATCCAGGTTTTGCACTGCCAAAGCATTTTCTTCGATAAATTCTCGCCTTGGCTCTACCTGATCGCCCATTAGAGTATTGAAGAGTTGGTCAGCCCCGATCGCATCCTCAATAGTTACCTGAAGCATGCGTCGCGTTTCCGGGTTCATGGTTGTTTCCCAAAGCTGACTGGGATTCATTTCACCCAATCCTTTGTAGCGCTGTAAATAATGCCCTTTCATGGCATCGCTGGTTAGCCAGGCAATTGCCTCTGCGAAGTCTTTCACTTCCTGCGTGCGCTCTCCTCGTTTCACATAGGCACTGGGTTCAATAAGTCCTTCGAGAGTATCCCCTAATTGTGAAATGGCGCGATATTCTCCAGAGTGGAAAAAATCACGACTGAACTGGAACGATTTTGAAAGTCCGTGGAGATTCAATGCTGCTTCAGGCAGAAACAGATTGCGCTCGCGGTCCTCGGTAACTGTTAAGGTGAAGTTAGTGCTTACTGTCGGGTGCCGCTTCTCCAATCGGGCTGAAAGCTCCTTGACCCAGTCAGTTATTACACTCTTTGATTTTAATTCTTCTTCTGCAAGGGTGCGGGTAAATACCATGGAATCCAGTATTTCTGTTGGATACAGCCGTGCCAGTCGATTGATGATTGCATATGCCCCATTGTACTTGCTTACCAAACCTTCCAGCGCGTCACCTGAAATTCCTGGCGCATCCGCATTCACATGCAGACTTGCGTCTTCAAGTGCCATTTGGGTTTGGTAAGCCGCCAGCTCAGAATCGTCCTTTAAATACTGTTCCTGTTTGCCTTTGCGAATCTTGTACAGTGGTGGCTGGGCAATGAATATATGGCCACGGTCCACCAACTCGCGCATTTGTCGGAAAAAGAACGTCAGTAACAGCGTACGAATATGAGAGCCATCGACATCCGCATCCGTCATAATAATGATGCTATGGTAACGCAAACTGTTCGGGGCAAACTCTTCGTTACCGATACCGCAACCCAGGGCTTTGATCAAAGTTCCGATTTCGGCAGAGCTCAACATTTTATCGAATCGGGCTTTTTCAACATTCAGGATTTTACCTTTCAAGGGCAGCACTGCCTGGTTCTTGCGATTGCGTCCTTGCTTTGCCGAACCACCCGCTGAGTCCCCCTCGACTATATAAATTTCTGAAAGTGCCGGATCTTTTTCCTGACAATCGGCGAGCTTGCCGGGAAGTCCCGCGATATCCAGCGCGCCCTTGCGTCGCGTCATGTCCCGCGCTTTGCGAGCCGCTTCGCGGGCACGTGCTGCATCGATCATCTTATTGACGATCATTTTCGCGTCCTGCGGATTTTCCATCAGGTAATCATTGAAGTAAGCCGCGGTCTCCTGCTCTACAACTGCTTTAACTTCAGAAGACACTAATTTGTCTTTGGTCTGTGAGGAGAATTTAGGATCTGGAACTTTAACGGAAATAATAGCGGTAAGGCCTTCTCGGGCGTCATCGCCACTTGTGACAACCTCTTTCCCTTTTTTATTGGCCAACTCGTTGTCAATATAGGCCTTCAAAACGCGGGTTAACGCACCTCGAAACCCGGCCAGGTGTGTGCCTCCGTCTCGCTGTGGTATATTATTAGTATAGGGAAAGATGTTTTCCTGATAAGAGTCGTTCCACTGCAGCGCCACTTCTACAGTAATGCCATCTTCCCGCTCAGCGGAAATGAAATGAAAAAGCTTGTTAACTGTTACTTTGTTCTTATTCAGGTATTCCACGAACGCTTTGAGCCCGCCATCATATCTATAGTGATCTTCTTTTCCGGATCTCTCGTCTTTCAACTTTATTGAAACCCCGGCGTTAAGAAACGCTAACTCACGTAGCTTCTTCGCGATGATCTCATAGTGAAATTCGATGTTGGTGAATGTTGCTGGAGAAGGTTTAAAGTGACACTCGGTGCCCGTGGCGGTGGTTTTTCCTACCAATGCGAGTGGTGCCTGGGGAACCCCATGCACGTAGAATTGCTCATGTACTTCGCCGCCTCTGCGGATAGTAAGCTTTAACTCCTCCGATAAGGCGTTAACTACTGATACTCCAACTCCGTGCAGTCCGCCAGATACTTTGTAGCTACTGTCGTTAAATTTACCGCCGGAATGTAGAACTGTCATGATTACTTCGGCTGCGGACACGCCTTCCTTGTGCATTTCTGTGGGAATGCCGCGCCCATTGTCAGCAACTGTAACGGTTTCGCCAACATGAATGGTCACAAGAATTTGGTCGCAATGGCCAGCCAATGCCTCGTCAATTGAGTTGTCGACCAACTCGAATACCATGTGGTGAAGACCCGTACCATCGTCTGTATCGCCAATATACATCCCGGGGCGTTTGCGTACTGCATCCAGCCCTTTTAGTACCTGAATACTGTCGGAATTGTATTCGGAATTGGTTTTTTCACTCATGCCTATTCTCCAGGGTCTTAGCCAGAATGGTCTGACTGACTTACATACCCTAATATCGGATAAATCAATGAAAAATCAAGCCGTTATTATACCACGTTCCACGTGGAACATGGCCACTTCTACGGCGTCTGGAAAGCTCGAGTTAAGCGCCTTTTGCTCAACGGAAGTAAAGAATAGTTGCCCTCCCTGACGAAGCAATTGGCTCACCACAGAGGCCCGATTTCTCAGGTCCAGCTCAGCGGGCAAATCATCGATCAGATAGATACACTTACGATCCCGCTGCTTACTGAGCAAGTCCCCCTGTGCGATTTTAAGTGCACTCACAAGTACTTTCTGTTGGCCGCGAGACAAGACTTCTACAGCACGGTTTCGACCAACTCGAATATCCAACTCTGCTCGATGTGGGCCACTCTGCGTGGCACCGTATCTACTATCCAGGCTCACCGAGGACGCGAGAACTTCAGCCAAGGTCTTATCACTGTCCCAGCCGCGCAGATAGTGAATACTTAACCTATTCGACTCCGACCCATTCAGTTCAGAGTAGACTTCAGCGAATCGAGGGGCTAAAGCTGAGAAATAGCTGTGTCTGGACCTATCTACTTCGCCAGCCGCATCACATAGCTCGGCGTCCCAAGCCGCGAGTTGTTTGATATCAACCCTTTTCTGCCTGAGCAGGAAATTGCGGTTTGCCAAACATTTGCGGCTTCGCCTCCAGTTTTCTATGAAACTATGTTCCACGTGGAACGCTCCCCAGTCCAGATACTTTCTTCTGGAGCGAGGGCCACCTTCCAGTAGCAGAAATGAATTTGAGTCCAATAATTGTAGCGGTAGCTCACGCGCTACGTTTTCCCAGTTACTCTGCGGCTGGCCCTGAAGGTGAAGCTCATGCTTTTGCCGCCGAGACTTACTGAGACCTACACGATATCCATTATGAAGCTCGGCATACACTGCGGACGAATCGGCTTCGTAGTTTATAAGGGGATCGACCTTGCTACTACGAAAAGACTTCCCAGATGCCAAAAGATGAATGGCCTCCAGTAAGCTGGTTTTGCCACTGCCGTTTTCACCAAAGAACACATTTACTGCTGCAGAAGGTTTGATATCCGTTGATTGAATATTTCGGACGGAGCTAACATTGAGCCGAATGATTTCACTCATAAGATGTATTGGCCCAGCGATTTCTGGATTAGGATCAGAGTCGCATTGGCATGACTACGTAAACTGCGTCACTACCTTCTTCTGCTTCCAAAAGTGCGCTGCTGTTTGGGTCAGACAAGGTAATTCGCGCGCCTTTACTTTTCAGTGTACTCAGCACATCGATGAGGTAGCTCACGTTAAACCCTATTTCGAGACTATCGCCTTGATAGTCGACCGATACAACTTCCTCAGCTTCTTCCTGCTCAGGATTATTAGCCAGGATCTTCAGCTCCCCCGATGACAATAAAACGCGGACACCGCGATATTTCTCATTGGAAAGAATCGACGCTCGAGAAAACGCATTTCGGAGTTCCTGACAATTACCCACCAGCACCTTATTGCCCCCCTTGGGAAGCACACGGTTATAGTCGGGAAACTTGCCGTCGACTAGCTTGGATGTGAAGGTAAAGGCTTGCACCTGGGCTCTAATATGGTTCTGACCAAAAGTAAGGGCAATTGGCTCGTCTCCATCCGCTAATAATCGAGACAATTCCATAATACCTTTGCGCGGTAGTATGAGTTGTTGAATTTCTTTAATCTCGTTTTTCATATTCAGCGTTTCCATCGCCAGGCGATGGCCATCAGTTGCCACTACTCGCAAGTAAGCGGGCGCTACCTCAAAAAGCATGCCGTTCAAATAGTAGCGAAAATCTTGTTGTGCCATAGCGAAACTTGTGCTTTCCAATAGCTCTCGCAATTTACGCTGAGAAAGACTCAAAGAGAATGTGTCAGGTTCATCATCTACACTAGGAAACTCGGTCGCTGGCAAGGTAGTGAGCGTAAACCTGCTACGCCCCGCCTTGAGAGTCAGCTTGTTTTCGTTAAGTGACACTTCAATAATGGCATCATCTGCCAGTGACTTGCAGATATCCAGCAGCTTGCGCGCCGGAACTGTTACTGCCCCAGGTTTCTTGGCTTTGTCCACTTCTACGCGACCAATCAGCTCCACTTCCAGATCAGTTCCTGTGAGTGACAGCTCACTATCCCGAAGCACCAAAAGCACGTTTGACAGCACAGGAAGTGTCTGGCGCCTTTCCACCACACCGTTTGCCATCTGCAATGGTTTTAAAAGCTTGTCACGTGCGATAACGAATTGCATGTTGGGTCTCTTCTAATATAAGTCGCTTGGCCAGTTTGAAAAGCGCGCCGCCGCCTAACTGGAGAGCGATCTAAGCAGGTTATTGTAATCTTCCTCAATATCGATCGACGTGTGCCGCAACTTGTTCACTTGCTTGCAGGCATGCAGCACTGTCGTATGATCACGGCCGCCGAAAGCGTCGCCTATCTCCGGCAGGCTGTGATTAGTCAGTTCCTTCGACAGGCTCATGGCAACCTGTCTTGGTCTGGCGACGGAACGATTACGACGCTTACTAATCATGTCCGCCATCTTGATCTTGTAATACTCTGCAACTGAGCGTTGTATGTTATCAATGGTGACGAGTTTGTCCTGCAGGGCGAACAGGTCCCGAAGAGCTTCCTTAATAAGATCTAGGTCAATTTTTTCGCGTTTGAAATTCGCATGGGCAATTACCCGTTTTAAAGCACCTTCCAGTTCCCTAACATTTGATCTCAGCCGCTGCGCAATGAAAAGTGCACAGTCATTGGGAAGATCTACATTGCTCAGTGCGGCCTTGTTGATCAGAATGGCCGCCCGCGTTTCCAGTTCTGGCGGTTCTACTGCCACCGTTAGACCCCAGCCGAAACGAGATTTGAGCCTTTCTTCTAACCCATTGATTTCTTTATGAAATCTGTCACACGTTAGAATGATTTGTTGGCCGCCTTCCAAAAGCGCATTAAAGGTATGAAAAAACTCCTCCTGGGAGCGCTCCTTGCCAGCGAAAAACTGAATATCATCTATAAGCAGAGCATCTACAGAACGGTAAAACCGTTTGAACTCGTTAATGGCATTCAACTGCAACGCCGTGACCATTGTGGCAACAAAGGTTTCTGAGTGCAGGTAAACTACTTTTGCTCCGGGTTTCTTCGCTACCATGTAATTGCCGATGGCATGCATCAAATGCGTTTTTCCGAGACCAACGCCTCCGTATATAAAAAGTGGGTTATAGGCATAGCCAGGATTCTCCGCTACTTGCATGGCGGCAGCCCGGGCAAGTTGGTTCGACTTGCCTTCGATGAAGTTATCAAACGTGCTGTCACTATTGAGCGCACCCCGATGACGGAGCTTGCCTTCAATAATAGTATCCATTTGTTGGCGCGAGTGCGTTGGCGATAAAGTTGCCATGTAACTCTGTGGCTGCTGAGAAGAATTTGGTGTTGCTGAGATTGCGCTTGTATGTGGACGCGCACTAACCCCCGGCTCAAGTGTTGCAGTTATCTGCCTTGGCGAGTCCTGTGCAGTTACCTCCAAGCTGATGTGGAGAGTGCTCGCAGAATCTGCGAGGACCTCTGTAATTCGATCGAGAAACTTTACCTTTACCCAATCGAGGATAAACCTGTTCGGAGCAAAAACCCGGAGAACACCCGCGTCCAGTTCGGCGTGTAGTGGTCTAATCCAGGTGTTAAATTGTTGCGAAGGGAGTTCTGCCCGTAAGCAGTCAATGCATTTTTGCCAGTCTTTAACTACCACTTTGTACTTGCCTGCAATTGTTTTTGTTTTTGAGAAAGGGCAATTCTACGCAGACGATGCAGAGTTATCCACTGGTTGAAAGAGCTTTTACTGGTTTTTTCACGAGATTTATTATCCTTTAATATCAATATATTACAAAGCTTTGACTGGAAAATCCCGGTCCCGAAACTGGCTTTAAAAGACACGCTGCGGACAAGCTGTGAATAAATAAGCTGTGGATAACTTGTGATTAACAATGGGATCAATTTGCGGCAATGCATAAACCATCCTAAGTCTACCGAAGTCTTGTCTGGTGCTGATTCCAACATTGCAACTTGCAAGCAAAACCTCTAGAATTCGCCCTCTTTTTTCGAACCGGCCTTGGTTCGTATCCAGCTCTAATTTTCGGATTTACTGTTATGAAAAGAACATTTCAACCCAGCCTACTGAAGCGCGCCCGTACACATGGTTTCAGAGCCCGCATGGCAACCAAGGGTGGTCGTCTGGTTCTCAAGCGACGCCGTGCTCGTGGACGAGCAAAACTTACTGCCTGATCTTCTTCTCGACAATTGCAATGAGAAGAGAGAATGGTAAGTGGCTGATTACAGCTTTCCCAAACAAAACCGGCTGCTGAACGCAGCTGACTATAAAGCTGTTTTCTCGAATGCCCAGTTTAAAGTTTCCTGTCGATATTTTCTGATTCTCGCAATCAAAAATAATTGGACGCACTCAAGACTTGGCTTGGTGATAGCCAAGAAAAACGTGGCGAAGGCTGTACAACGCAATAGGGTCAAGCGCATAGTGCGAGAGTTTTTTCGTCACCACAGCGCGCAAGACCCAGGACTGGATTTGGTTGTGCTGACTCGTAAAGATGTTGATACACTGCAGAACAGCCAAATCAGCGCACGCTTGGCCACGCTCTGGGCTGATCTTAACAAACTGCATTTGAATGATAAGCGCCTTGGTGCCGTGCGCGAGCCATCACTCTAAACTTTATCACCCGGGCGAATCAAAAATTTACATGTTAGACACTCTCTTAATTCGGCTGATTTCGTTCTACCAATTAAGCCTTAGTTTGCTAATCGGCAATCAATGCCGCTTCCACCCCACTTGTTCCCAATACACAAAAGAAGCTATCGCCATTCACGGTTCCGGAAGAGGCGCCTGGTTGGGTTTGCATCGCATTTGTAGCTGTCACCCCTGGCACGAAGGGGGCTATGACCCGGTGCCTGCAAAAAACGACCTGAACGGTCAAACTTCGAGTAAGTAACGCTAATGGATAAAACCCGGTTTCTGCTTTACACCGCACTGGCAATCGTCACTTACCTGATGCTGCTCCAATGGCAACAAGATTATCCGCCACTGGTCAATGATGGCTCTTCCTCGCAAGTACAGCTTCCAACAATATTGGATACGTCTGTAGCTTCTGTTACCGATCTGCCAACTGCTATGCCCAGCGACACTCCAACGGTTTCAGCGCCCGCTGCAGCAACTACTGCTAGCTCTGCCGTGACCAACACCGGTAGCCCAGTTGGATCAATTAGAGTAGTAACCAATTCACTTGATCTGAAAATCAGCCTCCTCGGCGGCGACATTACTTATCTGGCGCTGCCGCAATACCTGAAACAAATAGATGTGCCAGATGACCCCTTTGTCATATTGGACGACATGCCGAATCGCAATTATGTGGCTCAAAGTGGTTTGATCGGTATCGACGGTATCGATACAAATGGTCGTGCAATTTATCAATCCAGCGCGCCCTCCTTCACCATGAATTATGAATCTAACGAATTGACTGTAGATCTGCTGCACACAACCGAGTCAGGAGTAACAGTAACCAAGCGGTTTTCGTTTCGGCGCGATAGCTACGTAATTGATGTGTCCTATATCGTTGACAACCAGTCAGTGCAAGCATGGCAGGCAAACTTGTACGGACAGATCAAGCGCGATAATTTTGACGATCCGAGTAGTGCCGGGGGATTCGGCAGCACGTTTCTTGGGTTCGTGACAACCGCTGTGGACGATCCCTATATAAAGATGAAGTTTGACGACATCGAGGATAGCTCCACGTCTATCGATACGACAGGTGGCTGGATAGGATTCAGCCAGCATTATTTCATTACTGCCTGGGTACCCCGGCCAGATTCCGTAAACCGCTATACGACCCGAAAAAACAGCAGTAATCAGTACTTCGGAGAGTTTACAAGTGCTGCAATTACCGTTGCGCCGGGCAGCACAGAGACTGTCTCAGCACAATACTATGCCGGCCCCAAAGACCAGTACAGTCTTGAAGCCATATCACCCAATCTAAAGTTGACGATAGACTATGGATTCCTTTGGTTTTTGGCGGCGCCCATTTACTGGATTTTAACCCGCATTGATTCACTGGTTGGAAACTACGGCATATCCATCATCTTGCTGACCGTTTCCGTGAAGGCCTTGTTGTACAAGTTGTCGGAAACGCAATACAAATCCATGGCCGGCATGCGCCGCTTGATGCCAAAAATGCAGCAGCTTAAAGAAAGCTACGGCGATGACAAGATGAAGCTGCAAAAAGCAACGATGGATCTGTACAAGAAAGAGAAGATAAATCCTTTTGGCGGCTGTCTGCCAATGCTGGTACAGATGCCGGTTTTTATTGCCCTTTATTGGGTGTTGCTCGAAAGTGTTGAATTACGCCACGCGTCTTTCATTTTCTGGTTAAACGATCTTTCAGTCCGTGATCCGTTTTTTATTCTGCCGCTGTTAATGGGCGCCACCATGTATTTGCAAACTTCATTGAGCCCGACGCCAGCAGATCCCATGCAGGCCAAAGTGATGAAGTTTATGCCAATCATGATGACAGGTATGTTTCTTATGTTTCCCGCTGGTCTGGTTCTCTACTGGTTCACGAACGGAGCGCTTGGCATTCTGCAGCAGTGGTACATTACTCGAAAGATCGAGGCTGCATACGACGCGAAAAAAGAAACCTAACTGTGCGCTGGCCCTCAGCACCTCTGGAATACACACCAGATTCCTATGCACGTACAGAATAATAATAGTGACACTATCTGTGCCATAGCCACTGCCTTGGGCAGGAGCGGTGTAGGCATAGTGCGAATTTCGGGTGGCAAGGCGAAAGAGCTGGCCGCTGCCATACTGGGCTTCACGCCCAAACCTCGTTATGCCTACTACTGCCGCTTTCTAGACAACAACCAACAAATTATCGATCAAGGCATAGCCCTTTTTTTCGAAGGTCCGCATTCGTTCACTGGTGAAGATATTCTCGAATTGCAGGGGCACGGCGGCGCATATGTGCTCAATGCGCTACGAGATCTGGCTTTGTCGCGTGGCGCCAGATTGGCAAGGCCAGGTGAGTTTTCTGAACGCGCATTCCTGAATAACAAGATCGATCTGGTGCAAGCAGAGGCTATCGCTGATCTGATCAATGCCAATTCCCAACAGGCTGCCCGTTCTGCCATGCGCACACTGCAAGGTGAGTTTTCACGGCAAATTCATGAACTGGTGCAACGGCTGATTACTATTCGTGTAAACGTGGAAGCGGCTATAGATTTCTCTGACGAGGATATCGATGTGTTATCGGATACTCGCGTTGTAACTGCGTTGGAGGAAGCTCTGGGCTTGCTTTCCAGAACCCTGAAGCAAGCGCAACAGGGGGCATTGCTGCAGGAGGGGATCAATGTGGTAATCGCTGGCAAACCTAATGCCGGCAAATCGAGTTTGATGAATGCCTTATCCGGAGCTGACAGCGCCATTGTTACTGATATACCGGGCACCACCCGCGATTTGCTGCGCGAGCAAATCAATATAGAGGGGGTTCCTCTGCACATTGTCGACACTGCTGGTTTGCGCGCGAGTGAGGATGTGGTGGAGCAGGAAGGTGTCAGACGCGCCTACCGCGCCATCGAGCAGGCAGATCGTGTCCTTTTGGTTATCGATTGTGCTGAATTGCAGGAACCTGTTGAAAACCTGTTGGCTCCCTTGCAATTACTTGGGGATAAAGCAGAGGACCAGCTACGACTGCTGCAGCGCACAACAATCGTTTTCAATAAGAGCGATCTACTGCAAAACCCGCCAATCACCCCGCATCCATTGGTTCATCTGGGACTGCAATTGCCAGTTATCTGCCTTTCTGCAAAAACTGGTTTGGGTGTGGATAACTTGAAGCAGCACTTATTGTCCTGTGCAGGTTATGATGGCAACGAAGAAGGCTCATTTACAGCCAGGGAGCGCCACCTTCGTGCGCTGGAAAACTGTCAGCGTCTCATGGAAAAAGCGGCTTTGGGCGTAAGCAAACACTCACTATTGGAGCTCGTTGCAGAAGATCTGCGCCTGTCACAGCAGGAGCTAGGCACCATTACCGGCGAGTATTCCAGTGATGATTTGCTGGGGGAAATTTTTGCCAGTTTCTGTGTTGGCAAATAGTCTAATAGTCTGTGGGAAAAGTATCTTTGGGAGTGAAGATGCCGTGGATTGATCTGAATAACTTTTACGGCGCAATCCACCACTCAAGCTTATGCACACTCAGCCAACGGCATACTGCGACCATGCCAACGGGTTTTCAACCAGGTTGTACTTGTTATAAGTTGTTGAAAACCTAACCTTAACCTGACTTTCCCACAGAAACGGTCGTTGCTATTAACAACAACATCTATATCTTCTATATACATATATATTTTCATGGTAGTTACATTATTTAGTTAATTAGAGTGTAGATTAAAATATTCATTTTTAAACCGAAGTCAGTATACTGCTCGGCCCTTGGCAAACTCGACGGCGCTAGTAAGCAAAAGCAGAGTTCAATTAACCGAATTCAAATACATTTATGGATTACACCAGTCAATTTGATGTGCTCGTAGTCGGTGGCGGACACGCTGGCACCGAAGCCGCGTTGGCAGCTGCCCGCCAGGGCGTGAGCACATTATTGGTAACCCACAGTATCGAAACTCTGGGTCAGATGTCCTGCAATCCTGCTATTGGCGGTATTGGCAAGAGTCATCTGGTTAAAGAAATTGATGCGCTCGGTGGCGCTATGGCCGTCGCAACGGATAGAGCGGGTATTCAGTTTCGGGTACTCAATGCCAGCAAAGGACCAGCGGTGCGCGCAACTCGCGCACAAGCAGATCGGATTTTGTACAAGGCAGCCATTCGGCAGATCCTGGAAAACCAACCAAACCTGCATCTTTTCCAGTCTGCGGTTGATGATCTGCTGATCGAAAATGGTGAAGTCAGAGGCGTGGTCACCCAAACGGGATTGCATCTGCGAGCCCACAAAGTAGTGCTGGCAACTGGTACCTTTCTCGGCGGCAAGATTCACATTGGCCTGGAAAATCACGCTGGTGGCAGAGCGGGTGATCCGCCATCCATTGCACTCGCGCGTCGTCTGCGCGAATTACCCTTCCGGGTAAACCGGTTGAAAACAGGAACACCACCGCGCATTGATGCGCGCACAGTTGATTTTTCAGTGATGCAGGTACAACCGGGCGATACGCCGGTACCGGTAATGTCTTACCTGGGAAAGGCGTCAGATCACCCACGACAAGTTAATTGCTATATCACCGCCACCAACGAAATGTGCCACGAAGTCATTCGAGGCAGCCTCGACCGATCACCCATGTACACTGGCGTCATCGAAGGCACAGGGCCACGCTATTGTCCTTCGATCGAAGACAAGGTAATGCGCTTTGCGGACAAGACATCGCACCAGATTTTCGTCGAACCCGAAGGACTCAACACGCACGAGCTGTATCCAAATGGCATTTCAACAAGCCTGCCCTTTGACACCCAAGTGAAGATGGTTAGGTTGATTAAAGGATTTGAAAACGCACATATTACTCGCCCGGGTTATGCCATCGAATATGATTTTTTCGACCCGCGAGATCTGAACTATTCACTGGAAACACGGTTCATCAAGGGCCTGTATTTTGCCGGCCAGATCAATGGCACTACTGGCTATGAAGAAGCGGCTGCGCAGGGACTGCTTGCCGGAATCAATGCAGCACTTGCTGTGCGTGAAAAAGCAGCATGGTGTCCACGTCGGGATCAGGCATATATCGGTGTGTTGGTTGATGATTTAATTACACTTGGCACCAACGAACCCTATCGCATGTTCACATCGCGCGCGGAATACCGGCTAACTCTGCGAGAAGACAATGCAGATTTACGCCTCACAGAAATCGGCAGGGAGCTCGGCCTGGTCAATGACGAGCGCTGGCAACATTTACATACCAAGCGCGAGCGCGTTGCACTGGAACTGAACAGGCTGCGCAGCGTTTGGGTGCAGCCCAATACCGAAATTGGTGAACGCGTGAATAGCTTGTTGGAAACGCCACTATCGCGCGAATACAATCTTGCAGAATTGCTGGCCAGACCAAGGGTTGAATATAACGCGCTGTGCGAGGCAGTCGGCAATACCAATTCTGTAAACGCCAGCGCAAGCGCGATGAGCGACATGGATCAGCAGGTGGGCCAACAGGTCGAAATCCAAATCAAATACCAGGGCTATATCGATCGCCAGCAAGAAGAGATAGAACGCATGAAAAGGCAGGAAAACACGGCGTTGCCAGCGGATTTCGATTATCAGCAAATGCAGGGTCTATCGACAGAGCTCAAACAAAAATTGCTCGCCAACCGACCTGAAAACATCGGCCGCGCCTCACGAATTCCTGGTATGACTCCTGCGGCCATCTCGCTACTGCTGATTTATCTGAAAAAACATCAAGCAATTCATCGAAAAGCCGGCTAGTGAGGAACGCAGCGCAGGCTGAAGCGGTGTCGGTTGAAAACGCCACAGAGTTGAAAGAGGGCTTGCTGGCACTCAGCATCAAAGCAAGTGAACAGCAGATCGCGCAATTGCTTCAGTACCTGCAATTACTGGTCAAGTGGAATGCAAGTTTCAACTTGTCCGGCATTACCGACATTAATGAAATGGTTTCGGTCCACTTGCTTGACAGCGTATCACTAAGCCCGCATTTGCAAGGCGAGTATTTTGTTGATGCCGGCACCGGCGCGGGACTACCCGGCATACCGCTAGCTATTTTGCATCCGGAAAAACACTTCACCCTGATCGACAGCAATGGCAAGAAAACCCGGTTCCTGTTTCAGGTAAAACTGGCTTTGAAACTGCAGAATATAGTGATCGAAAATTGTAGAATTGAGCACTATCAAAGTCCTCGGCAAATTGATATGGTGATGTGCCGTGCGTTTTCCTCGCTTGAAGACACGGTATCTAAAACGCAGCAACTCCTGAGAAAGGGTAGTAAACTCCTGGCAATGAAAGGCCGCTATCCGGAACAGGAAATTAACCAGTTGCCAGCAGATTTTGAGGTGAAATCCATCGCAAAATTAGGCATTCCGGGCAGCGACTCGCAGCGGCATGTGATAGAAATAGGCCGTATTCAGGCCAATTCACAAGAGTAATAATCTACGTGGCGAAAGTACTGGCAATTGCAAATCAGAAAGGCGGGGTAGGTAAAACCACAACCTCGGTGAATCTGGCCGCATCGTTGAATGTGACTCGCAAGAAAGTCCTGCTGATTGATCTTGATCCCCAGGGCAACGCGACGATGGGCAGCGGCGTTAATAAAGCCTCGATCGAATTCTCTGTGTATGACCTGCTGGTGCAAACCAAGCAATTCGCAGACGTAGTCGTGAAACCAGCAACCGCAGACTATGACCTGTTGCCTTCTAATGGCGATCTGGTTGCAGCCGAAGTAGAACTGATCGGTGCCGAAAACCGGGAACGGCGACTACAACAAATAGTCGACTTGGTGCGTGATCGTTATGACTATATCGTCATCGACTGCCCGCCATCCTTGAATATGTTGACCGTCAACGCGCTGGTAGCCGCTGATGGTGTTGTTATACCCATGCAGTGCGAATACTACGCACTCGAGGGTTTGTCCGCACTGATGGACACCATCGGTGCGATCAAGCATTCCCTCAATCCGAACCTCAAAATTGAAGGGATCCTGCGCACAATGTATGACCCGCGCAACAAGCTCACTACTGAGGTCAACGGACAATTGTTCAATTATTTCGGTGACGCGGTTTATCGCACCGTAGTACCCAGAAACGTGCGTCTCGCCGAGGCGCCAAGTTATGGGATTCCTGTTATCGCGTATGATCGGCAGTCACGTGGCGCCATCGCTTATCTGGCACTGGCTGGCGAACTGTTAAGACGCAATGATGAGGCCGCCGCTGCTGGGCTCTCGTAGGCTTGCCTGGTAAATTTCCTGATTCAAAACTGATACTCAGCCCGGAAAAGCGGCAATAACCATCTGATTTAGGTGTGAGATGACAGACAAGAAGAAGCTTGGCAGAGGCCTGGATGCACTACTGTCCTCCGGTAGTACGGAAACCATGGCCAGTTTGCTCGGCAGACCTCGCGATCGTACTCCACCACCACCAGCGCCACCTACCGCTGCAAAAGACGGCGATCTCCGCCATCTACCCATCGATCTCGTGCAACGGGGCAAATATCAGCCCCGCATGGATATGCACGAAGAAGCTCTGGAAGAACTGGCCAATTCCATTCGCCGCCAGGGCGTAATGCAACCAATCGTGGTGCGCCCAATTTCGTCGGACCGCTATGAAATTATTGCAGGTGAGCGGCGCTGGCGGGCCAGTCAAATAGCGGGTCTCGATACAATTCCTGCCATTATCAAACCAGTAAGTGATGAGGCAGCTATTGCCATGTCATTAATCGAAAACATCCAGCGTGAAGACCTCAACCCCATCGAAGAAGCCATGGCTCTGAAGCGGTTGCAGGATGAGTTTGAGCTCACGCAGCAGGAGGTTGCCGATGCTGTGGGCAAATCCCGCACCACGATAACGAACCTGATTCGCCTGATCGGACTTAGTATCGATGTCAGGAAGATGCTTGAACACGGTGATCTGGAAATGGGCCACGCCCGCGCGCTGCTGTCATTGCCGGATATTCAACAATCCCAGGCGGCTCGCAGCGTAGTAGGCAGGGGATTATCAGTGCGTCAGACTGAATCCCTGGTCCGGCGGTTGATTGCCAGTAGTGGCGATCCAGCCAAGATCAGCAAGCTGATGGATCCCGATATCAAGAATCTGGAAGAGAGTCTCGCCGACAAACTGGGAGCGAAGGTCCTCATTCAACATACAGCCAAGGGAAAGGGCAAACTCATCGTAAAATACAACAGCTTGGATGAGCTGGACGGCATACTTTCCCATATCAATTAGGATCCAGTGTTAATGGGACGTAGTTGATTAGACCCCCCAAAGCCACTATAATGCGCCTGCTTTGGTGATCACCGCTTGAATTCCAGCAATAAGAAACAGCTGCGGTCGGGGTGCTGAGCTTGGTTTAAGGCGAAGCGAAAAGTCAAATTTTGTGTCGAATATAAAAGCCCCTCACATTTATAAATTCGTGTTTAGTCAGTTTGCGACGGCCTTTTCGTTAGCGCTGATTGTGCTTGTTGTGTTCAATCCGGTCATGGCTTATTCCGCGCTGATTGGTGGCTCAATTTGTGCAGTAGCCAATGCGTATTTCGCCAAGAAAACGTTTGCTTATCGCGGTGCCAGATCGGTAACGCTGATGGTCAAGGCGATATACGTCGGGGAAGGCGTAAAGTTGTTGTTAATAGGCACCGGGTTTGCCTTGGCATTTGTGTTTGTTAATCCGTTGAACATTGTGTTGCTGTTTGTTGGTTTTATCGCAGTACATATATCCGGAATTTTTGCTGCATTGGCGATGCAAACCAAACCAAGTTCTAATTAATCAGATAAGAAGTAGTATTTAAAACCGCGCATGGCTGAACTACACACAGAAATTGCTGGTCTCCGTTACGAATCAGCTAACGAATACGTCTCTCACCACCTGGGTTTTCTCACCTTTGGCCGCAATCACGAAGGCCATTTGGGGTTCGCGCATTCGCCTGAAGAAGCGAAAGAGATGGGATTCTGGGCCATCAACGTGGACAGTATGCTGTGGTCGGTATTGCTGGGCATTCTGTTCATCGGGCTGTTTCGTTTTGTAATCAAGAACGCCACTGCCGAAGCGCCCAAGGCCAAGAGCCTGCAGAACGTTGTCGAGATACTGATCGAGTTCGTCGACACCAGCGTTAAATCCGCGTTCTACGCCAAGAATCCGCTTATTGCACCCCTGGCCCTAACAATCTTCTGCTGGATCTTCATGATGAACATGATGGATTTGATTCCGGTGGATTGGATACCGCTGCTTGCGCAGACTGTAGCTGGCGATCCACATCTCTACTTCAAAGTCGTACCCACAACAGACATTAACATCACGCTCGGCTTTTCCCTGTCTGTATTCGTGCTGATGATTTACTACAGTTTCAAAATAAAGGGGCCAATGGGCTTCCTGAAAGAATTTACCATGCACCCGTTTCCAAAATGGTACATGGCGCCTTTGAATATTATCCTGGAATTGCCTGGATTTCTGGCAAAACCCATGTCGCTTGCATTGCGGCTTTACGGCAACTTCTTCGCTGGCGAAGTAATTTTCTTGATCATTGCCTTGCTGGGCTATTGGCAATTACCGTTACATTTTGGTTGGGCAGTTTTTCATATTCTGGTAGTCACGCTTCAAGCCTATCTGTTTATGATGCTGACCATTGTTTATTTGAACCAGGCTCATACTGAGCACTAATTTTATACTTCTTACTAAAACCGGAGAGCGAAATGGAAACAATACAGGCTTTTTCTCTGCTAGCAGCGGGAATCATTTTTGGTCTTGGCGGCGCTGGCACTGCAATAGGCTTTGGCGCATTGGGCGGAAAACTGATTGAGAGTTCTGCCAGACAGCCCGAGCTGGCCCCCAAACTACAGACCCAATTCTTCCTGGTCGCGGCGTTCGTGGACGTTATCTCGATCATCGGTGTCGGTATGGCTTTCGTGTTTATCTTTGCCAATCCTTTCACTGGCTAGATCTATGCCGTCTAAAAAGGTTCGAACGGACACACCTGGATCAGGGGAACTAGCATGAATTTCAACGCAACACTTATCGGCCAATCTATCGCATTCGCGTTTTTTGTCTGGTTTTGCATGAATTATGTGTGGCCGCCGATTGTCGGCATCCTGGAAGAGCGACAGAAGAAAATTGCAGATGGCCTTGAAGCCGCTGCGCGCGCACAAAAGGATCTGAGCTTGGCGCACGAAAGTGTCAAAAAACAATTGGAGACAACCAAGCACGAAGCGGCAGCGATAATTGAATTGGCCAACAAACGCGCCAATCAAATAATTGATGAATCAAAAATCCAGGCACGCGAAGAAGGCCAGCGCTTGTTAGTGCAGGCGAAATCGGAAATAGAACAGGAAGTAATGCGAGCAAAAGAGTCACTGCGCTTTCAGGTTTCAGCGATTGCAATTGCGGCGGCAGAAAAAATCCTCGAGAAGTCTGTTGATAAAGCAGCTAACGAAGAAATGCTCAACAAATTAGCCTCGGAACTCTAAAAGAAATTATAAATGGCTGAGTCAATAACACTAGCGCGACCCTATGCAAAAGCGGCATTTGCGACAGCAATGCAGGCCAATGCTCTGTCTCATTGGTCGCGTATGCTTACCCTGGCTGCAGCAGTGGCTGGCAATGCAAAAGTGCACAACAGAATCACCACGCCAACGCTCGATGCAAATGAGATTGCGCAGTCGATGATTGACCTGTGCGGCGACGAGCTCGATCAGGGTTGCCAAAACTTCATTCGACTATTGGCGAAAAACAAGCGACTCGTTTTATTACCGCAGATTTCCCAATTGTATGAAGTGTTCAAGGCCAATCAGGAAAAGAGTGTAGACGTTGAAATTACTACAGCATTCGAAATCAGTGCTGCAGTCACCACAAAACTTGCACAAGCGCTGAAGACTCGTCTGCAGCGCGACATCAAAATGGTAACGCGGGTCAATCAGGCTCTGATTGGCGGCGCGGTAATACGGGCCGGAGACACGGTAATAGACAGCTCCGTGCGCGGCAAGCTATCCAAGTTAGCAGAATCAATGAAGTCCTGAACAGGTCAGGAATAAAGGACATAAGCATGCAACAACTGAATCCCTCTGAAATCAGCGAAATCATCAAACAACGCATCGACAAACTCGATGTGTCGGCACAGGCCAAAAACGAAGGCACTATTGTTTCCGTGTCTGACGGTATTATCCGCAT
The DNA here is from genome assembly GCA_009692305.1 of Gammaproteobacteria bacterium. Classification (GTDB taxonomy): domain Bacteria; phylum Pseudomonadota; class Gammaproteobacteria; order Pseudomonadales; family Pseudohongiellaceae; genus UBA9145. The sequence continues at coordinate 311,698 of SHZK01000002.1, read as the reverse complement.
TCACGGTCTTGCTGCTGTCATGTATGGCGAGATGATCGAGTTCGAAGGCGGTATCTTCGGAATGGCGCTGAACCTCGAGCGTGACTCGGTTGGCGCCGTGGTACTTGGTGACTATTTGAGCCTCAGGGAAGGCCAGTCTTGTCACTGTACCGGCAGGATTCTCGAAGTGCCGGTTGGCCCGGAATTGGAAGGTCGCGTCGTCGACGCCCTGGGCAAGCCGATCGACGGCAAAGGGCCGATCAATACCAAAATGACCGATGCGGTTGAAAAAGTGGCTCCAGGGGTTATCGATCGTCAGTCAGTTTCACAGCCCGTGCAAACCGGCCTAAAGTCGATCGACTCCATGACACCAATCGGCCGTGGTCAGCGCGAACTGATTATCGGAGACCGCGAAGTGGGCAAGACCGCGGTAGCTATCGACACCATCATCAACCAGAAAGGCAAGAACGTTAAGTGTATCTACGTGGCCGTGGGCCAAAAGGCTTCCTCGGTAGCGAACGTGGTACATAAACTGGAAGAGCACGGCGCCATGGCATACACCATTGTCGTCGCCGCCTGCGCCTCCGACCCGGCCTCTATGCAATTCATTGCACCTTATTCCGGCTGCAGCATGGGTGAGTATTACCGTGATCGTGGCGAAGACGCCCTGATCATTTATGACGACCTGACCAAGCAAGCCTGGGCCTATCGCCAGATCTCCCTGCTGCTACGCCGCCCACCGGGCCGCGAAGCGTATCCAGGGGACGTATTCTACTTGCACTCGCGTCTTCTGGAGCGTGCGTCGCGAGTAAGTGTTAACTATGTAGAGAAATTTACCAAAGGCGCTGTGAAGGGCAAGACCGGTTCTTTGACCGCGCTGCCAATTATCGAAACCCAGGCTGGTGACGTTTCCGCCTTCGTCCCGACCAACGTAATTTCTATCACCGACGGCCAGATCTTCCTGGAAACCGACTTGTTCAACTCTGGCATACGCCCGGCGATGAACCCCGGTATCTCGGTATCCCGTGTAGGTGGTGCTGCTCAAACCAAGATTATCAAGAAGCTGGGTGGTGGTATCCGTATCGCCTTGGCGCAATATCGTGAATTGGCCGCGTTCGCTGCCTTCGCCTCTGACCTTGACGATGCTACGCGTTCACAACTGGAACACGGTCAGCGCGTCACTGAATTGATGAAGCAGAAGCAGTACTCACCGATGTCCATCGCCGAGATGGGGGTGTCTATTTACGCCGCCAACAATGGCTACCTGAAAGACATACCGCTGAAGAAGGTGCTGGATTTCGAAGCCGCACTGTTGTCCTACATGCATAGCGAACATGGGGAACTGTTGGACCACATCAATGCCACCGGCGATTACAGCGATGATATTGATGCAAAGTTCAAAGCGGCAATTGTGAAGTTCAAGGCGACCCAAAGCTGGTAGGTTCAGAAGACAGAGGACCATGACGCTGTGATGCTTTTTGGAATTTGATTTTAACGAACAAAGTATAAAAGTAAGGTAATTCGATGGCCGGCGGCAAACAAATACGCACCAAGATCTCGAGTATCAAAAATACTCAGAAGATTACCAAGGCTATGGAAATGGTCTCGGCGAGCAAAATGCGTAAGGCACAGGATCGCATGAAACTGGGCAAGCCTTATGCCCATCGCATTCGTTCCGTGATCGGGCACATCGCCAATTCAACACCCGAATATCATCACCAGTTTTTCGACGTGCGACCGGTCAAGCGCATTGGTTACATCGTGGTCTCAACTGACCGCGGCCTCTGCGGCGGCCTGAACATAAACGCATTCAAGGCCACTGTTGTTTCCATGAAGGAATGGCACGAGAAGAAAGCGGAAATCGACATTTGCACGATTGGTGGACGGGCTGCGACATTTTTCAATAACTATGGCGGCAATGTCGTCGCCTCAGTGCGCGGCATTGGCGACACAGCCGAAGTTGCCGATGTAATCGGTGCCGTGCGCGTGATGCTGGAAAAGTTTGAGAACAAGCAACTCGACCAGCTAATGATTGTTAGCAACGATTTCGTCAACACAATGACGCACACGCCAGTCGTATTGCAATTGCTGCCTTTGTTGCCTTCCAAGGACGAAGACCTGCAGCATCACTGGGATTATTTGTACGAGCCTGATGCGAAGGAATTGCTGGATGGTTTGTTGCTGCGTTTCATTGAATCGCAGGTTTATCAGGCGGTAGTGGAAAACAATGCCTGTGAACAAGCGGCGCGGATGATTGCCATGAAGAATGCATCTGATAACGCCAGCGACCTTATTGAAGAATTACAGCTGGTTTATAACAAGGCACGTCAGGCTTCGATTACGCAGGAGCTGTCGGAAATTGCCGGCGGCGCTGCCGCACTGTAAACATTTTTAATCAATTACGAATTGAATTTGGATAGATTGAGGAACCGGACATGAGTAGCGGTCGAATAGTACAAATTATTGGCGCGGTTATCGATGTGGAATTTGATCGTGAAAGCGTGCCCTCGGTATATGATGCTCTGACGGTAGACGGCACCGAGATTACTCTCGAAGTGCAACAACAACTGGGCGATGGCGTCGTCAAGACAATCGCGCTGGGCAGTACTGAAGGCCTGAGCCGTGGTCTGGTCGTGACCGATACTGGTGCGCCTGTACATGTACCGGTCGGTGTAGAAACGCTGGGCCGCATCATGGACGTACTGGGTCGACCGATCGACGAGCGCGGCCCTATCGGTGAAAAAGTGCGTATGCCTATTCACCGCAAGGCGCCTACTTATGAAGAGCTGTCCTCTACCAACGAATTGCTGGAAACCGGCATCAAGGTAATCGACCTGGTCTGCCCGTTTGCGAAAGGCGGCAAGGTAGGTCTGTTCGGTGGTGCCGGCGTCGGCAAGACTGTAAACATGATGGAACTGATCAACAACATTGCCACCGAGCACAGCGGCTTGTCGGTATTTGCCGGGGTCGGTGAACGAACTCGTGAAGGTAACGACTTCTATCACGAGATGCAGGAATCCAAAGTTATCGACCTTGAGGGCGAGTCCAAGGTGTCGATGGTATACGGTCAGATGAACGAGCCCCCGGGTAACCGTCTGCGAGTGGCCCTGACCGGTCTCACCATGGCCGAAAAATTCCGCGATGAGGGCCGTGACGTACTGCTGTTCATCGACAACATTTACCGTTACACACTGGCGGGCACCGAAGTATCCGCGTTGTTAGGCCGTATGCCTTCAGCGGTGGGTTACCAGCCGACCCTGGCGGAAGAAATGGGGGCTTTACAGGAAAGAATCACCTCCACCAAGACAGGTTCAATTACTTCAATCCAGGCTGTGTATGTTCCAGCGGATGACTTGACCGACCCGTCACCAGCCACCACCTTCGCTCACCTTGACGCGAAAGTAGTACTGTCACGGGAAATCGCGTCACTGGGTATTTACCCAGCGGTAGATCCACTGGATTCTTCTTCACGGCAATTGGACCCGCTGGTTATCGGTCAGGAACACTATGATGTGGCCACCGGCGTGCAAACCGTATTGCAGCGCTATAAAGAATTGAAGGACATCATCGCGATTCTGGGTATGGATGAATTGTCCGATGACGACAAGCAAACCGTATATCGGGCACGCCGTATTTCCCAGTTCCTGTCACAGCCGTTCACAGTAGCGGAAGTGTTCACGAACGCACCGGGTAAATACGTTTCCCTGAAAGACACGATTGCTGGCTTCAAAGCTATTCTCAATGGCGACTACGATCATCTGCCAGAGCAGGCATTCAGCATGGTTGGCTCTATCGATGAAGCCGTAGCCAAAGCCGAGAAGATGAAGAAGTCCTAAGCATTCAAATTGCATTCAACACCCCGGCGCGAATTAAGGCAGCACAATAATTCGCGCAGGGTAGCCAGATTCAAGTAAACAGAACGCCATACAGACAAGTAAAAAGACAGGTAAGCAGAGATGGCCATGACAATGCATTGTGACATCGTAAGTGCCGAGCGGAGCATCTTCTCTGGTCTCGTTGAAATGGTGGTGGCGACCGGCTCATTAGGTGATCTGGGTATCGCGCCAGGCCACGCACCCTTGCTGACGGCGCTCATCCCGGGCCCGGTCAGATTAATCAAGAATGGCGGCGCGGAGGAAGTGTTCTATGTTTCCGGCGGCTTCCTCGAAGTACAGCGCGGCGTAGTGACCTTGTTGGCCGATACCGCCCTGCGTGCCAGCGATGTGGATGAAGCTGCTGCACAACAAGCCATGGAAGCTGCTGAAATCGCGATGCGGGATCAGGGCGCTGAATTCCAATATTCCGCTGCTGCTGCCCAGCTGGCAGAGGCCGCCGCACAGTTACGCGCCTTGCGACAAATCAAGAAGGCGTAGAGGTTTTAAATTAGTCGCAAGTCGCGCTAGCGACCCAGGCAATAAAGGCAGCTCACACTGGCCTTTTATTGCTATTCTTTCATTCAATCGAACTCCCCCAAGCGGTTAAAGTGTCAGGGCACATCCTTTTACTACTTGTAATGAAAGCATCCAGCCAACGCCGAATTGCAGAAATTTACGCATGCGCAGAGAGAGTATTCTGATGCATGTTGACGCCGTCATTTTAGCCGCCGGCAAAGGCACTCGAATGTATTCGAGCAAGCCGAAAGTGTTGCATGAGATTGGCGGCAAGGCGATGCTGGCACACGCGATAAATGCAGCGTTGTCGCTCGAGCAGGTCAGCATACATTGCGTAATTGGCTACGGCGCCGAGCAGATCAAACAGCATTTTCAAAAAGCAGCGAAGCCAGTGCAATGCAATTGGGTGTTGCAGGAACAGCAGTTAGGTACCGGGCACGCGGTGCAGCAGGCACTTGGCGCAATCAATACCTCAACCCCTGACAATCTTACGCTGGTGCTTTACGGCGATGTGCCGCTCATCAAGTCTGCAACCCTGCAAGCATTATTAGGTCGCGCAAATAAAAACGCCATAGCATTACTGACACTGCAGACGCCGACACCAGCAGGGCTGGGTCGCATCATTCGCGACCAGCAGGGCAAGGTCCTGGCCATTGTGGAAGAAAAAGACGCGACCGATGCCCAGAGATCCATTCAGGAAATCAACAGCGGTATCATGGCGATTCCGTCCGCGCGACTGGCGGGCTGGCTCGGCAAGCTCAGTAACAACAACAAGCAGGACGAGTACTATTTAACTGATATCATAGCCATGGCCCGAAATGACGGCTGCGATATCAATCCCCTGGTAAGTATGGACTTGATGGAGTTGCAGGGGGTTAACGACAAGGTTCAGCTCGCCAGCCTGGAGAGACACTACCAGATGAATACCGCGAACGAATTACTTAAAGCTGGCGTGACCTTGCGTGATCCCGCGCGGGTAGATGTGCGCGGCGAGTTAAACTGTGGCAGCGATGTGGTGATCGATGTAAATGTTATTTTCGAGGGCGCGGTGTCACTCGGTGACGGGGTACATGTCGAAGCCAATACCATTATCAAGAATGCCAGTATTGGCAATAACACCCGCATCCTCGCCGGCAGCATCATCGATGGTGCCACCATCGGCAGTAACGCCAGTATCGGGCCTTATGCAAGGCTTCGACCCGGCACCGTGCTACATGATGAGGTGAAGATAGGGAATTTCGTAGAAACCAAAAATGCGATTCTCGGCAAGGGCGCCAAGGCCAGTCATCTTGCCTATTTGGGTGACGCGGTAATCGGCGCCGGCGTCAACATCGGCGCGGGCACGATCATCTGCAACTACGATGGTGTGAATAAACACCAGACGACAATTGGCAAGAATGTATTCGTTGGTTCCAACAGCGTGCTAATCGCCCCGGTTACTTTGGCCGATAATGCCTTTGTCGCAGCGGGCTCAGCCATTAACACGGACGTGCCGGCGGATGCTCTGGCAGTGGGGCGCGGCAAGCAGCGCAACATTGCCGGCTGGAAACGACCGGTCAAGTCACCGGCAAAAGACCAATAAATTTTGATTAAGCGCGCGTCTGGAATTAGTGCGCCACTGCATTTAAAAGTGCTAGCACCAAACAAATCTGCAGGATTTAAATTATGTGTGGAATAGTAGGCGCAATCGCCGAGCGAGAAGTCTCCGGCATCTTGCTGGAAGGGCTGAAACGCCTGGAATACCGCGGATATGATTCCGCAGGCCTGGCACTGATCAACCGTACCAATGGCCAGATCAACCATATAAAGGCAGTGGGTAAGGTACAGAAGCTTATTGATGCTGCGAAGAAGTCGAAAGCCAAGGGCACTCTCGGCATCGCTCATACGCGCTGGGCCACCCATGGCAAACCTACAGTAGCCAATGCCCACCCGCATAAATCTGATGACGTGGCCGTCGTGCACAACGGCATCATTGAGAACTACGAAGTCCTGCGCGATAAACTGATCAAGGCCGGCTACTCCTTCAAGACTGAAACTGACACTGAAACCATCGCGCACCTGATTCATCAGGCGCGCAAGGGTGGCAAGGTAAGCTTGTTAGATGCGGTAAAGCGCACCATCAAATTATTGCATGGCGCCTACGGTATCTGCGTAATTGACAATGCCCAACCGGACCAGATCATTGCCGCTCGCAGCGGCAGTCCACTGGTGATTGGTATAGGCATCGGTGAAAATTTCATCGCATCTGACCCGCTCGCACTGGGGCAGGTGACTGACCGTTATGTGTATCTGGAAGAAGGTGACATCGCCAAGGTCACGCTGAATTCCTATGAAATCTGGCATGGTGACAAAAAGGTCAGACGCAAAGTCACCTTGGTGCACAACAACATGGCTGATGCGGAGAAGGGGGAATTCAAGCATTTCATGCTGAAGGAAATCTTCGAGCAACCCAAAGTAATAAAAGACACGCTTGATGGTCGCATCAGTGCGACGCGCGTGCTGGAAGAAGCATTCGGAATCAAGGCGAAGGGCATCTTCGACAAGACCAGAGTCGTACAAATAGTGGCATGTGGCACCAGTTTCCATGCGGGAATGGTGGCAAAGTACTGGCTGGAATCTATTGCACGCTTACCCTGTCAGGTAGACATCGCCAGTGACTATCGCTATCGCGACATCATTGTGCAGCCCGATACCCTGTTCGTCACTGTCTCGCAATCAGGCGAAACTGCTGACACCCTGGCGGCACTGCGTTATGCGAAGAAGGAAAAATATATTGGCAGCCTGGCGATTTGCAATGTCGCTACCAGTTCGCTGGTGCGCGAATCTGACTTCTGCCTGTTGACGATGGCCGGTCAGGAAATCGGCGTCGCCTCAACCAAGGCGTTTACTACACAACTCGCCGTCCTTTTAATCCTGACCATTGTGCTGGCACGGCGTAATGGTTTGAAACCGGAGCAGGAAGCCAAGCTGGTCAGGGATCTGAGCAAACTACCGCGCTCGATCGAGAACACGCTAAAGCTGGATGCTCAGATAGAGAAAACCTCCAAACAGTTTGCCAACAAATTCCATAGTTTGTTCCTCGGTCGCGGGATTCACTATCCCATCGCCAAGGAAGGTGCGCTGAAGCTCAAGGAAATTTCCTATATCCACGCTGAGGCTTATCCAGCAGGAGAGTTAAAACACGGCCCGCTGGCATTGGTGGACTCTAACATGCCAGTCATTGCCGTAGCGCCCAACAATGATCTTTTGGGCAAGCTAAAGGCAAACTTGTCAGAAGTTAGTGCACGCGGCGGCAGGCTTTATGTATTTGCTGACGAGAGTATCAAACTGCAGAGCGACAAAAATGTGCAGGTCATCAATGTGCCCCATTGCCCGGAAATTCTCGATCCAATCGTATTCACCATTCCGCTGCAGCTTTTGTCCTATCATGTCGCGATCACCAAAGGAACGGATGTCGATCACCCCCGTAACCTGGCAAAGTCTGTAACAGTCGAATAGGGGTTGGGAAAAATCTGCGGTCTGAACAACCGCAGCGCAGTCTAGTTCGAGCCAGGAGTGCGCAATGCCTTCTGGCTTCTGTTCAGTCGCTTCAGATGTTCCTTCAACAGTGGCTTGCGATTGCGTGCTACACCAGTCGCCAGCACATCGATAACCACCAGATGTGCGATGCGTGACGACACAGGCGCGAACGCCTGATGATCTTCTTCCATATTTACATAGATCGGAATACTGCACTGCTCACTCAGTGGCGTACCTTTTGGTGCCAGACCGATCACGGTAGCACCGGCCTCCATCGCCAGTCGCACGCTCTGCAGTAACGCTCTGGTCTCACCAGACTGGGAGATTGCCACCACCACATCGTTCTTGCCCAGCGAGATTGCCGACATGTGTTGTATGTGAGGATCGGTATAAGCAGCGGTAGACAGCTGTAAGCGGAAGAACTTGTGCTGGGCGTCTGCCGCCACGGAACCGGAAGCGCCGAAGCCGTAGAATTCCACGCGCTTCGCGTTGCTGATAATTTTGATAGCCATTTCAAGTACCGCAGGGTCAAGTTCGTCGCGCACCGTGAGTAGGGAACCCACCGTGGTATCGAAAACCTTGTTGCGCAGATCTTCGACAGTGTCCTTGTCATCCACGGCAAACTGAGTATACACGCCACCGAGGCTGACCTGTTGAGCCAATTGCAGTTTGAAAGCGAGAAAACCCTCGTGACCAACGGCACGACAAAACCGAATAACAGTAGGCTCGCTGACGCCGGTCTTCGCCGCCAGATCAACGATGCGCATTTTGATCACATCATTCGCGTGCTCAAGCACATAACTGGCGACTTTTGCTTCGGACTTGCGCAAAGACGTCATGTTGTCTGCGATACGTCGTATCAGATTAGGTGAATCCACCCGGCACCTGTTAAATTAAAAGACGCCACGATACTACTGAATTTGTCTGGCGCTTGCATCCGAATCCATGGCCACATTAGAACTCAGCTTCGTAGACTCCATCGCCAACATCGGTGCCACAGACTGGAATGCACTGTCTGGCACAGAAAACCCGTTCACACGCTACGAATTTCTGCAGGGGCTTGAACTTACCGGGTGCACCAGCAAAGGCACCGGCTGGCAGCCGCATCACGTCACGGTACACCTGCTGCAGGATGGCGCCAGGACTCTGGTCGCGGTAATGCCGCTCTACCTGAAGACCAATTCCTATGGTGAGTATGTCTTCGACTGGGCGTGGGCGAATGCCTACCAGAGCCATGGCTTTCAATACTATCCGAAGTTCGTTACGGCAGTTCCGTTTACTCCCAGCGTCGGTAGTCGGCTCTTCATTAAACCGGGCTATACACTGGCTGCCGTGAGCAAGCTGATTTTCGACAAGATTGCGGAGCAGGCACAACGCATCCAGGCGTCTTCCTGGCACGTCTTGTTCCCGGTAAAAGACCAGTTCGACACTTTCGCGTCCCACGGACTGATGAGTCGCACTGGTTGCCAGTTTCACTGGTATAACAAGGATTACCGAGACTTCGAACATTTTCTGGAGACCCTGAACTCCCGCAAGCGCAAGAACATTCGCAGGGAGCGCAGCAGGGTACACGATGCAGGCGTTACCTTTGCGCGAGTCGAAGGGGCGAATATCGATGCAGCGCTGTGGCGTCGCTTCTATATGTACTACCAAAGCACCTACAAGATGCGCGGTATGCAAGGGTACCTGACGCTGGAGTTTTTTGAGCATTTATCCCGGCACATGCCAGAGCAATTGTTCATGAACGTGGCGCGCGCCGACGGCAATGACATAGCGGCAGCTCTATTTTTCAAGAATCAATCTACTCTGTATGGACGCTACTGGGGTAGCAGTCAGGATTACCAGTTTCTGCATTTCGAAACTTGTTACTACCAGGGACAGGACTATGCCATCGAACACGGGCTACAGGGTTTTGACTCCGGTGCGCAAGGCGAACACAAGATTCAGCGCGGCTTCGTGCCGATACTGACGTACTCCAATCACTGGATAAAGGCAGCTGGTTTCGCGCAAGCGATAAAACATTTTCTGGAAGCAGAGCAACAACACATTCTGCAATACCAACAGCAGGCAGGCGAATTACTGCCTTTCAAACACGACCTGAAAGTGGACACCAAGTAGCGCGTGTGATGCGGCAGAAACCCTAGAGAGCCAGGCGTTATTACATCGCATGGTAATGATGCCGGACAAAGCTATTCCAGCCTTTCTTAGTGCGGGATTCAACGGCCCAAAGCAGACCCTCGGTCACATCCGGCCAATAAACCTGCCAATACCCTTTTGATAAACTGGGCGAGAAAATTATTTACTGTCGGTCGCGTAGTCGCGCGCGGCGGAGGTCATCGCCCTCACCATGGCGCGTTCCTCCAGGGTCAGCAACGGGTTCCAGGTGTCGAATATCAGCACCACCCGCAATTCATCACTGTCGTTAAAGGCTTCATGTTCCAGCGTGTCATCGAAAATCAGTACCTTGCCCAATTCCCATTGTCGTTCTTCAAACCCGACCCTGAGTTTACATTTATCCGGAATGATTAATGGCAGGTGCGCCACCAGTCGCGCATTGGTTTCGCCGTGGTGCGGAGGAATGTGAGTCTTCGGTGCCAGCGCGGAAAACATCGCATTGGGACACAAGCCGGCGATGTCGGCGACATCAAGTTCGCGTAGCGCCTGCCCTGTTACCGGACAACGCTGCAGATTTTCCTGTTGCGGGATACCGCCACGCCAAAGGTCGAAGGAACTCCACTGCAGGGAATGATTCAATTCCTGCCACTGGTTCACTGGCTCGCCAGGATTGTATTTGATATATGGTGTGAAGCAATCCCGATCAGCCTGCAATACAGCGAGCAATTCCGCACAGATGCTATCGGTCTTGGCTTCCAGTGCCGCCAGCCACGGAAACTGTGCGCGCTCATAAAACGGAATGGCGGGCAGGCGCGGGACATATAACTGATTGCTGTCCGACACATAGGGCCGCGATTTTCCCGCCAGAATTGATGCCGCTTCACGCCAGCGCGGAGCGAGGTCAGGCGTTAATGCGGTCTGCAGCTGCGCCAGTTTGTTGGCAAGATAGGCAGAGTAATCCTGGGTGTGACGATCCACCATATTGCGTGCGTGTTGCAGATGTGCGCGCAAGCCCTCGGGCCAGTGCGCAGGCAACGGCGCGATCTTGAGCACGTTCTGGTAAATGCTGATGGCGTCATAGTTGTTGCCAGTGCGTTCCAGATAGCTGCCTCGCGCCAGTAGCGCAGGGTAGTAATACGCATCCACGATTAACGCCGCGTCGATCGCTTCCAGTTCTCCCTCAACATTACCCCGTTGTTGGCATACGGCGCGCAAGGACATCAACAGGGACACATTCGTCGGCGCCACCGCGCGGCCGGCGCGGAGTAATTTTTCCGCCTCGGCAAGGGCGCCGCGCTGCAGTGCGTGAATGCCCAGACTATAAAGTGCCTGTGGATGTTGCGGCTCCCGTCTCTGCACTTCCTGCCATACACGCTCGGCATCCTGCCAGCGACCGCTGTTGGCCAGTTTCCCGGCCGCTTGTATCAATTGCTCTGTGCTCGTTTCATTCATGCGGGAGAGAGTAACAATCTGGCAGGGTCTCTGACAATTGCGATTTGGCATTGGGGCTGGCTTGCGCGCTTCTTGTGTCAGTATCTATGGAAATTCTTGCCTGGAAATAGCCATAGAATTTAATGAATCGGGGGTGCTAGACTCGGCTGACCTGTACGGCAGTCCTGCCAGCGATTAACGCACCGCCTCTGGCCCCAGCATTTATGCGTGTATTGCGACTACATTAAAAAGAGTAAGCGTGATGCTCAAATTATCGCGACTTCGTTGTGCTTTATTGTGTCTCTTCTGTGCTTTTACTTCGCTCTCCCGTGCGGCTACTGATGTGCGCATCTCTGGCATCTGGAGTTATCAATACAGTGGCAGCTCCGTTGTTTTAAGTGCTGGCAAAATAACCAACTTTGCCAGCGGTGGAAATTCTGGAACTCTACGATTGGAGTTGTGGGCTTTCGATACGCCCTACAACGGCGGTGCACAACCGGGTTACAGACTCCCGACTTATCAGATGAGCACGCTGAATGGTGGTAGTTCCCTGACGAATGTCTCCAGTGGTTCGGTCGCGGGAACGTATCCACCAAATGGCTCCTAGAATATTGCATTATTGTTGAGAGAGTACAGCGGCACCACCTGGTACACGGTGGATTTTTCGCTTACCTCCAAAGGCCACACCATGCAGTGTTCTGGCGGCAACTGCTCCATAGCGATTGCGCCGCCATCTGCGATCATCGCCGGAAATAGAAACCACTATCAGACGAATCAAGCAGACGCGCTGAAACTGTCTGCAAAAACTGATGCGATGGAAGCTGCCGGCAGACTGGCAGATCTTTTCATCAGTGTGAGCCTGAACAATAGCTTGCCTTTTTACTTGAGCCCTAACCTGGATTGGACCAGCAGTCCGGTCGCTGTAGTGACCCGGTTTCCGCTGGGCGATGTGATTGCTCCTGATTTTTACGATCTGCCCACCAAAACCTTGCCCACCGGGAATTACACATTCGAGATTAAGCTAACGGAGTCTGCACCCAACCCTGCTGCCTTGACGGCGTCCATTGCGACGGGCACCAACACAATTGTATTTGATGACATACCGGTAGTGTAGTTTCAACCCGACCCCATGTTGGCCGGTTTCAGAGCAGGCGCTCAAGGTCAGATAGATTTCTCCGGAATTGCAAGTGGGGGCAATCCCCCCTATCACTACAAATTGGCTACCTTTGGCGGGTTTCCGCCAATCGGACTTATTCTTGCTCCCAATGGCGTATTAAGTGGTATTCCGAAAACCTCAGGACGGAGCAGGGAATTTCGGGTCTGTGCTGTAGATTTATCCGGCAATCAAACTTGCGTCTGGGTGCAGTTGGACATAGCGGCTGCCACACCTACACCTACACCAACACCTACACCGACCCCTAGTAGTAGCTCTGTCTATGCAAATTGGAGTTGTGGCAGTTCGTCTCAGTGCGCAACAATCATGGGAGCCGCACAGGGCACCACCGGCAAGTTCTGCGCCATAGCGGATTGCAATGCCTGGGGGAATAAATTTATTCCAGGCGGCTACAGTTGCTCAACTACATCAGGCCCAGGCTTGCAAAGGATTTCCGTTGGTATAAACGGGCAATGCAATGTGTCGGGCGTGGATTTTTAATGAGCAGTGTGCCATATGACATAGACTATGACGCAGTCTCTCCAGAAACTTCAAGTTGCCAACCTGATCAACAGCAGAGAAATCACCAGCACCCATATTGCAATCGCATGCAAGAGGCCTGCGCCGCGGACCTGCTTTGCAGAAAACATTTAAGAAGTATGCCCCCCAAAAGTGTAGTCCGCTTTGGTAGTGGTCTTAGCTTTCTCGCATTCGTGCATTTTAAAGAAACTCGAGACCTGAGCCGGAATTGCACTTGATTACGTGATCTAAAAATTGAGCTTCATACAAAGAACACTTGCGCGCCAACCATCATCAGACCGAGCGTGGCGATGTTCCAGCTAAAAGTTCGTATCCAGGGAATACCGGCGGCATAGAGCGGAAGGAAAAGCGTGCGACCTGACACATACAATATGCAACCCCAATAGCTGAGGGCGCCTGCGGTCCCGGTAACAAAATTGATCAGAACGCAAACCGCAAAAAGCGGGAAAGTTTTCAAAAAGTTTTGTTGTGCTCGGTGCAGGCGCCCAGCTACGCCGGTAGGTTGGATTGCTTCATCGCGCGCGCCGACGGTGTAAGCGTTGCCGACCTGCGCCTTGAAAGTAAACGAAGCGGCTGTCATATGTACCAGCCCGAGTAGTGAGGCATATAAAAGTAACCAGAGTTCAAACGTCATGCTGTGTTCCTGTGCTCGCCGTATCAAGCCAAGAGGCCAGCTAATGTCCAAGGCGCTGGATGCATAGTCAATGTGATGTAGAGGTGGCAAGACATGCCGGCCCGCATCATTGACTTGCAATGCACACAACGCTAACTTGCTGGAGGTATTTTTCGAAGTCTAAGCTGTGCTTGTTCGAATTGGAATTAGATGTTCCGCCTGAACAAGGAGAGCAAATATGAGGTCAGCAACACATCTCCTCCCAGAGGCGCCCAATCCCAATCGGGCATGCGAGTTCGAGGCATCACCCAATAAAGCCCGGCCACAATGCTGCTTCTAAAATTCTATTTCCGCGAGACCACAACAATTATGAATATTAAGCATCCTCAATCAAAACTCCCAATCCTCGCCCTGCTTGCTGTGGCCGGACTGGCCCTGGCTGCCAGCGTAAGCGCCCAAACTGTACCCGTCGATTACGCCAACGCAGACAGCTGGCTCTGCCGAGGCGCCGACAGTGACCTCGGCGCCTGTCATGTGGACCTCACCGCCACCATAGTCGCCGCCGACGGCCGCCTGACAACAGAAATGTTTACACCGTTCACCGACGCTCCGATTGACTGTTTCTACGTCTATCCCACGGTTTCCTTGGACGCTACCGCTAACAGCGACCTGCTGGCCGGACCTGAGGAATACAATGTGGTATTGCAGCAATTCGCCCGTTTCGGCGCCCATTGCCCCACCTTTGCACCCATGTATCGCCAGTCCACCCTCAGTGCTTTGCGCGGCGGCATTGCCGGGGCGGATCGGACTCTGGGCTATAACGATGTGCTGAGCGCCTGGAACTACTATCTTGCAAACTACAACAATGTTCGTGGGGTTGTGTTGGTCCGACATTCCCAGGGTTCTGGCGTGTTGATCCAGCTGATCGCTGCCGAAATTGATGGCAAGCCGGTGCAGGAAAAAATCATTTCAGCGATGTTGCTTGGCACCACAGTGCGGGTACCAGCGGGTCAAGTCGTTGGCGGCGCCTTCAAACAGATGCCATTGTGTACCTCGGCCCGTGACATCCAGTGCATCATCGTCTACGCGACTTTTCGCGACACGATAGAGCCGACAGCCAATGCGCTGTTCGGCCGCAATGGTCGCGACAGCGTGGCGGCCTGTACTAATCCGGCCTGGCTTGCGACAGGAAGTAACGAAGCCGACGCCTACCTGAGCGCCGTGCAGGAAGGGCGTACTGCAGTGGCAGCCTGGACCAGCGCACAGCCCAAGTTGGATACACCCTTTGCCAAGGCGCCAGGCTTGCTCAGCGTTGACTGTGTCAGCTCCGGCACGCACCACTATCTCGAGCTAAGCGTTCATGCCAATGCAGCCGACCCGCGCACAGATGATATCGCCGGTGATATCCTCACCGCCGAGGGCACGCCCGATGCCGGTTGGGGTTTGCACCTGTTGGATGCAAATGTCGGCATGGGCGATTTGCTCAGCATTCTGGACAAACAGGCGGTCGTCTATTTAGGCAAGCAATAACAACAACGCACTACTGCCCATGGCTGCATTGCGCAGTATTTAAACTGAAATCGTCACTGGCTGGAATTGGGGAACACTGATGCTGCTGAAAACACAACCTAAACTGCATGTTATATTTTCCTGTCTGCTGTGCATCATGCAAGGTTCACTGTATGCACAATCATCAGACTCCAAACTGAACAGTCTTGCGCCGGTGACAGATGCGATGCTCGCCAATCCACCGGCAGCTGACTGGTTGATGTGGCGACGCACATATGATGCCTATGGCTTCAGCCCGTTGGATCAAATAAATAAAAGCAACGTGTCCGGTTTACAGCAAGCCTATAGCGTCACGCTGGACTCTGGCGCGAATATGGCTACTCCGCTGGTGCACGACGGCGTGATGTTCCTGCTCAGTACGCGCGACACGGTATTGGCGCTCGATGCTACTACTGGAGAACAACTGTGGAGTTACCGGCATGAGAACAACGCACCGCCTGCCACCAAGATCGGCCTAGCGTTGTATAACGACATGGTGCTGGTGCCTACTTCGGATCTGCACATTCTGGCGCTCTCCGCTAAAACCGGAGCCGTGGTGTGGGATCATGCAATCGATGCGCAGAGTACCGGCCCGCTGCCTTATTCGTTACGCAGCTCGCCCCTGATTGCCAATGGACAGGTGATACAGGGCGTCACTGCAACACTGGTACCCGAAGGCGGCTTCATCATTGCCGTCGATCTGGCAACAGGCAAAGAGTCCTGGCGCTTCCACACTGTCGCACGACCGGAAAGTCAGGCAGGCAATAGCTGGAACGAACTGGAACTGGACAAGCGCAGCGGCGGTTCGGTGTGGGTGCCCGGTAGCTATGATCCAGAACTGGAGCTGGTCTACTTCGGTTCCGGCCCTACCTATGACACGAAACCACTGCTGCCTGAACTGAACAAGACCGGTGTGACGAATGATGCACTCTACACCAATACCACCGTTGCGCTGCGACCGGCTACTGGTGAACTGGTGTGGCACTATCAACACATGGCAAATGACCAATGGGATCTGGATTGGGCCTACGAACGCCAGATCATTAGCCTCCAGGTAGCGGGTGTTGTGCGCAAGGTAGTTCTCACTGCTGGCAAAATGGCGCTGTTTGATGCAGTTGATGCGGCCACCGGCGCCTATGTGTTCTCTTTCGACATGGGCATTCAGAATATCGTCGCTGCCATCGATCCTGTTACTGGCCACAAGACACTCAATCCCAACGCGGTTCCCAGCAGCGAAACCGCCCAGCTGGTGTGTCCGTTTGCTCTGGGTGGTCGCAACTGGCAGTCCACTTCCTACAATCCGTTAACGAAGAGCCTGTTCGTACCTTTGTCCGAAGTCTGCATGATGGGTGGACCTACCGGCGGCAACAGCATCCTCACTTCCGGCGCCCCAATGAATCCGGTGCCGCGTCCCATTGATGATGGCTTCTACGGTCGCACGCAGGCGGTGAATCTGGAAACGCAGGTGCTCACCTGGAATCACAAGGAGACGATGCCCGCCACATCCGGGTCATTAGCTACCGCCGGCGGCCTCGTGTTCAATGGCACGCTGGACAACCAGCTCATGGCGCTGGATGACACCAGTGGCGAGGTACTGTGGCAGGTAGATACTGGCGATACGCCCGCCTCATTCCCTATTTCCTATGCCGTCAATGGCAAGCAATATGTCGCTCTTGTCGTCGGTCAGGCAGCCATTCATGCGGGAACATACATGGCTATAATCGGCGCTTTTACCGGAGGCGCCCAGAGTCCGTTGGCGCAATTGCCCCACACCGGTCCCGCGCTCGTGGTATACGCACTGCCATAGGCTGCTTTGAAGAGTCGCGAGGCGCGGCTATTGCCTCGGCTCGCGGCCTCAACCCAGAATAGGAACCTCACTCTGCTACCGGGTATAACCATGTCGTTCCCGCCGCTTCTGATTTCCATTTTCCTGCTCATCTGCAGCAACGTATTCATGACGTTTGCCTGGTATGCCCATTTAAAAGAACTGAACAACAAGCCATGGCTCATCGCGGCGTTCGTCAGTTGGGGCATTGCGTTGCTGGAATACCTGTTTCAGGTACCAGCGAACCGCATTGGCTATACCGTGCTCAGTATCGGTCAGCTGAAGATCATGCAGGAAGTGATTACACTGACCGTGTTCGTGCCATTTTCAATCATATATCTGAAAGAACCGCTCAAGCTGGATTACCTGTGGGCCGGGTTGTGTATACTGGGTGCCGTGTATTTTATGTTTCGCAGCAAATTGGTCTGATCGGGAGTCCTGCCATGAAGCATCTGGTTTACGCGTTACTGCTCTTGCTTCACCCCTCGTTCCTGCATGCAGCAGAAAATAGTGTGGCAGCTCTGGTGGACCCAATACCGGAAAAAATCCAGTTGGGTGCAATTGCAGTAATCGCCTCTGAGTTTGTGCGAGTGCCGCAGACAACTGATTCTGCGGTCGTGCCGCAAACCAATAATGCCTACGCGCGCATTCAATACCTGATGCCAATTCCGGACGGTTCTCGCCGGCTTGTTATCAACGATTTGCGCGGCCTCTTGTACATCACCGATGAATCCGGACGCGATCCCGCATTGTTTCTCGATGTGCGGGAACAGAATGTTGGCTTCGATGACTCCATGTTTCCCAATGAAACTGGTTTGGCCGGATTCGCATTTCATCCGGATTTCGCAGTGCGCGGGCAACCTGGCTTCGGCAAATTCTACACAGCATTCAGCGCCGCCACCGACAGTGGCGTCGCCAACTACCTTGACGATGTGGCGAACAATCACGAGAGTGTGATTCGTGAGTGGACCGTCACTGATCCTGCCGCCGGTGTATTTGCCGGCACGTCTCGCGAAATATTTCGCATCGGCCAGTTCGCGCAGAACCACAACATCGGTACTCTCGCCTTCGATCGCTCTATCCCGCCCGGCGACCCCAGATATGGCTTGTTATATGCCAGTCTCGGTGATGGCGGCGGAGCGAATGATCCCAATGAAAATGGCCAGTCACTGCTCACACCGATGTCGGTAATTATGCGTATCGATCCGTTGGGTGGTAATGCTTCTGCCGCCTATGGCATTCCACCCACGAATCCTTTCGTCGGCGTGGTTGACGTGGCCCCTGAGATCTGGGCTTATGGCTTGCGGCACCCACAGCATTTTTCGTTCGATATCGATGGCACGTTGTATATCAATGACATTGGCCAGAACCAGATAGAGGAAATAAATATTGGAGTGCCCGGCGCAAATTACGGGTGGCGCCTGAGGGAAGGGACATTCGCTACCGCCTTCGGCATCGGCGATGTCCGCCCGAATCCGGTCTATCCGCGACCGGTCGACGAGCAGGTGTTTGCGTACCCGGTGGCCCAGTTCGACCATGATGAAGGCAATGCCATCAGCAGTGGCTTCGTCTATCGTGGCCGCGCGATTCCGGAGCTACAGGGTAAATATATCTTCAGTGACATGGTGTCAGGTCGCGTATTTTATATCGAAACCGCGGCATTGATTCCGGATCGTCCGGCACTAATCCAGGAACTGCGTGTCATTATCAATGGCAGTGAGCAGCGTTTCGCAGATGCAGTGGGGTTCGCCAACACCTATGCGCGCGGCAACCGCGCCGGACTGCGGCTCGGCCAGGACTCACAAGGCGAGCTATACTTTCTTACCAAGGGCGATGGCTGGATTCGCAAAATGCTGCTCTCACGCAACTGAATTACCGCATCAATCAGGGGTGTACCAGCAGGCATGGCGGGCTATTTGAATTATTGCTGTACTCTGCAAGAGCCGATGGCTACGGTAACGTAGTCGCGACGAAGGAGAATAATAATTTGAAAAATGGCAGCGATAATCTGGAAGTTGATTTCGAACGAATCACCTTTCTCTATGAAAATGCCAAGTATGGTTACATTGGCATTGCTGCGGCAGTGCTCTCTTTTGGGTTCGTCATCTGGCGTCTCTCCGCGAACCCACTTACGCGATAATCTGGGGAACCTGCGTGGCGCTGGGTTATCTGCCACGTTTCTTTCTCTCGCTGAAGTTCAGCCAAAAAATGGCCGACCAGTCAATCACAGAAAAAAATGTGAAACCCTGGGAACGGTATTTTTCTCTGGCGAGCGTGGTCTCCTTTGTGTGCTTTTCCCCAGCCGTTTTCATCCCCTACGGGGAGGGGACGCTGGATGCTGTACTTTATTATGCGGTGATTGTGATGACCCTGCTGTCAGGCGGTATCCTGTCATACAGCACGTCATTACCAAACATCTTCCTCTATATGAACGTCACCATTTTGCCGTTAATCGCCAAATGCTTTTGGGTGCGCGATCCGCTATTCGTCGCACTGGGCCTGACATTGACGTTTGGTTATTTATTGTTGACCAGATTAATTCCCAGACTGAACAAATTGTTACTGGAAAACATCACACTCAAGATCGAAAATAAATATCACTCATTGACGGACCCGCTCACCAAGCTCGGTAATCGCAGAAGACTGCGCATCAGTATCGACGACCTGCTGCCTATAGCGCGTCGTAGCAAGGAACCCTTCAGCGTCATCCTGCTGGACATTGATCATTTCAAAAAATTCAATGATACCTATGGCCATCGCGCAGGTGACCAGTTACTCATAAGAGTAGCAGAGATACTCAATGAATGTTCCCGTGACCAGGATCTGGTGATTCGCTATGGCGGGGAGGAATTCCTGATCGTGCTGCCAGCCTCAGATCTTAAAGACGCTACCGTTCTAACCGAACGTATTTTGAAAGATATCAGGAAGAAAACCAAAGTAACCATGAGTGCCGGTCTGCCTATGTACAGCGACGACATGTCATTCGATGAGCTGGTGCAATTGGCTGACCAAAATTTGTATAGCGCCAAGCGGGCAGGAAGGGACAGGTACGTTATTGACGTAACAGCGAGTTGACGTAACAGCAAGTTGACGTAACAACAAGTTGACGCAACGGCCAGGCGCTGCAACAGCCGCTTGATATTTAAAGCGCTGTCTTGCGCCAGACCAGCATCTGGTTGTTAGCCGGCATAGGATTGTCTTCCAACAGTATCAGTCCGATATTCTCCGCAAGCTCATTCACCCATTCAAAATCCCGTACCCCACTGAGGGGATTGCGACTCTTCAGCCAGAGATCAAACTGGGCATTGCTGTCGGTGGTGAATTCACCGCGATACTTGAACGGTCCATACACCAGCAATAAATCCCCGACCGGCAAATTGCGCCCGACTCCGGCGAAGAATTTCTCCACGGCAGTAGTCGAGACTATGTGCAGGCAATTGGCGCTGTAGATAGCATCAACCACTGCGCAATTCCAGGTGGCTGCGTTCACATCGATTGCGATTGCCGCGGGCAGATTTGGCAAAGAGGATTGGGACAGGCGCAGATTCAGCGTGTCTACTGCCGGCGGATACTCGGAAGATTGCCACTTGAGTTGCGGAAACTGTGCGGCGAAGAACACGGCGTGTTGACCGGTACCTCCAGCAATCTCCAGCAGCGATTGCTTGTGCAGTAAATGCCGTCGCAATACATCGAGTATAGAGTGCTTGTTATTTTCACAGGCCTGGCTGAACGGCAATGCTTCTGTCATGACTCAGGCCTTATTGCGTGCGCAGAAAAACCGGCTTCGCCGCCGTGGAATCCTCGACGCTGTACTGATAACCATCGACAGCAAATTGCCTGAGCGCGGCAGGAGAATTAATGCGATTGCGAATAATGTACGCGGCCATTTCGCCGCGGGCTTGCTTCGCGAAGAAACTGAGCACGCGATATTGACCACTGGCGAAATCCTTGAACACAGGCGCAATGATGTCAGCCTCAATGTGCGCGGGTTGCAGTGCGCTGAAATATTCATTTGACGCAAGATTAATGATTACTTTTTTCTTGCCAGACTGTTGTGCCAGCTCAGCGTTCAGATGCGTAGAGAGTTTGGTTCCCCAGAACTTATACAGATTCTTGCCGCCGCTGTGCTTGAAGTCGGAGCCCATCTCCAGACGATAAGGCTGCATCAGATCCAGTGGTTTCAGCACGCCATAGAGTCCAGACAAAATACGCAAATGTTGCTGCGCGAAGTTCAAATCAGCGGTGGTAAAAGTTTCCGCTTTCAAACCCAGATAGACATCACCCTTGAAAGCAAAGATTGCCTGACGCGCATTTTGAATCGTGAACGGCGTGTGCCAGTTGGCGTAGCGATCGAAGTTCAGTTCTCCGAGCTTGCTAGAGATTTGCATCAGCTGGCACAGGTCATCTGGTTGCAGCTGTCGTAATTGCTGCACCAGCGCAGTCGCTTCCTGCAGAAACACCGGCTCACTGTGTTTGCGGGTTGTTACCGGGGATTCAAAGTCCAAGGTCTTGGCAGGCGATACAACGACTAACATAATTCTTTTTCTCTCATGGGGTTTTAGTGGTTTGGCATTTACCCTGGTGGCCCAGCGCGGGCGGGCGATTCGATTGGATTCGTAAAGCCCTCAATTCGGTTATCTGGTGGATGATTCATAACAGAGCAGGTAAGCTGGTTTTCCTTACGCAAAGTCCTGCCTATGATAGAGCGACTACGGCTAATTGCCACCCATTTGCTGCCATTTCGATTGGCGCTGGTGCTGATCGCGCTGCTTGCTTTTGGCGTGTTGCTGTTGAGTTTGTTGGAGGACCCCTGGTTAGCCCATGACGAATTTCTCATACCGGCCGTGCTCTGTTTCACCTGGTCCATCACGCTGCTGGGTTTTTCCGTGCTGTTTACTCATATCCCGGTCAGGCCCGCCACCGGTTCTGGTTGGCGTACGCGGCTGTCGTATAAAGTGCAGCACACCACCTTATGGCTGCTGTCTTTGCTCATGGTGGCGCTGGGCGGCGCACTCATCCTGCTTACATTTGAATTACTCAGGGTCGGTACCGTTGGCTGATCGTCCGGGCCTTGTGTGATAATGTGCTGCTGCTTTGCCAGGGACCACGCTCTATCATGTCGTTACTACAGCCACTCGCCACGCTGATCGATCGCACTATTACCGGCATCGGCCGCAGCAGCGCCTGGCTAACACTCGCTATGGTATTGGTGACCGCGCTCATCGTGTTAATGCGCTATCTGTTCCGCACCGGCTCCATCTCGCTGCAAGAATCGGTCATCTATATTAACGCCATGATCTTCATGCTGGGTGCGGCCTATACCTTGAAGGAGCAGGGGCATGTGCGGGTGGATATTTTCTATCTCAAGCTTGGCGACAGGGGGCAGGCCTTGATCGATCTGGCTGGTTACCTGTTGTTCCTGTTTCCGTCCATGCTCTTCATTATTTATATAAGCTGGGATTATGTGGCGATCTCCTGGCAGATCAGGGAAGGCTCGGCGGAAACCAGCGGCCTGCCGTATGTGTTTCTGTTGAAGTCGAGCATCATCGTGCTGCCCCTGCTGCTACTGCTACAGGGCATATCGGAATTGTGTAAAAGTCTGCTCAAGTTTCGGCAGAGCGCTGCTGGCAGTAACAAATAATGTTGCAGTTATTACCTCTGCTATTTTTTCTCGTCGTGAGTCTGATCTTGATGGCCGGATTTCCCGTGGCTCTGTCACTCGCCGGCGTGTCCTTGCTGTTCGCTGGTCTCGGCGTGTTGATGGGGACATTTGATACTGCCTACCTCACGCTGATTCCGAATCGCATCTACGGAATTCTCATCAACCAGAATCTGTTCGCCGTGCCGCTGTTCGTATTCATGGGCGTGATGCTGGAGAAGTCCCGCATCGCGGAAGACTTGCTGAAAAATATGGCGCTCGCGTTTGGCCGCTTCCCTGGTGGCCTCGGTATTTCGGTAGTAGTGGTGGGGATGCTGCTCGCTGCCAGTACCGGCATCGTCGGCGCCACTGTGGTGACGATGGGGATTCTGTCACTGCCCACCATGCTCAAGAGCGGTTATAAACCTTCACTGGCATGCGGCACCTTATGCGCCACTGGCACCCTGGGCCAGATCATTCCGCCTTCAATCTGTCTGGTGTTGTTAGGCGAGGTAATCTCCAATGCCTACCAGCAATCGCAACTGGACAGTGGCTCGTTTGCGCCTAACTTCGTGTCTATTGGTGATCTGTTCGCCGCTGCGATTATACCGGGTCTGTTGCTGGTCGCCTTTTACGCTGCCTACGTCTTCGTCATTGCCTTGCTTAAACCCGAACAGGCACCCGCATTACGTCAGGACGGTCCGGCGCTGACCACAGCCGAAGTTGCGCTGGCCTTGCTGCGAGGATTGTTGCCACCGGTACTGCTCATGATCGCGGTGCTAGGCTCGATCTTGATGGGCATTGCCACACCCACTGAAGCGGCCAGCGTCGGCGCCATGGGCGCAATGCTGTTGGCGTTATTGAAGCACGAGCTCAATCTTCCGGTACTGCATGCCGTGTCTCTGGAAACACTGCGTGTGACCTCGATGGTGTATCTGATTCTGGTAGGGGCAGCCATTTTCTCTTCCGTGTTTCGCGGCTTCGGTGGCGATATATTGATCGAAAGCTGGCTCACCAGTTTGCCCGGCGGTGTCATCACCGCCACGGCGATTGTGATGCTGCTGATTTTCCTGCTCGGCTTTATTCTGGATTTCATTGAAATCACGTTTATGGTGGTGCCGCTCGTTGGACCGATACTGCTGGGCATGGGCGTCGATCCGATCTGGCTGGGGATTATGATTGCGGTCAATCTGCAGACCTCGTTCCTGACGCCACCCTTCGGTTTTTCCCTGTTTTATCTGCGCAGCGTGGCGCCGCCGGAAGTGAGTACCGCCGATATTTACCGTGGTGTGGTACCGTTTGTGCTAATGCAGATTGGACTCATGCTGTTACTGGCGTGGCAGCCGGGTCTCGCTACCTGGTTACCCGGAATTTTGAAGTAAAGATTTTGAGCTGTGCATTGTTGTCGCGCCGGATGCCGCCGGCAGGCCAGGTAAGCTTGAAAAAATAATCCCTGAAAACAGCACAGCACTAACGCTCGGTTCAAGCGGAATAGAGCGTGTATGCGCCGATGCCAATAAAACCGACTCCGGCAATGTAATGCAAATAACGCGGATTGATATATTCTGAAAGCAGGCTCCCTGCCAGCACACCAAGCGCAGAGGCAACGATCAATGCGGCCGATGCGGCAACGAAGATCATCAGTTTGCTCACTTCCTTGTCGGTGGCGAACAGCATGGTTGCCAGCTGGGTCTTGTCACCCAACTCGGCCACGAACACAGTCGCGAAGACCATACCAAATATTTTCCAGTCCATAACAAATAGTCTCTAATGAGTGGTACGATGAGTGGTATTAGTCCAGTGGCAGATTGCGCGCATTGACCAGTGCGTCTTCCGCGATTCCGTGGTAGCTGCCGATGCCTTCCTTGAACTTTGCCCATGACTCGTGAATGCGGCGCGTGGTGGGATCTGCCTGCGCCAGTTCGGCAACTACCTGATCCGAGATGCGATGCAGCTCGGTAAGCACCTCGTCTGGTAATTTACGCAGCTCCACGTTGTGGTCTTCCACGAGTACGCGCAGCGCCTCGTTGTTCCTGGCCGTGAACTCATCCAGCAGCAACTGGTTCATCACCTCGGTGCCCGCCATCAGGATTGCCTGCAAGTCGGGCGGCAAGGCCTCGAATGCCGATTTGTTGAAAATGGTTTCCAGGGTGGAGCCCGGTTCGTGCCAGCCCGGGTAATAGTAATATTTCGCGACTGTGTGATAGCCGGCCGCGAGGTCGTTATACGGGCTGACAAATTCGGTCGCATCCAGAGCACTAGTCTGAAGTGCCGTGAACACCTCACTCACCTGCATCGTTACCGGCGTGCCACCCGCGCGGCTGAACACCTCACCACCGAGACCCGGGATGCGCATCTTCAGGCCTTGCAGATCAGCCATGGAATTTATTTCTTTATTGAACCAGCCAAACATCTGGGTGCCGGAATTGCCACCACGCGTGGGGATCAGGTTGAACGGTGCATAGATCTCGCGCCACAGTTCATTACCGCCGCCATAGGACAGCCAGGCATTCATCTCGGTGGCAGTCATGCCAAAGGGAATCGAGGAGAAGAAGGGTGTGGCCGGAATCTTGCCCTGCCAGTAGTAGGCACCGGTGTGGCCAATCTCGGCCACGCCTTGCGACACGGCATCGAATACTTCGAGGCCGCCCACCAGTTCATTGGCGCCATACACGCGAATCTGCATGCGGCCATTACTCATTTTGTTGACGATGTCGGCAAAATGTACCGGCGAGGTTCCCAGTGCTGGCAGATTCTTCGGCCACGAGGTGATCATCTTCCATTGATAGACAGCCTGCTCGGTTGCGGCCACAGGGCCACCTGTCGAAGAGGGCGCCTCGCCACAAGCGACCAGCATGGTAACCAGCAGGATTGAAAATAATGCTGCCCACATTTTCTGCATGTCTGAATTCCTTATAATTCGGGTCTTGTTCGTCTTCTGCAATCTGCTCGTTGTGTGAGAGCAGCATCCATACGCAAACTCTTAACCGGCCAGTACTTCCAGTTTTGCATACGATAGCACAAGCCACTTGCTGCCTACGGTATTGAAATTCACCTGCACGCGGGCATTGCTGCCCTGGCCTTCGTAATTCAGTATCACGCCCTCGCCAAATTTGCCGTGCGCGACACGTTGCCCCAGTGACAACTCAGTCTGCGGCACGTCGATCTTGCCCCTCACGCCGTTATTGAATGCGCCACTACTCGCAGGCATTGCCGAGGCATGGCGCGTCACTGTGGACTTTAGCCGCACCGGATTAATCAATTCTGTGGGAATCTCCCGGATGAAGCGCGAGGGCCGGCACAGGTTGACATCGCCATGCAGGCGCCGCGACTCGGCGTGACTCAAATAGAGCTTGGTCTTGGCGCGGGTGATGCCGACGTAACAGAGTCGGCGTTCTTCTTCGAGACCAGAAAGATTGTCCATAGACATCTTGTGGGGAAATAGCCCTTCTTCCAGTCCTGCGAGAAACACCAGTTGGAATTCGAGGCCTTTTGCTGAGTGCAATGTCATTAACTGCACCGCGTCCTCGCTGGCGTCGGCCTGGGTCTCGCCGGCATCGAGTGCGGCCTGATCGAGGAACGCGGCGAGAAAGGCATTGGACTTCAGATCGATCTCGCCCTCCAGATCGGGGGCATCGAAGCTGCTGGCGGCGTTCACCAGTTCTTCCAGGTTTTCGACACGTGTCCGCGCCTTTTCGCCGCCTTCCTTTTCATGATGTTGAATCAGGCCGGTGCGCTTGATAATAAGATCGGCCTTTTCATGCAGCTCGAAATTCTCGCAGGCTTCCTGCAGGTCATCGATGAGTTTGAGAAAGCCAAGTACGGCATTGGCGCCACGACCAGTGAACAGGGAGTCATTGATGCATTTCACGCAGGCCTGCCACAGTGAAATATTTTCAGTACGGGCGAGCGAGCGTACGCTGTCCAAGGTACGTCCACCGATGCCGCGTACTGGCACATTGATCACGCGCTCCATGGCCGTGTCGTCATTGCGATTCACGATCAGGCGCAAGTAGGAGATTGCGTTCTTGATTTCCAGACGCTCATAGAAGCGCTGTCCGCCGTAGATGCGGTAAGGCATACCCACGCGCAGCAAGGCCTCTTCCAGTTCCCGCGATTGGGCATTGGAGCGATACAGAATTGCGGCATCGGAGCGTCGATTGCCGGAGTTGAACCAGTCCTGGATGCGGTCGACGATGAAGCGCGCCTCATCCTGTTCGTTGAACGCCTCATACAGGCTGATCTGTTCGCCTTCGCGACCCTCGGTCCACAGGGTCTTGCCGAGGCGACCCTGATTGTTTGCGATGAGTTTGTTGGCGGCATTCAGGATCGTCGAGGTGGAGCGATAGTTCTGTTCCAGGCGCACAATTTCCGCGCCGGGAAAATCCACATTGAACTGTTGTATGTTTTCGATCTTGGCGCCGCGCCAACCATAAATCGACTGATCATCGTCACCCACCACCATAAGTTGGTTGTCATGACCGGCGAGCACTCTGAGCCAGGCGTATTGAATGGAGTTCGTGTCCTGAAATTCGTCTACCAGAATGTGCCGAAAGCGGCGCTGGTAGTGCGCCAGTATCTGTGGATTGTGCAGCCACAGCTCGTGGGCGCGCAGCAGGATCTCGCCAAAGTCGATCATGCCGCCGCGATCACAGGCTGCTTCATAGGCGGCATAAATCTGCAGCATGGTCTTGGTGTAATCGTCATCAAAATGTTCGATGTGGCGCGAGCGCAGGCCCTCGTCTTTCTGCCCGTTGATGTACCACTGGCATTGCTTGGGCGGAAATTTGTCTTCATCAATCTGCAAGGCGCGCACTACGCGCTTGATCAGGCGCAACTGGTCATCACTATCGAGAATCTGGAAATCTTCAAGCAGACCGGCTTCCTGCCAATGCAAGCGCAGCAAACGATGGGCGAGACCATGAAAGGTGCCAACCCACATGCCGCCGGATGGTTGCCCCAATAACATCTCGATGCGACCGCGCATCTCCCGTGCCGCCTTGTTGGTAAACGTCACGGCGAGAATGGAGAAAGGGGATACCTGTTCGGCCTGCACCAGCCACACCACCCGATGCACCAGCACGCGAGTCTTGCCACTGCCGGCACCGGCTAACACCAACAGATTCTTGGTCGGGTTCGCTACTGCATTGCGCTGCGCGTCATTGAGGGATTCAAGAATGTGGGATACGTCCATGGCGCGCTATTCTAGCAGGGGATGCCCTTAAGGTAATAACTTAACTGGGCTGCGTTTCGGACATTGCAACTCTCTGTGTTACGATTCTCGGCCGCAGCAGGCACAGTTAAAAATGCACTGTAATAAAAGAGTTTAGTACAGGAGACCGATATGTCCGTCAGATCAGACAATGCCCCGTTCAATTTCAAGGATCCCTTCCTGATGGAAGAGATGCTGAGCGAGGAAGAACGACTCGTGCGTGATACCGCACGGCAATATGCTCAGGAAAAATTGCTGCCAAGAGTACGCGCGGCTTACCAGAGCGAAACGTCTGATCCGGCCATATTCAGGGAGATGGGCGCACTCGGCCTGCTGGGTTCAACTATTCAGGGCTATGGCTGTGCCGGCGTGAATTACGTCAGTTATGGTCTGATCGCACGTGAAGTCGAGGCCGTTGATTCCGGCTATAGATCCATGTTGAGTGTGCAGTCCAGTCTGGTGATGCATCCGATCAACGTGTTCGGTACCGAAGCACAGAAACAGAAATACCTGCCCAAACTGGCGACCGGTGAATACATCGGCTGTTTTGGCTTGACCGAACCCGACCATGGTTCTGACCCCGGCGGCATGGTCACACGTGCCCGCTCGGTAGCCGGCGGTTACAGCCTTAGTGGTGCGAAGAACTGGATCAGCAATTCACCCTTTGCCGATGTTTTTATCGTATGGGCCAAAGATGACGCCGGCGTCATTTGTGGCTTCATTCTGGACAAGGGCATGAAGGGACTCAGTGCTCCGAAGATTCATGGCAAGCTGGCACTGCGCGCCTCGGTCACGGGTGAGATTGTGATGGACGAAGTATTCGTGCCGGAAGCGAACAAGTTGCCCCTCGCGAAGGGCCTGGCCGGACCTTTCAGCTGTCTCAACTCCGCCCGCCTGGGTATTGCCTGGGGTGCGCTGGGCGCCGCTGAAACCTGCTGGCACACTGCATTGCAGTACACGCTGGATCGCAAACAATTTGGCCGACCGTTGGCAGCGAATCAGTTGATCCAGAAGAAACTGGCAATCATGCAAACCGATATTTCACTGGCGCTGCTCGGGTGTCTGCAGGCTTGTCGACTGCGTGATCAGGACAAATTACCGGTACCGCTGATTTCCCTGCTGAAGCGCAATTCCTGCTTGAAGGCGCTCGATGCAGCTAGGGAAGCGCGGGACATGCTGGGCGGCAATGGTATCTCCGATGAGTATCCCATTATGCGTCACCTGCAAAATCTTGAAGTGGTGAATACCTATGAAGGCACCCAGGACATTCACGCGTTGATTCTGGGTCGGGCCCAAACCGGAATTCAGGCGTTTACCTGAGGGGTCCCCAGCAACAGCCTCTGGCCACGCTTGACGATGCTAGCAATTGTCCTGAAACTAACGCCATGTCTGCTGTCTTGGCAGACTCACTATTCTCAAAAGAAGAAGGTAAACCATGAACAAATACCTGAAAACGCTTCTGATTGCCGCATTGCTGTTCCCCAGCACAATGCTGTTTTCACAGGATGCAGAAAAAGTCCTGATGTTTGTCAGGGACGGCTCGCGCGACCTTGAGCTGATGGTGCACGATGAAGTGCTGGTCATGAAGCAAATGCTCGAAGCAGCCGGGTTTGTGGTAGAGGTCGCGACGGTGGACGGCAAGGATCTCATTGTCGACGGCGTCACTTTGAAGGTAGACCACGTGGTTGCTGATCTGTCCATGGACACTTATGCCGGGCTGCTACTGCCTTGCATGGGACCAGCTGCAGGCGCCACCGTGGAAGCCAAAGGTAGTGGAATTGGTCAAGGCAGCGGACGCCGCTGGCAAGCCCATCGCCGCATCGCGCAGTTCGGTTGAGTTCCTTGCAGAAGCAGGGGTACTTGAGGGTCATAACTATGCGTTTGCCTCAGCGGTCAATGCCGAGGCACGTCCCAGCTTCAGGGGCGCAACGTTTCCCGGTACCGGAACCGTCGAGGACGGACACCTTACCACCAACGGCATCTGCCCGATTTCGACGACAGCAGAGCTTCCTGATGGCACCCGCGATCTGATGCAGTCACTGATTAAAAATCTGCAGGCTGGCGGCTGATAGTAAGGACGTTTGGCGACACCTGTAACTTAACTTTTCTGAACAGCATGAATTCGCTGCAGCACCAAAGTTAAGTTATTAAGTTACTAATTAATTGGCATCCCCAGCAACACGCCGATAAAGATTACGGCGCCCACCCAGTTGTTATTGAGAAATGCCTTGAAGCAGGGGCCGGGAAACCGGTCCTTGATCAGGAATTGCTGATAGAGCAATAGTGCGCTGGCCACCAGCAAGCCCAGATTAAACATCAGCCCCATTTCCAGCTGCCGCCCCGCCAGCCACAACGCAAACACGAACATACCCTGCAGTAGCGCGATCATCATTTTGTCCATGTCGCCAAACAGAATCGCCGTAGACTTGACCCCTATTTGCAAGTCGTACTCGCGATCAACCATCGCATACTGTGTGTCATAGGCTACGGTCCACAGACAATTGGCGACAAACAAGAGCCAGGCTATTTGTGGAATCGCATTGGTCTGCGCAGCAAACGCCATCAGGATGCCCCAGGAATACGCCAAGCCAAGGATTACCTGCGGCAGATTCGTGTAACGCTTCATGAATGGATAGATGGCGACGAGAGCTATCGCCGCAAAGGACAGCAGTATCGTTTTCTGGTTGGTCAGCAAGACCAGGGCAAAACCCAGCAGCGACAGGGTAATGAAACAGAGCAGGGCGTCCTGACGAGTGAGAGCGTCGCGCACGAGTGGGCGCTGTTCCGTGCGCCGTACCTGTCCATCGATGACATGATCGGCGAAATCATTCACACAACAGCCAGCCGAGCGCATCACGGCGGTGCCGATTATAAAGATAAACAACAGGGACCAATCGGGCACGCCTCGCGCCGCGATCCACAATGCGCCGATAGTCGGCCATAGCAGGAGATAAATGCCGATGGGCTTGTTGAGCCGAATCAGCTCAGCCAGAGCCGGCAATTTCGCATAGAATTCAGGAAACTGATTCCGAAAGCGTGCGCGCAACAGTTCCCAATACTGCTCTGGAAAATTCATGTAATCCTGTCAAGTGCCCTGTTTCTCAGGGTGTTTAGAGTCAAATTCGCCACGCACCGTAGCATACCAGGCTGCTGCAATTATACATTTACATACAATGTCCGCTCACCCAGCCAGCGCTGAATTAGTGGATCGATCAAGTCCGGATGTTGGGTCAATATCTGTTCCGAGGCATCTTTTACCTGGTCCAGTACGACCGCATCCCGGACGATGTCCGCAATGCGAAAGGTCATTAACCCGGTTTGCTGCGTACCGAGTACCTGACCCGGTCCGCGGAGTTCCAGATCTTTCTCGGCGATATAAAAACCATCATTGCTGGCACGCATCACCTCCAGGCGCTGCTTTGCGAGCTGGCTCAAGGGCGCCTGATATAACAACAGGCAATGACTTTCCTTTGCGCCACGACCAACGCGACCGCGCAACTGGTGCAGTTGGGCCAGACCGAGTCGCTCTGGATTTTCGATAACCATCAGGCTGGCATTGGGCACGTCGACACCTACCTCGATAACGGTTGTCGCCACCAGCAATTGCAGTTCGCCACGCTTGAACGCAGCCATAACAGCTTTCTTTTCAACAGACTTCATGCGCCCATGAATCAGGCCGACGGCAATGGAGGGTAATTGTTGTGTGAGCTGCCCGGCCGTCACTTCCGCCGCCTGACATTGCAACACGTCAGACTCTTCAATCAGCGTACACACCCAGTACGCCTGATTCTTTTCGGCGCAGGCCTGCTCGATACGTTTGATGACTTGCGGTCGGCGTTCGCTGGAGATGATCACCGTATTCACCGGGGTTCGACCAGGAGGTAATTCATCTATGACTGAACTGTCCAGATCGGCATAGGCGCTCATAGCAAGTGTTCTGGGTATGGGCGTCGCGGTCATCACCAGCTGGTGGGGGTTGAGCTTGTCCTGCACTGCCTTGTCACGCAACGCGAGACGTTGATGCACGCCGAAGCGATGCTGTTCGTCGATGATGATGAGCCCGAGTTTCTGGTAGATCACATCATCCTGGAACAGGGCGTGAGTACCGATAAGTAGCTGGCAGGTTCCGGTCGCGAGGGTTTTCAGCAATTTTTCGCGCGCAGTGCCTTTGACCTTGCCGCTGAGCCAGCCGACTTCGACGCCGAGCGGTTGCAACCATTGCTGGAAATTCGTCAGGTGTTGTTCGGCCAGGATTTCGGTTGGCGCCATCAGTGCCACCTGATAACCCGCCGCAATTGCCTGCAGTGCAGCAAGTGCAGCGACTACCGTCTTGCCGGAACCGACATCACCCTGCAGCAAGCGCAGCATCGGCGTACTGGCACTCAGGTCGCCGGCGATTTCGTTGCAGGTTTTTTGCTGAGCCCGCGTCAGGGTAAAAGGTAATTGTTGCAGAAACTGTTGCTGCAGCGGCGCGCGCACGGGCAGCGCAGGCGCCAGTTGTTTACTGGAGTCATTCTTGAAGCGGCGCATACACAGGCGATGTGCCAGTAATTCTTCAAATGCCAAACGGCGCTGGCCGGGATTCATGCCGCTGTTGGCCCAACTCAAGGGGGCATCCAGCGGGGGCCGATGCATCAACCGAATGGCGGCCGCGAGTTCCAGCAGACCAAGCTGCGCGAGCATGGCTGGTGGCAGATAATCCTGTACGCGACCCGACTGCTCCAGCAGGGCCAATGCCTGCGTAATAATGTTGCGCAGTCGACCTTGTTGCAGTCCCTCGGTGGTCGGGTATACCGGCGTGAGTGCATCGCTAAGCGGTTCATCCTCACCAGCACGCAGCAGCCGATACTCCGGATGATATAACTCATACCCCGCACGTCCGCGCCGCACTTCACCAAAACAACGCACCTGGCTGCCCACCACCAGCGCGTTTTTCTGTGCCGCGCTGAAATGGAAAAACCGCAGCGCGATGCTGCCGGTTTGGTCGAAGAGTGTGCACTGCAAACTGCGACGTCTGCCGAAAGCGAGGCGACAGTCCACGACTTCACCTTGCACTTGTACGACGTCACCAGCATGGATCGAACGAATCGGGTTTACACGCGTGCGGTCTTCATAGCGCAGGGGCAAATGAAACAACAGGTCCTGCACATTGCGCATGCCAATTGCTTCGAGTTTTTTTGCCAGCGCGGGGCCGACACCTTTCAGTGTGGTAAGTGGGATTTGCTCCAGTGCCTGGCTGGTCATTGCGCTTTTATACTGGTCGGCTGCTGAGCAAAACGTCTATAAAACCAGGATCGCGTCGATCTCAACCTTGCTGCCTTTGGGAAGTGCACTAACCTGAATTGTCGCGCGGGCCGGGTAGGGCTCGACAAAATACTCGGCCATCACCCGATTGACCTCGGCGAAATCACTGAGGTCGGTAAGATAAATGGTGAGCTTGACCGCGTTGGCCAGCGTGCCACCGGCAGCTACCGCAACGGCCGTGAGATTCACGAATACCTGGTGAGTCTGTGCGGCGGTATCGCCAGCCACCAGTACCATGGTGTCGGGCTGCAAGGGTATCTGGCCTGACAGATATACTGTGGAGCCAGCCTTGATCGCCTGAGAGTAAGGTCCGATCGCGGCCGGTGCGAAGTCAGTATGAATTTTTTTGGTGTACGGGGCACTCATCGCTGGATCTCCCTGATTTAAGTACGGCTGTTGTAAGTACCAATGTTCTTTTTATGTAAGTTCATTTTATACAAGTTCTATCTATATAAGTTCTATCCATATAAGTTCTATCTGGATATGGTCAATCTATAAATATTCTATGTACCGATGGTGCTCTTGATCGTCTTGCTTGCCTTGCGGCTCTTGACGCGGGTGACACGCAAAACCGCGTTGATCAAACGCACCCGTTTCATGACGCGCGCCAGATGCACGCGGTTATGTACATTCAGTGACAGATTTACGATGCTGAAGCGGGCGTCACGTTCCAGCGTACTGATCTTTTCTATATTTGCTTCGGTGCCGGTGATAGTCGTGGCGAGCGTGGCGATGATGCCGCGCTGGTTCTCCAGCTCCACGCGCAATTCGACGGAAAATTCACCCACGACATCTGGATCCCAACGCACGGGCACGCACTTCTCCGAGTTGTCGCGAACGTCGGCGATGTTGTTGCAGTCTATGGTGTGGATCACCATGCCGCGGCCGGAACTGATGTGACCCACAATCGGGTCGCCCGGAATCGGATGACAGCACTTGGCATAATTCATCACCATCCCTTCCGAGCCGCGAATCGCGATGTATCCTTCCTGTTCTCTCTCGGTCGATTCCAGCACGGTTGCGGTCTTGTTCTGTGACACCAGTTTCTGCGCCACCATGTAAGACATGCGATTGCCGAGTCCGATTTCTTCCAGCAGCTGGTCCAGTCCATTCAGGTTGTTCTGGGCGAGCAAGTTGTCCAGACTTTCCTGCGGTACGGTCTCGATCTGGCTGCCAAAACCGCTCAATGCCTTGTCCAGGAGACGTCGACCCAGCGCCACCGATTCCGAATGCTTCTGGTTCTTCAGGTAATGTCGAATATTACTGCGCGCCTTGCCGGTAACGACAAAACTGAGCCACGCTGGATTCGGCTGTGTGCCCGGGGCCGTGATGATTTCCACAGTCTGCCCGCTCTGCAAGGGTTCACTCAGCGGCGCCAGACGGCGACTGATGCGACAGGCGACGCAAGAATTGCCCACGTCGGTGTGAATGGCATAGGCGAAATCCACAGCGGTGGAACCAGCCGGTAATTCGAAGATTGCACCCTTTGGTGTGAATACGTAAATCTCATCCGGGAACAGGTCAATCTTGACGTGTTCGATGAACTCCAGAGAATTACCCGCGTGTTTCTGCATCTCCAGCAATCCATTTACCCATTCGCGGGCGCGCACGTGTGCGTTGTTAGGCTGGTCGTCACTGGATTTATACAGCCAGTGCGCGGCGATACCGTTGTTTGCCATTGCTTCCATTTCTTCAGTGCGAATCTGGATTTCAATTGGCACGCCGTGCATGCCGAACAAGGATGTGTGCAATGACTGATAGCCGTTTGCCTTCGGAATTGCGATGTAATCCTTGAAGCGACCGGGGACTGGTTTATACAAGCTGTGCACCGCCCCCAACACTCGATAACAGGTGTCGGCCTTGTCGACAATGATGCGAAACGCGTATACGTCCATGATTTCGGAAAACGACTTGCGCTTGGCGCGCATTTTCTCGTAGATGCTATACAGGTGTTTCTCGCGGCCAATTGTTCTGCCCGGCAAGCCTTCCCGTTCGAGACAGGCTTCAAGGGAAGTCTGAATCTGCGAGACGATTTCCTTGCGATTGCCTCGAACCCGTTTCACTGCCGCCAGAATCCGGCGCGAACGCATCGGGTACAATGAGGCGAAACCGAGTTCTTCGAATTCAATCCGCACGTTGTTCATGCCGAGTCGATTCGCAATCGGTGCGTAAATATCTAGTGTCTCGCGGGAGATGCGGCGACGCTTATCGGGAGTCAATACATCCAGAGTG
Organism: Gammaproteobacteria bacterium; assembly: GCA_009692305.1. Classification (GTDB taxonomy): domain Bacteria; phylum Pseudomonadota; class Gammaproteobacteria; order Pseudomonadales; family Pseudohongiellaceae; genus UBA9145. The sequence continues at coordinate 276,198 of SHZK01000002.1, read as the reverse complement.
CGCATGTTATGCAAGCGGTCGGCGATCTTGACCAGAATAACCCGCAAGTCCTTCGCCATGGCCATCGCCATCTTCTGGAAGTTCTCGGCTTGTGCTTCGGCGCGACTGCTAAAGGTAATCTTGTTGAGTTTGCTGACGCCATCTACCAGATCAGCCACGGTGTTGCCGAACTGACTCTTGATGGCTGTCTTTGAAATACCAGTGTCTTCGATAACATCGTGCAGCATGGCTGCCATCAGGCTCTGATGGTCCATGTGCATTTCGCCGAGGATGCCGGCGACAGCAAGGGGGTGGGTTACGTAAGGTTCGCCGCTACGCCGGAACTGGCCCTCGTGGGCCTGTTCGGCGTAATAGTAGGCGCGGCGTACATGATTGACTTGCTCCTTGCCCAGATAGCCGGACAAGTCATTCGCGAGCGAATCGATGGTGTCAAATGCGTCGGCTTGCATGATTCGACTCCCGCATAGCGATCATGGAACTGTTCGCTATTCCTCGTCAGCCTCAGCGGCGCGGGCTTCCTTATTGGCCGCTTGCTGGGCAACCGCTGCTTCCAGTTGTTCAGTCGCAGTCTCGCTATCCATTTCCATGTGCCGTCTTTCGGTCAGGATACTGGCGTTGATGTGGCCCTCGGCAATTTCCCGAAGGGCGATAACGGTGGGCTTGTCATTGTCAGGAGCGACCAGAGGATCACGGCCACCGGTCTGGAGCTGACGGGCGCGTTTGCTGGAAATCATGACGAGTTGGAAGCGGTTTTCTACCTTGTCTAAACAGTCTTCTACGGTGATTCTAGCCATTACTGATACCTTTTACAGTGTTGCATGTCGGCCGGGTAGGCCGTTGTTGATACCGAACTTGAGGGACCTGGTTCCATTTGCGGTCGAATTCCGCGGATCTTGCTGCTGGCCCTGTCAAGAGGACCGGGGATTCTACTGAATTCCGGGTGAAAAAGCAGTTATTTCTCCTGCAGCACTAGCGCGTAAGGCTGGTCAGCAGGGCATCCAGCTTGGTTTGTTGGGCTAGCACGGTCAGGCCTCTGGAGCGGATGATGGCACGGATATCGGCTAGGGCAGTTTCGAAATCGTCATTGACGACGATGAAGTCGGCCTCGGCGACGTGGCTGATCTGATCGCGGGCCTGGTGCATGCGACGGGTGATAGTGGCGGCATCATCCTGGGCCCGTTCCTGCAAGCGCTGTTGCAGAATTTCCAGCGAGGGCGGCAGAATGAAGATGGAACACACAGCGGGGATGAGCTTGCGGATTTGCGCCGCGCCCTGCCAGTCGATTTCAAGTATGACGTCTATGCCTTGGTTGAGCTGAGCGTTTACCCAGGCCTGAGAAGTACCATAGTGATTGCCGTACACCTCGGCACTTTCCAGAAAGTCACTGCGCTCCAGCATAGCCATGAATTCCTTGCTGGAGACGAAATGATAGTTTGCTCCATTCACTTCACCAGGACGTGCGCTACGAGTGGTATGGGACACGGATACGCGCAGCAGCTGGTCCTGGTTTACCAGGGCATTAACCAGAGAGGTCTTGCCGGCACCAGAAGGAGCCATGATGATGAAAAGTGTGCCTTTGTGCATGGTTGCTGTTCCTGATTACGCGTCACTCGACATTCTGAATTTGCTCACGCATTTGTTCAATCAACACTTTCAATTCCACCGCGTGCAATGTGGTTTCCACAACGGCAGATTTTGACGAGAGCGTATTCGCTTCCCGATTCAGTTCCTGCATCAGGAAATCGAGGCGGCGCCCTTTCTGGTCCGTGGCGTCAAGCACACGAGCAACTTCATTCAGGTGCGAGTCAAGCCGATCCAGCTCTTCGGCGACGTCGGCCTTTTGCACCAGCAGGCTTACTTCCTGTTCCAGCCGATTTGGATCAAGTTCCACTTTCAGATCTTTGATCCGATCGAGCAAATTCTGGCGCAGTCGCACGATGATCTCCGGCATCCTGGCCCTTATTTCGGCGACTATTGCCCGCAAGCTGACGATGCGTTGTTGCAGCATGCCCTTCAATTCATCGCCCTCGCGCAGTCGATTGGCAATCAGTTCATCCAAGGCGCGGGAAAATAATTGCAGCGCAGTCACTTCGATTACGCTTGTATCAAATTCAGTTTCCTTGATAACGCCGGGCCAACGCAGTACATCCACGCTGCCGAGCCTGGACGAGACGCCAGAAATATTTTCGATTTCAATATTGGCGTGAATCAGTTTACGTATCAGCCCATGATCCAGTTCCAGATCAGACTTCAGTTTTTCGGCAGTCTGGTAGCGTAGCGAGCATTCTATTTTGCCGCGGTTCAAGCGTTTGCGAATCTCCTCGCGCGCAGGATTTTCCAGTCCGCGAAACATTTCCGGCAAGCGGATACTGGTTTCCAGGTAACGATGGTTCACCGAGCGAATCTCCCATGTCAGGGAGCCCCATTCCTTTTCCAATTGCTGCCTCGAAAAAGCAGTCATACTCAACATCATGCGCTGTGTCCTATTATCCGGTACTGGCATTTTAGCGTAAAAGCCGGCCAATCACAGTGAACTTTTGTCGGCTCGCAATAGTCGGCAAATTCAAGGATAATTCATAGCACATTTATTTTGATTCACAATCTCTTTATACATCCAAAACCGGAATACAGATGACTCCATTGATTCGACCAAGCCAGCGCCTGCCCGACGAACTTCGCAAGATAGTAATCACTACCAAATACACAAAACATGCAGAAGGTTCAGTTTTGGTTGAATTCGGCGACACCAAGGTAATCTGCACAGCGTCGGTTGAAGACTCGGTGCCGCGCTTTCTCAAGGGTACCGGTCAGGGCTGGATTACCGCGGAATATGGCATGTTGCCGCGTTCTACTGGCAGTCGAATGGATCGCGAGGCGGCACGCGGGCAGCAGTCTGGCCGCAGTCTGGAAATCCAGCGCTTGATTGGCCGCTCGTTGCGCTCGGCAATCGACCTGAAAGCGCTTGGCGAATACACGATCAAGATCGACTGTGATGTTATTCAGGCAGACGGCGGTACACGTACAGCATCGATCACTGGTGGCTGTGTAGCGCTGGTTGATGCGGTGAAATACATGTTGGCCAAAGGCATGCTCAAGGCGAGCCCGATCAAACAGATGATTGCCTCGGTCTCTGTCGGCATTTATAACGGTCATGCCGTTCTCGATCTGGACTATGCCGAAGATTCGAAAGCAGAAACTGATATGAACATTGTGATGACCGACTCTGGCGGATTTATCGAATTGCAAGGCACCGGTGAAGACGGCCATTTTACGAATGCACAGCTGCAGGAAATGATCGCGCTGGCGGCTCACGGCATCAAACAATTAATTGCTCTGCAACAGCAGAGCCTTGCCTGAACACCCTGGACAAGCAGTACCTTTGGTGAATTGGGTTGCAACAGGAGCGCAGATGCAAACCTATCAATCTGAATTTCTGCAATTTGTAATTACACAGAAGATTTTGCGCTTCGGTGAATTTACCTTGAAATCCGGGCGCGTGAGCCCGTATTTTTTTAACGCTGGCCTGTTTAATACCGGTGGGAAAATCGCTTTCCTCGCGCGCTGCTATGCGCAGGCTATTGCCACGTCAGACCTCGAATTTGATGTAATCTTTGGTCCGGCCTACAAGGGCATTCCGCTTGCCGCTACCACAGCGATGGCACTTGCTCGCGATCATAGCATCGACAAACCATTCTGCTTTAATCGCAAGGAAGCGAAAGACCATGGCGAGGGCGGTACGATTGTTGGCGCCGAACTATCCGGCAAGGTCCTGGTCATCGACGATGTCATTACGGCCGGAACTGCGGTGAAAGAAGCGGTCGCAATTATTACCGGAAATGGCGCGGCTCTCAGCGCCATCGTGATCGCGATGGATCGGCAGGAGCGTGGTACTGGCAAACTCTCAGCAATTCAGGAAATCGAACAAACCTACCGAATAAAGGTTGTTAGCATAATCAATCTGCAAAGTATTACTGACTATCTAAAGAAGTCAGATAGCACAGAGCTGAAGCAACATCTGGACGCAGTAGAAGTATACCGAAGCGAATTTGGCGTACAGTAATCTCGATTCGGAAAACTAGTTAGCCTGAGCTGTCGCCATGGCCTCATCGAAAGGAATCATCATGGAACGGCTGAGATATTCCCACTGCGTGTCCCAATTCTCCAGCGGCGACTGCTTGAACTCCGAGCGTACGAACTGCACCAGCCGCCCTTCGGCAGTGGCGAGCATCAGGTTCGCCAGCACGCTCGGCGAAATTGTCGGCTTCAGATTTTCCCTGATTTGCGCTTCGCGCAATATCTGTTTCAACTGCGCCTCGACTCGAGCAAAAAATTGGGCGATGCGTTCACGCAAGCGTTCGGTTTCACCGGCCAGCGCGTCGCCGGTTAGCAATCTGGTCAGGCCCGGGTTCTTCACGCAAAATGTCAGCAACAGCAGCAGAATCTTTTCGCAGCGCGATTCGGCGCTGGGATCTTCATTCATGATGCGAGTGATACGCTGGAATAGTGTGTCCTCAATAAATTTGATCAATCCCTCAAAAATCTTCGCCTTGCTGGGGAAATGCCGATACAGCGCCGCTTCCGAGACTCCGACTTCTTTTGCTAAGGCGGCGGTGGTGATGCGTTCACCGGGCGCTGATTCCAGCATGCGAGCGAGTGATTGCAGAATTTGTTCTTTGCGCGAATGTTTGGGTGTGCTTTCCATGTGGCTAAAGACCTTTGCCAGTGATTAGGGTACCAACACCTTCGTCTGTGAATATTTCCAGTAATACAGCATGCTCAACTCTACCGTCGGCAATCGTGGCGCTGCGCACGCCACCCTTGACCGCATTCAGCGCACACTCTACTTTCGGCAGCATTCCGCCGTGTATGGTTTTGTCCGCAATGAGCTGATCTACCTGGCTGGTGCTGAGGCCGGTTAACAAGGTGCCTTTTGCGTCTTGCACGCCTGCCACATTGGTCAGCAGAATCAATTTCTCGGCACGGATAACCCGGGCGATTTCACCGGCAACAGAATCAGCATTGATGTTGTAACTGGCACCATCGGTTCCGATTCCTATTGGCGCAATCACGGGAATGAAGTGGCTGTTCGCCAGCAGGTCCAGCACTTCGGTATTGATGTGCTCGACTTCGCCGACCTGGCCGATGTCGATATCTGCGCCGCCAGCTACCTTGTTTTTTAACTTCAGGCGCCGCGCTACGATCAGGTTGCCATCCTTGCCGGTTACGCCGATGGCCTTGCCACCGCTGCGATTCAGCAGGTTTACGATTTGCTTGTTTACCAATCCGCCGAGCACCATCTCCACTACATCCATTGTCTGGCTGTCAGTCACACGCAGGCCTTCGACGAAGGTGGACCCGATATTCAACTGCTTCAGCAGACTGTCGATTTGCGGCCCACCGCCATGCACCACAATTGGATTGATGCCGACCAGTTTCATCAACACGATGTCGCGGGCGAAACTGTGCTGCAGATCCTCATCGACCATGGCATTGCCACCGTATTTGACGACCACGGTGCGGCCCGTAAATTTCTGAATATAAGGCAACGATTCGGTTAGAACCTTGGCGATATTCTTCGCATTATTCAGGGATAAAGACATGACGCGGAATTCCAGGTGAATCGGTGAACCAGAAGCTGAAACAGGCCAATGCCCCGGTTACTGGTTAAAAGTGCAGCTCAATGCTTTTATCTGCTTGGCGAATCAAAGCTTTAAATTTGGCTTGTATAACGGTGAGTGCATGCTCACTTTCAGCCTCGAAACGGAGCAAAAGGGCCGGACTGCTATTGGATGCTCGCACCAACCCCCACCCATCTTCGAATTCGGCGCGCAGCCCATCTATGGTGATCAGCTTGGCTTCCGGAAATTGCGCGAGTTGCAGAATCGTTTCCAGCAGTGCGAACTTCTGCAGGTCGGGCACCGGTAAGCTGATTTCCGGGGTACTGGGCAGTTCCGGAAACTGGCTGAATATCCTGGTGGCAGTCTGGTCCTGTCGGCACAGAATTTCCACGAGACGAGCGGCGGCATACATGCCGTCGTCAAAACTAAACCAGCGATCCTTGATAAAGAAATGGGCGGCGAATTCACCACCCAGTGGCGCCCCGGTCTCCTGCATCTTCTGCTTCATAAATGAGTGGCCACTGCGATGCATGACTGGCTTGCATCCGAATTGGCTGATCAGCGCAGGCAGGTTTCTGCTGCATTTCACATCGAACACGATGGCAGCGCCGGGATAGGCCGGAGCGATTTGTTGCGCGAGCAGCATCAGGATCCGGTCGGCATCAACAATCTCACCGTGATTGGTGACGATTCCCAGTCGATCCGCATCGCCATCGAGCGCCACACCAAGATCAGCATTCGTAGCCAGCACCATCTTCGCCAGACTGGCCAGGTTGGCAGGCACAGTTGGGTCTGGATGGTGATTGGGAAATGACCCATCGACCTCACAATACAAAGGCACGACTTCGCAGCCCAGTGCCGCAAACAAGGCCGGTGCGACCTCGCCCGCGACGGCATTGGCGCAATCCACTACCAGTTTCAAGCGCCGTGCCGGTTTGATGCTGGCACCGATGTTGTCGATGTAAGCTTGCTTCACGTCCAGCTCGGAATAGCCTCCTGTGCCCACAAGCAAGCGTTGTTGTTCGATGCGGATACGAATGGATTGGATCTGGTGTGCGGCGAGCGAGCTGCGCTCGAATACAATCTTGAGTCCATTGTAGTGCGCCGGATTGTGGCTGGCGGTGAGCATGACTCCCGACGAGCATGCAGTTGTGTGCGTGGCGAAATAGAGCAATGGCGTGGGCACTCGACTCAGGTTGATCACGTTGCAGCCGGTACTCAATAGACCGGCAATCAGAGCCTCTGAAAGCTCCGGGCTGGACAGACGCCCATCGCATCCGACCAGTAGCGTGCTGATGCCTTGCGCTAACGCTTCACTGCCAATAGCGCGACTGATCTGCATGACGCTGGCGGCATTGAGTTGTTGGTCGACAATGCCACGGATGTCATAGGCCCTGAAGATAGCTGCCGGGATAGTCGGAGCGGATGGGTCTGGCTTGAGAATTGGGATCGAGGTCATGACTAATGCCTGGCTGGCGGCAGCCTTATTTTTCGTCGCGGCTTTTATTGACCGCGCGGCTGACGCTTGTTTACGGCAGACGACTGGCGATGAGTTGCAACATGTTGCGGGCAACAACGTGTTTGTTGCCAGGAGTCAGTTCCGTTTCCTTATCGGCAGATAATGCGGTCACTGAGATGGCATCACTATTGAACGTAGCAGTGGCATTGTTGGCAAACAACAGATCGAGTTTCTTGCGCGCCAGTTTGCGGCGGCCATTTTCCACGATGTCGCTGGTTTCTGCTGCAAACCCGACGACGAATGGACGCTTCGGTAAATTGGCTACCTGCTGAATGATGTCTGGATTCTTCACCAGCTCCAGCTGCAGGGTGTCTGCGTGTTTCTTGATCTTGTCGGTAACCGGGTGCGCTGGACGATAATCGGCTACGGCGGCGACGCCGATGAACACATCTGCAGTCGCAACATTGGCCATGACGGCATCGAGCATTTGCTGTGCGCTGTCCACATCGATGCGGGTCACAGACCGAGGTGTTGCCTGATGCACCGGACCGCTAATCAGCGTCACTTTTGCCCCGGCAGCTGCCGCTGCGTCCGCCAGAGCATAGGCCATTTTGCCAGAGCTGTGATTACTGATAAAACGCACCGGGTCTATCGCTTCCCGCGTTGGTCCGCCAGTAATGAGGACGTGCTTTCCCGCCAGAAAACCAGCCTTGAACAAATTCCCACAGTGCTCCAGCAATTGCTCTGGCTCCAGCATGCGGCCCATCCCGACATCGCCACAGGCCTGTTCCCCGCTAGCTGGACCGAAAATGAGATAGTGGCGCTGCTGCAGGGTTTTGATATTGGCCTGCGTGCTGGCATTACTCCACATGCCCTGATTCATTGCCGGGGCAATGGCCACCGGCGCTGCGGTGGCTAACACCAGTGTGGTCAGGATGTCGCCGGCCTCGCCGTGAGTGACGCGGGCGATGAAATCGGCGGTCGCCGGGGCAATCAGTACCAGGTCTGCCCAGCGTGCCAGCTCAATATGCCCCATCGCCGCTTCGGCTTCGGAATCCAGCAAATCCAGGTGCACGCGATTGCCGGACAAGGCCTGCATCGTCAGTGGCGTAATAAATTCAGTGGCTGCGCGGGTCATGGCGATGCGCACTTCCGCACCCGCTTTTACAAACAGGCGGGTTAGCTCGGCACATTTGTAGGCGGCAATACCGCCAGTTACACCGATCATGATGCGCTTGTTAGTGAGACTTAACATGAAGACAGCGGCAACTCGAGATTGCAGGGACGGCTAGCCTAGCAGTTAGGCCAGAGTGACGCAATTTGGGCGCTGGTGAAGAAATACTGGCGATTCCGTCTATCCTGAAATGGCTCTTTCGCAGGAACTGCTGCGCAACCGACCGGGTAGGCAAATTCCATGAGTATCGCCGACTCGCCGCCATTGGAGCGGCCCACAGAAAAGTTGTTGAACGGCGGTCCTGCCGTGCTGTCCGACGCCGAATTATTGGCAGTGTTGCTGCAAACCGGCATCAAAGGCAAAAACGCCCTTGATCTGGCGCGGGACCTGCTCACCAGCTTTGGGGGGGCTGCGCGGCATTCTGGCCGCCGATCAACAGGAGCTGTGCGCCCACCCTGGCGTCGGCAAGGTCAAGGCTGCCCGTTTTAGTGCGATGCGCGAACTGTCCCAGCGCCAGATGCTGGAGCAGATCCAGGAACGGGACATCCTCTCCTGCTCCTCAGCTACCCGTAACTACCTGCGGGCCCGCTTTCGGCACTACCAGAGCGAGGTTTTCTGCTGTCTATTCCTGAACAATCAACACCACGTGGTCAAATTGGAAGAGATGTTTCATGGCACCATTGATGGCGCGGCTGTCTACCCCAAGGAAGTGGTCAAGCGCTGTCTGTACCACAACGCCGCAGCAGTGATTTTCGCCCACAATCATCCTTCTGGAGTGGCCGAGCCAAGCCGGGCCGACATCGCAATCACGCGAAAACTCAAATCGGCATTGCAGACTATTGAAGTGCGGGTGCTGGATCATCTGGTAATTGGCGATTCAGAAGTAATTTCCCTGGCGGAACGGAATCTGATATGAGCTAAAGTGCTGCTGCCGAGTATGCTCAGTGGCTTCGATAAAAAGACCTGCGCGCTGGATAGCCGCGTCCTGACGGATTAATATGCGATCCGTACCGGGCAATTCAGCGAAAACACAGGTGTTTCTTGCTATTACTGGGTCGTTTTGGTATAAAACGCAGCTCTTTTTTGACCCCCGACTGCTGATCTGCGGCCGGCAAGATCAGAACTCATTGAATATATTGGAATTACGAGGCAGCAACATGTCCAGGGTTTGTATAGTAACTGGCAAGAAACCGGTTTCAGGAAACAACGTTTCCCACGCACATAACAAGACTAGACGCCGGTTTTCACCTAATCTGCACACCCATCGGTTTTGGGTAGAGTCAGAAAAGCGTTTCGTCAAACTGCGACTTTCCACCAAGGGAATGCGCATTATCGACAAGAATGGTATCGACGCGGTACTGGCAAATATCCGTAACACCGGCGTCAGCATTTAGCCCTTAAGACAAGAGCAGGATTCATTATGAGAGACTTAATCAAACTGGTATCAAGTGCAGGCACTGGGCACTATTACACAACAGACAAGAACAAGCGCAATATGCCGGACAAGATGGAAATCAAGAAGTACGATCCGGTGGTACGCAAGCACGTGGTCTACAAGGAATCAAAGATCAAATAGTCAACGCGCAAGCCGAATAAAAAAAGCCGGTATTTCCTTCGAGAAATACCGGCTTTTTTATTGAATTGAAGAACTCAGTCAGCCATTCAACACCAACACTATTACAATCAAGCCTACTTTTTGTGGTAGCTCAATTGTTTTGCCAACTTCTCGACCGTGGCAAGCAGTTTTGGATCAACCGCAAATTCCTGCTTCAGTTTGCCAACGGTAGTCGACACGGTGCCATACCGCTTCAGCTTGAACAACTTCGCAATCGATTGCAGAGTCACGGCTGACAACTCCTGACACAGATACATCGCAACCCAGCGCGGTACATTCTTGGATCCAGGGCCGCGTGCGGCCTGGTAGATACTGTTCTCAGTTACTTTGAACTGTCCCGCTACCGCCGTAATGATTTGTTTGCACGGGGGGCGCCACTGCGCATGTGCGCCACGGGAGACGCCGCGCACAGTCTTTGCTGAACGCTGTTTCTGGGCCGACTTGACGAAATTGCTGTCCCCCATAATGGAAGAGAGGTTCTTCTTGCCATAGAAATGCGTGAGTTCGACATCAACGCCTGCAGCCACATACTTTACATAGGCGCCAGCACGCCTGGCAGCAGCAACACTAGTTAATTGCTTCAGGGTGGCATCACGGTTAAACCAGGCAGGTGTTTTGGCTGCGTGGGTGAAGAGACCATAACTAGACCATTTATACTTGTTGAGCTCCGAAGCCTTGATCTTGCTGTGCAAGAATCTGGACAGAGGCAACAAGCACTTGTCAGCCTGTACCAGCACCGCTTTATAACGACCCTTGAACAGGGAGCCTTCGGCACCCTTCAGACGCTGGTAATTCTGGGTGTAAAGACCGTCGACCTGACGCATGAAACGACTCAGGTTCGCTTCGGGAGTTTTTACGATGAGATGATATTTGTCATTCAGCAGGCAATACGCGTGTACTTCAACATTTAATCTGGAACACGTTTCGCCTAATCCTTCCAGAAACGCCTCGAAATACTTTGCGGCAGGAAACACGTGTTGTTTGCCCAATCCGGAATTAAATACATGATATACCGCATCCGGGAACTCTATCCTCAGGGGTCTGGCCATGTTGCCGTCTCTTATTGTAGTTTTTGGATTTTCGGGTTTATGCGACCAGGATATCTATAGAATTAGAGCTGACCCTTTGCCAGAGTCGCCGCGTATAGTTAACGCAATTGGAAAGACGCGTCAATACAATTGGCATCGTTGCAGCGGAATTCCGTACAGGTTGAAATTGCGTATACACAACACATTCTTGTGTCACTGCAAACACAAGGTTTTTACTTATTATTCCAAGCGAACTAAATTCTGATAACTGGAAAAACGTAATTTCCGCTTGTCATATAACGCGAGTGTTATAGAGCTCGTGCGATGACAACGACTCTTTTAGGGGCAGGATAGTTTTCAATTGTAAGTTCTGGATTCGATGGGTCCAATGCATCTTGCAATGAATTAAACGGCATCCAGTCGGTTTTGCGCTGTTCCTGCAGTGAGGTCACAGATTCGTCAATTATCTGAATGTCACCGAATCGACTTCGCATTAACCATCTGACAAGTGTTTTGATTGAGGGTACAAACCACACATTGGACATACGTGCATAACGCGATGCAGGAACCAGGGAATAGCCTTCATCGCCGTCCACATACAGGGTTTCCAATACCAGTTCACCACCACTGCGCAGGCATTCCCGTAGTTGTTGCAAGTGATCGAGCGGGGAGCGTCGGTGATACAACACTCCCATGGAAAAAATCGTATCGAAATGTGGCAGCGGTGTCGGTATTTGCTCAAGCGTTAGCGGCAATACGAACAGCGGTAACTTTGGCGTGTATTGCTTGATCGCCCAGAACTGCGCCACATAAGCAATATGAGGATCAATACCAAGCACCAGTGCGGCACCTGCCTCGAGCATGCGAAAACCGTAATAACCGTTGCCACTTCCAACATCCAGCACCTTGCGACCAGCCAATGGGGTAATGGCATGCGCGACCCGCTGCCATTTCAATTGAGACTGCCACTCTGTGTCGATGTGGATGCCGAACACATTGAACGGACCTTTGCGCCAGGGGATAAAAGCACGCAGCGCCTGCTCCATCTCCGCCCGTTGGCTCGCATCGATGTCAGTCTCGCTGCCAATTGTGATCGTGTCTCCCAGTGTGATAACAGATGCGCTCAGCGCTGGCAGCACAGCCAGCAGTTGTTGCCAGCGTGGCAAATCCCCGTGTTTGATCTGAGCTATAAATTCAGGCGCAAGGAAAGGCTGCAGCTGCGCCAGTGGCGTGCCGTCGATAATTGCATGCAGAGGGTTGAAATCCAGCATCGGGTTATTTGCAGGCCACCATGGATGCGAAGTTGAAACACTGGAACCAGACATCGACAGAGTGAAACCCCGCAGCGGTCAATCGCTGTCGGTGCAGGTCTATGGTTTCAGGAATCAAGACCTGCTCCAATGCCGCTCGTTTTTGGCTAATTTCCAGCTTGCTGTAACCCATGTTTTCCTTGAAGCCATGGTACAGGTCTATAAACAGACGGTTCAACTCGGCATCAGGAAACTGAATCTTCTCTGAAATGATCAGAATCCCACCGGGACGCATACCGGTATAAATTCGCCGAATAAGCGCTTCGCGGCTCGCCACCGGGACGAACTGCAGCGTGAAGTTCAGAATGACCACCGAGGCATTTACCAGTTCCGTGTTCAGAATATCCTCACAACGGCACTTAATCATTGCGTTGGCGAAGTTCAGCCTGGCAAGTCTGGTTTGCAGCCTGGAAATCATCGCGGCAGAATTGTCGATCGCAATAAGGCTGTAGTGCTTTACAGTCACCTTGTGTGCTACCGCGAGCGTAGCGCCACCAAGACTGCAGCCGAGATCGTAAATATTACTGTTATCCCGACAATAGCGCTCTGCCATGACCCCGATCATTGCGATGATCGTGCTATAACCCGGTACCGACCGGTTGATCATGTCATCGAAGACCTGAGCGACCTTGTCGTCGAACACGAAATCGCCCGGCAACATTTTTTCTGCAAACAAATTATCGCGCTTGGTTTCGGCTATTGGGTCGGTCTTTTTCATGGTCTGGTTTTCTGCAGGATCAAATCTTGGCCATCAAATACGGGCCCGTGTATTATCCGCCAATCCATGTCACATTCAATTACCGTCGCCCGGCTATTAGTCGAGCACTTGGCTTTATTTCAAGACCTGACCATGACCAATGGCGTGCTGGATCTTGCCTGTGGTTCGGGTCGCAATGGAATATATCTGGCCAGGCATCAAATTCCGGTCACCTTTGCAGATAACAATGAAGTCGCATTGGCCCGTGTGAAAGCGCAGCTGGCAGATGCAGGGCTTGCCGGTGAGATTTGGCAGGTCGATCTGGAGCAAGCTGGTACTGCGGTGTTGCAAGGTAAAAGTTTCGATGCTGTTGTAGCCTTCAACTACCTGCATCGCCCCCTGTTTCCGCAATTGAAATCGATAATACGCCCCGGCGGCATTATTTGTTATGAGACGTTTACTGTGGCACAGGCGCAATTTGGTCGACCATCGAATCCTGATTTTCTATTGTCGCCAGAAGAGCTCTCCCACATTTTTAAGGATTGGAAAGTGTTGCATAAATACGAAGGCGAACTGACCAATCCGCAACGTGCCGTTGCCCAAATCATCGCCAGAAAACCACAGGAATTGAGTAGCTAGCTGTGCGCCAATCACAAAGACATTTAAAAGTTGCCAATCTGAACTTTGGGCGTCAACGCACTCGCTCGACGCTGCCATTTGGTTGTGCGGTAGAGCGCAGCAAGCGCAAGACATTGGCGGTTTATATCATTCAAGGCAAGGTTGTGGTGCGCTGCCCGTCGCGGGCATCCACTACCCAGATCGCCGGTTTTTTGAATGAGAACAAGACCTGGATTGAGCAGCGCATGGTGGAGGAGTCGGTGCGCCTGAAGCAGGCACTGCGCGTCGAGCGCGGTGCCAAGATTTTTTATCGAGCCAGAGAATTAACCATAGTATTCCGGGAAGGACGCAAGGCGCGGATTCTGGTTGATGCCGACAAGTTTATCATTCAGGGACACCGGTTGACTCCGGCAAAAGCCAGATTACAACTGAAAGAATTCCTGATCGACAAGGCCAGTGAATACATAATACCGAGGGCTCGTGGCCTGGCGCATTATCTGGGTGTAGATCGTAAATTGAAGGAAATCAAACTGCGTAAAACGAAGTCGAAGTGGGGGCACTGCACATCAACGGGTGTCATCCAGTATAACTATCTCATTATGCTGGCGCCCTACAGCATCATCGACTACATGATTACTCATGAAGTGTGCCACATGTTGCATATGGATCATTCGCAACGCTTTTGGAATCTGGTGGATTCACTTTGTCCCAACTCAGAGCACTATGTGACCTGGCTGAAAGAGCACGAGCATCGGTTCTGGATCTAGTCTCGAACGCGGCCTTTCACTCAAGTTTTAACGTACAGCAAATCCCACACACCGTGCCCGAGCCGTTTGCCGCGATTCTCGAATTTCGTGTCAGGGCGCAGCGGGTGCTCCCAAAAATTCCCGGCGCCTTCGCCATTACGCATTCCGGGCGCTGCCTCCATGACTTCCAGCATGTAGTCCGCATACTCTTGCCAATCGGTGGCCAGATGAATCTGGCCACCAGACCGCAACTGATCGCGCAGTAAACCCATGAACTCCGGTTGTACGATGCGGCGCTTTTGATGTTTCTTCTTTGGCCACGGGTCCGGAAAGAAAATCTGGATCTTGTCGATAGTGTTTGCCTGGAAACAATGCAGTAAAACCTCGGTGGCATCGCGGCAGATAATTTTCAGGTTTGCCACTTGCTGCTCTGCGATGCCGTGCAGCAACTTGCCGACACCGGGCCGATGCACTTCAATGCCGATGAAATTAGTGGAAGGTTCCTGCACGGCCATTGCCAGCAGTGAATCGCCCATGCCGAACCCGATTTCAATAACAAGCTTTCCCTGTTGCGGGAACAGTGCAGCGAGATCGAGTTGCGTATCAGCGGTGGGAACTACCCAGCGTGACCAATGGTCATCAATTGCTTTGCGCTGCGAATCTGTGAGGCGGCCTGAGCGCAGTACATAACTGCGAATCGGGCGGTGCCGTTCTGCTGGAGGGTCTATTGACACAGAATCAAGGCCGTTAAAAAAACGTACCGTCAATCGGTGACGATGCGCTCGCGTAAAGACGGCGCGGCATGCGTCCGGCGAGAAAAGCTTCGCGTCCCGACTCAACTGCCTTCTTCATC
Source organism: Gammaproteobacteria bacterium (assembly GCA_009692305.1). Taxonomy (GTDB): domain Bacteria; phylum Pseudomonadota; class Gammaproteobacteria; order Pseudomonadales; family Pseudohongiellaceae; genus UBA9145. The sequence goes on along the minus strand of SHZK01000002.1, from coordinate 261,080 downwards.
GCCGAGGCCATCAGCACAGGATTCCTGGCTTCTGCGATTGCGGTGTTCATCAGTACGCCATCGCAACCAAGTTCCATGGCGATGCTGGCATCGGATGCGGTACCCACACCAGCATCGACGATTATAGGCACTCTGGCATTCTCCAGAATCATCCGAATGTTATAGGGGTTGCGAATACCGAGACCGGAACCGATCGGGGCGCCAAGTGGCATCACGGCCACGCAGCCAAGTTCTTCGAGTCGTTTTGCAATCAGCGGATCATCGCTGGTATATACCATCACATCGAATCCGTCTTTCACCAGAATCTCTGCTGCGACCAGAGTCTCAGTGACATTTGGATACAGCGTTTTCTGGTCACCCAGTACTTCCAATTTTACCAACTTGTGTCCGTCCAGCAATTCGCGCGCCATGCGACAGGTGCGCACGGCATCTTCTGCGTTATAGCACCCGGCTGTGTTTGGCAAAATTGTATATTTTCGCGGAGAGATTACTTCCAGCAGACTCGGCTCGTGTTTATTTTGACCGAGATTCACACGGCGAATAGCGACCGTAATTATTTCCGCGGCACTGGCTTCCAGTGCCGCCAGATTTTCCTGGAAGTTCTTGTATTTACCGCTACCGATGATGAGGCGTGATTGATACTCGATGCCGGCGATAGTCAGCGTATCAGGCTGTTGGTCCATGTTATTGCTCAATGTTGGTTTCGATTGGATTTTATCCGCCGCCAATTGCCCGCACGATTTCGACCGTGTCGCCTTCCTGCAGGACGTGCTGCGTAAATGTGCTGCGTGGCACTATTGCGCCATTTACTTCGATCGCCAGACGACCCTTGTCCAAATGCACTTCATTCAGTAATTGCTGCACAGTGCTGGCAGTAGCTATTTTTTGTGCAGCCCCATTCACATTCACTTGCATAATATTTTGCCCGGCTAGCGTTGGTTGAGTGCGAACCAGAACAGACAACCCCAGGCGGCGAGGAAGGCGATGCCGCCCAGAGGCGTGATAGCACCCAACCAGCGTACACCAGTAAGGGACAAAGTGTACAAACTGCCAGAGAATAAAATTATTCCAAGCATGAACAAATAACCAGCGATGCGTGGCAAGTTGGCCGTGGGAAATTGGAGGCTCAGCATTCCTACCCCAAACAATGCCAGTGAGTGGTACATGTGATATTGCACACCGGTCTGGAAAGTATTTAACAATTCCGGTGTAAGCTGCGCGCGCAAAGCATGTGCCGCGAATGCGCCTAGTGCGACGGCGAGAAAACCATTCAGGCTGGCGAGGGCTAGAAACAAATTGGGCATAGCGATCTCATTGCAAGTGGAGACAAGGCGAGTGCAAAGCACCCAAAAAAAAAGCCGCGAGCGAGTCGCGGCTTTTGGGGTGATATCAGATCAGGCTTCCATGTGGATCTTGATCTTGCTCATGGCATTTTTTTCCAGCTGGCGTACACGTTCAGCGGAGATACCATACTTGTCAGCTATTTCGTGCAGGGTGGCTTTGTTGTCACCCAACCAACGGCTGTTCAGAATATCCTTGCTGCGATCGTCAAGGTCAGCCATTGCCATCATCAAAGAGTTGTTGGTGACTTCTTCCCATTCCGCATCTTCAACATTGCCGGCCAGATCAGAACCCTGATCTTCCAGATAATAAGCCGGGGCGCGATAAATTGCCTCTTCGTCCGCATCCGCATCAGCATCGAAGGAGGTATCGTAGGAACTCATACGGCCTTCCATCTGTCTGACAACCGCGGCGTCGACACCGAGATCTTGTGCCATCGCTTCGGCTTCGTCATTGTTCAGCCAGCCCAGTCGCTTCTTGGAGCTGCGCAGATTGAAGAACAGTTTACGTTGCGCCTTGGTAGTGGCGATCTTCACGATGCGCCAGTTGCGCAGAATGTACTCGTGCATTTCTGCCTTGATCCAATGCACGGCGAATGACACCAGCCGTACGCCAACTTCAGGATTGAAGCGCTTTACGGCTTTCATCAAGCCGACGTTGCCTTCTTGAATCAGGTCAGCCTGGGAGAGGCCATAGCCAGAGTAGGTCTTGGCCATGTGCACCACAAATCGCAGATGTGCCAGCACCAGTTGGCGCGCGGCATCCACGTCACCGTCGTAGTAATACTGCTTGGCCAGCTCCAGTTCCAGCTCTGGCGTGAGCACAGCAATGCCGTTCACTGACGCAATGTACGCAGAGAGGTCGCGACCCGGCGTGATTGGGTCAAAAACTTGTAAGCTTTTTCCAGTTTTCATATGTTCCTTCAGTCCAGTGTTCATAGTGCGAAACCGTCTATGTTCCAGCTAAATTTAAGCTATTTGCCAAAAAAGTTTCTGAATAATGGTCAGCGACCGCATTCTAGCACTCTAAATTTCATCGTGCCAACCAGGTGGAATTCGTAAACCCCTCTATTCTAAAGGGCTCAAGCTCGTTGGCCACCTGCAGCCTCACGGTAAAAATATAGCAGTTCTCCCCAGAATCTGAGTTGATCCAGATCCATCTATTGGGCTGAAATGCAAGATTTCAAGGGACCCTTCAGGGTTCCAGGCTCCAGATATGGCGCAGGCTGGCAATCAAAGCAGCCACCCAACCGATGCTGGTACCTGCCAGAATCAACAGCATGGCGCCGCTCAGGTCGAATCCTTGCAGCACAAAGGCGCTGTCATAGAGCTTTAACAAATCCCGCAAGGGTATATTAACCAGATATAAAACAATGAGTTGCAATACGGTAGCGAGCAGGCCGCCGACGCTGTCATAGAACAGGCCACTATAGAGAAACGGTCTGGCGATATAGCTATCGGTGCCACCGACCAGCTTGATAACACTGATCTCCATCCGCCGATTCTCGATAGCAAGTTTGATGGTATTGCCGACGATCACAAACAGCCCAAGTACCACGATTACTGCAAGACCACTACCCGCCACGGAAATCAACCGCGAAACTGCCTGCAGCCGTTGCCGCCACAGTCGATCAATCTGCACTAACGCCACCGCTGGATGCAGTCCCAACTCTGTCGCCAACGCGTCAATTAGAGCCGCCTCCTCACTCACGGGTGTCACCAGAATGGTGGCTGGCAAAGGATTGCTTGGGAGCTGCAACAAGACCTCGCCCAGCCCCGAGGCGGCACTGAATTCGAGCAGTCCCTGGGCGCTGGAAATGAAATCTACTGTGGCTATGTCGGGTCGCGAAAGTAGGTCTTCACTAACCTGCAAACCTTCTGTTTCTGTGAGAGTGTTCTGAAGATACAGGGAAATCTGAGGGTCTTGCTGAAATTCTGCCAGCAGCTGGGTGAGGTTGGAATTCAGTGCGAACAGGAGCGCGGGTAGCAGCAGCGATACAGCGATCACAAACGCGGTCAACAAACTGGAACCAGGCTGCGCCAGCAAGCGCCAACCGCTGCTGCGCGCCACCCGTCCATGGGTTAGCAACCACTGTCTGATGGCATGTATCCGCACTAGGCTGCGGTCTTGTTTAGCGCGAGGCTTGCGGGCCATGCTTTAACTCCGGCTGGTCTGCCACCAGTCGGCCATGATCCAGGGTGAGTGTGCGATAATGCAGGCTGGTGATTAGTGAGGCGTCGTGACTGGCTACCAGCAGGCTGACACCAACGTTTTTGAATTGCTCGAACACACGCATCACTTCCGCTGACAATTCGGGGTCCAGATTACCGGTGGGTTCGTCGGCCAATATGATACGCGGCCGGTTTACAACCGCACGGGCAATCCCGACGCGCTGCTGCTCACCGCCGGACAGTTTGGCGGGATTGAGTCGCTCCTTGTGCAGCAAGCCAACCTTGTCCAGTGCCGCCCGTACCCGACGCGCCGCATCACGCGGATCGAAACCGGCAATCTCCAGTGGCAAGGCGACGTTATCGAATACTGTGCGATCGAGCAGCAGTTGGTGATCCTGAAAGACAGTGCCAATCTGGCGCCGATGATAGGGAGTCCGACGTCGTGTAATGCGGTTCACATTCACGCCGTTGACGATAAGCTGCCCGCCACTGGATTTTTCTATCGCCAGAATCAGCTTGAGCAGCGTGCTCTTGCCGGCACCGGAATGACCCGTGACGAAAGCGAGTTCACCTTTTTTGATTTCAAAACTGATGTTCGTCAGGGCGGCGCCACCGTCACCATAACGCATGCTGACTTTATCGAATGTGATCATTCCGCAAACAAAGCAGCGACGAATTGTTGAGCATTAAACGGCCGCAGGTCATCCACCTGCTCGCCAACACCAATAAAGCGAATCGGCAATCCCAGTCGCTGTGCGAGCGCGAACACCACGCCGCCCTTTGCGGTGCCATCCAGCTTGGTCAGCGTGATACCTGTGAGGCTCGTCGTATTATGAAAACTCTCGGCCTGATTCAATGCGTTCTGCCCTGTGGTGGCATCGAGTACGAGCATGATTTCGTCAGGCAGTCTTGCATCCTGTTTGCGCAATACGCGCACGATCTTCTCCAGCTCATTCATCAGATTATCTTTGGTATGCAAGCGACCGGCTGTGTCTGCAATCAATACATCTATACCACGTGACTTTGCCGACTGGTAGGCATCGAAAATAACCGACGCGCTGTCCGCGCCGCTGGCTTGTGCGACCACAGGCACGTGGTTGCGCTCCCCCCACACCTGCAATTGTTCCACTGCCGCCGCGCGAAACGTATCGCCTGCTGCCAGCATCACCTTCAGGTCTTGTGACTGGAAGCGCTTGGCGAGCTTGCCGATAGTTGTAGTTTTCCCGACACCATTAACTCCGACCATCAGAATGACAAATGGTTTGCAGTCAGTGGGAATAGTCAGAGGTTTATCGCAGGGCGCAAGAATCGCCGTCAATTCTTCTTTCAGCCCCGCCATGAATGCAGCCGGCTCAGCCAATTGTTTGCGGGCCAGTTTCTTGCTGAGATTGGCAATGATCTGCTCAGTTGCCCCTAAGCCCACATCTGCTGACAGCAACTGAGTCTCAACGTCTTCCAGCAATTCATGGCTGATAGTTTTCTCACCGAGAATCAGCGCGCTCAGACCTTCACTGAGTCTGCCGCGAGTTCGACTGAGGCCCTGCTGCAGGCGCGCGAACAATCCAGTTTCATTGGATTGCACCTGGATTGGTATTTCGGTTTGCGCTCCTGCTGGTGCTTCTGTTCGTACCTCTGTTCGTACCTCAGTTCGCACCTCAGTTTGTACTACAGTTCGTACTACAGCCGCAGCATTGGCACTGGGTGTCACCGCAGGCGACTCCGCATTCTGCAATGCAGTAGCGGTCGCGTCTGGGGATTTGGATTTTTTACCGAAGCCGAACATCAGGTGAGACTCTTGATAGATGGAGCTCTGCTTGCACACAACTCTGGATAAAAACCACATTGGTTAAATAGGACAGAATTGGGAAAACAGGCGCGCTATGCTAACACTACCGAGACAGCGGATACACATGGAATGCCGGCCGCACTGTAAAACCTGCCTTGGTCAATGATAGGCTGCGCCACGCAAGAAATTGTTTTCGCTGAATGAAAGGCTTATGACGAAATCCATATCACCGCAAGCAAAGCAGCGCCGGCCCAACACGGTGCGCATCATTGGCGGGACGCACCGCACGCGCAAACTCAATTTTCCGGATGCACCGGGCCTGCGTCCAACGTCTGACCGCATCCGAGAGACTCTGTTCAACTGGCTAAGAGATGACCTGCACGGCGCCAGCTGTCTGGATCTATTCGCCGGCAGCGGCGCGCTCGGATTCGAAGCGCTCTCGCGCGGCGCGAGCTGGGTCGATTTTGTTGAGAACAGTGTTGTTGCGAAAGCAGCACTCACCGAAGCGCTCGTGACATTGCATTTCACCAATGCTGCTATCCACTGTGAAGAAGCGCTGCGCTGGATAGCGCGACAGCTAGCGCCAGAAAAAGCCTTCGATATCGTATTTCTTGATCCGCCCTTCACTGACAATTTGCTGCCACAGGTTTGTCGCAAACTCGCCGACTCAGCCTTGCTGAAACCCACGGCTAAAATCTATATCGAAACGGATGCGACAGCGCCGCAGCTTGCAGTGCCAGCAGAGTGGCAGTTGCTGAAAATTAAACGAGCGGGCAATGTAAGTTTTGGTTTATATCGTGCATCTGCTGTGGCGGAAATCTAAAAATGTCAGCTGGCACTTCTACTATGGAATTTGAACCGGCCTGGTGGTTACCCGAGGGGCATAGCCAGACATTGTGGCGCAAGTTATCACCGCCAGCGAGAATCGCGCAGCGTCGTCAGCGCATCGAGCTGCGTGATGGCGACTTCATTGACCTCGATTGGGTGCAACAAATCGATCCGGCACAATCGGCGGATTCCATTCTCGTAATAATTCAACACGGCTTATGTGGTTGCTCGGGCTCACCTTATGTGGTCGCACTGCAGAGACTCTTCGCCACCCATGGTGTTGCCAGTGCGGCACTCAATTTTCGCAGTTGCAGTGGTGACTTTAATCGGCTGGCCAAGGCCTATCACTCCGGAATTACAGAAGATACCAATGAAGTATTTGCACATTTGTGCGCGCAGTTTCCACAGCACAAGTTTGTCTTCGTCGGCTATTCTCTGGGCGCAAATGTACTATTGAAGTGGTTGGGCGAGATGCAATCGCACCCCCAAATCAGGCAGGCGATTGCGGTATCCACGCCGTTCTCTCTGGCACAGTGCTCCCGGGCCATGTTGAATGGAAGCAGTCGCTGGTATGGAAGTTATTTTGTGCGTCGACTGGTACGTGATGTAAATAGCAAGAAGCAGCATTTCAAGCTTACGGGCAACCGGGAGCAGTGGCAGCGACTGGAAGCACTTGGGGATTTGCGCAGCATTCGCACGATTTGGGAGTTCGATGATCGGGTGACGGCGCCACTGCATGGATTCAAGCATGCGCAAGACTATTATGCGCGCTGCAGCAGCGATCGTTTTATCGACTCCATTCGGGTAAACACGCTGCTGATACAAAGTCGCAACGACCCCATGATCCCGCCAACCGCATTGCCGCTTCCGCAGCTGCTACCCGCCAATGTCCAAATGCAATTACTGGATCATGGTGGCCACGTCGGATTCATCTCCGGTCACCGGGACAACTGGCTGGAACAACGTATCGTGAGATTTGTGTTGGCTGATTGAGCAAGCCAGCTCAATTCGCTAGAATGCGGGCGGGCTTAGCTATCGAGAACTCTATGAAAATTGCCGTTTACCCAGGTACTTTCAATCCCATCACGAACGGCCATACCGATCTGGTTGAGCGCGCATCAGGTCTGTTCGACAAAATTATTGTAGCGGTAGGCACCAACCGTCAGAAAGGCATCACGCTGCCTCCTGAAAAACGCGTCGAACTGGCGCGCGCTGTTTTGGGGCACGTGCCTAATATTGAAGTATGTGCATTCGACACCCTGCTGACGGATTTCGTCAAAAAGGCTAATTCACGCATCATACTGCGGGGGTTGCGCACTGTGGCCGACTTCGAATACGAGTTTCAGCTGGTCGGGATGAACCGAATTCTGGATCCGGATATTGAAACTGTGTTTCTGGCGCCCGCTGAGCATCTGTCCTATATCTCTTCTACTCTGGTGCGTGAAATCGCATCCTATGGCGGCGATATTTCCAAGTTTGTCCATCCCATGGTCGCGGCCGCCATGGCCGAAGCTCAGCACAATCAGAAGTAACTGGCCTATTTTTTTAGCGCTTGCTTGTTTAGCGCCTGCTTGATCGGTTATTTCTGGCAATGCGCGCAATACACCGTGCTGCGCTGTCCAAGTCGAATTTCAGTCAAGACCTGCTGACATTGCACGCAGGGCAATCCGCCGCGTCCGTACACACATAGAGATTGCTTGAAGTAACCAGGCTCACCACTGCTATTGGTAAAATCGCGCAAGCTGGTGCCGCCGACTGCGATCGCGCTCTCCAATACTTCCTGAATGGCCTTCACCAAGGTCTGGTACCGTGGCCTGGAAATCTTGCCGGCTGCGCGTCGTGGTGCAATACCAGCCATGAATAGCGCTTCGTTGGCGTAGATGTTGCCAACACCAACTACTATTCGACTATCCATGATGAATGACTTTACCGGCGCGGAACGTCCGCGGCTGCGCATATAAAGGTAGGGTGTATCAAATGCTGCTTCGAGCGGCTCCGGACCCAGCGTCCGCAACAATGGATGTTCCGCGATAGCATCAGTTTGCCAGAGTATGCAGCCAAAGCGGCGCGGATCAGTGAAGCGTAATATTTGCTGGTTGGCAAATACGATGTCGACATGGTCGTGCTTGCCCGGTGCTTGCTTGCTGGATGCTCCAGCCAAAATGCGCAAACTGCCGGACATGCCGAGATGAATTATCAGAGTGCCGATGTCGGTATTGAGCAGCAAATATTTTCCGCGGCGTGTCACAGAACGAATGATCTGACCGGGAAGATCCGCTTCAAGTTCAGCACTAATCGGCCAGCGTAATTGACGCTGGCGCAGTACCACCCGACTCACCCGCTGACTCTCAATGTGCGGTAATATTCCCCGTCGGGTGGTTTCTACTTCAGGTAATTCAGGCAACCATCACCTCTTTGCATAAGATAGTGTTGAATTGCAGTTATAATCTTTCCTCCACTCAATTAGAAGCAACGAGCGCAGTTTGTCAGAACAAATATATTTGGGTATTGACGCTGGTGGCACGTTCACCGATTTCGTGTGCGTGCGAATTGGCGCAAGCACAACCATTACTCTGCACAAGACGCCGTCTACGCCATCTGCACCTGAGTTGGCAATTCTAAATGGCATACACGCCATGGGGCTTGAGGCGCAGGCGCAAAGCGGAAACTTGCAGATAATTCATGGCAGCACGGTCGCTACCAATGCAGTGTTGGAAGGCAAATTGGCGAAAGTAGTTTTTATAACCAATTACGGTTTCGCTGATCTGCTGCGACTCGCGCGCCAGACTCGTCCGCAATTATATGCACTGGAATTTGCAGCAGTGCCGCCTCCGGTTCCTGCTGAGCTGTGTCTTGAAACCGGCGGACGGGTCGGTGCCGATGGCAAAGACATGCAGCCGCTCACGGCAATCGAAATCGACGAACTGATCAAAAAAGTTGCGACTCTGGCGCCGCAGGCAGTTGCCATCAATCTGCTGTTTTCGTTTCTGAACGACAGTGCCGAACGCCGCATCGAAGCAGCACTGCAAATGCACTTGCCGGAAATACTGGTCAGTCGCTCGTCGCGAGTACTACCCGAATACAGGGAATATGAGCGCGGCATAGCAACCTGGTTGAATGCGGCGCTGGGGCCGATAATCAGTGGCTACCTGACCCGCTTGCGTGCGCAACTTGGCAGCTGTTCCCTGCAGATCATGCAATCAAGTGGCGAGACGATCGGTGCCAGCAAGGCCGCCACTGCGGCTGTGAATTTGTTGTTGTCAGGTCCTGCCGGCGGCTTGAAAGCAATTCAGTTTATTGGTGAGCAGACAGGTTACAGAAAAATCATAAGCTTCGATATGGGTGGTACTTCAACGGATGTGGCGCTGGTAGATGGTGCAATTGCGCGCACTACAGAAGGCATGCTTGCGCAATACCCCGTTGGTGTAGCGATGGTGGATATGCACACGATTGGTGCTGGCGGCGGTTCAATTGCATATGTCGACAGTGGTGGCATGTTGCAAGTAGGGCCTCAGTCTGCTGGTGCAGAACCAGGTCCAGCTTGTTATGGTAAAGGCGGTACCGATGCAACAGTTACTGACGCGAATCTGGTTTTGGGTCGGCTGGATAGAAACACGGCACTTGCAGGTGATCTGCATCTCGATATTGATGCGGCGACGCACGCTGTGCGCAAACTCGCTGACCAGCTGCAATTGTCAGTTTCCGAAACAGCACTGGGCATTATTATCATTGCCAATGAGCATATGGCGAAGGCGATCCGATTGATCTCGGTGAATCGGGGATACGATCCCAATGCTTTTGTGTTGGCGTGTTTTGGGGGCGCTGGCGGTTTGCACGTGTGCGCTCTGGCGGAAGCCATGCAAATGCGACGCGCTATCGTACCAGTATACTGTGGCGTGCTGTCGGCATTGGGCATGGTGGTTGCTAATCGCGGCAGGCAATTTTCCCGGACATTGAGTTTGCGTTGCAGTGTCCTGGATGTGCCGGCTGTACAAGAGGCGTTTGCGCAACTGCAACAGGCGGCAACTACAGAGCTGCTGCAGGAAGGCTTGAGCGCAGCGGAATTGCGTTCCGAGCACAGTGTCGATATGCGCTATCTCGGGCAGTCATATACCCTCAATATTCCCTGGCTCGATGCAGCCGCCGCCGTTGCCGATTTTCATCAGATGCATGAGCAGCGCTATGGCTACGCTTTGGATAAAGAGACTGAATTGGTAAACATTCGCGTACAAGTAGTTGCAGAATCGGTAGCACTCTCATTGCCGAAGATTGTGCGAGTGCCGTCGTCGCCGGACCCCGACCAGAGTGGGAGCATGGCTCCGGCATTGGCAGTCCCTGCCAGTACTGGCGATGTGGTGGTGCATAAACGGGAAAATCTGCGACCCGGAACTTTGATTGCAGGGCCCGCTATCGTTACTGAATATTCAGCAACAACATTCATTGCGCCATGGTGGAGTGCCACGGTGGATGCTTTTGGAAATTTGCTGTTGTCGCAGGGGGAAGTGCGCTGAAAGCCTGCGATGACGGGCGCTTGCGTGAGATCGGCAAATTTCCGGTTATTCCAAATGAAGGCGGATAAGAGTACCGTAGACAGCGTGAATTCGAATCCTGTAACAGGTGTTGCGCAAGGCTGGTTTGTGCGCAACATTAGATGGCGCCACTGTGCACTTTTTATTGCAGGTCCGCTGCTGCTTGCCAATGCAATCAAATCCGGTGCGCAGGAAGCAGAGCCTGCTACCGCGGCACCTACCTTGGAGCAGACCCAGATATTGTATGTCGAGATGCCGGTTCCGTTTGTACCGGAACTCGATCCCGTGCTGCCTGCTGTGCCACCAGCGTTAAATCCGGAAACTGACCCGGAGTTCATTGCACGCATGGATGTCATCACCAGTTACGAGTCCGCGCTGGAACAGATTGAACTAGACGGTGGCGCCTGGAACCAGGCTCTGATTGAGGAATTAGCGACACTCGGAGTCCTGCAGCAACAGCAGGGTAACCATGCTGAGGCCATCGAAATCTTTGATCGCGCTATTCATGTTAATCGTATCAATTCCGGGTTGCATACGCTGGAGCAGATTGCAAATATTGAAAGGATGATAGATAGCTACCTGGCGCTGGGTGATTGGGCACGGGCAGATACCTACTTTGATTATTTATTTTACATTCAGCAGCGGGCTTATGGACCGAATGACCCGCGCATGATCCCGGTATTGGATCGACTCGCGACCTGGAACATCCAGGCGTTCAATATTGGCTATGGTGAGGCATTGGGTTTTCGCCTCAATTCCGCCCAGATCATGCAAACCGCCGCTGCAACCATGGTTTCCGTACATTTTGGCGAAGATGATGAACGTTACATTAGTTATCGCCGCAATCTTGCCAATTCGGCATTTCTCGCGTCACGTCATCCGGAGTTGATCGCCCAGAGTCAGCAACAGGATTATCGCAATGCCGAAGACATCCTGCTGAGCAAGCTGGACGCCGGTGGCTTGGAGCAGATCCATGGTTTTCAGGCAGGTGAACTTGCCCTGCGTGAAATCGTGAGCTATTACGCGAAGCAGGAAGCTGCGCAATTTGAATTGGCGTCAGCCCTGGCCGATCTTGGCGACTGGTATCTGATGTTTGAACGGCGTCGGGACGCTGAAAATTTGTATATTGAGGCGTGGGAGATTCTGCAACAGAGTGATCTCAGTGATGAATGGATTCAGCAATTATTCGGTCAGGTAGTACCGATCCCGACCTTTGGCAGCGCCGTGGCTAACCTGCTGACGCAGCCAATCACCACCAGCGACGGCAAGACGGTGAATTACAGCTATGCCGACGTGGTTTTTGACGTCATGGTCAGCGGCACGACTCGCAATATCGAGATTCTGACGGAAGCAACGGCCGTCAATTCCTCTCTGTTAAGTCGGTTGCAGCGGGAAATACGCGGTGCCTACTTCAGGCCCAGAATTGAGAATGGACAATTGCAGCGCTCTGATCGAAATTATTTTCGGTATCGCTATTGGTACTAAGTCAGACTGGCCCGCATATTGTGAGTATGGCTGTAGCTTAGCGCTGCGGGTTGATTTATTGTTAAGCCGCAGTTAAGGGGAACTGGGGTATAGGTGTATATATAGGTGTATAGATGAAGGCTGTGGCAAGCGCCAATATTGTAATGGGCGATTTGACACGAACGGCAGCTTAAATCGCCAAAATGGCTTCAAAAGCTAGCAATTGTTGTTATTTGCATCGATATAATCGTGTTCTTCGAACACCGTAGGATGAAGTTATGGGACGAGTCATAGTGACAGGATCCAAAAAATTCAGTCGCTTGCTGTTGGCCAGTGCCATCGGCCTGGCGTTGAGTGCGTGTGAATCCACCAGCTCCAGCTCCTCCAGCAGTATGCCATCGATGCCTTCTTCTTCCAGCTCTAGCCCGAGTTCCAGCTCTAGCCCTAGTTCTAGCCCCAGCTCGAGCTCGAGCTCTAGTTCCAGTTCGAGCTCCAGCTCGTCATCGTCACAGAGCATGCCATCTGCGAGCTCCTCGAGCAGTAGTTCCAGCTCGTCAAGCCGCCCGTCGAGTAGCGCTCAAAGCGGCTCCAGCTCCACGCCCGGTATGCCAGCAGGCACCCCCGGACAAAGCTCAGCAGATGCCAATAGCACGGCTCAGGGTAGCCGTTCCAGCTCATTTCCAACCGCCGGCGCCTCGGGGTCACAATCCCGGGCCGAGCAACAAGCCAGCAGTTCCAGTACCAGTAGTCGTAGCCCAGGCCAGAATGCAGGTTCCCAGTCTCGCCAACCCGGCGCGCAGGCAGGTGCTGCAGGCAGTCGTGACAGCTCCACATCTGGAGCTAACAGTGGGAATGCAAGTGCTTCAGGGTCGACTTCAGGCGCACCAAGTGGAGACTATAGTCTGGATACCCTACCAGATGGCATATTGAGTGAGAATGGAGCCAAACAAACAGCATCGGCAACAGCCACTCCCGCGGAACGAGCCGCAGTCCTTGATGAAGAGCTGCACCGCGGCTATGAGACTTTTGATGGCTTTATTCTGAGTGAACGAGAACGTGCGCAAGCTGAGAGTAATGCAGCTGGCAGCGCGGCACCTGGTGGTCAGTCCGGTGGTGGTGGAGCGGATGCGGCCGAACCGCAGACAATGCCAGAATCCGGAGCGCCATCCGGAGCAGTGTTGGCAGGTCAGCCTGCAGTCTCGACACCAGCAGAACCGAGCCAGACTTTTACGCCCCCCGAAGACATTCCAAGTGGTCGCGATGATGATGTCGTAGCGCGACAATTACGTGAGGCCGCTATGAGCGAACCCGATCCAGTACTGCGCGAAGCACTCTGGGACGAATACAGAAATTACACTGGGCTTAGTAGTGAAGAGCAATGAAAATTCAATTGAAGAATCTTATCGGATTAATCCTGCTGACTTGTTTTATCAGTGCTTGTGCTACGCACACAGTGAAGTCCACTACCTACACCCCAATCATTCAGGACTCGCAGAATATTCCTGAGGAATTGTTGCTCGACGTTGGCATTGCCATCTTCGATCCGGGTATTGATGAAATTAAAGGTGGAGAAGAAGAAACCACGAATCACGAAATTCGCGTTGCCGAAGCTCGTTACGCTCCCTACCTATTAGCCGAATCATTGCAGCGCTCGGGCAATTGGGGCATCGTGCGATTGATGCCCAATAATGCCAGTCCAATGGATCTGGTCGTGAACGGCACCATCTTGCGCTCTAACGGTGAGGAAATGAGCATTCGCATTACGGTCTCCGATTCAACCGGACGCGAATGGTATACCAAAACCTACGACGAAGTGATAAGCCAATTTAGTTACGATCCGTCGCAGCGGCAGCAGAGCGATCCCTTTCAGGTGATCTACAACAACATCGCCAATGATTTGTTAGCCTATAGAAAGGACAGCGCTTCCAATCAGCAAATTACCGAGATCCGTACTGTGTCCGAGATTTTGTTCGCGCAGCGCTTTTCTGCGGATGCCTTTGGGGAATATCTAACTCTGGATCGTGACGCTAAATATAAACTGGCAGCGTTACCAGCAGACACTGACCCGATAATGCAACGTGTGCGGGATATTCGTGAGCGCGACTTTATGTTCATCGATACGGTGCAGGATTATTACGCTACCTACGTAAGACAAATGCGCATACCTTATGATTCCTGGCGCGAGCAAAGTTATCACGAGACAATTACATTACGTGAATTGAGAGACTCCTCCAGACGAAGATTCATAGCAGGAACAGCAGCCGTCATCGGCGGACTTGTGGCGGCTACCAACGGTGGAAATTATGCCACTCAAGCTGGCGGTGCCGTGGTTGTTGGTGCTGGCGCCTATTTGATCAAGAGCGGTTTCGACAAACAGGCTGAAGCGAAAATCCATATGGAAGCCCTGGAAGAACTTGGACAGTCGCTGGAGAATGAAGTTGCTCCTAGAGTAATCACTCTTGATGATCGCACCATCACCTTGAGTGGCTCGGTGGAAGAACAATACAGTCAATGGCGGGATATCTTGGCGGACCTCTATGCTACCGAGTTGGGTGAGTTGTAGTCGTTGTATCAACCCAAGTGATTTTTCCTACCTATAGAATCCGATATGACAGAAATAAATATCAACAAGATTGAGCCCGTTGACTTTGATTTAACCGAAAGTCCCCTATTTTCAAATCAGGCTAATCAGGTAAAAAGAAACAAGCCGCCGGTACTCCTGTGGATCAGTCTCGCTGGTCTGTTTGTGGTGGCATTGTTCGTTACTTTTGTACTGCCCGCTGTCGTTACCGAATATGAGTTACCGTTAGAGAGACGCGTGGATACGGCTGAGATTCTACCGGCTCAAACCACCGCTGCTGGCGTAGCGATTTCACCTTTCGAAGAGGCACAGCGCTTACTACAGCGAAAAGAAGCACAAGATGTGTTAGCGGAGCTGTTGACCAGACAGGCAGAATTGACTCCCTTGAAGGTGGATACGTGGGGCCAGCTCGCTTATGAGGAGGCACTAAGCCAAGCCAGTATCGGTGACGAGTACTATCGGACGCAAGATTTTGTGCTCGCACGAGATACCTATGCTAAAGGCAGGGATAGTTTGAGTCAGATCATAGCGTCCATACCAACGGTTGTTACGCAAGCCCTGATCGATGCTGAAAAGGGAATGCAAGAATCTGATGCGGAATTGGCACTGGAAAAATTTGGTCTGGTTATGCTACTCGCACCTGACAATGCAGAGGCACAGATTGGTATACAGCGCGCCAATACGTTAGATGAAGTTCAGGCCTTGCTCGAACAAGCTGATAAATTTTCAGAGGATGGTCAATTAAGTGAAGCACGCAGTCACTACCAGCAGGCAGCCAACCTCGATAGTTACAATGAATACGCTGGCAGGCGAGTTCTGGAAGTTGCTTCGTTAATAACTGAAAATGAATTCTCTCGCATAATGTCCAGCGGTTATGCTCTGCTCGAAAACGGCGAACCACAGCAGGCGATCGCATATTTTCAACAGGCAGCCAATATCGGAGTGAATCGCGAACAAGCCTTGGCGGCAATCACGCAAACCGAGAATGAAATTGCCAACGCCGAAATCACTCAATTACAAATTGTGGTTAGTCAAACGGAGAATGCTGAACAATGGCAGGCAGCGGTGGATGAGTACGATAAGGTACTTACCATAGATTCCAATCTACTGTTTGCGATCAATGGCAGAGACTACGCCGAGAAACGAGCCAGACTGGATACCTTGCTGGTGGAGGCCATAGCGAATCCGGAACGTTTCTCCGATGACGCTGTGTATCAAGAAACATTGGATGTCTACTACACCGGGCGCGCAATCGAAACCCCGGGTCCGCGTCTTACGCAACAATTGAATGAGTTGCAGCTACTGCTGGAAAATTCCCAGGTGCCTATCGATGTGCAACTGGTTTCCGACAATCTTACCGAAGTGACACTTTTGCGCGTTAGCAATCTAGGAATTTTTCAACAGACATCCGTTGCTTTGAAACCGGGACTGTATGTAGCGGTAGGCAAGCGCATTGGTTATCGGGAAGTACGCGAGGAATTTACAGTCGGATTCGGACAGACACCGACTGCAGTAACCATCCAGTGTGTTGAACCCGTTGTCGCTTCAAACAGGCGCCAATGACATGGAAAATACTAGCAGTGTCAACCCAGGAAAAGGTACAGCTGACCCAATAATTCCGATAGATTTTACCCCCAATAACGAAAAAGTGGCGAGATTTAGCTATCGATTCAGATGGAGCCATCCGGTTCTCGCAATCTTTATTTTCTTGTCGATTAGTGCTGCCTGGTTTGTGCTGACCGCAAGATCAGTCTTTGTCGAAGTCGAACCACTCACTGCGCTGATTCAAATTGACGGTGGGCTGAATTTTAAACTGGCCCAGCGTTATTTGATTCGTACTGGCTCGTACGCCCTGACACTAACTAACACCGGCTATCACGATACAGTGACTCAACTTCTGGTTGGTAATGAACAATCCCAGAACCATCCTTTCGTGATGCGCAAGCTACCGGGGATAGTCTCTGTAGCTACACTCGATATGATAGATGCTCGGGTACAGATTGACGGCGTTGATGTTGGAGTGACGCCAATGTCTGATGTTGCGGTGGAACCCGGAGAGCACCAGTTAATAATTTCCAAAGACCGGTATCTCGATTATCAGCAACCGATAACTATTGAAGGCCGCTCCACACCGCAACAATTTCAGGCACGGCTTGAACGGGCGTGGGCTGTGGTGAGTCTTAACACCTCGCCGAGCGGGGCAGAAGTACTGGTCGATGGTGAAGTGGTAGGCACGACTCCTCTCAATGCAGAAGTATTACAGGGCCAAAGGGATCTGGTGCTGAAACTGGCTGGGTATAAAGCATGGCAAGAAGATTTCGATGTTTTGGCTGGTCAGGATTTCGCCGTACCGCAGGTGGAGTTGGTACCGGCAGATGGATTGGTTTTTATACGCTCTAATCCGAGCGAAGCGAGTGTCACTATCGACGGCGAGTATGTGGGTTTAACACCGCTGGAAGTTCCGCTCACGCCAAATCAGAACCATGAGCTGACTTTTTTCAAGAATGGCTACCACTCTGGCAAGACTTCAATCCGAACCCAACCGAATCAGGCTCGAGAAATTAGTATGGCGCTGGACCCGGTGATGGCGGAGGTGAGCGTGGTGAGTGAGCCGGCCGATGCACAGCTGTATGTCAATGGAGAATTGCGTGGTCTTGCGAACCAGACAATCCAGCTCATGGCATCCAGTCAGCTCATCGAAATTCGCAAGGCAGGCTATGTACCCTACGCCACCGAATTTGTTTCTCGCCCGGGGCTCGATCAGGTAATTCGAGTGACGCTCAAATCGATGGAGCAGGCGCGAGTGGAACAGATACGTCCACTAATCACTACGGCAGCGAACCAGACTCTGAAATTGTTCTACCCGGGGGCTTTCACCATGGGGACCTCACGGCGCGAAGCCGGGCGCAGACCCAATGAGAGTCTTAGAGAAGTCAGACTGGAGCGGCCTTTCTATATCAGTCTGAATGAAGTCACCAATTCTGAGTTTCGTTTGTATTCCGCAAAACACACTTCCGGAACGGTGCAGGGACTGACGCTTAACAACGAATCCCAGCCAGTGGTGCAACTTACCTGGCATCAGGCGGCCCTGTATTGCAACTGGTTGAGTGAGCAGGAATCCTTGCCT
This sequence comes from Gammaproteobacteria bacterium, assembly GCA_009692305.1. Classification (GTDB taxonomy): domain Bacteria; phylum Pseudomonadota; class Gammaproteobacteria; order Pseudomonadales; family Pseudohongiellaceae; genus UBA9145. Next base: position 243,253 of record SHZK01000002.1, on the reverse strand, counting down.
GCCTTTTATCAGGTCGAAGGCGAAGCTGTGACTGGTTTTAATGCAGAATCCCACGGCTATCGATTACCCGCGGAAGCCGAATGGGAATGGGTTGCTCGCACTGATAGTGCTGGGACCTTGTATAAATACGCTTGGGGAGAACAGCTGCCACCTCCGGAAAAAGCGGGTAATTTTGCCGACGTCACCAGTCAAAATTATTTAGGACAGATTCTATTCGATTACAACGACGGCTATCTCGGATCGGCACCCATTGGATCTTTCACTCCAAATCATAATGCAGTCTTCGATCTCTCTGGCAATGTTGCCGAATGGGTCCACGACTATTACGGAGCGATGGGCGCCCTCGGTGGTGTTGAAGTCGATCCGATGGGTCCGGCTGAAGGCCAGTTTCACAGTATTCGCGGGTCCAGCTGGGCGCACGGTTCCATTACGGAATTACGCTTGTCATTTCGTGACTTTGGTGAAGAGCCAAGAGACGATGTTGGATTCAGGATAGCTCGCTATTTGGAGGAATAATATATGCGACTATTTTTACTATTGGGCACCATTCTGTTTTTCTCTGTGCTGATTTATGGCGCCGACAATGCTCCACAACAGCAAGCAGATCCACAACAGCAAACAGATCCGAATGCTGGCGTGATTACGGATGATGAAAAACTGCAAGCGGCACCTATAGAGCAAGTGGAAAAAGAGAATCCAGAAAATGAACTGATTCTCGCTGACGTTGATGAGCCAGTGAATGCGGAACAAGGATTCCGCCGATTTATTCCAACTGAAGAAATTTCACAGGATCTTGGAGTTTCATTTCCCATTGATATCTAGCATCGAATTGAACTGGTAAGTGACAAGGATTTAGCTATGAAGCAAGGCGTGTTGAACGAAACCTTCTATCAGTTAGCGGCGCTGATTTTTTCTTTTATTATCGTGCACGCTCTCTACGTCACTGTAGTCAGGCCATTAGCAGCAATTGACCAGCAGTATCAGAATGAACAAGGAAAACTTAATCCGGACTTTGTTGCCGACCGGTCATTTTATATAATTATCCGTGATTTCGAGCAGGAAGCCACCGTTATCCTTTTACTTTGGGCGGTAGCCATAATCGGCCTGAAGATGCAGCAGACATTGCGCGAGCGAGCCTTGTTGGAAAGAACCCTGATACAGGTCTCCGAGGGCATAAGCATATTGCCAGAAGACGCAAGAAACTATTCGCGGCCGGTCCAGGCGCTACCAGAGAGCGAGCGGGAGTTTTTATTACCACGAGCTCTGTTGGCTGGATTGCATCGATTTCAGTCAACGAGCAACATTCAAGATGTATCCGCGGTGATCAACGACTGTTGTGATAATGAATCGAATCGCATGGAAACTGAATTGGGACTGGTGCGTTACATAGCCTGGGCGATTCCGTCGATCGGCTTTCTTGGTACTGTACGCGGGATCGGCATGGCGCTGGGGCAGGCCAATCAGGCGGTGAACGGCGATATTGTTGGCGTAACAGTGAGTCTGGGGGTGGCGTTTAATTCTACTTTCGTTGCTCTGGTAGCGAGTATTTTACTGATGTTTCTGATGCATCAATTGCAATTATTGCAAGATCGGCTGGTGATGGATTGTCAGCATTACTGCGATGACAAAATGATACGGCATTTACAAATACCGGAGAAAGGTAGCCACGTATGAGTCTGAAGGTTATCGAGCTCAATGACAGCGCCTTGAAAGTAGGCGATGAAAACGGGATTCTTTTGCAGAGCCCCGGCTTCGCCTTGTCGCAGAATAGAAAGTTACTGCTTGGAGAAATTGCCGAACAACAAGCGCGGCTGCATCCAGCGAATAGTTATAACAAGTATTGGCACGAATTGAGTCTGGACCCTCTGTCACATGGCAATGGCATTCGTCACTTCGCCGACATCGCGTATGCGCATTTATTGCATTTGGCTGAAACTGCCGCAATCGACGGCGATGTCATTTTTGCAGTACCCGGTAATTTCACGCGCCAGCAGCTCGCCATTCTATTAGGCCTCGCCAAACGATGTCCATTTACTACCATCGGTGTAGTGGATTCGGCTTTGGCTGCGGCTGTCGCCTTGGCGAAGGATCAATCGATTATCTATGCAGATATTCAGCTACATCAGGTGTTGCTGACGAAGCTGATAATTAGAGATCAGCACCTGAAGGTGGAATCCGTGATTCAGGTTCCGGGAGTCGGCAGTCAGAATTTCATGGACCTGATGATGCAGCTAGCCACCAGTGCTTTTATTCAGCAGAGTCGTTTCAATCCGCAGCACAATGCCGAATCGGAGCAGCAGCTTTACAATACCTTGCCTCACTGGTGGCGACACAGTGACGAAAACCAAAGCAGCCTGATTCTGGAGTTAAAGAACAACAGTGCGGTGCACACCGTCAAGATGCCACAGGAGAGCCTGGTGAGTAACCTTTCTGGCCACTACCGCAAAATCAGTCAGCAGATCGTTGCGCTGGCCGCCGGGGGCGACAGCCAGGTACTAATAAGCACTGGACTCGCTGCGTTGCCTGGTATCACCGTGGCGCTGAGAGCAGAACGAGAAGTACAGATGCTGGATCCAGCAACCATCAATACCGCCTGCCTGAAATTCAGTGACCTCATTACCAGTTCAGCCGATGGCATCCATCTAGTGAACGCGTTGCAATTCAAAGACGGCAAAAACAAGACGAACAAATTGGCAAGCAATACAGCGCGAGCAACAGAATCACAGGAAGCTCCGACACATGCGTTGTATAGCAATCGCGCGATATCTCTTAGTCGCATTGAAATTCAGAATAATTCTCAGACAAATGGGCTGCCCAATAGGCAGTTCAATGGGCAGTTCAATGAGGAGACCAATGCGGCGCAAACGATTCAACTTTCTATCGCCGGATTACCGGACTATCTGGGGCATATTGAAACCCGGATCGCTGGTATCTTTCTCGATAGCGGTAAGCAGCGCGTTCTGGTGAATCAGTCCTGGATAAGTGGTAAGCAGCAGTTGAAGCTGGGAGATCGCATTCAATTTAGTGAAGATTCGGAAGCAATTTCACTGATCCAGGTAAAGGGCTAAGAAAATACGGCGTAACCATGTCGAGCAGAAAAAAAATTAGACGCAGCGTTAGCCCGCTAAGCTTGGCATTTCTGGATGTCATGTTTTGCGGTTTTGGCGCTATCATTCTACTCTTTCTGATTCTGGATCACGCCAGCACAATTACGGAACTCGATACCAGTTCCGAGTTCGCTGCAGAAATTAATCTGTTACAGGAAGAAGTGTTGCAGGGCCAACTCGGCCTCGTACAGATTCGTAATACCTATTCCGATACCAGTTTTGAAGTCGTCACTGCCGAAGGTCTCGCGCGGCAAATTCAGGATCAGATTGATACATTCCTGGAGGAACTGGCTGCGCTGGAGAATTCCAGTGTCGCTAGTGTGGAGAGCGTCGAGCAATTGCGCGCCGATGTACGGGCGCTAGAAGAAGAGTTATTGCGCTTACAGGCGAGTTCGCTTGAAGACGGAGGCAATAGCGCTCGCCAGTTTCTCGGAGATGGTAACCGCCAGTATCTCTCCGGTTTATTTCTCGGCGGGCAACGCATTCTGATTTTACTGGATAGCTCTTCCAGCATGCTGGATAGCACCATTGTAAATATCATTCGTACACGCAACATGTCTGAGGATGCCCAGCGGAATGCGCCGAAGTGGCAGCGAGTAGTGAGAACGGTGGATTGGATCAGTACCCAGTTTCCAATTACCTCCCGCTATCAGATCTGGAATTTCAGTGATAATTATCAGTCCGTGATAGCCGGCACTGAGAATCGCTGGTTAGAGGTGGCTGATCGTGATCAACTCAATCACGCCATCGACAACGTCAAGCTTCTGGTGCCAGAAAACGGCACCAATATGGAAAAGGTGTTTCGTGCCGTCGCCAATATGTCGCCACCACCGGATAATATCTTCCTGATAACAGACGGATTGCCCACTATAAATGATGGTGGTTCATCGAAAGCATTGGTTACGCCGGAAGAACGACTCGATTTATTTGAAGAAGCGGTGCAGGAATTACCCGAAGGCGTTCCGGTCAATATCATCTTGATGCCACTCGAAGGCGACCCCAGCGCAGCAGCAGTCTTTTGGCAATTGGCGCAATACTCACAGGGCTCGTTTCTCTCCCCATCGAAGGACTGGCCATGAGACGCAAGAGAGCAAGCGAAGACGAAAGCGGTTCCTTTAGCGTTTCCTTCCTGGACATAGCCGCCTGCGGATTCGGTTCGATGATTATTTTGTTATTGATTGCCAAACAGGCGGAACCCATTTCTTTAGAAGTTAGTGATGTAAAATCGGAAGGGTCAATTAACGATCTACAGCAGCAGTTATTTGAGATTCGTGGCGAAACTACGGTGCTCAATCGGGACTTGAATGCCAAGCAAGAGCAACTCTCTATACTGAAAGATCGCGTCGCACGACTACGACGTGATCTGAATGACGTACAGGGCAAGTTTCAAGCCTCGAATCAAATGTCCGATGAAGCCACTCTTGAGTCAGGCAAGCTCGCCATTGCCAGACAAACTCTCACCGCGGAAATGCAAAGGTTGCTAGCAAACTCATCGGCGCCGGAAAACAACGCCATTGGTGGCATCCCGGTAGATAGCGAATACATTATCTTCGTGATCGATACCTCCGGCAGTATGTTCAATAATCCGAGCTGGAATAAAATGCTGGGAATAATAGAAGACACCCTGAATGTCTATCCTGAAGTAAAAGGCATTCAGGTCATGAACGACGAGGGTGATTACATGTTTGATTCCTATCGCGGGGAATGGATCCCGGATACTCCTGGCCGCCGTAACCAGATCATTTCCACCCTGCGTAATTGGAACCCTTACAGCAATAGCAGCCCGGTAGAGGGCGTGACCCGAGCTATCAGCAACTTCTACGAACCGGGCAAGAAGATCAGTATCTATGTTATGGGTGATGATTTTCAGCCTGGCGGATCTATTCAAGATGTACTTCAAACAATCGACCGTATCAACGTCGAAGACGCCAATGGTGATCGGCTGGTGCGCATACACGGAATCGGTTTTCCGACGATCTTTGCAGGCCCCGCGCGATTCCAGCAAAGCGTTTATCGCTTTTCAACATTAATGCGTGAGCTGACACAGAGAAATGGTGGTACATTTGTCGGACTGAATGATTTTCGCTAGTTAACTGGTTGCCTTTGATTTACTCGAACAGTTTACAACAAATGACGAATATAGCCTTAAATACAAAGAGTTACAACAAATTCGCGAGCACCATGCTGGGGCTAGCTCTAAGCGCTTGCGGTGTCAGCAATGTGGTGATCGAAGGCAGCTTTCCGACTCCGAATATCAATAAATTACCGCTGACCATGGCGGTTCTCTACGATGAGGCACTGAGAAATTTTGCCTACATTGAATACACCGAAACAGGTGAGGAAGAATTCAACATAGAAAGCGGGCTGTCCCATATACAACTGTTCGATGCCGTATTGCCCGCTATGTTTGATCAGGTGATTATTGTCAACTCGATGGAAGAAGCCAAGACCCGCGGAGTAGATGCCGTGTTTGCCCCCGCCATTGAAGAATTTCAGTTGGCACTACCGGCCAAGACCAAGCTGGATGTCTATGAAGTCTGGATCAAGTACAACATGCGCCTACTCACCGCAGAGGGTGATTATATAGCCGATTGGGTTCTGACATCCTATGGGAAGACACCGACCGCAACCTTCCTGTCTGTTGAAGCGGCTATTAATGAAGCCGCGGTCGTCGCCTTGCGCGATCTGGCTTCGAGTTTTTCATTGAGCTTTTCCGAAGTTCCGGAAGTGCGTGATTGGTTGAACAGACTATAACATCGAGCAGTAACGCTGAGGTTAGACACAATGTCCTATATAGCCGCAAATTTAGTAAAAACTGGCGGCATCATTAGCCTACTAATAGGCGCACTCAGTGCGTGCACCAGTACCACGGTTGATGAATTTCGTCAGGGAGAAACAGGTATCGAGAATCACGAATCGATCGTGATTCTTGGCCGGCGTCAGGCAAGCGATTACGAAACGCGCTCCGAATTTGTCGATTGTGTCGGTGAGCATATGGGGAACGGCACCAATTCGATAAGAGTGGTTCCGGAACAGGAATTTGTCGACGCCATGTTTCCCTGGTTCGAGCCTCGCACTGCACCACTGCGAACCAGTGATCTGGAAAAACTCATGGCGGAAGAAGTCGTGGCACAGAAAATGGATGAGTTCGGTGTGCGGTATATCGTCTGGCTGGACGGCTTCACTGAAACCAGCGGTCGCACCGGCTCTATTTCCTGCACAATTGGTCCCGGTGGCGCTGGCTGTTTTGGTTTTGGCACCTGGGAAGATGACGCTAGCTTCGACGCCAGAATCTGGGATGTGGATTCGGCAACGTCGGTAGGAACTATCAACACCGACGCCAACGGGCAATCCTATTTGCCGGCACTGGTGATTCCCATTCCACTCATCGCACGCGTGGAAGCAAACGCGTGTAGTCGGTTGGCGAGCCAGTTGAAAGATTTCGTCAATGGTAGTTAATCAGCCTCTGTGCAAAATCAGGAGCTGCAACCGAAGCACTGTAAACAGCCCGGTGACGCCATGAAAACTTTGCTTGATCTGCATTCTGTTCGATTCAATGCGCGCGCAATAGCGCTGGCGATGATCGCGGGCAGCGCGCTGCTGTTTTTGTCATCCTGCTCGGTAAATCCAGCTACCGGGGCTCCCAATATCGTGCTGATGACTGAGAACCGTGAAAAGGAAATTGGCAAGGAAGAACACGAGAAAGTAGCCGCGAGTCAGGCTTTTTATGAAGAAGAGGCACTTGTTGCCTACGTGCGCGAAGTAGGTGCACGCGTCGCGGCAGTGAGTGACCGCCCTAATCTTGAATACCAGTTCTTTATCATCGATAGCCCGGACATCAACGCGTTCGCCTTGCCTGGTGGCTATGTCTACGTCAATCGCGGCCTGCTTACGTTCATGAATACAGAAGCGCAACTGGCCGCAGTAATAGCCCACGAGATCGGCCACATTACGGCACGCCATGCGGTGCAACAGCAAGCGCGCGGTGCGCTTGCAAAAACGGCGGCCACAGTGGGTGGTTTCGTGACCGCAGTAGCTACCGGTAGTGGTTATGTGGGCTCACAAATCAGTCAGGTCGCATCGATCTGGGCTCAAACCGGATTGAGTGGCTTCGGTCGCGAACATGAACTGGAAGCAGATAGCCTGGGTGCCGAATATATCGCGAAGGCGGGTTACGATCCGATCGCTGTGATCGATGTCGTTACCGTGCTCAAGAATCAGGAAGATTTCAATCGCAAGATCTCCAGCGGTAACCAGAGTTATCACGGTTTGTTTGCGACCCATCCGCGCAATGACACGCGCCTGCAAGAGGCGATTGCCAGTGTCGCCAATCTGTCCGACAACGAAATTACCATGACGGACAATACAGCATTTCGTGAAAAGATCGACGGACTGATTATCGGCGCCAGCCAGGGCTCACAGACCCAGGACAATCGCAATCGATACTACCAGACATTATTGGGTTACACACTCGTATTCCCTGATGGTTGGGCTGTTACAGAAACGACTACCACAGTCACTGCCAGCAACGAAGGCATCGGCACTATGCGCATCGAGGCACAGCGCCTGCAAGCCAATATCGAACCGCGGGTTTTTATCCGCGACAATCTGGGCATTACCAATCTGCAGAAATCCGAAGCGCTGGAGCAGTATCGACTGGTCGGCCACACAGGCCTCGCCCCTTCGGCAGAGACCGGCAGGATGGAGCGGATTGCAGTAATCTATCTCGGGCCGCGGGCGTTTGTCTTCCGTGGTGACATTCAAAACTCGAGCGCAACGGACGAGGTGGATGCCTCACTGCTCGAAACCGTGCGCACGTTCCGGGCAATTCAGAACGGCGAAACTTTTAGTGGCAATGAGCTGAAAATCAAGTTTGTGCAGGCCTCCGAATTTTTCGATTTCGCGGTTGTTAGCCAGCAGAGCAAGCTGGCGAATTACCCGGAAGATACCCTGCGCCTGCTCAATGGTTATTACCCTATAGGCACGCCCAAAGCGGGTGAATGGGTCAAACTGATCGAATAAGTTCGACCCAGCTTCAATCCACGCCCTCTAATCCACGCCGTACAATTAAAAACCGGGTTCAACTGATGACCGCAGTAGAAGAGAAAAAGAAAAGCGAACCAAAGAAGAATGCCCCGCCGGAATTGAATTACTTCCTGAACGGATTATTGGAAGCAGGACGAATCAACAAAGCTGATTTCAAGCACGCACTTGAGAGTCGCCGTTCCGCGAAAGATCAGAACAAGCATGTATTGCAGTATGTGGCAGACCTGGCGCTGGAAGATCGCAAGGCAGCTGGCCGCACTCTGGATATCGAAAGCCCGACTATGGCTCTCTGTATGCAGAGTGGCCATGAGTATTTCCGGATTGATCCGCTAAAGATCGACGTGGCACAAGTCACCAAGGTCATGTCTTATGCGTTTACACAGCGCCATCATATTCTAGCAGTTGAAGTAACCCCACACCACGTCACCATCACCAGCGCTGAGCCCTTTGTCACCTCATGGGAAACTGACCTGGCACACGTTCTGCAGAAGAAGATCAATCGGGTGGTTTCCAACCCGGTTGAGATCAAGCGGCTTACAACCGAATTTTATAGCCTCGCCAGTTCCATTAACCGTGCCGCCGAAGATGGTGTTCAGCGCAAGGGCATCGGCAACCTCGAACAGATGTTAGAGCTGGGCCATATCAAGGACCCGGAAGCAAATGATCAGCACATCGTCAACGTCGTCGACTGGTTGTTGCAGTATGCATTCGAACAGCGCGCCAGTGATATTCATATAGAGCCGCGTCGAGAGAAAGGCAACGTCCGTTTTCGCATAGATGGCGTGTTATATACAGTGTATGCATTGCCTATGCAGGTTATGGCTGCAGTAACCAGCCGACTGAAAATACTTGGCCGCATAAATGTGGCGGAGAAACGCAAACCACAAGACGGGCGCATCAAGACCAAGAGTCCGAATGGCAGCGAAGTAGAGCTGCGGCTGTCCACACTGCCCACCGCATTCGGCGAAAAGCTGGTTATGCGTATCTTCGATCCGGAAGTGTTGACGCGGCCATTCCAGCAACTAGGTCTGGCGGGTGACGATCTCGAACGCTGGAACCAAATTATCAGGAACAACAACGGCATTGTTATCATCACGGGTCCGACCGGAAGCGGCAAGACGACAACGCTCTATTCCACCCTGAAATTGCTCGCCACAGATGAAGTGAATGTGTGCACGATCGAAGATCCAATCGAAATGGTGGAAAACAGTTTTAACCAGATGCAGGTGCAGGAAAATATTGACCTGAATTTTGCAGATGGTGTGAAGGCACTGCTGCGGCAAGACCCTGACATCATCATGATAGGCGAGGTACATGACCTGGCAACGGCGGAGATGGCAATCCAGGCCTCACTCACCGGTCACCTCGTATTCACTACGATGCACACCAATGATGCACCCTCGGCTGTCACGCGCTTGCTCGAGTTGGGCGTACCGTCCTATCTCATCAAGGCAACAGTGGTAGGGATCGTGGCCCAACGGCTGGTGCGCGTGTTGTGTCCACATTGCAAAACACCGACCACGCTGGATCAGGAAGCCTGGGATACGCTCACGCGGCCCTGGAAAGTAAAGCTGCCGACTAAAGCGCAGAATTCTGTTGGCTGTCTGCAATGTCGAGAGACCGGCTTCAAGGGTCGCGAAGGGATCTACGAGGTGATGCCATTTACCGAAGCGTTGCAACGGCTGGCCGATGAGAAATCGGATTTGCCGGCATTGCGCAAACAGGCTTACAAGGATGGCATGATGAGTCTGCGGATCAGCGGCGCGCAGAAAGTTGCCGCCGGTGTCACCAACGTCAATGAAATTCTGCGGGTGACACCGGAGAGCAAGGACTAGCTGCTCAGGCTGCATCTGCACAAGTCAGAAGCTGCCAGCACAATGTCAGGCATAATCCAAAAATGGATGTACTGGTACCTTCTATAAAAGCCCGCGTCACTCAAACGCCCGCCGAAAATTTTCTGATTGTGGGTCCGTCCTGGGTCGGTGACATGGTCATGGCTCAGCCGCTGTTCAGCAGCCTGAAACTGCAGCACCCCGACTGCAAGATAACGGTACTGGCGCCCGACTGGACGCGGCCGCTGTTGTCGCGCATGCCACAAGTTGACCACAGCATCAGTACAGCCCTGGGGCACGGTGAATTGCGTCTCGGCGCACGCCACGCGCTGGGCAAAGTGTTGCGCAAGCATGGCTATACCACGGCGATTGTTTTGCCAAATTCCTTCAAGTCTGCGCTGATTCCGTTTTTCGCCCGCATTCCACATCGCATTGGCTGGCGCGGGGAATGGCGTAACCCGTTGCTTACTGATTGCCGCGTACTGGAGGAAGCGCTGTTGCCGCTTATGGTGCAGCGGTTTGCGGCACTCGCGTACGCACAAAGCGCAGACCTGCCGCAAAAAATCCCGCGCCCGCGCCTGCATATAGAGGACAACGCTCGGCAACAGGCCCTGGCCGGGTTCGGACTCGATGCAGGCACGCCCACGCTGGCAATTTGTCCCGGGGCCGAGTTCGGTAATTCCAAGCAATGGCCGGCTGAACATTTTGCGGCTGTTTGCAACCAGCTTATCGCCGACGGCTGGAATGTATGGATCTTCGGATCGGCCAATGACAAAGAAATTGCCGCCGCAATCCTATTGGGGTTGGATAATGCTAAACTGGCGCACTGCCGCAATCTGACCGGAACCACCACGCTGGCACAGGCTATCGATCTCATGTCGACTGTGAGCGCAGTGGTGTCCAATGACTCGGGGTTGATGCACATAGCGGCAGCGTTGGACTTGCCGGTCGCTGCAATCTTCGGGTCGACATCGCCGGATTTTACCCCACCGCTCAGTGAGCAGGCGCGAGTGCTGGCAACCGACATCGAATGTCGGCCCTGTTTCAAGCGGGAATGTCCCTTTGGACACCGGCGCTGTTTGACGGAATTGACCCCAGAGAGGGTGTTATCCGCGCTCGTTGAATTGACCAGCGCAACATAAGATCCGGCCTTAACGCATTGCCATGCATGCGTTATGAATCGGGACGGTAAATTGCCGCAAACCGCTGCTGATTTACCAATAAAAAGGGACTGTTCTATTGCGAGTTTTAATCGTCAAAGTGTCTTCACTGGGTGATCTAATCCACACCTTGCCGGCAGTCACCGATGCTCATCGTGCGCATAAGGATCTGGTGTTTGATTGGGTAGTGGAAGAAAACTTTATCGAAGTACCAGGCTGGCATCCGGCCGTTGCGACGGTGATCCCGGTGGCGTTTCGCCGCTGGCGCAGAAACCCGGTCAAAACTTTCCTGAGCAATGAATTTCAAACCTTCAAGCGCGACTTGAAAAACATCCATTACGATCTGGTCATCGATGCCCAGGGCCTGATCAAGAGCGGAATTATCAGCCGCCTGTCCCGTGGCATTACTATCGGCTTGAGCAATCGCACGATTCGGGAACCGCTCGCTACTCTTTTTTATAACAAGGTGTATTCGGTACCTTGGACCGAACATGCGGTTGATCGTGTGCGCCAACTGTTCTCCCGTTCACTACAATACACTTATGACCCGAATACGGTCGACTACGGCATTGATATCAATCGCATCACCGGCAACGGCAGTCCTGAAACTCGCAAACAAATCGTATTTCTGCATGGCACCACATGGCGCACCAAACATTGGCCCGAATATTACTGGCGCCATCTGGCAAGACTGGCAACAGATTCCGGTTACAGGGTGTTGCTGCCCTGGGGCAATGCAGAGGAGCGACAGCGAGCGGAGTTTATCGCGCGCGATAATGCCATGGTAGCGGTTTTGGACAAGCAAACCCTCACTGGTCTGGCCCAACATATTTTGCAATCTTCCGGCGTCATAGCAGTCGATACTGGGCTCGGTCACCTTGCTGCAGCCCTGAACAAGCCGACTGTATCTTTGTATGGCCCGACCAATCCTGAACTTTCCGGCACCTACGGCGCGAAGCAATTGCACCTGAACTCCAATTTGAACTGCGCTCCCTGCGTGAAGAAAACCTGTGCCTATAACGGCCCGGGCATTACGGATGATTTCATGGATCAACCGTTTGCAGTGACGCCACCCTGTTTCGCCACACACAAACCGGAAGTGGTATGGCAGCAATTTGAAAAACTGATCCAAAGCTAACATGAAATTCAGCTTCCTGATTTATTCCTACTTTCCCTTCGGTGGACAGCAACGGGATTTCCTGCGCATTGTCACTGAGTGTTTGCAGCGCGGTCATACGGTCGATGTATATACGCGCAGCTGGCAGGGAGTAGTACCGGAGCAGCTCAAGCTGATCATCGTCCCGGCCAGCGGCCTTACCCGACTCGCGCAGTATCGGCGCTTCACCGACTGGGTCGCTGCGGCGCTTGCCAAACAGCCACCCCATACAGTGGTCGGTTTCAACAAGATGCCATTGCTGGATGTGTACTTCGCCGCCGATCCCTGTTTTGCCGAGAAGGCAGTGGCCCAGCGCGGGTTCTATTATCAATACACGCCCCGCTACCGACACTTCAAGGTCTATGAGGCCGCCGTGTTTGGCGCGTCCAGCACCACCGAAGTGCTGCTGCTTTCACCACAGCAGCGCCGTGAATTTGGCCAACATTATCCTGGCTGCGAGATGCGCCTGCACGATCTGCCGCCGGGCATCGCTGCCGACCGCAGAGTAAGCGCGCGCGACCCGGCGCTTAAAGCAGCGCTGCGTGCGGGACTGGGTATAAGTGCAGACAGCGTATTGCTATTGCAGGTGGGTTCAGGCTTTCGCGTAAAAGGCGTCGATCGCTCCCTGCGCGCCATGGCGGCGCTGCCAGCCGAACTGCGACAGCGCTGCCGCTATCTGCTCGTAGGCCAGGACAAGCCGGCGCCGTTTCTGCGTCTGGCGCGTCAACTTGGAATCGGGTCGCAGGTGACGATCCTGCCTGGCCGCGATGACATTCCCCGGTTTCTGGCAGCGGCGGATTTGCTGCTGCACCCGGCCTATCTGGAGAGCGCGGGTTATGTGCTGCTGGAAGCCACCATCGCCGGATTGCCGGTGCTGACCACCGCCAGTTGCGGCTATGCGTTTCATATCGAACAAGCTGAGTCCGGCGCCGTATGCATTGAGCCGTTTCAGCAGGCCGAATTGAACCGCTTGCTGGCGGAGATGTTGCTGCAGTTGCCGGTGGCAGCGTGGTCTGCCAATGGTCTGCGCTATGGCAGCAACGAGGATTTATACGCGATGCCCCGCGTCGCCGCAGACTTGATCGAGAGCTTTGCGCAGGCCAGACATCCGCAAGGACCAGCTTCGTGAGTATCCTGCAAATAAACGAAGAGTTGCGTCGCCACTGGCAGGACCGGGACCCCTTCCACGAACTGACTTTGCTCGAAGGCAAGGTGTATCGGCAATTGGCTGGTCGCAAGACCTTCCAGTTTGAACTCGGCGGTAACAGTTACTTCGCCAAGCTGCATTTTGGTATTGGCTGGGCTGAAATTTTGAAAAACTTGGTGACGCTGCGGCTGCCGGTAGTCAGCGCCCGCAACGAATGGTTGGCGATCCGCCGCTTGCAAGAACTTGACGTAGCCACGATGACGGCAGTTGCCTTTGGCGAGCGTGGGCGCAATCCTGCCACGCGACAGTCTTTTATTGTTACCGAGGCTTTGCTCGACACCATAAGTCTGGAAGATTTCTGTCGGCACTGGGCACAGCAGGCGCCCGCTGTGGCATTGAAACGCAGGCTGACACTACAGTTGGCACAGATCAGTCGTACGCTGCATGGCAACGGCATCTGTCATCGCGACTATTACCTGTGCCATTTTTTATTGCATCTGGAAAATGGCGTACCGCGGCCTGATTTACGCCTGTCACTGATCGACTTGCACCGGGCTTTAATCCGCCACAATCTGGGCCGACGCTGGATTGTGAAAGATCTGGCAGGTCTATACTATTCGGCCATGCACATCGGACTCAGCAAGCGCGACTTGTTACGCTTCATGCGGTGTTATGAACAGCGCGACTTGCGCTCGATATTCAAACTGCATCACACATTCTGGAATGCAGTAAATAAAAGAGCAGAAGCGATGTTCAAGAAGCTCGGACCGGCCAGCTAACCCATGAATATTTTAACTTGCAGTAACCTCATCGCCATGGGCCGGCATATCCCCACGCCATTCAATCTCGAGGTCATGGATGATCAGGCGAAGGTGATGCTGAAGATAGAATCGATCCTCCGCATCATTCCTGGCAAACGTATCGTCGCCAGAACCAGCTGGAAAAACCAGCCGGTGGTGCTAAAACTGTTCTTCCGGCGCGGCCACATAAAGCAAAGCATGCTGCGCGACCTCAGAGGCGTAACCCTGTTGCGGCAGGCGGGCATTCCCACCCCGAAGGTCATTAACCAGACTACGACGGCGGACCAGCAGGGCGCTGTCCTGCTCATCGACTTTTTGCCGCAGGCCACCAGTCTGCTGTCGTTGTTCGAAGCAGCGAATAGCGCGGCAGAAAAATTGTCGATCATGGAAATGGGTGTAGGCTCGATCGCGCGCTGTCACGACGCCGGGCTTTGGCAACGAGACATCCATCTGGACAATTTCATGTTGTCCCACGGCAAGGTATTCGTGCTGGATGGTGGAGATATCAAAGGCGTTGGCAAGGCATTGGATGAAAATACCTGCCTGCAAAACCTGGCGGGTTTTTTCGCCCAGTTTCCAGTGACAATGGACGCACTTGTTCCCAGCTTGCGCAAGCACTACCAGAAGTCGATCAATCAGCAAGATGCTGCTGTCGTAGTTGCAGACACGCTCAACCAGGATTTACAAAACAGGATTATTGCGGCTCGCCAGAGCCGAGTGCGCGCGTTCGAACGCAAGGTGTTTCGCTCGACAACAGCATTTCGACAAGTGCACACGTCGAATCGGTTCGCCGTGTATGACCGTTCGATTCACTCCGACGCCGTTGAAAGTTTTATCAAAGATCCAGACAGCATGCTTGCCAAAGCCAAAATGTTGAAAGAGGGTAACTCTTCTACAGTCGCCATGATTCAGTTCGGTGGCCGCGATTTTGTGTTAAAACGTTATAACGTGAAGGGATTTCTGCACGGCCTCAAACGCCTGCTGCAAAGAAGTCGCGCTGACAATTCCTGGCGCAACGCTGCGATGCTGGAAATGCTGGGGATTGCTACGCCCCATGCCTACCTGATGCTGGAAGAAAGACTGCTGTGGGTGTTCCGTCGTCGCGCCTGGTATCTGAGTGAGTATATACACGCGCAAGATTTCCAGATGCAAGCGCAGCAGGACGTGGAACTTAAGTTGCCAGTGGCGGCTATCGTCGCCCGCTTCAAGGAGGTGTTTCTGCTGCTTAAGACCTACCATATCAGCCACGGCGACATGAAGGCGTCCAATTTTATTTTGCAGAAGGAGCGACTGTTTGTGCTCGATCTTGACGCCATGCATCACCACCAATCAGCTGGCATGGCAGAGCCGTATTTACGCAAAGATCGCGAGCGCTTTGGCAGGAACTGGGACGGCACGCCTTTTCAGTCTGCCGTACAACAAATGCTAGGAGAACTGGGCTAACCATGTCGAACATTACATTAGGACTGGCCGGCGCCGTAGGTCACGACCCGGCGGCAGCGATTGTCATCGATGGCCAATTGGTTGCAGCCATGGAGGAAGAGCGGATCATTCGCAGACGCCATGCCAAGAAAGAATTGCCTTTTCTGTCAGCGAACCGGTGTATGCAGATTGCGTGTGTGAAAGCATCAGACGTCACGCATGTCGCCATTCCCTACGCCCCCATCTCATTATTCAGCAAGGCACGCTGGCATTATGCCTATCGGCATTGGTACGCACCTGATCGCAGTATCGACAGTGTATTTAACGGCAACCGCCGTTATCGACGCTATCGGAAAGAGTTGAGTGGTTTGTTGCACAGCTTGAATATTCCAGAAGCAAAAATTGAACTGGTGCCGGTACAGCACCAACTCGCCCACGCCAGCAGCGCCTACCATCTGACAGATACTGGCGAGAAGACTGCCATTTTTTGCGTAGACGGCAGAGGGGAATATGCCAGTATCTTTCTTGGCTATGGAGAGAGCGGCAAAATCATCAAAGTGAAGGAGTTCTACAATCCTGACTCACTGTGTGGCATGTACGCTGGCGTAGCAGACTATCTCGGCTACGATATTCTGGATGGCGAATTCAAGATAATGGGCGTAGCGCCATTCGGCGATCCCAACAAGTACGATCTGTCCTCGCTGGCGCGTTTCGATGGCAACCGCTTCAAGGTGAACACGCATCTGGTTAGCACGGTGGGATTGCGGCGCTTCAGGGCAAAGTTCCGAGCGTATTATTTCAGCCAGAAGTTGATTGATATGCTGGGGCCGCGTCGAGTAGGTAATCTCGTCGATGATCCCTATATACATTACGCCGCTGGTATCCAGAAACTGTATGCAGATATTGCGGTGAACATGGTGCAGACCTATCTCGGCGATGTAATACGAGAGACCGGACGCCTGGCCGTTGCCGGCACCGGCTCGGCGAACATCCGGTTGAATCAATGTCTAGCTGAAATACCCGGGGTGAAAAAATTGGTGGTGCATCCAGCCTGCAGTGATGCCGGCACTGCGATTGGCGCCGCCACTTATGCCTCCAGCATGGAGGGCTTTGCGATCAGCCCGGTGAAGAACATGTTTCTTGGCCCCACGTTTTCCAGCAAGCAATGCCTTAGTGCCTGTCGCACACATCGTGACAAGCCGGTTTATGAGTTGCTGGATGACCCTTTTGCCAAGGCTGCTGAATTGATTGCAGGCGGCGAATTGGTAGCCTGGTTTCGTGGGCGCATGGAATTCGGACCCCGCGCTCTTGGTAACCGCAGCATTCTGGGTAATCCGGTGCAGGAAGGCATCGCCGATTTGATTAATCACGCAGTGAAGTTTCGGGAAAAATGGCGACCCTACTCAGCGGCAATCCTGGACACGGTGGCGGAAAAGATGCTCGAGGGCGCGAATTACGATGAGTATATGTGTATCAATATGATGGTAAAAGCCGAGTGGCGCGAACAATACCCCGCCATTGTGTACCAACAGGAAGGCAGCACGCGCGCGCAGATAGTCACCGATGATTCGAACCCTGACATGCACCGTTTGTTATGCACGTATCGCGCACTCACTGGACATGGCTTGTTAATCAATACCACGCTGAACCGACCCGGTGAGGCACTGGCGTGTACACCAGATGATGCCATCGATGTATTCCAGGGCTCTGACCTGAACTACATGATTATGGAAAACGTGCTGGTAACCAAGCGTCCCGAATCAGAAAAATGGTAAATCGCAGGGGATGGACAGCATCAAGGGGCAATACGACGCAGTATCAGCAATTGTTCATCCTCTGCGCTCGGGAGCGTAACGACACGCTCGAGCGCTGCCGCAATTGCAGGTGTCGCCAGTAGCTGTGTCATCGCAAAATTCGTTTCTATAACAACCAGAGCACCCGGTGCGACCTGCAGAATATCTGTAGCGGTCAGGTTGCGCTTTATCTTGTCGTAGTCTTCCACGCGCCCGCTAAAATAGGCAACGGCGTGATTGTTCGTCACCAGTGTCGGGATGGTTCCGTTGTCGTCAGCGCCATCCTGTGCAACCCAGTCAATTGCGTCATACAGATAGCGCTTCGAGTAACCAAAACTGATGTAGGCATCGAACGCGCAATAACTCAGAAAGATCGAGAGCACTACGACAGCGGTACGGCGCTTGGCCTCCGCTTTATTCTGCAGGTAATAGGCAAGCAGTTGTGGCACCAACAGCGCCAGCATCAAACTGAAGAGAAGGGCATAGCGACCGCTGAGGTAGCGGGTGACGAACAGAAATCCGAGCAGCACAATGGCATTCGTCAGCATATAAAACAGTATGGGTATAGCCGCCGCGCGTGAGATTCGCAATTGGCTTTGAATGGCGCCGTATACAAGCACCCACAGCAAAGGCCCGCCGATACTATTAAACAGATTTGCCAACAGGATTGAGAGCAATCCTGCTGCCATGAAAATAGCGATATATTCCCGCGAGAGATCTGCCGCGTACTCACCAAATAATACCTTGCCCACCGCATCGGCTTGCACCGGATCTGGCGTGAATGTGTTGCTGAGAAACGGCTTATATACCGACACGAATTCAGTCAACAGCGTGATGACATTGGCTCCTGCCAACGCCAATACAATCAGTGCCAGCAAACCGATACCAATAATCAGGCTCGCCAGCAAGAAGAAGCGCCGCTGCTGCTCTTGACGTTCGAAGCGCTGATCCAGCAGCAAAGCCACAGGTGTTACTAACAGATAGAACATGGCCTCCGGGCGCAAGCTCATGGCGAGCAGCAACGCACCACAGAAACCCACGGCATATTGCAGCATGCCGGTTCTGGCAAATAGGAGGAATAACCACAGCGCCAGTAGCGACAGGGCCCAGAATCCTATGTCGCGAATGACGTAGGTTCGATACTCGTTCAACTGTGGATAAACCAGAATCACCACTGCAGACAGCGCCAGTATCAGTCGCGACGTATGCATCTCCATCACGATGCTGACAAAGGCAAACACAAGCAGTGCATAAAACAGCGCATTGATCAGATGCGCAGCCGGGAATAAACCAATCCCCAGTTTGCTGGTCAACCCAATAAGCACGGAATAGCTCGCCCACGTATAGTGTTCAAACGCGGCGGCGAGGCCTTCGTTCAGGAAAATGTCGGCAGTGCGAATGTAAGTGTAGGCATCATCGTTAGGAGTGTAGGCATACGGGAACAGGAGAATTATGCCGGAAATAACCAGGCTGGCGACCACGGCGTAGAGACGAATATCGAGTTGGCGCCAATTCACTGCAGTCACAGGGAAGGGCCCGGCATTTTCTGTCTGTTGTCGTTGCTGATTTTCATATCATTGTTTTTTGAAATAGGGGCGTGCTGCAACACCTTCGGCCTGGGTCTTGAAACGCTTGTGCAGCCACAGATACTGATCTGGCAGTTTACGAATGGCATCCTCTACCAGAGCGTTAATACGGTGCGCATCGGCCACATCGTCATCACTCGGAAAATTTTCCAGCTCCGGGCTGAATTCGAGATGATACCCTGAGTTATCGGCATTGCGATAATGCCGGTAAAACAGCACCGCCGAATTATTAAAGCGCGCAAAGCGGCTGGTGGCAGTAATCGTCGCGGCTTCGTTGCCGAAGAAAGGCACGAATACGGAGTGTCGCAAACCATAGTCCTGGTCTGGTGCGTACCAGAGTGTACGCCCTTCCTTCAGGCTGCGCATGGCACCACGGACGTCTTCACGCTCCAGCACTTTGGGGAAATGGCGTTTGCGGCCTTTCAACATGGCGGCCTGGAACAGCTGATTCTTGTTAGGCCGATACGTCACATCCATCGGGCTTATCATGTTGGTAAGACAGCCACCCAACTCCAGTGTGGAGAAGTGCGCACACAGGAGTAATACACCTTTGCCCTTGGCTTTGGCTTTCTCCAGATTTTCCAGGCCTGTGACTGTTACACGATCGCGATAATCCTCAATGTTCCGGTACCAGGAGATGGCAATTTCAATTAAGCCCATACCGTTTGCTATAAAAGTTTTTTTAACGAGCTGCTGCCGTTCCGCAGCACTCAGTTCTGGAAAACATAGTTCCAGATTAACTTCGCAGATATGGCGGCGCTGGCGCGCCAGCAGATAGCTGAGACGACCGAGCCCGCGACCAATGCGCATCTGCAGTGGAAACGGCAAATGCGCGACACTCCACATCATCGATAGCAGCAGCCATGTGGGCCAGTACTTTGGCGCCAGGTATGCAGATGAAAATGCAGTTTGTGAGGAGGTGTCGGACACAGAGCTGGCCAATTGGGTGAAACCCGTTTGTGGGTCGCGGGGTTGAACGGAAAACCAGCGGCAAGTGTAGCAGATGCGTTTGCCAATCTCAGTGCTCAAACACCAATGGCCACCGGGCTGCAGGCCGCGAATCTACATGTTCGGGGCGCTATGATATGATCTGCCGCCATGCCCGTGCATGTACCTGGAGACGCACCAATGAAGCTGGATATGCCCCCCTTTCAACAAGCCAGGGTTCTTGTCGTTGGTGATGTCATGCTCGACCGCTACTGGCACGGCGATGCCATGCGCATTTCGCCCGAAGCGCCGGTACCGGTGGTGCATGTGGGCAATCGTGAAGGCCGCCCCGGTGGTGCTGGCAACGTGGCGTTGAATATCGCGGCACTCGGTGCTGCCACGTCACTGGTGGGAGTAGTGGGGAAGGATGACGAAGGCGAGGAATTGAAATCCCGCCTGAACGCCGCCGGCGTTTACTGTGACTTCCTGCAATCCGCAGACAAACCAACCATTACCAAGTTACGGGTGATCAGTCGCCACCAGCAATTGATTCGGCTGGATTTCGAGCAACCCTTCGACGCACAGGACATCGCTGGTCTCGACACCAAGGTCGCGAATCTGCTCGATAATGCACAGACGCTGGTGCTGTCAGATTACGCCAAAGGTGGCTTGGCCGAAGTGGCCGCCCTTATCCAGCTGGGTCGCCGCAAAAACATTCCCGTTATCGTCGATCCCAAAGGTACTGATTTTAACAAGTACCGCGGTGCCACCTTGTTGACGCCGAATCTCTCCGAATTCGAGGCGGTCGTGGGGCGCAGTGCTACCGAGGAAGAACTGGTGAGCAAGGGCCAGCGCCTGGTGCAAGAGCTGGGTCTGGAAGCGCTGTTGATTACCCGGGGTGAACACGGCATGACCTTGATCCGTCCCAATTCTCCGGAACTGCATTTACCAGCACACGCACAGGAAGTGTTCGATGTAACCGGCGCCGGCGACACCGTAATCTCGGTGCTGGCAGCATCCATGGCGGCCGGGCATACAATGGCCGATGCCACCATGCTGGCCAATCTCGCGGCGGGACTCGTGGTTGGCAAACTGGGAACTGCTGCCATCAGTGCGCCGGAATTGCGCCGCACCATGCTGGCCGAACAAGGTTCGGGACGCGGGGTGATGACTTCTGAGCAACTGCAAATAGCGGTACAGGATGCCAAGGCGCACGGTGAAACCATCGTCTTCACCAATGGCTGCTTCGACATTATTCATGCGGGTCATGTCGGTTATCTCGCCCAGGCCAGAAAGCTGGGCAAGCGTCTGGTGGTGGCTATTAATGATGATGCGTCGGTGCGCCGCCTGAAAGGCAGTGGCAGACCGATCAATCCAGTGGAGCGGCGCATGGCGGTGCTGGCCGGACTGGAAGCGGTAGATTGGGTGGTGAGTTTTCCCGAAGACACGCCCGAGGGCCTGCTGCACCTGTTACAGCCCGATGTGCTGGTGAAGGGTGGTGACTATACGCTGGAAAAGGTGGTTGGCGGCGAATACGTGCAGTCATATGGTGGCCAGGTCAAGGCACTGGAATTTCTGGACGACTGTTCTACTTCTGCCATCGTGGAAAAAATGAAGGATCTGGACTAGAGCATTTTGCTGCAGAAAACAAAAAGCCCGCAGAGCGGGCTTTTGTCCAGAATACGACTGTTGCGAACACTCAGGTGAGCATTGGCATCACACTGGTTTTAACTTATACAGGCCTGACGTTATTAGCGCATGGGCCTTTCTGGCCTGTACCAACTTCAAACTCTACAGTTTGACCGTCGCTCAGCGTTGCAAAACTACCACCAGTCTTGATTTCGGAGTGGTGTACGAACAAATCCTTGCCGCCGCCCTCTGGTGTTATAAATCCGTAACCTTTATCCGCATTGAACCACTTCACAGTACCTTTACTCATTACATACTTTCCTTATTGGTAAAATTTTGTTGGAACTCAGACTTACATGATACAAAAAGTGAGTCCCATTGAGACTGCTTACTAGATGCTGTGAGTATGCGTTCGCGCTTATATTACTCCCAATAGGCAGGAGAACGCGACCACTGCCCGTGAAATAATTGCAACGGCTATAGCGGGTCCGGGGCATATTATGGGGGAATACCAGTAATAGGTAATTTGGAGTCTTAGGGACTCAACATGTAGTAATTTCGCAATCTCTCTGGACTATGCCAAGCGGCTTAATTGCGCGCGGCGTAGAGCCCAACGGCGAAGTAATAAACAGTATCGATGATCTCGCCATCGGCTAAGCGGTAGCCAATGCTGCCATCATCATTCAATCTATGGGGAATGCCGCGCTTGCCAAGCTCGGCGATGATGTCATCGCGAATCTCTCGATTGCGTACCCTGAAACTTGCTGCCAAGGGATCGGTGGACTCTGCTATTGCTGGCGCTACATCGACTTCACTCTCGGCGCTGTCTGTGACCTCAGCATGACACTGCATCAATAACAGACTTAGGCAAGACAGCAGCAGTGCGCGCTTGATTGACATGGCCTGTTTGTTGCTCGTACGCGGTGACCGCAGTGAATATGGCATTTTAATCAGGAATCTTCATCTTCAACGACATAGGGATTGAACACAATAAATCCCGGGCAGACGACTTCATTACTTTCGAAAGTGTCATGTTCCCAGGACTCGCCTTGTTCTTCTATGTTATCCGCACATCGATACAGGAATGAGGCAATCTCTCGCAATGCTTCCGGTTCAGCCACGAAAGTGCATTCCGCCAGCAGTGAGAGTTTAGAGCTGTTCTTTTGTGTTCTTCCATAAATTTTCATGCTGATTCCGTTTTATATCAGGGTAGGGTGAGTTTGACCTCCATCGAGCATTTAATCCTGTTTTTTTCACTATGTTCGTCCCCCAACCGCCACAGCAACCAAACGCTTTGGTGCTTTGTTAGTACGCTTTTTCTGCGCTCTGAATAAATGCTTGCCATACTTCATTGGGTTGCCAGATATGTTTCATTGGATAACTTGCTGAAGCCTCATCTTCATGCATACGTAGTTTTCGGTACAAATAGATGAAAGCCGATACTCTCATATTCAGCGCACAGTGAACCCAGACCTTCTTGCCTTTAAAGGAATCTAGGAGATTAAAAAATATCCGCAACTGGTCAATTTCAGGATGCTCCCATTCGACTGGAATTTGGAAATAACAAATACCCTTATTGGTAATCATCTCGGCCTCACCCGGCAAGGCATTCGAAGATGTCGGCAAGGCCAGATTGATCACAGCATCAATACCCAAGCCTGGCAATTCATCAATGTCGCTTTGAGATAGCTGACCCGATGACCACAACCAGTCTAAGACCTGAAATGTGCTTGGTGCTTTCATATGCGTTTTAACGTTCAAGCCAGGGGGCGGACAAAAAGCAACGCTTTCTGATCGTCCCGTGAAGCTCGCATAACGAGCGTAACAAACTTGAGCGCCCTGTTAAAAATAGCTTTTTGGATTTGAATTTACAATTTGCCATAAAGAAAATTAAACAGACCCGTGAAATACCGCTTCAACTCTATTACCAAATGGATCAAATAGAAACGCGCCAAAATAATTTTCATGATAATGAGAGCGAACTCCAGGCTTGCCATTACATAGACCACCGGTTGCAATACCCGCAGTATAGAAGTTTTCTACTTCTGTTCGAGACTTTGCTTTAAAACACCAATGACGTGCATTGTCTGTGTGCGCACTTTCAGAAGTATAAATAACTATACATGAATGTGATTCCTCGCCGGCTTTACAACGTACACCATAACTTAAAGATTTTTCGGTTTAATATACCTTTTCACAACCAAGAGCATGCATGATTGCGTCATAAAAACTTACACATGAATCAATGCTTTTAACAGATATCGAAGCATGATCAAGAAGTTGCATTTTTTATTCCAATATTTTCTTTTTAACGCTTGCGCAGATCAGAAGTTTATTGAAGCAGAAAGCAGGTGCCGCAGAGAGCAAAATTGAGGATCAGGTCTTGCCTTTTGCCTCTACGATCAACTTCCGGGGCAAAAGGCAAGACCTGACCCTAGTGTTCCATTTGTTTTCTCCCAAGGTCTGGAGATGGACTTAGCTGGCTCAGCGTATTTGAGTCTAGGCTATTACTCGATTTTTCCGGATGTTGATTCAAAGACACGGTGCCTCCGTCTGAGCAGCCTAACGCCGCCAATATGCCGCCGCGAAGGAGCGTAGCTCCGAAGCGGTCGGACGACCGAAGGGAGTGAGCATGATTGGCTTGTTCGGCATCCTTATTTCCAAAATATCTCGATCGTATGAAGTGTTGCTTCCACAACGGCAACGACGACAAGCACCAACGTGAGAATATTCATCTGCCTTGCCATTTTGTCTTGCTTCTCGACAAGCAACGTTTGCAGCCGCAGTTCAGCGTTTCTACGAGCTTCGGGATCGCCGAACCCCGAGCCATCTGAAAACATTGCTTTAAGCTCCTCGATTTCGCTTTTCTTCATACATTCTCCTTGGAGGCCGAACGCCCCAATAAGCGGCGCAACTGACGCGGAGTCTATTGCGTCCGTTTTGATTGGATTGTTATGCGGCATGTAACGGCCGTATACGGGACACGTCCTTTTTGATGGCTTGGGATGCTACCCAAAGATCGACAGCCCGCTGCGCATTCAGCCAAAACTCCGGCGAGTTATTGAAAAGACGGCCTAAACGAATCGCCATCTCGGGACTCAGCGCTCTCTTCTCCCGCAAAAGCTCATTGACGGACTGTCTGGAAACGCCTAAAGCATCTGCCAAGCCCGCAACTGTAAGGTCAAAGTCTGGCATGAAATCTTCACGCAACATTTCACCTGGATGGGTGGGTTTGCGCTTAAGGTTGCCAGTATTCTCAAAGGCCATGGTATTTACCTCTCATGAATGGTAATCACGGAACTCAACATCGTAAGCATCACCATCCTTGAAGCGAAAGCAAATGCGCCATTGGTCATTAACAGCGATTGCAGATTGCCCTTTACGATCACCTGAAAGCTGGTGAAGCTTATTCCCTGGCGGAACTTTCAGATCATCCAGACAAGTTGCAAGATTCACATATTCCAGCTTTCGAACGGCTCTAGAAAGCACATCTGGCGGCACCTTCCTGGATTTTCCCGTTTCGTAAAGCTCTTTCGTATGCTTATCGGAAAATGTCTTTATCATGGCGAACAATGTAACGCGTCACGTGACATTATTCAAGGACTTAATGCGCACTCTTAGTCTGACGATGCCGCATAACGCCGCATTATTGAGCGGCTGGAACGCAGTGGAAGCGGTCCCAGCCAGCTTGCTGGCGACATAAATGCCTTGTTATGATTTTATTGTTGTTCATTATTTGTATTGCTTTCGAGGCTGTCCTGGCAAGACTGCTGTACGTCATTAACAGATCTCCCATCTAGGTTATCTACTACACACGATATCACTCTAAGTTCATAACCGATCCCTGCCACCTGCAAGGTTCTCGCTTGCTCAGTTAGTTCATCAGCTGTTTGGAATGCTTTGTCTGCGACTTCGCCTATTGCGATTGATAATTCTGAAAGCGAACCATCCCAATCACTTTCTAGCAATTCCGTAGAGTTGGGGATGTTTGACCGGTAAATTCCAGCGAAAACGATTGCTAATGCAATTAAAGAGCCGGAAATTACTATTGCAACTGATTTCTTCACATCATTACTCCAGGTTAAAATATGACTGGAATAGACTCTGGGAAATCATAACATTTGATTAGTAAGTCCACTCACTAATTCCTTATTGCATACCACTAAGTCTATAACTCAACACCTTGCCTCACAAGATAATAAATCCCCATATCGGAGATTTCCGTTCCCTGGATAGCATGCTGAGGATTATTACTGCGTCCCCCTATCCAGTGAAATCTGTGTCCTCATAATTGGCGCTCTTCAAAGATATGTGTTTGATATTTCTCAATGCAGGCAGCTTAATTTCCGGATAGCGTGCGGTTGCCAAGAGAATTAGCGCGCATGCTTGAGCGGTGCGTATTCCTGATCTATTTCGGTAATAGCTGTTTTGGAAAAGAAGAAATCCGTAGCCAGAACGTTTCTGCCGTTGATTTGGGAGATATGCGCTTGCGCAGATTAGAAATATATTGAAGCAGAGAGCAGGTGCAGCGGAGCGAGCGAGTCTAGCTGGAAGCCGCCGCAATATTCGCTGCCAGGTGTGCGGGGTTCAGGGTGCCAATGATCGCGGTGCTAACACCTTCGCGCTGCAGCACGAAGCGGAGGCTTGCTTCGGCGCCACCGGCATTGTCATTGCAGGCGTGTCCGCTGTTGAGGGCTTTCTTGATCATCACGCCCTTGCGCGCAGCTCTGGCGCTGTCGATCACTGGCGCATCATCCTGCATCGCGAGATTGTAGGTCACCATCACAACATCGGTTAGCGCCACGGCTTTCAAGCCGCCGCTCACGGTTTTCGTGGACATGCCAACGGCTCGAATCAGTCCTGCTGCTTTTAGTTGCAGCAAAGTGGCGAGACAGTCGGTTGCTTCCAGAATATACTCATCGCGGCCGTCGGAGTGGATGAGGACTACATCAAGATAGTCGGTGCCGATATTGCGCAGGCTACGTTCGACACTGCGGCGCGTGTGCTCGGCGCTGAAGTTGAAGTAAGATTTGCCATTGGTGAATTCTTCGCCAACCTTGGTGCAGATTATCCAGTCACTGCGCCCTCGCAGTAATCTTCCCAGGCGCTGTTCGCTGTTACCGTAAGCGGGAGCGGTGTCGATCAGATTTATGCCGGCTTTGCTTGCCTGATTCAGCAGCTTTTCAACCTCGCGATCTTCCGGCAATGCAAACTTGGTCGGATATTTTACTTCCTGATTACGACCAAATTTCACAGTACCAAGGCCGAGGCAGGAAACTTCAATGTCGGTTTGACCAAGCAGATTTCGCGGAAGGGTCATGTGCAATTAATCCCAATGGCTTTTGACAATAGTGGGCGCATCCAGGGACCGGCTGAGTTTATAACTATTATTGTGTGTCATCGGGCTTACTGCAGTTTTCTGCAAGTGACTGATCAGCTTATCGGCAAGTGAAGGGCTGAGCGTAAGTTTCGTGGGCCATGCCACTATCACGTGTTTCTCTTCCAGCAGGTAGGCATCGTCTGGTCGAAAATTGTTGGCAATATCCGGTTCGGCGCGATTGATCGTAAAGCAGTTCCACAAGGCATCGGTGAGGTCAACCCAGGGGAATGTACTCTTTACCTGTTTTTGCGCCGCTGCCAATTGGGCGGCGTCGTCACGTTTAGTGCCAGCCTCGGCCAGCTCGCCACCCAGATACCACACGGGTACGCCATTGGCGTCGGTGTGGGATGTTACGGTGAGTTGTGGTGTCAGGCTGAAACTGTCGCCGATGCAATGCACATACAGTTGTGGCAGCCCCGGTTTCTTCACATAAACCATTTTCAGCGGACGCACCTGTGTCTTCGGCGTAGTCAGTTGCGCCTTGTCGATCAAGCGCTGGTTACCTTCGCCGGCACAGAAGATGGTGCGCTGACAGTTGATATACAAGTTCTGGTCATCACTGGCGATGGCTATGCAGTTGATATTGCCATCCGCGTCGGTCTTGAAGCGCACTCGCTTGCTGTCCACTTTGAAAATTGAATTTGAATGCTGGCTGCTGAGGGTGCGCAACAGGGAAGTCGTATTAATGACGAAGTCTGGCAGCTTATAGAGAGTGCCAGCTACCGTGGCTGCTCTAAAAACAGGCGGGAAGTCATTGCTGCTGACAGCTTCCACTCGACCGACCAGACTCTTGCTGCCCAGAAAAGTTTTCAGCTTGGAGCGCAAGCCAGAGTCGGACCACATGTAATAATTGTCATGCAGTACTTCGCAATTGCGCAGGTCTACATCACCCTTACCGTCGAGACAATCGCGCCAGCGTTGTGGCATTTGCGCAGTAGCGGTTGCGGTCCCCTTCAGTGTCCCGCTGAGCGCATACTTGAGGCCGCCGTGGATGATGCCTTGCGAGGCAATTGTTTGACCGCTACCCAGCGCCTTCGATTCCAGCAAGATGGCATCGAAACCTTGCTGGCGTAACCTGTTCAACATCCACATTCCGGCTACACCACCGCCGAAGATGACAATGTCGGTTGAATAGGTCTGGGTCATTGGGTACCTTAGCCACTTGATTCTGATCCGGGAACTAATCGGGATGCTGGTACCATTGCTGATTCAGCGTCTGCTGTGAGCACAACAATCACAAAAGTATATCGGCTATGAATCTGATTTCCCAACGCTCCACGCCGGACTTCTGACCCAAGCACAAGCTATGCATCGACTTATATATAGTGCCCTGTTTTATCTGGCTGTGCCGCTCATACTGCTGCGACTGCTGACACGGTCGATGCGCGCGCCGGCCTATCGGCAGCGCATTGGCGAACGATTTGCCTGCACGGCATTGCCCGCAACTTATGATCGCCAGCGTATGACTTTCTGGATTCATGCCGTGTCAGTGGGCGAGACGGTCGCGGCCGCGCCATTGGTACAGGCGCTGCGTTCGCGTTATCCCGTTGCACAGATTCTCATCACCACGATGACACCCACCGGCTCGGATCGGGTGCGTGCCTTGTTCGCTGACCAGGTGTTTCACACTTATTTACCCTATGACTTGCCCGGGGTTATGCAAAGATTTGTGCGCAGGGTAAATCCGGCCATGTTGATTCTCATGGAAACCGAACTGTGGCCAAACCTGATTCATGTGTCCCGCGCCGCCGGTGTGCGTCTGCTGTTGGCCAATGCCCGCTTGTCCGCGCAATCGGCTGCGGGCTACCAGCATTTTGCCAGCGCCACGCGCGCCATGCTTTTGCAATTCGATGGCATTGCGGCGCAGGCCGATGTCGATGCGCAGCGCTTGCTTGCACTGGGCGCCGACAAGACAAAAGTGACTGTTACCGGCAGTTTGAAATTTCTGGTGGAGCTGACAGCAGCCCCCGCTGCGTCCAATCCGGTGTTTGACTCGGTCAGGAATTCCGCGCGACCGGTATTGATTGCCGCGAGCACCCGCGACAGGGAAGAGATCAAGGTATTGACTGCGCTGCGACGCTGTCTGCAAACACTGCCACAGCTGTTATTGATTCTGGTCCCGCGTCATCCGGAACGCTTTGACCGCGTCGCGCGCCAGTGTGAAGAGTTCGGGCTGGTGGTAGCCCGGCGCAGTGCCGGTGTTCCCATCACTGCCGCAACACAAGTGTTAGTGGGCGACTCGATGGGGGAGATGCTGCAGTATTATCGACTGGCAACAATCGCGTTTGTTGGCGGCAGCCTGGTTAATACTGGTTGCCAGAATGTATTGGAGCCGGCGGCACTGGGTCTGCCTGTGGTAACCGGTCCTTCGCAGTTCAACTTCGAAACCATCTGTGCCCAGCTCGAGCAAGCCGGGGCGCTGCGCACCGTAGCAGATGAGCAGGCGTTGGCAGACGTTGTGATCCAGTTAGTCAGTGATGTGAAGCAACAACAAGTCATGGGCGCTGCCGGCAAAGCGCTGCTGCTTGCCAACCAGAATGCATTACCGGCGCTCATGCAACGCATCGAAGCACTCCTGCCCGCGTAGCTAAAAACAGAACTAGCGCTGTTGCTCGAACTGGCGCGTCAGATTTTCGGCGCCAACGCCTGCTATCCGCACATTGTCTTCGATGCGAATACCGCCGCAGGAATACAACTCCTTCACCAGATGCCAGTTTACCAGAGCGGCTTGATCCGATTGGCGCTTGGCTTCGAGAATCATCGGAATGAAGTACAGCCCGGGCTCCACGGTGAATACCATGTCCTCAGCCATAATACGTGTGTTGCGTAAACTTGGAGAATTTGCGGGTGGAGGCAGTTTGGCGCCGTTTTCGTCCACCTGGTGTCCGCCCACATCATGTACTTGTATGCCCAGCAAATGGCCGACGCCATGGGGCATGAACCACTGGCCTATACCCTGCTCGAATAAATCTGCGCCAGCGCCATGGCAGATGCCATGTTCAACCAGCAGGTCTACTACGCCACGTAATGCAAGCGCCTGCAGTTTGGGGTAGGGCAAACCTGGTCGCACTGCCTTCACCAGTGATTGCTGCAGTGTGTCCATACCTCTCACCAGTGACTGAAACACTGGATGGGTTGTTGTTTTGACGGAGGTGCGCGTGATATCCGAACAGTAACCGTTTACCCGACAACCGGCGTCGATCAACAGCACCTGACTGTGCTTGCCGCTACCACTACCTGTACCACTACCTGTACCACGCCGCTTGTTCTGGTAATGCAGTATTGCCGATTTTTCATCCAGCGCGACGATGTTGGTATAGGGCGATTCTTCTTCGAGGATATTGCAGGCGGTGAGGAAGGCCATATGAATTTCGTATTCGCTGCCACCTTGCAGAAAACATTGGCGCGCCGCCGCGTGACCCTGCAGTGCCAGTTTGCTTGCCGCGCGCAGTTGCTCCAGTTCATATGGCGATTTGACCGCGCGGTGGAAATCCAGATAGGCCAGCAGGCTGGCTGGATTGCACTGGCCAGTTGCGATGCCCCAGCTGTTGGCTAAGGAGGTATTCTCACCAAGATAGGCGCATTTAAGTCCTTGCAGTTGCGCCGCTACCGCCGCCACCTGCTTGAGTCGCACCACTTCAAATTGTTCCACCCAGCCAGCGTTAAGATCTACGGTTTGCTCGTACCAGTAATCATCAGGCACTACTTGCAGGTAGACCGGCTTGTGCCCCGTGCGGTACAGCACGAACTGATCCGGGCGTGGCACCGGCAGCCAGTGACTGAAATGTCCGAAGGCCTGAAACTTGATGTGACGATCATCGCCAAAGTACATCTGCTCCGTGCCACTATGCAGCAGGATTGCATCAATGTTGCTGCCAGCCTTTTGTTTCCGCGCGAGGGCGTTGTCGTAGCTCGCGCTGAGTCGTTTGATATGGTCGCCAAATAACGATGTGCTCAAGGGTAATTCCTGTGTCTTCTATATGGTTGCCAAATTGGATGGTTGCCAAATTGGATAGTTGGTAGATTGGCGCTGGTCCGCCCATGTCGGGCTAGTGGTTTGTCCTGCCAAGCGTTAACCTTATACCGCTATGCAGATTGTTGCACAGGGCGACAGCGAATTGCGATCACTATCCGCACCAGGCTAAATCGGGTCAGACGTATCCGGGTATTGATAAGCTTGGCGCGACGCGGCCGCATGGTTTGTACAAGGAGTATGTGCAGTTTGTATTCCTGTTCTGGTTATCACTGCCCTATATATTGGCTATATCAATCATACTGATTCCCTGACTCGCGGTAAGGCGACAAGTCAGTTACTACAAGAACTACAAGGAAAAACAATTGAAGCGTGAGAAGGCGAAGTTGTATTCGTCTTTCAAGAAGTTTGACGCCATGGAAGATGAAGCGTTAATCCATGAGAAGAACCAGCTGAAAAGCAGGTTAGACCGCATCCAGCAAGAGCTGGAAAAACTCAAACAGATGCGGAACTCCCACCTGGATCCCTAGTTATAATTCTCCATACCCGGACAGGCACAGAATAAATTACGATCCCCATATACGTTGTCGATGCGATTTACGCTCGGCCAGTACTTGTTGCCGACATTCGCCGCTGTCTTCAAGCCCGGATACGCCGCCTGCAATTTGGTGTAAGGACGATCCCAGCTTTCATCCAGCATGTCTGCCAGTGTATGTGGCGCGTTTTTCAGCATATTGTTCTCGCCATCGAGTGCGCCGGATTCGACCAGCGCAATCTCCTGACGAATCTGGATCATGGCATTGATGAAACGATCCAGTTCCTGTTTTGACTCGCTCTCGGTCGGCTCGATCATCAACGTGCCCGCAACCGGGAACGACATCGTTGGTGCATGGAAGCCGAAATCCATCAGACGCTTGGCCACATCTTCTTCACTGATGCCGGACGCCAGCTTGAGTGGACGCAAGTCGATAATGCACTCGTGTGCCACCATGCCATTACGGCCTGTATACAACACCGGAAAATGCGGAGAGAGTTTCACGGCGATATAGTTCGCGTTCAGAATCGCCACTTGCGTTGCGCGCAACAGGCCGCTGCCTCCCATCATCGCAATATACATCCAGGAGATTGGCAGGATTCCAGAGCTGCCCCAGGGAGCAGCGGATACAGCCGAGTTACCGACTTCGGGGCCATCCAGTTGAATCACTGAATGATTGGCCACATAAGGCGCGAGATGTTCCTTCACGCCGATCGGGCCCATGCCGGGACCGCCGCCGCCATGTGGAACACAAAATGTCTTGTGCAGGTTCACGTGTGACACGTCAGCGCCTATATCTGCCGGCTTGGCGACGCCAACCTGGGCATTGAGATTGGCGCCATCCATGTACACCTGGCCGCCATTGTCATGCACGATCTGGCAGGCTTGTTTTACGCCTTCTTCATACACACCATGTGTCGATGGATAGGTAATCATGAGCGCCGCGAGATTGGCGCGATTCTGGATTGCCTTGGCTTCGAGATCCGCAATGTCGATGTTGCCATCGTTGTCACAGGCTACCAGCACTACCTGCATGCCAATCATCTGCGCACTAGCCGGGTTGGTGCCGTGGGCCGAACTGGGAATCAGGCACACGTTGCGCTGGCCCTCGCCCATGGCTAGCTGATATTTGCGGATGGCGAGCAGGCCGGCGTACTCGCCCTGGGCGCCGGAATTGGGTTGCATGCTTATGGCATCGAACCCGGTAATTTCCGCCAGCATGTCTTCGAGTTCGGTAATCATCTGCTGATAGCCAGTCATTTGCTCCAGCGGCGTGAACGGATGCGGCTTGGCAAACTCGGGCCAACTGATCGGGATCATTTCTGCAGAGGCATTCAATTTCATGGTGCAGGAGCCGAGCGGAATCATCGCGTGTGTCAGCGAAATGTCTTTGTCTTCGAGCCGCTTCAGGTAACGCAGCATTTCGGTTTCGCTGTGATAGCTGTTGAAATGCGGATGCTGCAAGTAGGCACTCTGGCGGCGCAGCGCCTCCGGAATTGCTGAGTTGATATCGCCACTGGTAATGGCGGCATCGATCTTCGCAACCGAGAGCTTGTCACTGGCAGTGCCGAGCAGCACTTGCCAAAGTTGTTCCACTTCATGGGTGCTTGTGCACTCGTCCAGACTGAGTCCTATCGATGCCCTGCCATCTGCTTTGCCAGCAGATTTTTCCATGCGCAGGTTGATGCCGGCAGCGTTGGCCCGTTCCTGGATTGCCGTTTTTTGCTGCGCAGAAACTGTCATGCTCAGCGTATCGAAGAAATTGTCATGACCCGGTTGCATGCCGCCCTGTCTCAGGCCGGTGGCGAGAATTGTGGTGAGGCGATGGATGCGGTTGGCAATATTGCGCACACCCTCCGGGCCGTGATACATCGCGTACAGCGCGGAAATATTTGCCAGCAGCACCTGCGCAGTGCAGATATTGCTGTTCGCCTTCTCGCGCCGAATATGTTGTTCACGCGTCTGCAGCGCCATGCGAAATGCCTGTCGACCGCGACTGTCAATCGACACGCCGATGATGCGACCTGGCACGGAACGTTTGAATTCATCTCTGGTGGCGAAATAGGCTGCGTGTGGTCCGCCGTAACCCATCGGCACACCAAAGCGTTGCGTACTGCCGACCACAACATCGGCGCCCATTTCTCCTGGCGGCTTCAGCAGGGCCAGGCTCATCAGGTCAGCGGCAACGACGGCTATCGCCTTGCTCTCGTGCAGGCTCGCTATGAGTGGACTCAGGTCAGTAATCTGTCCCTGCCTGGACGGATACTGAAAGATGGCACCAAACAAGCCTTTTTTGGGCATGTCATTGATGTCACCGATAACCAGTTCGAAGCCAAAACAGGCGGCGCGGGTCTTGATGACATCAATCGTTTGTGGAAAACAATTTTGATCGACGAAGAATTGCGTGGCTTTCGAAT
Organism: Gammaproteobacteria bacterium; assembly: GCA_009692305.1. Classification (GTDB taxonomy): domain Bacteria; phylum Pseudomonadota; class Gammaproteobacteria; order Pseudomonadales; family Pseudohongiellaceae; genus UBA9145. The sequence continues at coordinate 209,343 of SHZK01000002.1, read as the reverse complement.
TTTTGCTGACGCGCTTGGCCAGCGCCATGGCCTCAGCGGCAGCAGTCGCTTCATCCAGCAAGGAGGCGTTGGCAAGATCCATTGCGGTCAAATCCAGCACCATCTGCTGGAAATTCAGCAGGCACTCCAGGCGACCCTGAGAAATCTCTGGTTGATAGGGGGTGTAGGCCGTGTACCAGCCGGGGTTCTCCAGCACATTGCGCAGAATTACGTTGGGCGTGATGGTGTCGTAGTAGCCAAGGCCTATAAAAGAACGCGTCGGTTTGTTCTTGCGCGCCATGGCTTTCAGTTTCGCCAGAGCTGCACTCTCGGTCATGGGAGCAGCGAGGGCCAGCGGTTTCTGCAGGGCGATCGAAGCTGGTACGGTATTGGCGACGAGTTGTTCCAGTGAGTCGACGTTCAGCACTGCCAGCATTGCGGCAATCTGTTCGGCGTTCGGACCGATGTGCCGATGCACGAACTCATCCTGATATTGGAGCGTTTCTAGGGAAGGAACTGAATCGTTTAACGCTTTGATGTTGGTGACTTCTCGCTTCGCTTGCATTTGGCTGTCAGGCATCTTCGACGTGCTCGGCGTAGGCTTCCGCATCCATCAGTTCTTCCAGTTCTTTCTCGTCGCTGATCTGGATCTTGAAGAACCAGCCGCCATCATAGGGCTGTGAGTTCACTGTTTCGGGAGCATCCTTCAGATCTTCGTTGATCGCGACGACTTCACCTGACACCGGGCTGTAAATATCAGAGGCCGCCTTGACGGACTCCACGACCGCAACTTCGTCTTTCGCATTTACCGTGGTGCCAAGCTCGGGCAGGTCAACAAACACAATGTCGCCGAGTGCATCCTGCGCGTGATGACTGATACCAACTGTAGCAATGCCGTCATCATCGACACGTACCCATTCATGACTGGTGGCGTACTTTAAATTGTCCGGATACTTGCTCACTCAATGACCCTCTTTAATAAGGCAGGAAACTCTGCGCGCTGTTTTTCGTTACTGCTGTTCGGTACTGATGTTCCTTATAAAAGCCAATACGGGATTGTATTCGATCTAGTCGAATATTTTCTTGCCGAAGCGAACGAAGTTGGGCTTCACGATTCTGACCGGGGTCAGGGTGCCCCTGAGGTCGACCTGACAGGACTGGCTGTTGACCGGAATTCTAGCCAATGCGATGGAATGCTTCAATGTAGGTGAGAAGGTCCCGGAGGTTATTATGCCTGCCCCCTTGTCAGTTATTACCTTTTGGCCTTCCCGCAAGACCCCGCGCTGTTCCAGCACCAAACCGGTGAGGTAGGGCAACAGACCCTCGCGCTGGCGCGCCAAATGTTCAGTTACCGCCGCACGGCCGATGAAATCGCGGTTTTCCGGCTGCCAGGCAATGGTCTGTTCCATGTTGGCCGCGATCGGTGACACATTATCGTCCATGTCATGCCCGTATAAATTCATGCCGGCTTCCAGACGCAGGGTATCGCGAGCGCCGAGACCAATCGGCCTGACCCCGGCGGCAATCAATTGCTGCCAAAGCGCGGGCGCGGCCTGGTCCGGGAAGATCAGTTCAACACCCTTCTCGCCGGTATAACCGGTGCGCGCAATAAACCAGTCACCCAGTTCCACGCCACGGAAATTACCCAGCAGTTTCACGGCATCCACCTGTGCGCCTGGCAAAATTCCTGTGACCTTGTCGATGGAGTCGGGACCGTGCACGGCAAGTATGGCCAGGCGCGGACGCTCCAGGATAGACACGGCATAGCCGGCGGTGTGCTGGGCCATCCAGCTGAGATCCTTCATGCGCGTGGCGCAGTTCACCACCAGCCGGTAACCGAAACTCATGCGATACACGATCATGTCATCAACCACACCACCGTCATCATTCAGCATCGCGCTATAGAGGGCGCGGCCATCGGCATCCAACTTCGTGATGTCATTGGCCAGCAGGTAGCGCAGATACACACCCGCATCGCGGCCCGACACATCCACGACAGTCATGTGGGACACATCGAAGACACCAGCGGCGCTGCGCACGGCGTTATGTTCTTCAATTTGGGAGCCGTAGTTGATTGGCATTTCCCAGCCAGCGAAATCCACCATCTTGGCACCGGCGTCGAGATGTTGCTTATACAGCGCTGTTTTTTTTGCCACCAGAAATTCCTTGAGTAGTACATCAAATCAAGGCTGGCATTCTACCGATCAGGCTGAACTTTGAATAGCAAAGTGAGGGAATTGCCTGCCACCAGCAGCAGTATCCCCATGCTTTCGCCCGGCCAGCACAGCATCGGCTGGCAGCGCTTGCTGCTCCGCCACCGCGGCAGTGTTGGCGACGAGGATTGTGCGCAAGCTTTGCCAGACACTGCAGAAATTTGACTGGCGATAGGGCTACCCCTTGGGCACAATCCGGAGCAATGAGTGATGTTTGACTCGCAGTCACTCCATTTCAGGAGAAATTCATGTCAATCAGACCAACTATCAAACACGCAGTATTTGCCGTCATGCTGGCTCTGCCAGGCATCCCTCAATTACTGCTGGCGGCGGACACTACCGAGGCGATCAGGCAGCAGTTTATCGGGGACTATGAATTACTAAGCTATATTCAGTTTCTCGAACAGGGCGGGGAGATTGACATGAACTACATCGGGCGCCTGAGCTACGACGCGTTTGGCAATATGTCGGGTCTGGGCATGCTGCGTGATTTGCCGGAGCGCCAGCAGCAATCCAGCGAACGGCTGACCGGTGGCTTCGCCTACTGGGGCAAGGTGAGTTACAACCTGGAGTTGCAGCAAGTGATCCATCATGTGACAGGCTCACCGATGATTCCAGCCTGGGTTGGCGGTGACAATATTCGCTATTTTGAGTTCGACGGAGATTTGCTGAAACTGTCGCTGAAGAATGCGCAGGGCCGCGTTACCGGTACGCTCACGTGGCGTCGACTGCAATAAAGCATTATTCCCACCAATGTCTGATCGAGTTCGCGTAATACTGCAGTAGCGGCGCCTGGCCTGCTTGCACGCGGTAGTGATCATCCGTTTCCTGCAGGATGCCGCGCTGCGTGAGCATATCAAGACTCGCTGCGAGCGTTCGATGCCGCGGTTTTTCTTCCGGCTTCATGGCTGCGCCGCGCGCCATCATCGCATCGATCAGTCTGTCACAACGTCCGCATATTTCCAGTGAAGTCAGTGCATCATCCCCAGCGCGCAGCATCACCACCGACAATACTGGCACCGGCAGTATTGGCATGACGAAGCGCAGCGCATCCATTAAATAGGCGGCGAGGCTGGTTACCTGCGGAATTCGTTCTTCCTTCTGCAGATAGTTGAAATTCAGATTGCGACTTTCGCAGTAGTCGCGCATGGAAACCGGCACTCCAAAATTCACGCTGGCATAACCGAAGCGCTGCCAGCGGCGGCGTGAGCTGATAAACAAATTATTTTTGAAAAATGCCCAGACTCGACCGAGATGCTGACTCTTGCTGAGTCGCGTCGTTTTGTCATCCCAGCTCAATAGATTCTGGTCTTCCAGGACATGGTCATAGTTGATACCAACCGGAATGAATACGATATTGCGACCCGTGTGCCAGTCAAAATGACGCAACATGTAGTCCAGAAATCCCAGCTTTGGTTCACCCAGATTGCCGTCTCGACTGAGGCCCCCTTCGAGAAATACCGCCTGACACACACCGCTTTGAGTGGCCAGATAGACATAGCGCTCCAGCACTTTCCGGTACAGCGGATTATTGGAATTGCGCCGCACGAAGAATGCGCCCATGGCGCGTATCAGTGATTCCAGTGGAAAGATGCGCGCCCACTCACCCACCGCATATGACAGCGTCACCTGATCGGAGGCGAGATAACTGATCAACACATAGTCCATGTTGCTGCGATGATTCATCACGAACACCACAGTCGATTCGGGGTCGATGGCACGCAACTGGTTGCGGTCTGCCGCCGCCACCCGCACCCGATACACGAACCGCGACGCCTTTTTCGCCAGCCAATAACAGATGCGGTAATACACGTAGGCATTAAAGGAAGGAACAATTTCCCGCGCGTAGTTCCGCACTTGCAGCTGTAGTTCATCTCGTGGAATATTTTCCTGGTGCGATCTTTGCTCGATCAGCGTGAGAATTTCCTGATCGAAGATGAGCTGGTCAATCATCACCTCGCGCTTGGTGCGTTGCAGTGGTTTGATCTTGATGCGCAGGCTGCTGTTGAGTTTATCTACCGCCTGGTTGAGGCGGCGGCGCAGGAACCAGCGCACGCCGGGGTACAGTATGCTCATTATGATTGAGTAGGCGGCGGCGAGTACCAGGATCAGGAATAGCCAGGTGGGGATGTTGACCGAGGAGGCAGACATTTTTTTAAGCTCGCTCTCTTTGGAGGATGGGGGTCAGCATATGACAGTGTGTGGGCGGAAAGTATCTCGAATGGGTTTTCTTGAGCTGGCTTTGAACAGGGTTCCCTTCGAGCGGCACCGGGGTGGCATTGGGTTTCTGCTGCAGCCCGCGCCGCTCCCCGTTTTAAACCCAGCGCTGCCCTCCATCACGAAAAAGCCCTGTACTGCGGTCATTTTTGCTCCTTCGGCGCTGGTCTTTGATTGCAGCGAAGCCCAATACCACCCCAGTGCCTATCTGCATGCGATACGGTTTGGAATTCAACTTCGATGACAGCTCGAATCGGAGGTGATCGTCACCGAGCAATCAGACGAGCAGCGTCGCGCGGAGATGATTACCTTCGAGTCGGGCGGAAAGGAGCGCAGCTAATGCATCGGTGGACGCCGTGGTGAAGAAAATTTATGCTGCGGGTTCCTCTATTTATTAACTCTCGCGGAGTGCCTATGAACAAGTCAGCGCTAGTTCGAAGCAGTGTTGCCTGTGTTGGATGCAGTCTGTTGTTTTTGCAATTAAACCTTAGTGCCCAAATTGAGGAGTTCACGGATATTGGTGATAGCGAATTGCAGAATCCTGCGCAGGGGGAGTGGTTGCATTGGCGTGGGGGGCAGAATGCCTGGGGTTATAGTGAGTTGGAGCAGATCAATACCAGCAATGTTGGTCAGCTGCAGTTGGTGTGGTCGTGGGCGATGGATGATAGCGGGGCTGGGGAAGCGGCGCCGCTGGTGCATGCTGGCATGATGTTTTTGCCGGGGCCGCGCGGCGTGATACAGGCGCTGAATGCGGCCAATGGCGATCTGTTATGGGAATACCGGCCGGGGATCACGCCGGCGATGGAGGGTTCGAACGCGGTGGCGCTTGGTGCCGAACAATTGGGTGATGCCTTGATGCCGGCTACCGCCTTTGCCGGTGTGGGACGCGGTGTGCAGAAGAATATTGCGATCTACGGTGATCGCATATTTGCGGCTACCGAGAATGCCAGCATCGTCGCCATCGATGCCCGCAGTGGTTTGTTGGCCTGGGAGACGCCGGTGGCGGATCCGGCGCTTGGTTATTACTACGTGGCCGGGCCAATTGTTGCCAATGGTGTGCTGGTGACTGGTATCAATGGCTGTGAACGCTACAAGGAAGATGTGTGTTTTATTACCGGCCATGATCCAGCCAGTGGTGAAGAATTGTGGCGCACGTCCACGGTCGCAAGACCGGATGATCCTGGTGGCGACAGCTGGGGTGACTTGCCTCTGCACTTGCGTGCCGGCGGTGATGCCTGGGTTGCTGGCAGCTATGATCCGGTTACCAATCTTGTGTACTGGGGCACGGCGCAGGCAAAACCCTGGGCGCGAGTGGTGCGCGGCACTGATGGCGAAGCCTTGTACACGAATTCCACACTGGCACTGAATCCGAATACGGGTGTGATGGAGTGGTACTACCAGCATCTGCCGGGGGAAACCCATGACATGGATGAAGTGTTTGAGAGTGTGCTGATTGATGTGGACGGGAGACCCTCACTGTTCAAGATGGGCAAGCTCGGCATCTTGTGGCAACTGGATCGAGTCAGCGGTGAGTATATAAAAGCAACTGATATTGGTTACCAGAATCTGGTGAATCTGAACCCGGTGACTGGCAAGGTCGTGTACAAGGATGGCATGTTACCGCGCATTGGTAAGCAACTGGATTTCTGCCCCAGCACATCGGGCCTTAAAAGCTGGCGTGCGATGGCCTATTCGCCTCAGACCAGTGCCATGTATATTCCCATCGCGTTGAATTGTGAGCTCGCGACCTTTGGTCCCGTTGAACAGGTGTTAGGTGGCGGTGGCACTGGTCCAGTGCGGCGGGTGAATTATCCGCATCCGGATGCAGGCGATAATCTGGGAGAATTATTGGTGCTGGATATTCCCAGTGGTGAGGTGAAATGGCGCTATCGTTCCCGCGCACCACTGAATACCGCGGCACTTACCACTGCGGGTAGTCTCGTGTTCATCGGTGACTGGAATCGCTACATGTATGCGTTCGATGCGGATACTGGTGAAAAACTCTGGCAGACGCGCGTGTCTACCTCCGCTCAGGGTTTTCCTGTCAGCTACATGATTGATGGTGTGCAATATGTGGCTTTGCCTGCGGGTAATGGCGGCGCCAGTTGGGCGGCCCTGTTACCCCGCGAATTGGCACCTGAACTGACCAGGCCACGCAGTGGTAATTCCATGCATGTATTTGCGCTACCGACCCAGGCACGCCAGGACTGAGATGCGAAAATTAGCAGCTATACTAATAATTACTCTATGGCACGCGGGAATCTCCGGCAGTTCGGCACAACAGCCGGCGTCGATCTGGGATGGAATTTATAGTGACGCCCAGGCTGAGCGTGGCGCCGCAGCATACAGTGCGCGCTGCGCGTCCTGTCATGCCGTAGATTTGCGTGGCAACAGCAATGCACCCGGTTTGCTCGGTGTGGGATTCATGTTTCTGTGGGAAGGTCGCAGTGTCGGCGAGCTGTTTACCAAGCTGCGTACGGAGATGCCAAGCGATCAGCCGGGGAGTCTGCCGGCGCAAACTTATATGGACATCCTCTCCTTTATTCTGCGCAGCAACCAGTTCCCTTCCAGTGAAAAGGAACTGACAGCAGGTGCAGACTGGTTAAACAGCGTGTTGATAACGCCGAAATAAAGGGAACGGATTTATTTATCCTCACAAGTTATCCAGAAAATATTTGTAGTTGATGGCCCGCACCAATAACTATTTTTTCTGAAAATAAATCTGTCCCCTTTTTCTTACTGATATTGGATAGGGTGTGTCGCTATCATGATGCGTGATTCCATATAGGTAATGGAGTCGCCATCGATTGCACTGAAATAATGCGGCGTGCCTGGTTGTAGTACCAGCACATCGCCAGCACTGACTTTTCGCGCCAGTCCGCCGGTGACGCCATTCTCGGTGCGAATAATATTCGGGTCGGGGGAGTCCGCCAGTGGCAGGTTTAACAGGCCGCCAGTTACCAGTGTGCCGCTGCCTTCCAGTATGCGATACACCTCCACACTGAACGGATGCAGCACGGCATATTGTTCTACCGAGCTGCTGCGGCGTCTGACCGATACGCCGGGTGAAATAGTGACCGCCCAGCCTCCGGCTGACGCCGATGTGGCCGCAGCCGCGTCCAGCTTCGCCATGATGTCAGTGTTTGACATGAAAATGCCGGGCGGGGCGCCGACGTCCTGGGCCTGGGCAGCGAGGGGAAACAGGGAGAGGAGCAGGGTAGCGATCAATAGTCTTTTCATTATTATTGGCCTCGACAGGAGTATGGAATAAATGCGCTTGCAGGAATTCTTATACACCAGACTGGAACGGTGCGCACCTGTCGGTGTTTGCTGGTGAAATAAAGGTGATTCGAAGTCAGGTCAGCCTAGGGTAACCAGGCGTAACTGAACTTGGCGAAGATGTTGCGTTCGGTTGGTTCGATGGAATTGAAGCTGTCGTTCTGGAAGCCGCCATCGGAGTAACCAAGGAAGAAGCGGGTGGCCGCGTTCACCTTGTAGCTGTAGAGCAACTGCATGGTGAGTTCCTTATTGGTTTTCTGCACCGGGTTCACATACAGGCTTGGGTCGCGATCGGTATCGGTGTATTGCAAGGTATAGCGCAGGAAGCTGCGTGAGTCGAACTGGTAAGTGGTGCGCAGATCGGTGAGTTTCGCGGTGAACAGGCGGCCGCCATCCACATCGAATTCCTGCAGGCGATAATCAAAATCAAACTGCAGGTGTTGACCCCATTGGTAACGGAATTCGGGGCCGTACAGACTGGAATGACCGAGGCGGGTATTGGCGAAATCGACTACATTCTCGATGCGAATCGACATACCGGCTTGCAAACTCGGGACCGGGGAAAAATTGACTGAAAACTGATTGAACTGCTCGTCAAAGTATTTGCCGTTCCAGTAGGTCTTGCTGCCGCCGAACAAACCGTTCCAGCTGGATTGCAGTGGGCCGTTCATGTTGATGAAGAATTCGGTTTCCTCTTCCAGGGTCTTGCCGGCCTGATCCTCGGTGCGATCGTAGTCAGCGGCGAAGCGAAAGCGGCTGAAGAAATTGTCATCAGTCCAGCGCCAGGTATAACCGATGGTATATACCCCCTTCTTGTAGTCCACCCGATTGATGAAGCCGAGGTCGGCGCGAAAGTCCTCGCCGTAGTCCCAATATTGGAAGCGTACATCCCAGGCGCGATCGAAGTGCGTGTACTCAACTACGGTGGAGGTATCGCTCAGACTGCTGTCTTGTTTGTAACGATTCTGTATAACCAGCGGATATTCAGATGTTGAGTGCATGGTTTGCAAGTACAGCGTGTCCTGACCAGTTAACTCAAACACACCATCTATGGATGTCACCGTATTCTCATAGTCGCCGCCGCGACGATCAGTAACCAGCGCCCCGATGCTGGAATTGGCGCCGACATCGTAACGATAGCGTGCGAGCGATACATCGCTCGGCATTTCGCCCAGGGTGGCGACGCTGGAACTGAGGCTGCGGGGAATCAAGAAACTAGTAACGTCATCGTCGGCGCGCAGAATGCCATAACTGTGATCGCCGGTTTTTCCGGTCAACTTCAAGCCATAGTCGGGTGTGGCGATGTTGCGTGTGTGCACGAGATTGGCGTAGCTATTGAAGTAATCGGCACCGTCGAGAAAGAAAGTGCGGCGTTCGGGGAAAAACAGGCTGAACGCTTCGTTCACGTTAAGCTGGGCGCTGTCTGCTTCAATCTGGGAAAAATCCGGATTGAGTGTGCCGTTAAAATAGACATCCTGCGAGATGCCCCAGCGCACATCCAGACTGGCCTCCGGATCTGCATCATCACTTTTCCAGGAATCGAGAGCGGGGTCGCGGGTTTCGCCAGCGGCTGCGGTCAGCGTCGGAATTATTTCCAGATTCATGCTCGGTTCAATATTGGCGAATCCAGACGCGCGTTGTGAGTTGCACAAGAAGCAATTGCCATCTAGTGCAATGGGTGCGTTGTTGATACGATACGTCCGATCTCTGGGATATTGTCTTACCAGACCAAAGCCCCAGATCTGTTCGCCGACACTGCGGACGAAGCGCAGCTGCTTCAGTGGAATTGCCATCTCCACGCTGTAGCCGTCAGCGTTGATCTGGCCCGCGCTGTCCCAGATGGCATTCCAGGAATCATCCTCCAAATTATTCACATCATCGTAGATTGCATCGAACTGCACACCGAGGGGGTTTACGAGGAACTCGAACGCACGCCGTTGATCATTGAAGGTGTCGAGCACAATACCCACTCGATCATCGCGGCCGATGGAATCGCGGTCGCGATAGAAGGCACGAATCTGCGAAGGATCGGGATCAGGGGCGATGAAGGCGACGTAAAGCGTTGCGCCATCTTCCATCACAAATGCTTCGGCGGTGATGGCTGAGGGAATGTTTTCGCCGGGACTGGTTTCGATGTTGAGCAGCACCCGCGTGGCGGCCTGCCATTCCTGCGGATTTACCGCACCATCGATGGTTGGCGCGGTATTAACCCGCGGCACCGAAAATTCAGCCTGGTTCTGGGCATTATTCTGGGCACTGTTCTGGGCATGCAACTGGGTGACAGCTAACAGCAACAGGCAAACGGCAGTGAGCGCGGTGCTGGTCAATCGTGTCACGACCCGGTTAGGCACTCTCGACTCCATCTTTTACAACTTCCTGATGCGGCAGCTGCCTAGGTTACAAGAAAGCATAGTCATTATAAATGTTGATGTTGTGTATCGACACCCTTGCTCTAGATTGATTTGACGTGAGTGACCTGAAAAAGTTACCGGCGAATTGCTTGTTATGAACGCTGTGGCTGATCCATAAACAACAACGGGAAACCTGAGTTTCCCGTTGTTGTATGCACGCGCCTGGGCGAGGTCTTACATGTCTTTTGCAGCTTCCAGTACATTTGTAAAGTCTGGTCGGTGCTGATAACGCGTCTCGGCGAACTTGTGCCGGATAATGCCATCTGGACTGATCAGGAAGATGCCTGGATACGGTATGCCGTAAACACGAGAACCTGGATCATGTTCGATATTCAGCACACCAAATGCTTCCACGTGTTTACGATTTTCATCATGTAACAAGGGGAACCCGATATCCCCGTCAAGCTGTACGTCTTTTAACAATTCCACTGAATCAAACGTTAATGCCGCCACGTTAATACCCATGGCTTCGAACTGGTCTCTAATCTCGGTCAGCTGCACGAGCTGAGCTTTACAGTAGGGTCACCAGTCGAACGAGCGACTCATCATGAACAGCAGGCCCTTTTCGCCAACGAGGTCGTCGAAATTGCGGACGGTGCCATCTTGGTCAGGCGCAGAAATTTCCGAAATGGCGGCGCCAACCGGGAAATCAGGGGCCCAGACAAAATCCTGGGCGATAGACGCGGAAAACACGCCCATCAACAACACAGACAGCATCAAGCGCATTGCTGCCCTGAATGGCTGGTCTGGTAAATCAAGCGTAAAAAGTGCCTTCATGAAATTTTCCTATGTAGTTAAATTTCTGGAGTCATTGCCAAAGCGTGCAATCAGGAACAGCGGGTATTTGCCTTTACTGGTTGCACATAGGAAAGAACCGGAACTGACCGGATTTCTTAAAGCGGAGTTTACTCTATACCAGCCATAAAGCGTTCGCCGCGGGGTAGATAGTTATGATCACTATCCAGCGAAAACACGACGGAACTGGAGCGGCCAATTATTTCTTCCCGTGGTACAAAGCTGTAGACGCGGCTGTCGGCGCTGTTGTCCCGATTGTCACCCAACACGAAATACTGGCCTTCAGGTACTACGCTTGGACCATAGCTGCGACTGGTGCGGCTGAAGAATTGACTGGAAAGTTGGGCCTGATGAGCCTTGTTAGGCAGTTCTTCAAGAATGATAACGGCATCGTCATCCCGTGACAGCACTTCGTAGCTTGCTGGTTCGCCATTGATGACCAGTGCGTTGTTCTGCATATAGATGGTATCGCCGGGGATGCCGACGATGCGCTTGACCAGACGCTTGTCGGCCTTCTTGGAGTCAATAATGACCACATCACCGCGTACGGGATCTGACAATTCTGCCAGGGAGATTTCAGTGAATGGTATTTTTACGTCATAGGCGAGTTTGTTCACCCAGACCTTGTCGCCATCCAGCAGGGTTGGTTGCATAGAGGCGCCAGAAATGGAGCTGAGATCGGCAATGGCGCTCTTGAAGAACACGATGCAAAATAGCAGCAGGAAAAATTGCCGATTCTCTTTCCAGAACGAATGCAGATGTTCGCTCAATCGGCTTCGGATATTTTGCAATTTTAGTTTCAGCATGCCGGGATTATAACCTCGTATAGCAGGGCGATTGCAAACCTTGCAATTCGAGCAGTGCTTATCTAACTTGTATGCCCGTACAGTACTTCCTAGCAGCAGGACCGTTGCAGATGGCGTTAGCGCAATTCCACCCCGCCTGTCAGAACTGGTTTCGCAGTCAGTTTGGGGAGCCGACCCCGGCCCAGGCGCAGGCCTGGCCGGCGATCAAGGCTGGCAAACATACCCTGATTTCTGCCCCAACTGGCAGCGGCAAGACGCTTGCTGCCTTCTATGCGGCCATTGATTCCCTGGTGCAGCGTGGTCTCAACCGGCAATTGGAGGCAGGAGTCCAGATCCTCTATGTGTCGCCACTGAAGGCGCTCAGTAACGACATTCGCAAGAATCTGGAGCAACCACTGGACGGCATTGCCGAGCACCTGCACCTGTGCCGGGAACTGCCGGTGAATATAAGGGTGGCAGTGCGCACCGGCGATACGCCGGCCAGTGAGCGCCAGAAGATGGCGAAAAACCCGCCACATATTCTCGTCACTACCCCGGAATCCCTCTATCTGCTACTCACCAGTGCCAGCGGCCGCGCCATGCTGGCGACCGTGTCGACCTTGATCGTGGACGAGATCCACGCCTTGCTCGGGGACAAGCGCGGCGCGCATCTGGCCCTGTCCATGGAGCGCCTGCAACGATTGATCATGGACCATTCTGGTCAGGCGCTACAGCGCATAGGCCTGTCCGCCACGCAGAAACCGATTACCACGGTCGCGCGGTATCTGGTTGGCAACAGTCAGGGCGGGAACGAGGCCGAGGGTGGTAAGGTCACCCACTGTGAAATCGTCGACACCGGCTTTCGGCGCCCCATCGATGTCAGTATCGAAGTCCCGGGCTCACGGCTGTCGGCATTAATGAGCAATGACGTGTGGGAGGAACTCTACCAGCGCCTGGTGGAGTTGATTAACACCCATTCCACCACCCTCGTATTCGTGAACACGCGGCGCCTGTCGGAGCGGCTGGCGTTGGCACTGTCCGAACGGCTCGGAGACCACGCCGTCTGTTCCCACCACGGTAGCATGAGCAAGGACCATCGTTTCGCCGCGGAGCAGAAATTAAAAGCCGGCGAATTGAAAGTACTGGTAGCGACGGCGTCGATGGAACTGGGTATCGACATTGGCTCGGTGGATCTGGTCGTGCAGTTCTCTTCACCCAAGCGCATCGCCACCTTCCTGCAGCGGGTCGGTCGCAGCGGTCACTCCATACACGGCCGCCCGAAAGGCATTCTGTTTCCATTGACCCGGGATGATCTGGTGGAAGCGACCGCGCTGCTGCACAGCATCGCGCAGGGGCAGCTGGATAATATTGTGATGCCAACAGCACCTGCCGACATTCTCGCTCAACAAATCGTCGCGGAAGTGTCATCGAAGGCACTGACTGAAATTGGCAAAGAAGAAGGTTGGGATTTGCAGGAACTGTTCGAATTGATGCGCAATGCCTATCCCTATCGAGATTTGCAATTAACCGAATTCACCACGCTGGTACGCATGCTTGCCGATGGCTATACGAGTCGGCGTGGTCGGCGCGGCGCCCATCTGCATTTTGATGCGATCAACAATCGCGTACGCGCACGCCGTGGCGCCAATCTCATCGCGTTGACCAACGGCGGCGCCATTCCCGACATGTTCGATTACCAGGTCGTGCTCGATCCGGAAGACGTGGTGGTCGGCAGTCTCAACGAAGACTTCGCACTGGAGGCGCTGCCGGGAGATGTGTTCACACTCGGCACCCACAGTTGGCAATTACTGCGAATTGATGGCTTGAAGGTGCGGGTGCGGGACGCGCAAGGTATGGCGCCAACCATTCCATTCTGGTTCGGCGAGGGGCCGGGTCGCAGCCATGAATTGTCCATAGCGGTGTCGCAGCTGCGTGCAACCATTGCCGAGTTGTTGCTGAACGATTCCGCCAACGCCGCGATTCAGTGGGTAGTCGATCACGTCAACCTGCCACGGGCCGGTGCAGTGCAATTGATTGAATATCTGCAATCCGGCATGCAGGCACTGGGTGTGATGCCGACGCGGGAAACTCTGGTGATGGAGCGTTTCTTCGATGAAGTCGGAGACATGCATGTCGTCATTCACTCGCCATTTGGTAGCCGCATCAATCGAGCCTGGGGCCTGGCGCTGCGCAAGCGCTTCTGTTGCTCGTTTAATTTCGAGTTACAGGCAGCGGCGAACGAAGACAGCATCGTCATCTCGCTCGGCTCCGTGCACAGCTTTCCGCTGGCTGATGTCTTCAAATATTTGCAGACTGCAAGCGTACGCGATGTGTTGGTACAGGCGCTGCTGGATGCGCCGATGTTTGAGGTGCGCTGGCGCTGGAACGCAACCCGCTCACTAGCCATTCAGCGCAACCGCAATGGCAAGCGCGTGCCGCCGCAGTTCCAGCGCATGGATGCCGAGGATCTGGTGGCGCATGTGTTCCCGGACCAGATCGCCTGCGCGGAAAATCTCACCGGCCGGCGTGAGATTCCGGAACATCCATTGGTACAACAGACGATACATGACTGCCTCACCGAGGCCATGGATATCGATGCACTGATTGAATTAATTGGTGCCATCGAGACGCAACAGCTCACTCTGATCGCAAAAGACTTGCGCGAGCCTTCGCCATTTGCGCAGGAGATTATTAACGCGCGCCCATATGCATTCCTGGATGATGCACCGTTCGAGGAGCGACGTACGAACGCGATCCGCAATCGCAGTTGGGCCGACCCCGCCGAAGCGAAAGACTATAGCTTGCTGGATGCAGATGCGATCAGCCGGGCGCGGGAAGAGGCATGGCCCTTCGTCAACAACGCTGAAGAATTACATGATGCGGTGTTGAGTGTTGCCTATATAACGCAGGCCGAATCTGATCAGCATAACTACGCCCTCTGGCAGCAGTCTCTGCTGCATGAGGGCCGCATAATCTTTCTTGAGGCGGTGGGCGACGGCCTCTGGATTGCCACAGAACGACTGCCATGCTTTATGGTGTTGTTCGAAAATTGTAGAAGCAAGGCTGCGCTCTTGCCGGAATTTCTGCAGGAACAGCAATGGCAGCCGGAAACAGCATTGAAGGAAATTATCCAGGGCCGCATGGAAGGGCTGGGCCCGGTGACGGCGGCGCGACTTGCCGGCGAATTGGCACTGCCGGAAAAACAGATCGACGCAGCTCTTATTGCACTGCAAGTAGATGGCTATGCATTTCAAGGCCAGTTCTCGCCGGCACTGCGGACAACAGACCAGAAAGACGTGATCGAATGGTGCGAGCGGCGCCTGTTGCAACGCATTCACCGTTACACGATCGACGCGCATCGCAAGAGCATCAAGCCGGTGTCGCTGGAAGTATTCACCGAGTTTCTTTTCGATTTGCATCAACTACTTCCGGTTGCTGGTAACTCAACGCCTCTACAACCGGCACTGGATGGCCAGACGCGACTGCAGGCCACACTGAACCTGCTTGATGGCATTGCCGCGCCGGCTGCGAGCTGGGAGGCGAGCCTGTATCCGGCGCGTGTGCGCCATTATGATCCCGCCTGGCTGGATGTCATGTGCATCAGCGGGCGCGTGAGCTGGGGCAGATATAACATGCCGAATGCGGCCGCGCGCGCATCTGCGATGACAACTTCTATTACAACTTCAGTCGCAACCAGAAAAAAGGTCAGCGGGCCCATCAAGAGCACGCCGATCATGTTCGCGAGTCGCACCAACCTGGATATCTGGGCAGCGCTCGCTGCACAGCAGACGGCAGCCGAACCACAGCAGCACAGTGCAGTCGCTCAGGCTATCGCAGCAGACCTGCAGCAATATGGAGCCAGTTTCTTCGACCAGATCCAGCTCCGCACTGGTTTGCTGAAATCCCAACTGGAAACTGGCCTCGCCGAACTGGTCAGCGCCGGGCGACTCACCAGTGACAGTTTCACCGGCTTGCGCGCCCTGTTGACGCCGAACAGCAAGAAACCGGGTACGCATCGGCAGCGTGGACGCAAGGCGATGTTTGGTGTTGAAGATGCCGGACGCTGGAGCCTGCTGGATACATTTAATTCGACTCCAGTTCCTGTCGCGGTACCTAACAGTCGTCAATCAGCAGCTAAGGCTCGAGCACAATCGGTCCAGCGCTCAGCCTTGCAATGGAATGCATTGTCTGATGAACAACTGGAACGGCTCGTGAGCATTTATCTGCAGCGCTGGGGCGTACTGTTCAGAAGCCTGCTGGAACGGGAGGCGTTCGCGCCGCCCTGGCGTATATTATTGCGCCTACTGCGCAAGCTGGAGTTACGCGGCGTACTGCGCGGTGGTCGCTTTGTTGCCGGGGCAGGTGGTGAGCAGTTTGCATTCAATGACACTGTGGAAGATTTGCGCAAATTCAAAAACAAGCATGGTAACCAGCCAACACGCCAGTATTTCTCACTGGCAGCAACCGATCCGCTGAATTTGCTAAACCTGCTGTTGCCCAATCACAAGTTGTCGCGCCTGATGAGAAATCGTGTGCTGTACCATGGTGGGGTCCCCATCGCTGTACTGGATTCCGGTACCGTGAAATTTCTGCGGGAAACTGCTCCAGATGCACAGTGGAGTTTGCAACAAGCACTATTAAAGCAGGTGTTCCCGCCACGCCTGCGCAGCTATCTGGGCAGTCCTTGATCAAAGCAGCCTTGCAAATATGACAGGCAAAAAAAATCCCGCTGCCGAATGCATCGACAGCGGGATTTTCTGCTTATGGGAGCTAGGGAATCCCGCGTTAGCGACAACTCCCCTCCAATCACCCAATCCGGCTTGAGCTAGATTACGTAACTGGAGGCTCCCTTGATAGATTGACTATTTATGGGATCACCTCCTTTTTTACTCCAGGGTGGCAATGGATTGCTAGTAGGTTCCCCCTGCCAGAACCGCTAACAATAGCCCGTAGCTTTTATATACCAGCTTGTGGGTGCTGTAAAGCAGCAATCAGCTTGCTGCTTTGCAATTCAAGCGGAGGTCAAAATGCTGCCGGTTTTGCGTCAAATTGTGCGGCGAGTCACATAGTAAGTATCTATTGCGTGCGGCACTTCAAAGCTTTTGATGTTCGGATGTCAATACTATCAACCTCAAGGCCTACCTATTTCGGGACCGGAATTCTTGCACGCAAACATGCCACACTGGAAATGACGATCATGATGGAACGCAGAAGGGAAAAACGAGTTGAAGTGGATTATTGGGCGAGCCTCAATCATCCTTTACGGGGCACAATAACCTGTAGCATCCAGGACATGTCCGTTAGCGGTGTACTGCTCAAGCTTGATGAAGAGATGAATTTTTTCGTGATGATGGAATTGGATATTCGCATTCATGGTGATGGCTGGGACAACACCATGCCGGCTCTGCCGGTGCAGGTAGTGCGGGTGGATGCACGGGAGATTGCATTGCGCTTTCTGGATTCGGTGGAAGACGCCTGGTCGCCTCCGGATGATGATCTGGATACCGATCTGGGCATCAATAACATGAGCGACATCGACGAAGCGCGCCGCTATACAGGAATGTACTAGAAATTCAGGAAAACCTGCACCGAAAAGAACAGAACCAGAGCGGCAAGGCTCATGTAGAGCAGGAATCGCAACGGATTTTCAATGAAGCTGTGCCAGATGGTTTTCACCTCACCACGCATTCGTTGCTGCGCATACTCATTCTGCATGCGCACGCGGCGCTGTTCCTGATAAACCTCGATGAGCTGTCGTGCTTGCGCAAATTGCGCGTCGTCACGCAACCATAGCGCCGGCAATGAGATACCCCAATTACCTGCAAAAGTTTCGAAAAACTCTATGCTGTTCTGTTCCAGCAACGCGCGCACATCTTCCGCTTCATCTTCCGGCACGTGACGTAATCTGAATAGCAGTTTAGACATATAGAGCGCTATGTGCGCAGGCGTGAATGCCTGTGCTTTTGCCGGGGCAGCAGGCATGCTACCTTTATGACAGCAGAGTGTAAATTGACCAATGAATGCAAAGGATTCAGTCATGTACCAGTCAGCCAGATGTAAATTTTCCATGACAGCAATACAGCTCACATTAGCCTTGAGCTGCGCCAGCGGTGTTTATGCTGATACATCCGTGTGGGAAGTAAAGTCGGGAGCGAATACCCTCTATCTTGGAGGAACCGTCCACCTGTTAAGACCTTCTGACTATCCACTGCCGGCAGAGTTTGACCTGGCCTATGGGAATTCATCACGAATCTATTTCGAAACCGATATCAGTTCGATGAATGATCTGTCTATACAAGCACAGATGTTGCAGCAACTTACCTATAACGATGAGCACACGTTAAAGACAGTCCTGAATGAGGCCGCGTACACCGCGCTGACTGCGCATACCGAAAAGTTGGGACTGCCGATGATGATGCTGGAGAAATTCAAACCTGGCATGATCGTGAGCACACTGCAAGTGCTGGACTTTCAGCGTATGGGTTTTACACCGCAAGGGGTTGATATGCATTTCAATGCCAAAGCCGTTGCCGATGGTAAATACATCGGGCAGTTTGAAACCATTCAGGAACAGATTGGTTTTCTGGCGGCCATGGGCGAAGACAATGAGAGTGAATTCATCTTGCTCTCACTCAAGGATCTGGAACAAACCGATGACCTGATGGCGCAAATGCTGGCCGCCTGGCGCAGTGGCAATGCGGCTGAACTCACGAAGTTGTTTGTCGATGATATGCGCAATGAGGCGCCAGAGATCTACCAGTCACTGCTGCTAGAGCGGAACCTGAACTGGCTACCCGATATCGAAGCGATGTTAGGTGATGCCGACACCGAATTTGTGTTGGTCGGTGCGGCCCATTTGATCGGCCCGGAAGGATTGGTAGTCATGCTGGAAGAGAAAGGCTATCAGGTAAGACATTTGTAAGGCGCCGCCCCATAGTCGAGCCGCGATTACCTGACACGCATAACAACAGCGTGCAAGACCTGTCCGTTAAGGCAAGTCCTGCTTGTTGAAAAAATGCGGGTATAGAGATCGATCAGGAGCTGGTTTTGTGGCTCAGTACGATTTGTCGAGGACCGCTGGTTGTAGTCTGGCCGCTGACGCCGGACGGGATGTGCTGGACTTTGCCGCCAGCTTTCATGAAAGCGTCGATATGTTGCTTCAGATCTGCACGATTTCCCACTGCTGCGTCTTTCTTGCCTTTGTTCGCCATAACTGCACTTTCTCTAGTACGTCAAAAGGTCGCGAGTATACACGAATCCCGTAGTCGCGGCTATTCAGGACCCAGCTCAGGTACGGGCCACTGCAGGGTCAGGGCTGAAGTGCAGGTATCGGTGCAGGTATCGGTGCAGGGATCAGGGCAGAGAATCCGCAGCGCCTCGCGGCGCTGCCTTGATTTCTAACGGGATTTGGAGCCAACGCGCTTGCGCGGACGCACGAAATAGTCGGAATAATAGTCTTCAGGCAGGTCGCCCACCAGCTCGTCCAGGGATGCGTTATAGATCACCTTGAGTTTAGCCAGAAGCTCGAGATCAAGATGGCAACCGTAGTTTCGAATGGTCTCGATATCTTCCAGCTGCTTGCGTGATACTCCCAGCAGACGCGCGCCTTCATTCATGGAATAGCCGGCAGTGAGGCGCAGCTGGCGCACGTTTTTCTTGACGGCCACGGTAATTGGAGAAAATTTAGAGTATTGCGGTAATTTCATAATTTATGCCTGTTTGTTGAGCCAGCGGTGCCTCTCAATTTGCAATTTCCTGACCGGTTTCCGGCCGCAAAGAGAAACAACACCCTGTAGCAATTTCTTGTAATTGAATTCCTGTTATCGAAGGACCCTGAAACAGCAAAATTCAAGATCGATTTACGCTAACACAATGAATTTCATGTGGTAGTAAATTATTGAAATTTGTGGGGAGAGGGTATTTTTTACAAGAACTAGTCAACGTAATCTGCAAATTTCACTTTAGCAATCTATTTGGTCACTGGTGACTTACCCTTCAATTTCATGAAGAGCCGTTTAAACCACTTTTGGGATCCGGTTTCTCGGGAAAAATCGAAATGCGACTGCGCGTTTTCCACAAATGGGCGCATATGAGTTTGCATGTAGGGGAGGGCGCCGACAGCATTAATGGCGTCTAGTGTCTCTTTATAGTCATTCAATATCAGCTCATCCAGGATTACGGCGCCGGTTTTGCCTACCGCATCGGCTGTTCCCAAACCAGTTTTCGACACCGACGCTGCTGAAATCGACAGCATCCCCATTACCTGCTCCACGCTGAGGTGCTCTTTTCTGGCTATCTGGCTAATCTGGTTCCAGATAGTTTCGAAATCCGGCAACAAATTATTGGAGTCGCGGGCCAGGGCCGCCGTGGACTGGCGCAGATCATTGGCCAGGACCTTTATTTCCGCCATGGACAGCGGTGGCGTGTCGATGGCGGACGCTCCTTGTTGACCCATGAGTGCGATGGATTGCAAGATTTGCTCAAGACTATTTGGACTGCTGTGCTGGGCAATTACACCGTTCTCCTTGAGAAAACCCACCAGCCTTTGCAGGAATACCTGACCCCCTTTCGCGGCATCGGAGGCAATGGCGAACACCCACACCGGAGACAGGTGCATGGTCAGCAATCCCGCCGCCTCCAGCGACGTGCCGAGGAGTTTACGATGCACAAAGCGGTCGCCCAATGCCCCCGTTGCGACGACATTATCCATGCCGGCGACATTGCGTATCAGGAAGCTTTGGAACATGCCCAAGGTAAAGTGGTAGCTATTACTGTTTTTAATGGAATTCGGAATCAGGGTTTTGCTCAGTAATAGCGTGCTGCCACCGATGATGGCGCTCATGGCGCGCGCACTGCGCTCGGGTATGGATAAAGTCAGCGCCAGATAATGATTGAGGCGCTCGAAATAAGTCACCTTGTCCGTCACCGGCAGGGGCAAATTCGATTTCGGGTGGTCAATGCTCATGGCGGGGATCTAGTGGCCAGATGGTCTGGCGCTGCCAGAGTGGCTCGGAATAGGCTGAGTTTGCCACCGTGCGCCTTGCTATGCCAGCGACCGCTGGCCTAAAATTCGCCCCTGTTTTTTGCGACATCGAAACTTGCCGGCAACACGCGGTGGCCACTGTCGCACATGCACATGCATTGCAAACCCATGCCAGGCACTTACCGAGAGAATCATCCAATGTCAGCACCCAACGAAACATCGGCTTCAACAACTACGCCAGGGGCAGGCGCCACTATCGCAAACGATATGGTGGTTAGTTTCCATTACCGACTGGCGGAAGTATTGGCCGATGGTACGCACAGTGCATGGCAGGAACAGTCGCACGGCGGTGAGCCGTTACTCTACTTGCACGGATTTCATAATGTCGTGGTAGGTCTGGAGAAGGCGCTTACCGGCAAACAGGTTGGTGCTGCCATTTCGATTACACTGAAACCGGAAGAAGCCTACGGACCGCGGCAACCGGATGCAGTGCAACGCGTCCCGCTCAAGCATCTGCAGCTGCCAGGCAAGCAGAAGCCACAGCGTGGCGGCATGGCCGTTGTGCAAACCAATAAGGGTGCGCGCAAGGTAGTTATTTTGAAACTCGGCAAGTTCAATGCCGATGTGGATTTCAATCATCCACTGGCAGGTCGTACTCTTTATTATGAGATCGAGGTTATATCAGTGCGCGCTGCTACCGCAGATGAAATCGCGCACGGCCATGCCCACGGCGCAGGCGGTCATCATCACTAGGAGGCTGTCGGACTCAGTGATTAATCGGAACTGGCAGTGGCGGCTTGTTTGCCAGTAATTGATTCCAGTACCAATGGAATCACTTTGCGGTTAACGACAACTTCATAGTAGCTATCCTGGCTGGTGGGATCTTCATGAATCGCTTCATCGCGCCAGATGCCAATCTTGCCTTCCCGAATCACCAGATCCTTCTTGCGACCGGTAGTGTCCGGATATTGACCGACATGGAACAGGTAGTCCTTGCCGTTCAGTTTCATGCGAACTTTCTGCAGCGGAATCTCTTGCTGCAATTTAGCGAAGCCATCATCATCAACAAGAATGCCATTGACGTTGTAACGCATGTAATGCTGACCCTTCTCGCCCTTCTCGATGTCGCCCTCAGCGATGCGTAATACCTCAATGTTGAACAGGCTCTTCTTGATAACCGCGCGCAAATTCCAGGAACAGGATGACATGCGATCAGCAAGTCCAATGGCGCCGGAAATCATGATCGGTTTGTCTTCATCGTACAGGTAACGCGGCGGCTCTTTGGAATAGCAAATGCCCACGCCGAGTTCAAGCAGAGGCAGGCCCATCTGTGTCGAGTAGCGATTGTTCGAGCCAACAATTTTCAACATGTCACGCGCATATCCGCAAGCCCTGGATACTGCAAACCATTGCTGCGGTGTGTGTTCATATTCGAGAAAACTCAGAATGATGGCATCGCCTTCGATGAATACCTTCTGCGCACCATAGGTTTCAAGAATTTTATTGATTGGATTGAAGAAGCGCATACTGAAATACGAGGCGGGATTCAAGCCCTTGGCCTGTAATTCATCGGTCACTGTAGTCGAGCCGCGCACGTCAGCTTTCATGATCGAATGATGGCAAATACGCTCGTCATCTTCTTCTATCTCGGAACTGTCCGGCAGGTTATAAAGCGTGCCAGCTGTGCGGGACAGTTTCAGCGTGCCAGACCAGCATGCCGACGCGCTCATCAAGGCGCTACAGGGTATGAGCTCTGGTTTAAAATTGGTTATTGAGAAAGCCGACGACGTAGTCAGGGATGAGCCCCAGCAAACTGTGACATTGTCTCTGGTGGGTAACGACCGGCCTGGAATAATTCGCGAGATTAGCCATATATTGGCCAAACGAGGCGTCAATGTCGAAGATCTGGAAACAGAATGTGTACCGGCACCAATGTCAGCAGAAATTCTGTTCAAGGCGAAGGCAATCTTAAAAGTGCCGACAGATGTCGAATTAACTGTGTTGCAGGCAGCGCTGGAAAAACTGGCAGATGACTTGATTGTCGAGATTCAACTGAGCTAGAGAGCGACTATTACCACTTGTCCCAGATGATCGATCATATTCGAAACCAGATTTATGCACTCCACTATCTCAAATTCGGCGCGAGTAGAGGCCGGGGAATCCGCAGGTATTTCCAGATTCGAATATAGCAGCACCAGACATTCCTTGCTGCTGTCAAAGTTCTGGTAAAAGAAATCAGCAAAGTCTTGCGACATGGAGCTGATCAGTGAGTCGAGCGTTACCCCATCTGGTGTGCGCGTCTCCAGCAGCAGGCGTTCCAGGCTGCTCAGTTGCGCCGATACGGCATTCTGCGTGGCATGACTGTAAGGGGATTGAATACTTTCATTGTACTCGCCGTTGAGTAGTGGATAGAGCGAGCGCACCAGCAGTTCTTCCGTGAGCATATCTGTCATGGAACCGGTCATTGCAGAGAGGAGGCGCGGGCCATCCATTGCTTGCAAGTTGCTGCGTACCAAAACATTGTTGCCATCCCAGAGTGACAGGAGTGATTGAAAATCCGTCTGCAGCATGTCTGCGACCAGACTCAATAGCTGGCGCCGGCGGTTGCTCGGTAACTGCTCGATGGTGATGCCACTTTCGATTTGAGCGCTGGTCAGATTGGTTGTTGCGACATAGTCGGATGCTGGTCGTGGCGAATCTTCATTCTCGTTCAGCCCCCATAGAAGATATTCTATGACATGGAAACCGAGGGTGGCCTCGGTTACCTCGAAGACGCCATGTTGGTCGCGCAGGTTCTGGGTTGTAAGCAGCACGGTCGTATCATTTACGATGCCGCTATCAGGATAATCACCTACATAGTCGATGTAGCCAGGCAGGATCGACCACTGGTTAATCTGGTACTGCATCTGGAAAAGTTGCAGACCTTGTGGGTCGGGTAATACCCGAATGGCGAAATATCTGTGCAATGCGGTGAGTTCATAGGCAATGTGCGCATTCAGCCAGGCATCGCGCGCGGAATCCAGAGAAGCTTCGGTGGGGTTGTCGAGAAAATCACTGACACCGGTTTGCAGCGCAGACAAGGCATCACTGACCGCATCGAAATCGACATCGATTTGTTGCAGATATGCAGCCGACAGTTGCTGAATACCGGCAGTTAGTTCTGGTTTAAATTCCTGCGCCGTATTCTGTGTGGCTGCTGGAATCGAATCGTTCACAGCAACCGGCGCAGTCTCGCTATCACAACTTGGGAGAATGGCACAAAAGCACGCCAAAAGAATTCGCAGGCTGGTTTGTTTGCGAAAAGTGGTGAGTATGACAATTGGATCAGGCATCTGCATAAAGTTCAGTCTTTGGTTAACGTAAACTGATGATTTTCCAGCCTCTGCTCGTTGCTTCCGCGTGTAGTTGCGCATCAGGATCAACCGCTACCGGAACAGCTACTCGTTCCAGCAGAGGCAGGTCATTGATTGAGTCGCTATAGAAGACCGCTTCATTCAAACTGAGTTTCGCGGTCTGTCTTTGCAGCCACTTCTCGAGCTTTTCCACCTTGCCAAATTGATAACAAGGGATGCCTTCGATTCTACCAGTGAATCGATCCTTCTCCATCTCCAGTTCCGTGGCAATCAGGTGTTCTACCCTGAATCGTTCGGCTATGGGTTGGGTGATGAACTCATTGGTAGCGGTGACAATAACCGTAAGGTCGCCCGAATTGAGATGCTGCTCCACCAGAGCATCAGCCTTGGGCAGGTATAAAGGGGTAATAGCGTTACGCATGAATTCGGCGTGCAGCGCCAGTCGCTGTGCCCTGCTCAATGCCAATATGGGCAGCAGCGTAAAGCGCACATAAGCATGTATGTCGAGTTTGCCTTCACGATACTGCTGGTAATACCGGTCATTTTCCGCACGGTGCGTTGTCTCTTCTACAAGTTGCTTGCTGATCAGGAACTCGCCCCAGGCATGATCGCTGTCGCCGGCCAGCAGGGTATTGTCGAGGTCAAACAGTGCCAATCGCCGTGCCATCCCTGCTCCCTAACACTCTCAATGGTAAATAGACGCGGCATTATACCCATAGCCGCATGACGACAGCAGGATTTCCCCGGATCCGGCACTGTAGCAGCTCGCGGTTGCAGTGGGCTGCCCCGAGCCGCCACTATTGGTCCTGCGCCTTGTAAATAACATGTTGAATAATATACATAATATGGAGATGGAAACGCTGTGCGACATTGCTCCGGCCAGACCGGTTGTGAAACAATAGCCGTTTCGGCTTGTGCAAGGACTGATGCTCGTGATCGATTCAGAAGGTTTTCGCTCCAATGTGGGTATTGTCATCTGCAACCGCAGGGGACAAGTACTCTGGGCGAAGCGTATCGGGCAAAGTGCCTGGCAGTTTCCGCAGGGAGGGATTAAGGAGACTGAATCGCTCGAAGCAGCCATGTATCGGGAATTGCACGAAGAAGTCGGGCTGGGCGCACATAATGTCACGCTATTGCACCAGACCACGGATTGGCTGCATTATCGATTGCCCAAAAATTATATCCGGCATAAACAGGACCCGCTTTGCATCGGTCAAAAGCAGAAATGGTTTTTGCTGGGACTGGAAAGCGAAGACAGCAGTGTGGAGTTGAGCCGGTCCGATACGCCTGAGTTTGATCAATGGCGCTGGGTGAGTTACTGGTATCCAATTAACCAGGTAATTGAATTCAAGCGAGATGTTTACCGTAGAGCCTTGAGAGAGTTGGTTGATCCGCTCCACAACTACGTAAAGCTGCCATAACTTCTTAAGGCAAGATCCCCGAACCAAAACGGAAGCAGGCATGCTGAACGAATTGCGTGGCATAGTGCAAAAAGTAAACGCGGCCAGGGATCTGAAGTCGGCGCTGGATATTATTGTCAGCAGTGTACGCCTCGCACTCAAGACCCAGGTTTGTTCTGTCTATCTGCTGGACAGTGATATCAATTCCCACGTGTTGATGGCATCTGAAGGTCTCAAGCAGGAAGCGGTGGGACATGTAAGTCTCGCTCTGGACGAGGGCCTCGTGGGTCTCGTGGCAAAGCATGCCGAACCAATCAATCTGCAAGATGCTCCGCTTCACCCCAGCTTTCACTATCTGCAGGAAACCGGCGAAGAAGAATATCACTCGTTCCTTGGAGTTCCGATTATCCACCATCGCTCTGTGCTGGGTGTGCTCGTGGTGCAGAACAGGGAGCGGCGGCGCTTCGATGAGGCGGAAGAAGCATTTCTCATTACCTTGTCTGCGCAATTGGCCGGTGTTATCGCCCACGCAGAAGCAACCGGTGCAATTGCCGGTCTGAGTCCGTCGGGACAAAAAACTTCCGACACGATATTCGCCGGTGTCTCCGGGTCCTCGGGTGTAGCGATCGGTCATGTCGTTGTAGTGTTTCCCCATGCTGACCTGCGTCAGATCCCGGAAAAACAAACGAAAGATATCAACAAGGAAATAGAATTCTTCAAGGTTTGTCTCAATTCTGTCCGCCAGGATATGCGCAACCTGCATAGCAAAATGGCAGGACAAATTGCAGAAGAAGAGCGCCAGATATTTGATGTATACGTGCGCATGCTTGATGACGACGCACTTGGCAAGGAAGTAGTACAACTTATTCAGATGGGTTCCTGGGCGCAGGGCGCCCTTGCCTATGTCGCGGACGAACACGTGCGCGCATTCGAGAAAATGGATGATCCCTATTTCAGAGAGCGCGCAATTGATATCAAGGATCTCTGCAGCCGGGTGCTGTTCTACCTGCAGGAAAAAGAGCCGCTCACTACTGAGTATCAGCACGACACCATTCTTGTCAGCGAAGAACTTACTCCTGCCATGCTGGTCGAGGTGCCAAGAGACAAACTCAAGGGTTTGATCTCAGTGAAGGGTTCCGGTAACTCTCACGTGGCAATTCTGGCGCGTACCATGGGCATTCCCACGGTAATGGGCACAGTCGATTTGCCCCTTAATCAGTTAAATGATCGCGAGGTGATTGTTGATGGTTACAGGGGCGAGGTCATCAGTAATCCATCGGAGCAGTTGCGCAATCGTTATCTGGAAACGATCAAGGAACAGGAGCAGTTCAATAAGGGCCTGGAAGGACTCAAGGATGTAATCTGTGAGACAGCCGATCATCACCGGGTAAACCTGTGGGTAAATACAGGCCTTTTGTCGGATGTTATGCATTCGCTGGATCAAGGTGCAGAAGGCATCGGCTTGTTCCGTACTGAAGTGCCGTTCCTGCTGCGGGAAAGATTCCCCAGCGAGAAAGAACAGACGGATATCTACCGCGAACAGTTGCAGGCCTTTGCGCCGAAGCTGGTGACGATGCGCACGCTGGATGTGGGCGGCGACAAGGCCCTGTCGTACTTCCCTATAGTAGAAGCGAATCCGTTCCTTGGCTGGCGCGGCATTCGTGTGACGCTCGATCATCCGGAAATATTCACAGCACAGATTCGCGCGATGTTACGTGCCAGTATAGGACTGGAAAATTTGCAGATCATGTTGCCGATGATCAGCAACGTACATGAAGTCAACTCGGCCATGCAGTTGATCAAGAAGTCGTACCGGGAATTAATCCAGGAAGGACTGGAAATCAAATTTCCGCCAATCGGCGTAATGATCGAATTGCCCGCGGCGGTGTACCAGACGCGAGTGCTGGCGAAAATGGTCGACTTCGTGTCAGTTGGCAGCAATGACCTGACACAGTATATATTGGCTGTAGATCGCAATAATGCGCGCGTCGCACATCTGTATTCTTCCTTTCATCCCGCAGTACTGGCTGCACTGCAGCAGGTCGTCCAACAGGCACGTCTGGAAGGCAAGCCGGTGAGCATTTGTGGTGAGATGGCAGGTGATCCTGGAGCTGCAGTATTGCTTGTCGCCATGGGCTTCGATGTGTTGTCCATGAACGCATCAACCCTGTTGAAAGTAAAATCAGTAATTCGCAGCATAACGCTGGAAGCGGCCAAGGATCTGCTCGAGCAGGTAATGGCGCTGGATGATGTGCAGATGATTCGCAGCGCCGTAGATCTTGCCCTCTATAATGCAGGCGTCGATCGCTTGTTACGTTCTTCCCGTATCAACTAGTCAGGATTGATCAACCGATTCTGTCGAGTTGTTTCGATAACAGCTGCGCAGGATCAGGTAGCCGAGTAGCCCCGAAAGAATTGATCCAGCCAGAATTCCAACCCGCTCGTCAAACAACAGATTCGCCCGGGTTTCTTCGAATGCGAGTGAGCCAATAAAGAGGCTCATGGTAAAACCTGCTCCACAACCCGCGACAAGGTCATTCTTCGATGAAATCAACCACGCCGGTTTCGAGGCAGTACTCGGCACCAACTATCATTAATTTCTCACTATCGATGAGACTTTCCAGAATCTCGGAACCGTGGCGCAGGTTTGCCACGGATGATTCGATGTTGGCGCGAACGGCGCGACGCATGAGAACTTGCATATCGTCGCTGCCTTCCCCGTCCAGCAGTGGTTCCACACCGGGACGAA
This sequence comes from Gammaproteobacteria bacterium, assembly GCA_009692305.1. Classification (GTDB taxonomy): domain Bacteria; phylum Pseudomonadota; class Gammaproteobacteria; order Pseudomonadales; family Pseudohongiellaceae; genus UBA9145. The sequence goes on along the minus strand of SHZK01000002.1, from coordinate 181,179 downwards.
TGCGACTCACAATCGAGTGCAGGTGGGGAGAACGTAATTCGGTGGGCCGCTGCAATTGCTCAATGGTTGCTTCCACAGCGCCACACATCGTATGGCCCAATACCACCACCAGTGATGTGCCAAATTTCTCAGCTGCAAATTCGACACTGCCAATCTGCGATGGCGCCACCACATTGCCAGCGACGCGGATAACGAACAGATCACCAAGCCCCTGACCGAAAACTATTTCGGCAGGTACCCGTGAGTCCGAACAGCCGAGGATGATTGCGAATGGATTTTGGGATATCAATAATTGCCGACGACTCTCTGCGTTAATCAGTATTGGCGCAATGTCATCGGAAAGGTAGCGCAGGTTGCCGTCTTTCAGTCGCTGTAGTGCCTGTTTCGAGTTAATCATGCTTGAGCGACTTCGCGGTAAACAAATAGTCTCTCAATATCGCACGATGCATATCGCGAGTTGCGTCCGATAACTCTTCTACAGGCTCGTGGTAACCTTCATTCGCCATACAACTCTCCTGACCGTATTCCAGTATTTAGACAGTAGGAATATTACGTCAAGTAGAGGCTAAAGACGAATCAGGTGCGAATAGGACAGCTGGTCAGCAGGAAAATACCAGGCAACCAGACAGCGTGTACTCGCGTCTTCATGCAAACAGATCCTTTATCGAGTTAATTACTCACTCGTGAAGGGTATAACTTCCCAGCCGGGCATTTTTGATCCAGTGTCGGAAAATATCGACTACGGCAATTTCTGCATTGCCACGGCTAACGCCACATTGCCCGCATCTTGCAGCTGCAGCGCGACATTGCGCCGCTCTGCCATAGAACGATTCTGGCTTAACTTGTACTTGCACTGAATCTCTTCGATGGCGATCTCGATACCAACGATGCCTCTGATCTTGCTGGTTTCGAATGTCGGTACCCAGGGTGACTCGAAGTGGGACTCGTACTGACTGGTCAGCTCTCGCACTATATATTCCAGCTGCTCAGGTGCGGTGAGGCATTTTGCCACTCCAGTAATGTGCACGGCCTGATAATTCCAGGTGGGTACCCCAGGGTCTGAATACCAGCTCGGGCTGACATAATCATGGGGTCCGGGGAGGATCACCAATACCCGTTGCCCTTCCAGTTCCTGCCACTGAGGATTGGCGCGCGCGATATGTCCCAGCAGTTTTTTCGCATCTCTCTGATACAGCAAGGGCAAATGCGTGGCGAACAATCCGCCTGCTACTTTGGAAATCAATTGTCCGAAGCCATTGCTGACGATGAAGCGGTCGATTTCCTTGCTGTTGTTTACCAGAAAATGATCCGGGATATACATGGTAGTGCCTGCGCTGTAATGATTTGGATGGGAGCAGTATTGGAGAAGAATTTAAAAGGAAAACTCGTAATAATGTGCCGCAGTTACATTGCCTGTGTCGCTAAAATTTTGTTCGCTGAAGCGGCACTGCTGGTTCGCGTCAACGATGATAGCGGTGGAGCACAGCGTGCCATAGCGGCGTTCGCTGTTATGGATAAAGGCCGATGATAGCTTACGCTCGAGTTCTATGGGAATGCCGGTGTCAGGCAGTTCGGAATCAGGCGCTTCGGTTCGGTCATTCATTATAGCTAGCAACTGATCAGTGGTTAAATCGGCTGTACTTTGCAACAGTTGCTGCAATTGCCTGCGACCCCGGCTGACTTTTGGGCAGGGCGATTCCAGCAAACCATTGGATAAGCCGTATACGCCAGCAGAGAGGCGTTCCCGCACCCGGTGCAGGTTGTTGAGATAGAAAAGTGATTCCCTGTCGCCAATGAGCAAGTTAAATCCCGCGTACTCATCGAAGCGAGTCTGTAATTGCCCGCTGTAATCCTCCGGCGAACTATTGCCTTGCAGAAAGTCGAGAGTCAGCTCGCCACGGGAACGGATTTTGCGTTCAGGTTGGGAAGGATCGCGAATATTGGTAACTGCCGCGAAACGGCCATTCGCACCAAGGCCAAGCCAGGTACCATCGGCCTGCAAATCCTTTCCAGCCAACAATTGCTTGCTCACTTCGGTCTTGGGCCAGAAGTCGGCGTGACGGGAAGGGCGGGAATAAAGTTCGTCCCGGTTAGCGGCAACTACCAGCGGGTAACGGGACTCAAACTGGTGCGCGAATAAGATTAGACACATCGCTGAAATGGTAGGCAAACTGCTGGCAACTAGCAATCAAAGAAGCCTCGGAAGACTGCGGGGGAATTAATCGCAGGCATCCGGGCGCAGGCTTGCTATAATCACCGCCACCAGGAATTCCGCAGTGGTCAAACCACGGTACCAAAGTTCCAGACATGTTTACCTTTCCCCAAATTGATCCCGTCGCACTGTCATTAGGCCCAATCAGTATTCACTGGTATGGCATTATGTATATCGTCGCTTTCGGTGGTGCCTGGGGTCTGGCAACCTACCGGACCAGACGCCAGCCAGGAGTCTGGACCGCAGAACATCTGTCCGATCTGGTGTTTTATTGTGCATTGGGCGCTGTCCTTGGCGGTCGCTTCGGTTCGGTATTCTTTTATAACTTCGATCGCTTCCTGCAAGATCCTCTGTGGCTGCTGCGGGTATGGGAGGGCGGTATGTCCTTTCACGGCGGGCTGCTTGGTGTGCTGGCGGCGTTATTTCTCTATGCGCGCAGTATCAAACGCAATCTGCTGGATGTAGCAGACTTTATCGCACCCTTCGCGCCCTTTGGGCTCGGTGCCGGCCGGCTTGGCAATTTCATTGGCGGCGAACTATGGGGCCGTCCCACTGACGTGCCCTGGGGCATGGTGTTTCCCCATGTGGATGCAGTGCCCCGGCACGCCTCGCAACTGTATGAGGTCGCGCTGGAAGGCGTGGCCCTGCTGATTATCGTCTGGTGGTTTTCATCCAAACCCCGTCTCCGTGGCGCTGTCGCCGGGGTGTTCGGTATAGGTTATGGTGTCTTCCGGATTTTTATCGAATTCTTCCGGGAGCCAGACCGCGACCTCGGCTACATTGCCTTCGACTGGTTGACGATGGGGCAGTTGCTGTCCTTGCCAATGATATTGGCCGGACTTGGCCTGTTGTACTTTGCTTACTATCCCGGGGCCAGCAGTCCAACTCGAGCACGAGGCTGAGCAGCGCATGCATCAATATCTCAGTTTGTGCCAACGTATCATCGATCAGGGTGTCTGGATTACGAACCAGCGCACCGGCAAAAAATGCTTCACGGTGATCAATGCCGACATGACCTATGATGTCGCCAACAATCAGTTCCCGATCATCACCACCCGCAAGAGCTATTGGAAGGCCGCCATCGCCGAGTTGCTGGGCTATTTACGCGGCTATGACAATGCCGCGGATTTTCGCGCATTGGGCACCAAATCCTGGGATGCCAATGCCAACCAGAATCAGGCGTGGCTTGATAATCCGGTGCGCAAGGGTAAAGACGACATGGGTCGGGTTTATGGTGTGCAGGGTCGCACCTGGCGCAAGCCCGATGGCTCGACTGTAGATCAGTTGCAGAAGGTTATCACTAACCTGCAGCAAGGCATCGATGACCGCGCCGAAATAGTCACTTTTTACAATCCCGGCGAGTTCGAGTTAGGCTGTCTGCGTCCCTGCATGCACACGCACAATTTTTCCCTGCTCAACGACACGCTCTATCTCACCAGTTACCAGCGTTCCTGTGACGTGCCTCTGGGTCTCAACTTCAATCAGATTCAGGTCTTCACCTTGCTCGCACTGGTAGCGCAGATCTGCGGCAAGACGCCGGGTCTCGCGTACCACAAGATCGTCAATGCCCACATCTATGAAGACCAGCTGGAATTGATGCGCAGCGTGCAACTAAAACGGGATCCTTTCCCGCCGCCGCGCCTGCACATCAATCCTGCTATCAAAACCCTGCATGATCTGGAATCCTGGGTAACACTCGATGATTTCGAGGTTGCTGGCTATCAACACCATGAACCTATCGCCTATCCGTTTTCTGTGTAGCTGCTACAGCCAATGCTTGAGTTTCAATTTATGCAGCTATCCCTGATCTGCGCCATGGCGACCAATCGTGTTATTGGTCGTGATAACGCCTTGCCGTGGCATCTTTCCGAAGATCTCAAATACTTCAAACGCACTACCATGGGCAAATGCATCATCATGGGTCGCAAGACCTGGGAGTCTATAGGACTGTTGTTGCCGGGCCGCACCCATATTGTTGTCACAACCAATCCGCACTACCAGGCTGAAGGTATTCACGTGGTGCACTCGATCTCTGACGCTATTCAGTTTGCGCGCGAGCAGGCGGTGAAAGATGGTACAGAAGAAGCATTCGTGATTGGTGGTGCCGCGCTCTATGCCGCAGCTTTACCGCTCGCGGATCGCTTTCACCTGACGCGGGTGCATGCGATTGTGGATGGTGATACTTCGCTTGCGCAGTTTGATGAACGGAATTGGTTGGAGGTTAGTCGTGTGGATTATTTGCACGATCACAGTAATCCGTTTGATTACAGTATATGTGTGTTGGAGCGTGTGCGTAGTTGAGTAAGTGCTTTGATTTAAAGTTTACTGGTTATTGGTATACGGCTGGACCGCGCCGGGGTTGGTTTCGCTGGGCTCTGGGATAATTGGAGATCGCGCCGGGTAAATGGGTTTTGTGACCTCCGTAGCTTGCACCCCTCCGGGGTTCCCTCCCTCGGTCGGGAGCCCTGTAAAGCGGTCTCCCTCGGTCAGTCGGTGCTAAGCTTTGATCGCTGCGGTCACAATACCCATTCACCCTGCGCTCGCAGTTCCCACTGAACATCTTTAAAATAATCAGAGATTTTTGATCAGTACTTTGGATTTGCGCTGGTAGTTGTATAGCTGTTGTTTCTTCTCAGGGAGGTCGGCAAGGCTGGCGGCTACGAAGCCTTTTTCCAGGAACCAGTGATCGGTGACGGTGGTAAGTACGAACAGCGTGTTTAATTTGAGGGTGCGCGCGCGCAGTTCGAGGCTGGCGAGTAAGCGATCGCCGTGTCCGTTTTTCTGGTATTGCGGGTGAATCGCGATGCAGGCGAGTTCACCGCGATTGTCCGCGTAAGGGTAGAGTGCGGCGCAGGCGATGACAGTGCCTTCCAGTTTTACAATCTTGAAATTTTCGATCTCGGTTTCCAATAATTCACGAGAACGTTCTACCAGAATGCCTTCCTGTTCCAGCGGTTTAATCAGCTCAATGATGCCGACGACGTCGTCGATAGTGGCATCGATGAGTTCCGCGAAACTATCGGTGCTGACTAGGCTACCGTTGCCTTCACGGGTAAACAATTCCTGCAACAACGCACCGTTCTTTTCGAAACTGATTAAATGCGAGCGATTGATTTTGTTGGCGCAGGCTTTTACGGCGGCATCCAGCGCGTGACTTAGACATACGGATTCGGTGTCTTCCTTTTGCGCCAGAGCTGCGGCATAGGTTTGTGCATCGGCAGGTGACAGCGCTTCCAGCAGATTGCCCTTGCTGTCTTTGATGCCATCACTGGGAATAAACAGAATCAGTTTTTCAGCGTTGAGGGCGATAGCAGCTTCGGTCGCTACTTCTTCACCGGTAAGGTTGAATACTTCGCCGGTACGGGAATAGCCGAGGTTGGACAACAACACGATGTTATTTTGTGCCAGTTGCTGTTCGATCGCGCGTGTGTGAATTTTGCGGACTTTGCCCGTGTACTGAAAATCTATGCCGTCATGAATGCCGACCGGTTTCGCTGTGACAAAATTACCGCGGCAGACACGAATGTCGGTGCCCTGCATCGGTGAATTGCGCAGACCCATGGAAAACATTGCTTCCAGATCGATGCTGAGCCCGCCTACCACCTGTTTGATGGTGGCCATGCTGTGTGCTTCGGTGATGCGAAGCTTGCGGCGATAAGCAGATTGCTTGCCACTGGCGGCGAGCGCGGCGGTGATCTGGGGTCGCGAGCCGTGTACGAGCACCAGTTTTACGCCGAGGCTGTGCAGCAGATTGAGATCATAAATTATATTCGGCAAGTTCGCGCTTGCCAGTGTCTCGCCGCTTAACAACACGACAAAGATTTTGTTGCGATGGGCATTGATGTAGGTCGAGGATGAGCGAAACCACTCGATCATTTCATTGTTATTGGCCATATAGCTTGCTTCTGTGTTGTATTGTTTCTTGTTCTGGGTGTGCTGACAGTAAAGCTTACTGCAGGCAGTTCTGGGTAATCAGTTGGCGCAGTATCTCAATGCAGGGCCGTATCATATCTGCAGTCATATATTCATCGGGCTGATGAGCCTGATCTATATTGCCCGGACCCAGCACAATCGTATCAATGCCCAGCTGTTGCAGAAAGGGCGCTTCCGAGCCGAACCCAACGCTGATACCGCCGTGCCCGGTCATTTTTTCTGCGGCTTGCAGAATTCTGCTATCGGCATTGGCGAGAAAGGCAGGAGCACCGGCAAACAAAGGTACCAGCTCAAACTGGATATCCAGAGGCTCAGTCACTCGCTGCACTCTTTTACGAATCTCTTCCCGTATCGTATCGATGTGCATTCCCGGCAGCAGTCGCACATCGAATTCGAGATCGCAGTGTCCACAGATTCGATTCGGATTGTCACCGCCGTGAATGCTGCCCAGATTCAGTGTCGGATAAGGAATCTCGAACAGATTACTGGTATAGCGTTGCTTCAATTCTTTCCTGTAGTCAAGCAGCTCGGCAATCACAGCATGCATTGCATCCAGTGCATTATTGCCGAGCGCTGGATTGGAGGAATGGCCGCTGCGCCCGCGCAGACGAATCGATTCCATCATGACGCCCTTGTGAGTACGCACCGGTTGCAAACTGGTGGGTTCGCCCACAATCGCCACGCGTGCGCGCGGTCGGCCCAGTTCAACGATTCGATGGGCGCCTTGCATGGAAGTCTCTTCGTCAGCAGTGGCGAGTACGATCAGCGGTTCCTTGAATGTCGCGTCCAGAAATGGCTTCACGGCTTCCATTACAATCGGGAAGAAACCCTTCATGTCGGTAACGCCGAGTCCGTACAGTTTGCCGTGGCGGTCGGTCAGGCGTAGCGGGTCAACCGTCCATAACGCGGCATCCATGGGTACTGTATCCGTGTGTCCTGCTAGTACCAGCCCGCCGGGGCCGCTGCCCAGAGTCGCCAGCAAATTACATTTATTGGATTGAAGGTTATCGGTGTCTTCACCGCAAGGCATGATCTCGCAGGTAAATCCGAGTGCTTCAAATTGTTCCGCGAGGTGCTCGATTACCAGACGATTGCCCATGTCGATAGCGGGGTTCGCCGAACTGATACTTGGAATACGAATCACGCTGTCGAGTTGGTGCAACAGGTCTGGAATCTTGCTGGGCATAATGGGAATCCAGGTTTGATGGGGCGGCTTCAGGCTTTCGCTGCCAGCTTGGCGATCATGTCTGTCTTTGCGGCCATGATGAAATCGTTGACATGTAATCCGTTTATTTTATGTGTCCACCAGTACACCGTAACCTTGCCATACTCCGTCAGTATCGATGGGTGATGGTTTTCCCGTTCGGCGAGGCTGGCGATCTTGTAGGTGAAACTGAAGGCATCATTGAATTCCACAAAATAGAATTCCCTGATCAGTTTTTCTACACCATCGTGGAATTGTTTTTTCCAGGCTGGAATGCTGATGAGCAGCTTGTGCGCTTCCTCAACAGTAACCACCGGTGCGCCCAGTCGGCACGCTTCGCAGTGTTTCTCATAGAGATTTTCCATGCGACTCTCGCTAATTGATTTATCAGTCTGAGATTAATTCACTTTACTAAATTTGGTATCGCCCGGCACCAACAGCCGCTAGACAAATTCTTCCAGCACACTGTTGAGTAATTCATAGCCCTTGTCAGTGGGTACAATGTGAGCCTCGTGCCAGACAAGCAAGCCCTGATTGACGAGGTATTCTACCCGCTTTCCTATGGTGCTAAAAGAGATGCCGGTGCGGCGCTCAAACAGTTCAGTGCTGAAGCCGGTGCGCAGGCGCAGGGCATTGAGGAGAAATTCAAGCGGTAGTGCAGCGCTTGTCAGCTGAACTTGCTCGGCGCGGCGACTGAGTGAATTGGCGAGATAATGCCTGGGCTGCTTGTGCTTGCGGATACGCCATACGGAGGTGCCGTCGGCGCTTGCACGCGTGATCTTGCCGTGGGCACCGGCACCGATACCCAGATAATCACCGAACTGCCAGTAATTCAGGTTGTGAAGAGAATTGCGCTGCGGCAGCGCGTAGGCAGAAACTTCATAGCGCAGCAATGCGTGCTGGTCGAGTAGTTCGCGCCCCAGGTCCTGCATCTCGATGATGGGTTCTTCTGCCGTAATGACTGGAGGCTGGTGGTAAAACACCGTGTTCGGTTCAATCGTCAGTTGATACCAGGACAGATGGGCAGGGCCAAAGGTCAGGGCCTGCTCCAGATCGAACAGTGCCTGCGTCGGGGTTTGCTGCGGCAGGCCATACATAAGATCGAGGTTGAAATTGTCATAACCCGCGGCGCGCGCCATCGCTATCGCGGCGCGCGCCTCTGCCGCGCTATGAATCCGCCCCAGGGTTTTTAGTTGGTCATCATCGAAACTCTGAATGCCAAGCGACAACCGATTAATGCCAGCGGCACGATAGGCGGCAAATTTCTCTGCCTCCGCCGTACCTGGATTTGCCTCAAGCGTAATTTCGCAAGCAACTGCGAACTGTGCGCGCTGTTGTATATGTTCGAACAGTTGGCGGTAGGCATTGGCACTGAACAGGCTGGGCGTGCCACCGCCAATGAACATGGATTGAATCGGGCGACCCTGGATGAATTCAAGATCCTGGTCGAAGTCTTCACAGAGAGCTTTTACATATTGTGCTTCGGGAATAGCGCCGCTTGCCTCGTGTGAATTGAAATCACAATACGGGCATTTCCGCATACACCAGGGAACGTGAATGTAGAGACTTAGAGGTGGAAGTTCCAGCATTTCACCAGTTGTTGCAAGGCTTGCCCACGATGGCTGATTGCGTTCTTGATGGCAGGATCAAGTTCCGCGGACGAACACGCATGGGTCGGTACATAAAACAGCGGATCATATCCGAAACCGTTGGCGCCGCTCTCCGCAAATAAAATACGGCCTTCCCAGGTGCCCTGGCAGATTAGCGGCATCGGATCCAGCGCGTGTCGCATGAATACGATGGCACACTGAAAGCGCGCCGTGCGCTCCAATTCCGGAACCTGCTCCAATTCGGCCAGCAGCAATGCATTATTCGCCGCATCGGCAGTAGGCCCACTGATGCCGGCATAACGTGCGGAATAGATACCCGGTTCGCCTTCCAGGGCATCCACTTCTATACCTGAATCATCGGCAATTGCCGGCAGGCCAGAGACATTGCAAGCATGACGTGCCTTGATCAAGGCATTTTCGACGAAGCTGAGTCCGGTTTCTTCCGCAGGCTCAATTTCAAATTCCGATTGGGGTACGAGCGTCACATCGTAAGCATCCAGAATCGCCTGCAACTCACGCAGTTTGCCGGCGTTAGCGCTAGCCAACACAATTTCATGCATGCTCATTGTTGGCTCTTCGTGATGTGATAAATAGCAATCTCTCCCAGAAAATTTGGCCAGACGCGCATGTACCAGCTACCCTGGTGTTGCGAGTCCACAACAGTTCGCGCCAATACCTTGATTTTATTCTCTTCGCACAATGCGTCAAAATCTTTCACCGTGCAGAAATGTATATTCGGTGTGTTATACCACTGGTGTGGCATAAATTTTGAAACCGGCATACGACCCTTGAACCAGAGATATACACGACTCTTCCAATTACCAAAGTTAGGAAAAGTTACAATGCCGTTCTTGCCGATGCGCAGCATCTCGTTAATCAACAGATCCGGTTTGCTGAGCGCCTGCAATGTCTGTGCGAGCAAAACAGTATCGAAACTTGCGCTCCGAAAATTCGACAAACCGCTATTCAAATTTTGTTCGACGACATTAACACCATTCCTCAGGCATTGCTCTATATTACCGGCATCAATCTCGAGTCCAACTCCGCGCACTCCTTTGCTTTTCTGGAGATAGAGTAACAGGCTGCCATCGCCACATCCCAGATCGAGTACACGACTGCCTGGCTGAATCCATTCCTGAATAATTTCCTGGTCAGGCCGCATCTTCACCTAACTCCTCATGCACCCGGCCCAGATAGGTAGACAAGGCGGATATGTAACGTGGAATGGGCATCAGAAATGCGTCGTGTCCCTGGTCGGCATCAATCTCCAGATAACTCACATCGCATTTCGCGCGCAATAAAGTATTCACCAACTCGCGTGATCGTTCCGGCGGAAAGCGCCAGTCGGTACTGAAGGACATGATCAGAAAACTGCAGTCACTGTGCTCGAACGCCTTCGTCAGGTCGCCGTCGTAATCAACGGAAGGATCGAAATAGTCCAGCGCCTTGGTCATCAGCAAATAGGTATTGGCATCGAAATTTTCGGAGAAGCGTTCGCCCTGATAATGCAGATAACTCTCCACCTGAAAATCGGCATTGAAACCAAAGCTCAGTTTACCAGTGCGCAGATCCCGTCCGAAGTTCGCGCCCTGTTTCTCGAAGTCCGTAACTGTCTTGCCAAACTTAGCGCTCATCGCGGTATCCGACAAGTAAGTAATATGACCAACCATGCGCGCCAGCATGAGCCCCTGCTTGGGGTAAGTGCCATGCTCCAGGTAGTGTCCTCCGAAAAAGTTCGGATCGCTGGTGATGGAATGCCTTGCAACTTCATTGAACGCAATGTTCTGTGCAGACAGTTTCGGTGCGGCGGCGATTACTATCGCATTGCGCAATCGCTCTGGATAACTGATCGCCCAGCGCAGTACCTGCATGCCGCCGAGGCTGCCGCCGATCACGGCGGCCCACTTGCCGATCTTGAGTCGATTCATCAGGCGCATCTGGCTGTTTACCCAGTCCCGTACCGTGATGATCGGGAAGTTTGGCCCGTAATGTTTGCCGGTTTCCGGATTGATTGAAACCGGTCCGGTACTGCCGGCGCAGCCACCAAGGTTATTCAGGCTCACTACATAAAACCGGTTCGTGTCGATGGCCTTGCCCGGCCCGATCGCGGAGTCCCACCAGCCCGGCTTCGAGTCCTCAAGCGTGTGGTAACCGGCTGCGTGATGATCACCGGACAGGGCATGACAGATGAGCACGGCATTGCTGCGTGCCGCATTCAATGTGCCATAGATTTCAATGACCAGATCATAAGCAGGCAATATGGCGCCACTACGCAATGCCAGAGGTTCATCGAAATGTTCCACTCGGGGTTGCACGAGGCCAACTGAATCTGAGGGTATCGCGATAGTCATGATGTAATGTTTATGGCCAAAAGTGAATTAGTGTTCGGGAATTGCACAGTTACTTGAATCTCCAGCACTCTAGATGCCTATGATTACCATCGCATGCTGGTCGGTAATGCCAAAACTGGAAATCAGGAAGCTCTGGATAATCTGGATAGCGAGAAAAATAAATATTGGGGAGAAATCCAGACCGCCAATGGCAGGAATGATTTTGCGAATTGGTGCCATGACTGGTTCAGTGAGTTGCCAAATTACTCGTAAAATCGGATGCGGGTTCATGTTGCCGGAAAACATCATAACAAATGACATGATAATCGAAGCAATAATGGCGTAATAGTAAATATTAATGATGAAATACAGGATGCCGACGAATGACCATGTAATGACATAACCAACGCCGGGAAGGCTGCCGCCATATAAAAGGACCAGCACAAAGATTGCCACTGCTTCGATGATGAGCGCCAGCACAAGAGTCGAGAAATCCACGCCGCGATAGCCGGGTATGAAATTCCGCAACACCCGGACCAATGGATCGGTAATTTTTACCACGGATTGTGACACAGGATTATAGAAATCGGCTTTGGCGATCTGCAGCAGAAATCGTAATAGAATCGCCAACAAGTACAATCCGCCGAGTGTATTGAAAAGTAGTATAAGTGAATTACTGGTCGCGCCCATTATGTTTCAAGATTCCCTGGTTTGAAGTGAGTCAAGCTGCCGTTAAAACTGCGTGGAATATGTGCCGTGAATGTGCCAGAAATATTAGTCTTTGCCAAACTCCGATGCCAGCTCGACAGAGCGTTTGCGTGCCGCATGCAATGCTTTGCTCACCAGTTTCTGTAACCCGCCATCGGTAAACTGTTTGATTGCCTGCTCGGTGGTTCCCCCGGGAGAAGTGACGTTGCGGCGCAGGTCTGCTGTATCCTCCTCGCTGCGCATAGCCAATTCGGCCGCGCCCAATGCGGTTTGATAGGTGAGTTTGCGGGCCAATTCCTGATGCAATCCCATCTCCTGAGCAGCTGCCTGCATTGCCTCCATGAACAAGAAGAAATACGCCGGTCCACTGCCGGAGAGAGCAGTGACCGAATCGATATCAGTTTCGTTTGGTACCCACAGACTGAGTCCAACACTTGACAGGATATCCGCGGCGAGTTTTCGCTGTGCCTGGTTAACCTGTGAATTGGCGAAAAGTCCGGTTGCACCTTTGCCGACCAGAGCCGGTGTGTTAGGCATGCAACGCACAATCGCACTTTCGGGGCCGAACCAATTTTGCATGTGCTCGAGAGTTATGCCAGCCGCAATTGAGATCAGCAATACCTTGCGCCCCTGCAATGCTTTGGCCAGATCGAGGCACACTGCCTTCATCACTTGCGGTTTTACAGCCAGGACAATGACGTCGCAATTTGCGACGATCTCGGTACTGGTACTAGTGTGAATTTTGCAAGCTCTGCGCAATTGCTCCAGCTTGTGCGAGTCTATATCAGCAGCCGAGATTGAAGTGTTATTGACACCTTTGGCAAGCAATCCGCGAATCAGGCTGTTCGCCATGTTGCCAGCGCCAATGAAGCCAATTCGTGTGGATTCCAAGATGTCTCCTGCCCGCATCTGTGGGGGCTGTCGGTCTATGCGGTTCGAACTATGCAGTGCAAACTATGCGGTGCGAACTGTGCAGCGCTATTCTAGCATATACATTTGGCATCGGGCTCGATCAGTGCCGTGCACCAAACAGGGCGCTGCCGATGCGCACCAGCGTGGTGCCTTCGGCAATCGCCGCCTCGAAATCATTGCTCATTCCCATCGACAGCGTGTCCAGCGTCGGGTAACGCTGGGCCAGCAGATGATATTCAGCAGCCAGTCGCCGAAAGCCGGCCCGTTGTGCGGCAAGCTGGTTGGAAGGCGCAGGAATGGCCATCAATCCGCGTAGACGCAGGTTGGGCAGGGTGCTGACAAGCTCGCATAAATGCCGACACTCGGCCAGCTCCACACCCGATTTGCTTGCCTCCAGCGACAGGTTAACCTGTACGCACACATTGAGCGGACCCAGGGCGGGGTCGCGTTGTTCGCTCAGGCGTCGCGCCACCTTCTCCCGGTCAACGCTGTGTACCCAGCTAAAATGTGTGGCGATGCCGCGGGTCTTGTTGGTTTGTATCGGACCGATGAAGTGCCAGCAAATGTCGAGTTCCCGCAGTGCCTGAATTTTCGGCTCGGCTTCCTGCAGATAATTCTCGCCAAAATTTTTAAGTCCTGCGGCGTACGCAAGCCGAATACTTGCGACATCCTGTTGTTTGCTGACAGCCAGCAATACCACAGCGCCACTCCCGCGCTGGTATTTCCTTTCAAACTCTTGAATCTGCTCGATAACCGAGCTGATGTTATCTGCTATGCTGGTCACGTTTTGGTTGTTATCTGCGCCGCCCGGAATCCCTGAATGTAGGATATTCCCTTAATGACAGGTACTATAGGTGAGCTGCAAATTCTTCGCCAGAACAATAAAATCAGCCATAACAATTGTTATTATATTTGCTGACGGGCGACAATTGAGCAGACAGCAGCAACTACCGAATTGGCCACATCCGATTCGGAACAAAAAAATCACCACAATATAGTCACAGGTAAGGCATATGGACATTACAGAATTATTGGGATTCAGCGTTAAGCAGGGCGCTTCGGATTTGCACTTGACCGCAGGTATGCCACCTTTGATTAGAGTGAATGGTGATATTCGACGTATCAATGTTCCGGAAATGGATCACAAGGAAGTACATGCTATGATCTATGAGATCATGAATGACAAGCAGCGCAAGGATTACGAAGAATTTCTCGAAACCGACTTTTCCTTCGAAATACCGAATCTGGCCCGTTTCCGGGTGAACGCATTCGTGCAGAATCGTGGAGCTGGAGCTGTGTTTCGAACGATTCCGTCCAAGGTGCTGTCCATGGAACAACTGGGCATGGGCGAAATATTCAGAAAGATTGCCACAGTGCCACGGGGTCTGGTTTGCGTCACTGGACCTACCGGTTCCGGCAAGAGTGCCACCCTGGCGGCGATGATCGACTACATCAACGACACGAAGTACGAACATATTCTCACCATTGAGGACCCGATCGAATTCGTGCATCAGAGCAAGAAGTGCCTGATAAACTAGCGCGAAGTGCATCGTGACACGCACGGTTTCAGCCAGGCGCTGCGCTCAGCCTTGCGGGAAGACCCGGATATCATTCTGGTGGGTGAGTTGCATGACCTCGAGACGATTCGCCTGGCCTTGACCGCCGCGGAAACTGGTCACCTGGTCTTCGGCACCTTGCATACAACTTCTGCGGCAAAGACCATCGACCGGGTTATTGACGTGTTTCCTGCGGCAGAGAAAGACATGGTGCGCTCAATGTTGTCTGAATCTCTGCAGGCGGTTATCTCGCAGGCATTGCTGAAGAAGTCTGGCGGTGGCCGCTGTGCGGCTCACGAGATCATGATCGGCACGCCAGCGATACGGAACCTGATTCGTGAAGACAAGGTTGCACAAATGTATTCTGCGATTCAGACCGGCGCGTCGGTAGGCATGACTACGCTGGATCAATGCCTCAAGGAATTGGTTGCGAAGGGTATAGTCTCAAGGATGGATGCGAAACTAAAAGCGAAGATGCCCGAAAATTTCTGAAGCTGTTGCTCAGGGCTGTTGCCTGAGCTGCCATTCGGAGAACCAGTTCTTCAGAATAATCTGAGCCGCTATGGCATCTATAGCGGCTTTTTTTTTGGGACCGCTGTTTCCGGTTCTGCCTGCTCCCGCCCGTTCTTCCAGCTGGGTCCTTGCCTCCCGTGACGACAGCCGTTCATCGATACCGAAGCTGGGCAGATTGAAACGGCCGTGCAGGCGATTGGCAAATTTGATCGCACGCGGCAATATCTCGCTATCTGAACCATCCATGTTGTAAGGCATGCCAATCACGAACACCTGTGGTTGCCATTGCCTGATTAATGCGGCGATCTCATCCCACACCGGAATGCCATCAATGGCTTTCAGCACAGCCACCGGCTGGGCAGTGCCGGTGAGGCTCTGTCCGTAGGCCACGCCAATGCGCTGCGTGCCGTAATCAAACGCCAGGGCAGCCAGCGGGGCGTCAGAGATTGTTGGGAATTGGGGCAGAGTCATGCAGCAATCCTGTTTGCTCAGGAGTGACCTGCCGCAGTTGAGATCTTGTTCAGATCGATGCCGAGAATGGCGCTGGCGGCGCGCCGTTTGCTGGAGTGGTCAGTGGAGAAAATCACATCGGCTCGCGCCGGTGCCGTGAGCCAGGCGTTGTCACTGATTTCACGTTCCAGTTGGCCGGCATCCCAGCCGGCGCAGCCCAGTGCCACCAGATAGTTCTGCGGTCCGGCGCCAGCGGCGATATCTTGCAGAATGGATTTTGATGTACAGATCGTCACGTTTTCCGTAACCGCTATTGATGACTCCCAGGACAGTCCGCTGTCATGCAGTATAAAGCCCTTGTCCCGCTCCACCGGGCCGCCTGCCAATACCTGGCGCTGCCGAAAAATATTTTCTTTGATAGAGCAGACAATCTCGAGTTCTTCGAAAATATCAGCGATGCAAGCCTGCAGTGGTTTGTTGATGACAATGCCCAGCGCGCCGTCCGCATTGTGTTTCCACAAATACGTAACCGTATCGGCGAAATATGGATCCTGCATTTGCGGCATCGCAATCAGGAAATGATTTTCAAGATAAGTAGACTTGGAGTCAGCGCTCATAGCGTCATCACTGCCTGTAACCTTCGGTCTTTGTGTTAGTACTATTTGTGTTAGCACTAATAGCTGGTTAGCGCATTGCCTTCATGGAAGCGCCAGGTTCGAATGATTTCCAGTATATCAGCTTCCGCACGCATTGCGTCCGGGAATGGTGCAAACGGTGCGGCGAGTTTGACAATTTCGAGTGCGGCCTGGTCCAGAATACTCTGTCCTGAAGACTGCAATATCTGCACGTCAGCAACTGCACCGTCAGGGAGAATCGCCACCAGCATGCGCAAACTGCCATACATTTGCCCCTGCCGTGCGGCTTCCGGATAATTCAAATTGCCGACCGCTTCGATGCGCCGTCGCCAATTATCCAGATAGAGAGCGTCCTGACTCTTTTTGGTGGAAGCGGAAGAAATTGTGTAGCGGCGCGGACGCTTCGCATACTCCTCGCGTCGTAAATCAAGTTGTGCCTGCAAGCTGACGATGGCGAGGCTCAGTTCTTCAGGTGATGCAATTTCGGAAACAGGAATCTTGTTATCCTCTTCCTCAACCTCCAATTGCTGGCGCACCTGATTTTCCTGTTGCACACTGGCGATGACTGCCACATCCTGCAACTCTACCGGATTCAACTGTTCCCGTACGCGCGGAATCGGCAATACTTCCTGAATGGTATCTGCGTGAAAATCCGATTCGAAAAGTGAGCTTGGCGCTGTCGTGTCATCCAGCACGCCACTACCAATCTGGTTTTCCTGCGCGAGAAAATCGGCATCTTCCGGAGCCAATTCGCTGCGGTATTGCGCCATGGTGATTTCCAGCGCGGGTTCGCTGTTGATTTCTTCCAGGTAAATGAAACCAAGGCCAAGAATAATGATGGCATGCACACTAGCGGACAGGAAAAATGTGAAGCCGAAGCGTTCCCTGGACAGATCAGTATCGTTCACGGCCATCAATTCATCCTAACAGTAAATATCTAGTTCAGCTTGGCCTGAATGCAATCCATCAAGTCGCCGGCGATATCCAGATTAAACGCCCGGTTAATTTCCCTGACGCAGGTTGGGCTCGTCACATTTATTTCTGTCAGGAAGTCGCCAATTACATCCAGACCTACAAACAGTAAACCCTTTTCCCGCAGGGTTGGACCAACCTGTTCACAGATCCAGCGATCCCTGTCACTCAGCTCCTGCGCCACACCCTTGCCGCCTGCAGCCAGGTTGCCGCGGGTCTCACCCACTGACGGAATCCGCGCCAGCGCATAATCCACCGGCTTGCCATCGATCATCAGAATGCGCTTGTCGCCCGCGGTGATTGCCGGAATATATTTCTGCGCCATGATCTGCTTTTGACCACCCATGGTCAGGGTCTCGATGATGACACTCAGGTTCGGGTCTTTCGCCGCTACCCTGAAGATCGATGCTCCCCCCATGCCATCCAGCGGCTTGTATATAACGTCTTCGTGCAATTGTTGGAAAGCCTTTAGCTTTTCCGGTGAACAACTCACCATTAATGGCGGGCAACACTGGGGAAACTGCGTAGCGAACAACTTTTCATTGCAGTCGCGCAGGCTGCGGGGGTCATTTACCACCAGCGTGCCTTCGTGCTGTGCCTGCTCCAGCAAATACGTACTATAAATATAGTCCATATTGAATGGCGGGTCCTTGCGCATCAGGATGACATCCAGTTCCGCCAGTGGCATGTTGGACTTGCTGCCAAAGCTGAACCAATCGGCCGGATCATCGCGGACTGACAGGGTCTGCACCGAGGCATAGGCCCGCCCCTGATCCAGATACAAATCGGATTGCAACATGTAATGAATTACCCAGCCGCGCTCCTGCGCTGCCAATAACATAGCCAGGGTTGTGTCTTTCTTGACATTGATGGACTCAATTGGGTCCATCACTACACCGAGTTTTACACTCATTACTTGATCCCGTGAAACGTGCCCTGAACAGGTGCAAAGACTGGTTGAAAAGACTGCATAAATGCAGCGAATACTCAAAGCGATGATATCTCACTTCAACCCCGGAATCGACGGTGCTACTTTGATGAAGGATTGGTATTGTGGCTCATCACTATTGTGTTTTGTGCCGCTTCGGGCCGCGAGAGGGTAAAGCATTGCGGGGCCCGCCGTGAACCCATCCCTGGGGGCTCGGGCTCGGCATCCATGCCTCGCACGTCCCCGCTATGCTTCACCCGCTCGCGCCCCTTCGGATAGACCTGTGCATTGATCAGGAGAGTTTTCCGCTGGCCTACGAATGCCGCTATACTAGCGAATTCAACTTGAAGTGACCGCAAACAGTGAAAGCATTTGGATTTGTCTGGGGAATTGGCGGGATTTTATTGCTGCTCACGTCCGCCGTATATCGATTGGCGCCCGTGGCGCTGGCACTGGAATGTCTGCCGCTCAGTCTGTTGCATTGGGCAGCGCTGGTATTCAGCATGCTTTATATGGCATATGCCGAAGGCTATAAGGGCTTTCATCAGGGTTTCGCCCCGCGAGTGGTAATTCGCGCCGACTATCTCAGGCAGAATCCACGCGTGTTGCATGTGCTGCTGGCACCGATTTTCTGCATGGGTTACATCTATGCCACGCGCAGACGCAAACTGTTGTCGTATGGTTTGAGTCTGATGATTGTAAGTTTCGTGTTGGTCGCGCGCATGTTGCCGCAACCCTGGCGTGGCATAGTTGATGCTGGCGTTGTCATCGGATTGGCGATCGGGATCGGATCAATAATGTATTTCCTGATTGTCATCATTTTTAAACCGGAACGGTTGGTAGCTTCTGCGGAAGTGCCGACTGATTCGTGAGCGAACTCCAGGCCTTGGATACTCGTACTATGGTTGATTCGGCATCGAACAAGAGCTGCGCAGTTGTTGTCACGTACAACCCGGATATAACTGCGCTGTTGAAACTGCTCGGGCAACTGAATAAAGAAACTGACTTCGTCGTAATCGACAATGGCACCCCCGATATCGAGCGTTTGGTACAGACGATCAGTGTGTACAAGCGCTGCCGCCAATTCATGCGACTACCCGAGAATGAAGGCCTCGCCAAGGCGCTGAATCGCGGCATAGCCTGGGCGTGCGAGCATGGCAGGGAGTTTGTCTTTCTGTTCGATCAGGATAGCAGCCTTTGTGACCTGTTCATCAGCCGCATGATTGGCGCCTATCATTCCGCCAGCTCCAGGAGCTCAGCCAATATTGCGGCCGTGGGTCCGCGCATTATCAATCCGCAAACCATGCGGCAGACACCATTCAAGGTATTCAACCGGATACTGTTTCGAGCCGATCGCCCCTATTCACACGCCAAGTCTTTTTTCATTGCTGATTTCCTCATTACATCTGGCACCTTACTGGTGACGCAGCATCTGGAAAAGATTGGCGACATGAAAGAAAATTATTTCATCGACAACATCGATCTCGAATGGTGCTTTCGCGCCAAATCCCTCGGCTTTGCGTTGATAGGTACTGATGACGCGGTGTTGTATCACGCCATCGGCGAGCGCAGTCTGAATCCGCTCGTGCGCGCTGGCTTCATGGCGCAACACAATCCGGCTCGCACCTATTATTCCAGTCGTAACCGCATACATCTGTATGGAGTGAGCTATGCCCTGTTGGGTTGGAAACTGCGCGACATGGTGCGTTTCACGATCAAGGCCAGCTGGTTGTTGCTGTCATCACCCGAGCGCAAGCAGTACTGGCATTGCATCCGCTCTGGTATCCACGATGCGAAATCCCTGGCTTAGGCGGGCATGAATCAGTCACCAAAAATTGCGATTCTGCTGGCCACCTACAATGGCAGTAGATTCTTGTCTGAGCAGCTCGATTCCATCCTGTCCCAGACATACACTAATTTTATTCTGGTAGTACGCGATGACTGTTCGACGGATAACACGCGGTCGATGCTTGAGGATTATCGGCAAACCCATGCAGACAAAATGCATTTACTGGAGCCGGATGTCCGCAACCAGGGCGCCAGTGCCAGCTTCTCCTGTCTGCTTGAATATGTGCTGCAACACAAACAAGTGCTGGAGCTGGACCGCGCATACATGATGTTTTGTGATCAGGACGATGTGTGGTACAGCGACAAGATCGAGCGGCAGGTGCAATCGATGTTGGCGGCGGAGGCCGCTGCGGTGAATTTGCCGGTGCTTGTACACAGTGATCTGGAAGTGGTCTCGGAGGCGCTGGTGCAAATTGCACCGTCTTTTATCCGCTATCAGGGCCTGGAAATACAATGCAATCAATTTTGCCAAATCGTGATCAGCAATCTGGTCACCGGCTGCACCGCGTTCATCAATGAGGCACTCGCAAGACAGGCCTGTCCCGTGCCGCAGCAGGCGATCATGCATGACTGGTGGTTGGCGCTGGTGGCAACGGCGTTCGGCAAGCTGGTCTTGCTGGATGCACCGCTGGTGCGCTACCGGCAGCATGGTCGCAATACCATTGGCGCCAAGGAGCACGCGAAACTGCCGGTGATCAGTCTGTCATTGTGGCAACGAGTCTTCGCGTGCAAACCCAATGAACATCTGTATGAGGTGGCGCGGCAGGCGCAGGAATTCAGTATGTGCTATGGCAGGCAATTGAGTTGGCGACAGCGCAGTGGACTGCGCGTGAGTGCCGCGATGCGGGTTCGCAGCGGGTTTTTGCAACGGCTCTGCTATCGAGTGGCGCGCTGCTTTTAATCTATTTCGGAACTACAGTTATTGAAATAACTGCGCCAGTCTGTCGTTAAATTGCTGCTCCGCACAATCTCTGGCAATCGCTTCCAGGCCATTGCGTCGCAACTGTTGCCACAGTTTTTCATCCTGATAAAGCCGCACACATTGTTCGGCAAAATCTTTGGCGGCGTCAGCGACCAGCAGCTGCTCGTCATCGTGCCAACCCAATTGTTCCGCTAACAGAGCCGTAGTAACAGCAGGCAGACCTTTCGCGGCTGCCTCGTGCACCTTGTGGGGAATGCCAGCGGCGAAGCGGGTAGGCGCAACGAAGACGCGGCAACTGTCATACAGGGATTCGATGGATCCCATGCGACCGCGAAAACGCACCGCATCAACTTCGACTGTGGCAAGCGAAGGCGCCGAGTTGTCGCCGACAACGTGTAATTGAATACCGGGAATGCGCCGTTCTATCAATGGCAGTACATTGATGATAAACCACAACAGCGAATCGACATTAGGCGAGGCGTCGTCACGCAGTGCGCCCACGAATAACAGACCCTCACGGGCGTGAAAATCCTTTGCGGTTGGTGCCGGGGCAATGGTATGCCCGATGACAACCGTATTCTGAAACTGCATTTTCTCGAAGATCGCGGCCTCGCGATCCGAGACGGTGACGATGGTGTCGGCGATAAGTGCCTGCTCCAGTTCTTTCTTCAATATAATATGCTGATCCGCTTCCGACACAGGTGACCTGAGAATCTGTTGCTTGAGGAAATCACGTGGCGCGGTAACCGCTTCTGCGTCATAGATAATTCTGGCATCACGAATGACATCGAGCGCCATGTTCACAACGAAGTTGAAGTATTCCATGTTGTGACAACGGCTAATCAGGATGTAATCGTAAAATCCCTGACGTTGCTGCAGGAAACTCTTCAGTCCGACCTTGCCGTGATTCAGCATGACTTCGATGTGGTGGTCGAGCAAGGCATAGGTGTTGGTCCAGTCATCCTCCGGGAACAGCAGCGGATAGAAACTGATATTCAGATCAAGCTTTGCCAGTGTGTGCAGCATGTTCGCGGCACGAGGATAGCCTGCGCCAAGACTGGGATAAGGCACCCGGTCATCAATCACCAACAGGTTGGGAACGCGGCGGCTGGTTCGTGCACGCAGGATATTGGCAGGGGAGTTGGGGTATTTCCTGGCAAGATAGTCAACATGTCGCTCACACAATAATTGGCGATGAGCCAATTGCAATTTGGTAGCACCCTCAAGCCCGCCGGAACTGGCAAATTCATAGTGAGTGATCCGGGTGTCTGGATTGTAAATGACACGAAGCCCGCGCTGCTGTAATCGAATACAGAAATCGGACTCTTCGTAATATGCCGGCGCATAGATTTCATCGAATCCATGCAGCTCCTCATAGACAGACTTTTTGAAAAGCAGAAAGGCACCGGAACAGTAATCAACCTCGCGTCGGTAACGAAACTCGGGCTGCAGAGGATCGGCGCCACGGCCGTAACCGAGACAGGCGCCGTCGTTCCAGATGATGCTGCCAGCTTCCTGCAGTGTGCCGTCCAGCATTTTGATCATGGCGCCGACCGCGCCGGTGTCAGTTTCCTCATCAAACACGGCCAGGGCGCTGGACAATGTCCTGGGCTCCAGCAATGCATCATTGTTCAGCAGCAACAGATACTCGCCCCGACCAACTCTGGCGCCCTGGTTTACCGCCTTCACAAATCCGGAATTGTCGCTATTGCGAATGACGGTTACATGCTCCAGTTGTGCCAGCAAGTCGCTGCTGGCATCGGTTGAATTGTTGTCGACGATCACCAGTTCGTAGGCGACATCCGCGTGTTCCAGGATTGACTGCAGACACAACAGGCTCAGGTGTACCTGATTGTAAAATACCAGGATGATTGATATGACCGGCTGCGCTTCTTGCGGAAATGCCAGTGTTTTGCCAGCCTGCAGAAAGGCGCTGCATTTTTTCTTCGCACTATAGTCGTAGGCGGCCTTGCTGGAATCGACTGGTGCACGCGCTACAGCGTCAGGTTTAACGTCATCGTCTTGCGTGGTGGCGCCGGAACCCGCCAGCATGTGTTCACTGATCAGCAGGGTCGGTGGTCGATGTTCCTCCCGCCACACTTTGCGCTTGAGCCAGCGCAGTGGCGCAGTGATACGCCAGAAAATCGATTTTTCTATGAGCGCATGCGCCTGTTCCATACGCAAAGCATGGGCGCGCAGATTCTCGATGTCTTGTCGAAGTGTGGCGTAATGTTGCTGCCAGTAGTTTGCGGTTGTGTCCGTATCTTGTTCGAACGCCGCCAGCGGATCGATATCGGAGTAGCGTCCCAGATACATATTGGCAGTGGCCGTTGCAATTGTGTCATCCAGTGTGTGGGCGTCTGCCTGAAGATTTCGGAGTAATGCGGTGGGCAATCCGGTTGTATAACGCTGCCCGGCCAGACGCTGTTGCCAGCGGAAGTGCATAAAAGCATGTTCTTTCTCGGCTCTGGCACGGTTCGATGGCAGATCATCGCTCTTGCGACTCACGGATTCATGATGAATCAATTGCACTGCCGGATGCAGCAGTACCGGCAGGCCTTTCTCTCCAAGTCGCAGACACAAATCAACGTCGTTGTAGGCAACCGACAGCTTGGTGGCGTTAAAACCGCCTAGCCGCAAAAACAAATCTTTACGAATAAACATGCAAGCAGCGGTTACCGCATCAACAGCGAACGGTTGGGTCACGTGCTGCTGTGCAAAGAAGTCGGCAGGCTCACCCAGCGCAATGTGTTTCGCCACGGCTTTTGCATGCAATGCTATGCCGCCGTGCTGAATCGTGTTATCCGGATATAACAACGTGCAGCCTACCGCGCCGACATCTGCACGTGCGGCAATAGGCAATAACGTTGCCAGCCATTGAGCATTGATTATTTCAATATCATTGTTCAGAAAGCACAGCACATTGCCCACACTTTGTTGCGCGGCAAAATTGTTTATCGCGGAGAAGTTGAAGGGCCTGTTCCAGCTGAGAATCTTTAAACGGGGGTTGAAACGGGAGTCAGAGCCCAGTGCTGCCAGATAGTCGATGGTGACAGCTTCAGTGCTGCCGTTGTCTACAATAATTATTTCTACTGCCACTCCAGTTAACGTGGGCAGGATGCTATCGACGCAAGCTTTCAGGAAATCGAGGCGATCGCGCGTGGGAATGATTATCGAACAGGCGACTACATTGCTCATGGGTCCAGGTCACTTCCCTTGCTGAACAGGGACCGCAGCAAACGGTAGGTCCGGCGTAATGGCCCCATTATTTTCCACGAGAGTGAAGCATGAATACCTTGTAAGGCAGCAGTAAGCTCGACAATATGCCGCGACTGCCTGGCAGCATGCAGTTGCAAGTTTTCGATGTGTTGGTCTTTGTCCTTTAGATTCAAATTGGCGCGATCCAGCTCACCCTGCAATTGGGCATTCGCCGCTGCCAGCGCCTGTTGCGCGGAATTTGCTGTATCAAGGTTTACACGCACGTCGTGCAATTGCGTCGCCAGTTGTTCGAGGGTTTGTGACTGATCGAGACTACCGATAAGTTGATTCAGTTGCGCCCCGGACCAGCGCGGTAGCCATTTGTTAAAGATCGCAGCCCGTCCCCGGCCCAACAAGGAATCATTGTTATAGCGCGACTGCGGATCGTGGCTCGCTGTCCCGGATTCACCGCCCTCACGATAGAAAGCCGTGATGGCGTCGACGTGAGCAAACTCGGTGTGCTGATTCAGTTGCAACCAGAAGTCCCAGTCTTCGTAAATATCAAACGCCGTATCGAAACGGCATTGCGCCTGAAGCAGTGAACGATGAAACAGCATGGCATGAATGGGAATATAGTTGTCGCGTCTGAGCAGTACAGGGTCGTATGCCATTCCGAATACATAATCTACCGGGGTGCCGGCAGCATCGGTCTTCTGCGTATTGCTGTAGGCGGCTTTTATCGTGCTCTGGCTTTGCAGGCAACGCACCAGATTGCTGATGTGCGCTGGAGCAATCCAGTCATCATCGTCAAGCAGCAACAGAAATTCACCACTGGCGGCATCCAGCCCGGCGTTTGCCGCCGCCGCGCGCCGGTGTGGCTTGCCATCTGCAACCAGCGCGAGTTTGACGGTCGCACAATACGCGCTGACATCGCCGAGACCTTTGCCAGACGCATCGACCAGCACGATTTCCAGATTCGGGTAATTTTGGGCGTTGATCGATTGCAAGGCATGGGATAGTTCCGGGTGACCCATGCTGCGACAAATCACAGAAACCAGTGGTAACTCTTGTGCAGATTTTTCAGGTGACATCGATTGTTAGACTCTGATCAGTCTGCGCGGTCGGGATTCCGGGTTCGATCAGGATTGTGTGGCGCCAGCTGCGAGTTGTTTATCCAGTACGGCGCCAACCACTCTGCCGATAAAATCCAGGAACAGCGTGTCCAGGTTGATGTTGAAAAAATTGTCGGCTTGATTGCCGAACGCAATCAGGGCCAGCACTTCGCCATTGTTAAGCACGGGACAGAGTGCGGTGGATTTGATCTTGCCGCCGGAGTTGGGGAACAGATAGTTGATCTGTTCTGCTCGCAGCGTGCCGCAATGGGTACGCTTGAGGCGAAATACATCGTTGAAGTCCTGGCGCAGCTGATCGGATAACTCGGTGCGCACAGAATCTGATACGTTCAATTCAGGATGTTGCAGCATGATAAGTTCGCAGGCATCGATGTTGGCATGATTGGACAACTGGTCCTGGGTGACATTGGCGATTTCGGTTACATTCTTCGCGCGTAACAATGCCAGTACGAGGTTGCGGGTGGTATCAAATAATTGATCGTTGTTGCGAGCGTTTTCCAGCAGATTGTTCAACTTCTGGCGCGACTCGATGACGCGTTCGCGCAATATAGTGACCTGACGATCCAACAGGGATATTGCCTTGCCACTCTGATGGGGCAGGGTCAAAGCGGCGAGTACGTCTTCCTGGCTAATGAAGAAATCCGGATGGGTACGCAAGTAGAGTGCAACCTGATCGGCAGTTGGTCCACTCTCTGGCGCAATCGTTACTTTCTCGGCCGTTGCTGCATCATTGCTCATAGTTGAATTATTCCTTCATATACTATTGTCGTCGGGCCAGTCATTAACACAGGTGCTGTGCCTTGCTGCCATGTTATGTGCAAAGATCCGCCGCGCAGATTGACCTTGACGGTATCATCTAAATGTCCCAGTAAGCAACCGGCCACGACCGCCGCACAGGCCCCGGTTCCGCAGGCTAAGGTCTCGCCCGCGCCGCGTTCAAATACGCGTAACTTGATCGTATCCCTGCCAAGAATTTGCATGAAACCGACGTTTACGCCTTCCGGAAAATCCGGATGCGCACCCAGCGCTTTCCCAATATCTGTTACGGCCGTATTGTCCAGGTCTTCAACAATAATTACCGCATGGGGATTGCCCATCGAGAGCGCACAGAACTCTACAGTCTGACGCTGCCCGTTTACCTCGATATTGCGCCGATAGGTTTTAGCCAGTGCTGCGGTGACGAAGGGAATATTGGCTGGCGCAAACTGTGGTTGCGCCATGTCCACAGTCACCTGGCCATCCGCAAGGATCTGCAGCGATAGCAGCCGGTTCGCGGTTTTCACGCGAATGGGATTGCGATTGGTGAGTCCTTTTTCGGTAACATAGGTGGCAAAACAACGCGCCCCATTGCCACAGTGCTCGACCTCGGCACCATCACAATTATAAATCCGGTAATTGAAATCCACAGTCGGGTCTGACGGAGGTTCGATCAACAGCAGTTGATCGAAACCAATGCCCAGATGGCGATCACCCATCAATCGAATTTGCTCGACTGTGAGGTCAACATGATTGGAGACGAGATCTACGACTACGAGGTCGTTCCCGAGTCCGTGCATTTTGGTAAAGGGTAGATCCATTATTCCAGTCTTGTATTTACGAAAAAAAATTCTCAGCATGAAAGTATAACTGCACTCAAAGGGGTGCGGGTTGGTGAAGCATGGCGGGGATGTGCGAGGCATGGATGCCGAGCCCAAGCCCCCAGGGACGGGTTCACGGCGGGCCCCGCGATGCTTCACCAACCCGCGCCCCCTGCTATTGCACACCTCCGACTTACTGGTCCAATCGAACTTTGTTTATATCAGGGCAGCAACGATTCAAGATCCAGCAGATCCGCCAAAGTTTCCCGTCGTCGAACCAGATGCGTATTCTCACCATCCACCATGATTTCAGGCACGCGCGGTCGGGTGTTGTAGTTCGAGCTCATCACGAATCCGTAGGCACCGGCCGTGCGCACTGCCAGCAAGTCACCGGCCTTTATACGCAATAGGCGTTCCTTGCCGAGAAAATCCGCCGACTCGCATACCGGACCCACTACATCGTAGACCGCAGTGGCGCCGTCTTGTTTGATGACTGGAATAATCGCCTGCCATGCGCTGTACAGAGCCGGGCGTAACAAGTCATTCATGGCGCCGTCGACGATGGCGAAGTTTTTGTGTTCGTTGCACTTCAGGAATTCGACTCGAGTAACAAAGATGCCGGCATTGGCGGCAATGGAGCGGCCAGGTTCCACCAGCAGAGTCAGACCTCGGTCGCTGAGGCGGGTCTTCACTGCACGCATCAATTCTTCCGGCTGCGGCGGTGTCTCTTTATCGTAATTCACACCAAGGCCGCCGCCCATGTCGAAGTGCTGCAGCTTGATGCCTTCCATTGCCAGCTGATCCACCATGGCCAGCAGGCGATCAATGGCATGCAGGAACGGCGCGATCGAAGTCAGCTGGGAGCCAATGTGGCAGTCGATACCGACGATGTCGATGCCGGGCAGCTGAGCCGCACGCCGATACACGGCCAGGGCTTGTTCGGTGGCAATGCCGAACTTGTTGGTTTTCAGGCCGGTGGAAATATAAGGATGGGTGCCGGCATCCACATCAGGATTTACCCGCACGGAAATGGGTGCACGCATCTGCAAACGCTGGGCCACTGTATCAATCCGGTCCAGCTCTGCGTCCGATTCCAGGTTGAAACAATGAATACCAAGTTTCAGCGCCTGTTCAATCTCGGCTGTAGTTTTGCCAAGGCCGGAAAAAATTACCTTGGCTGGATCACCACCGGCCGCCATCACTCGCGCCAATTCACCGCCAGAGACGATATCGAAACCAGAGCCGAGTTTGGCCAGAACGTTGAGCACCGCCAGATTGGAATTCGCCTTCACCGCGAAACAGATCAGGTGCGGGAAGTCGCCCATGGCTTGTTGATAGGCACGATAGTGCCGTTCCAGTGTGGCGCGAGAATAGATGTAACAAGGCGTGCCATATTGCGCCGCGATGTCAGCCACCGGGACGTCTTCTGCAAACAGGCTATCCCCGCGGTAATTAAAATGATCCATCGGCAACTTGATATAAATAGAAGAGCAGTGAGTGAATTTTAGTCCAGCGCATCAGCGCTGCGTAGAAATAACGGTGAAAGTGGCGGGTTCGGGTCGTGTGAGACCGCCTTTCTGGCCACAGGCAACACAGCCGCTGCCCAGCAGGACTAACAATAACAATGTGTTAATTGGTTTCATACGCGCAGGCCAGAACCGGAATTCAGATTGCTGCCAATTATAAACCGGGCACCGCTGGAAACACAGGTCAAGATGCCTTGAAAATTGCACACAAGCCGCCTATATTTGCCCCTCGCAAGTTACCCCTCGCAATTTGGCGCTGAGACTGTACGCATTAGAGGCGTTAGAGACGTTTATTTAACTAATATTTCTATGTGAAGGATCAACAAGTACATGATCGAAATACACAAGCTGACGAAAAAATTTGATCAATTCACCGCAGTTGATGACTTGAGTTTTAATGTAAAGGAAGGTGAGGTGCTGGGCTTTCTCGGCCCGAATGGCGCCGGCAAGTCTACCACCATGAAAGTCATCACCGGATTTCTGTCACCCACCTTGGGTACAGTCACTATCGATGGTTACGACATTACCAAACACCCCATCGAGGCAAAGTCGCTGATCGGCTACCTGCCGGAAGGGGCACCTTGCTACAGCGACATGACCACGCTGGAATTTCTGAATTTTATTGCACGGGTGCGTGGTTACTCCGGCGACGAACTGAGCAAGCGTGTGCAGCACGTAATCAATGAAGTGGAACTGCAATCGGTTTGCCAGCAGACCATCGACACCCTGTCGAAAGGATTCAAGCGTCGCGTTGGTTTGGCGCAGGCAATTATGCACGACCCCAAGGTGCTGATTCTGGATGAGCCTACCGACGGACTCGACCCGAACCAGAAACATCATGTCAGGCAGCTGATCAAGAATCTGGCGCGCGACAAGATCGTCATCATCTCCACACACATTCTGGAAGAAGTGACTGCGGTATGCACTCGCGCCATCATCATTGCCCATGGCAAGATCGTGGCTGACGGTACCCCTGCGAATCTGGAAGCCAAGTCGAAGTATCATCATGCCGTGAGTGTGCGCTTAAACAACAGCTATGATCTTGTGGCTGATCTCGCCGGTGTCGCCGATGTCGGCAGTGTCGAAAAAGATGTCGACGCGGAACACAGCTTTACCATTTTCGCCAGCGGTGGCGTTCCAATATTCGCCAAAGTGTCTGCCATCGCCCAGGACAAACACTGGCCGGTGCTGGAGTTTCACGTTAATCGCGGACAACTCGAAGATGTGTTCAGAAACGTAACTCAACGCGCACAGGGAGGTGTGTAATGGCTATTCCCGCAAGCAGCATTGGCATTATTTTCAAGCGCGAATTGTTCAGCTATTTCGCTACACCACTGGCTTATGTGTTCATCGTTATTTTTCTGATCTCCAACGGCATCTTTACATTTGATTTGGGTGGCTTCTATGCCCGCGGCCAGGCCGACTTGTTGCCGTTCTTCAGCTTTCATCCCTGGCTCTATCTGTTCATGGTTCCCGCAATTGCCATGAACCTGTGGGCAGACGAGCGCAAGACTGGCACGATCGAATTATTGCTCACCCTGCCGGTGAAGTTGTCTGATGCAATTATTGGCAAGTTTCTCGCGGCGTGGGCATTGACCGGAATCGCTTTGTTCCTCACATTCCCTATCTGGATTACAGTCAACTATCTTGGCGATCCAGACAACGGCGTAATTACAGCAGCTTACATCGGCAGCTGGTTTATGGCAGGCGGCTTCCTCGCCATCGGTTCCTGCATGTCTGCAAGCACCAAGAATTCGGTAATTGCTTTTATCCTCACAGTCAGCATCTGCTTCCTGTTTGTGATCATGGGCTCGCCGATACTGCTCGATGCATTTCCAGACTGGGTACCGCAGGGAATTGTCGATGCGTTCTCTGCCATGGGTTTTCTGACCCATTTTGATTCCATCGCCAAGGGTGTGCTGGATATTCGCGACATACTGTTCTTCAGCGTGTTTATCGGTGCATGGCTGTTTGCCAGCGCCATTGTTATCGAAATCAGAAAAGCAAGTTAGGGAGACGGACAATGAACAGTAAATCCCTATTTTCAGGCATTGGACTCATAGCAATTGCAGTGGTGCTGGTGATCAGCGTGGCAATCATCAGTGCCTTGCCCAGTCTCAGAATCGATCTCACCGAAGATCGTTTGTATTCACTGGCTGACGGCACCCGCAATATCGTGTCGAATCTGGAGCACCCAATCGAATTCATGTTCTTCTATTCGGAGAGCCTGACCGAAGATGTGCCGCAGATTCGCAGCTATGGCACGCGCGTGCAGGAGTTGTTGCGCGAAATTGTTATTGCCTCCAACGGCAACCTGAGTATGCGCACAATCGACCCGGAGCCGTTTTCCGAGGACGAAGATCTTGCAACGCAATATGGTGTGCAGGCCGTACCCGTATCGCAGGGCGGACAGGCAATTTACTTCGGTCTGGTGGTCGCCCAGACTGAAGACACACCATTGGGCTTGCCCGTAACCGAAACGATGTCGCTGATTCGTCCGGACCAGGAAGAGTTTCTCGAATATGAATTCATGAAGCTGGTGGCAAACGTCGCCAATCCGGAGCGCCAGGTAATTGGTCTGCTCACCGATTTGAGCATCGATGGAGGCTTCGATCCTGCCATGGGTCAGGCGACATCACCCTGGATGATCATGGAAATTATTCGCCAGATGTATGAGGTGCGCAGGGTCGATGCTACGAGCGAGTCGATTGATGAAGATATCGATATCCTCATGATTGTGCATCCCGAAGGGTTGAGCGAGCAGCTATTGTATGCCATCGACCAGTTTGTACTTGGTGGCGGCGAGACCATCGTGTTCCTCGATCCTAACACAGATTCCATGGTTGGACGTTCCCCTCAAGGCACGCTTGTGCCGGCGGGTATGAGTTCTGAATTGTCGGTGCTGCTGACGAGCTGGGGCGTTGAATTCCAGAATGACAAGGTGCTCACCGACAGCGACCTGGCTCTGCGAGTGATGATGAGTCAGGGTGGACGTCCGGCGCCGCACCTCGGTATGTTGGGCGTGCAGCGCGGCAATCTGGCAGGAGATGACATTGTCACCAGTCGCCTGGAAACCATAAACCTGTCTTCCAGTGGCGCCATTGCCCAGGTGGCAGGCGCGACCACACGCTTCGAACCACTCATGCAGTCATCCACCAATGCGATGCTGATGGATCGCGGTTTTATCGAAGATGTCTCGGACCCTTCAATATTGTTCGATGAGTTCGTCTCCGCCAATCAGATATTTACCATTGCGGCTCGGGTCAGCGGCACTATCAATAGTGCGTTTCCCAATGGGCGACCGGTGGTAGCGGTCGCGGCAGAAGCGGCGGTGGCGGAAACTGATGCAGACACTAGCATTGACTCCGCGGCCGACCCAGCAGCTCCTGTCGTCGAAGAACCAGTCGTGCCCCATCTGGCTAGCTCCAGCAGTGAAGTTAATCTGCTCTTGTTTGCAGACACTGACCTGCTGAGTGACCGTATGTGGGTTCAGGTCGGCCAGTTTCTTGGACAGCGCATACCACAGCCGTTTGCCAACAATGGCGACCTCGTGATCAATGCTCTGGATAATTTGAGCGGCGGCGCCGATCTAGTGAGTATTCGCAGTCGTGGCAGATATTCCCGACCCTTTAACCGGGTGATTGATTTGCAGCGTACGGCCGATGATCGCTTGCGCACCGAAGAAGCGGAATTGCTGGACCGACTTGCCGAGACAGAACAAAAGTTGGCAGAGCTGAATCAGGGCGAGGATGGTCAACTGGTCGGTCAGGTCACGCCGGAAATCCAGACTGAAATTGACCAGTTCAACAGCGAGCTGGTAGATACCCGCCGCCGTCTGCGCGACGTGCAATTTCAGCTCACGGAAGACATCGAACAATTGGGCAGTCGCCTGAAAGCAATCAACACCGCACTGGTGCCGATTCTGCTGACCATACTATTGTTGATGACAGGTTATTTACGCGGGCAGCGCCGTCGGCGCGCCGCGTAATTTCCGGTCTTTTCCTACTCGGAATCCGGGCGGGAAGGGTGGCGGGGCAGTTTCACGGTAACCTGAGTGCCTTCGCCAATTTTACTGGAGATAGCGAGCGAGCCGCCATGTGCCTCGGCGATCAGGCGACACAGATACAGACCGAGTCCGAAGCCGCCAGTATTGCGCTGGCGTGAGCGGTCGGCTCGATAGAAAGGCTCGCTCAATTTCGACAGATGTTCAGCCGCGATGCCTTCCCCTTGATCAATTACTTTTAGTTGCACCCATTCTTCGTCACCAGAAATATCCAGCGTAATCGGATTTTCCTGGCCATGCCGAATCGCGTTGTTCATTAGATTGGTAATTAGCAGGCGAATACGCAAGCGGTCGATGAATACTTCGATATCCGGTTTGGGCGTTATCAGTTCGAGACCACCTGCGCAGGATTCATACTGTGAGGCTACGGCGCGCACGAAATCTCCGATTTCTACCCACTCTGAAGAAAGCGCCACGTGTTCATTATTGAGACGTTCCGCTTCCACCAGATCTGAAATCAACAAGTCGATCTCATCGATGTCTTCGCGCAACTGCTCTTTGACGTCAGACTCTTCCATGAATTCCAGGCGCAATTTTGCCCTCGTAAGCGGCGTGCGCAGTTCGTGACTGATTGCGAGCAACAATTGCCGCTTCGCCTCCAGCATCGATTGCAGTGAGTCTGCCATGTGATTGATGCTTTCGGTGAGTTCGCCCAACTCATCCTGCCGATTGGTTTTCACGCGAAAACTTAAATCACCTTTGCGAATTCGTTCGGCACCGCGCTTGAGCAAGCGCACCGGGTCAAGCAACCGGTTGACCATGAAGTAATTCGCGAACAGCACCAGACTGGCAAGTGCCAGGCCAATATATAACACGCCGTAGGACGGGCCAGTATTCTCAAGCGCACGCGGATAGAGGAAGAAATCATAGCCGCCACGCTGCACCTTGATAATGTCTTCAGTGGCAACAGTGCGAACCTCGGCGTCAGGTGTGAGTACTCGACTAAACTCGGAAGCATCCACATCCAGTCGATCAATACTATCCGAACTCCAGCGCATGATTGGGTTGCGAATATTGATAATCCACCCCAGTTCGTCGGCGAGACGCACCGCATTGCCGAGGTTCGGCGGTGTGCCGATGTCTTCGATGATGGATTCGATGTTACGTGTGAAGAAATCAGGAATGGTATCGACTACGTTCACGTTCTGGTTCATCGCCTGCAGCGACCCCCAGATGATGATCAGAAACAATAAAACGGTGAGACCAAAGATGAGCAGCAGCCGGAAGAAAAGCGAGCGTCTGACAGTTTGTACGAGTGTGGTCATATTTGCTCGCCGACAAAAGTGTAGCCACGTCCCCACACGGTCTTGATGAACCGCGGTGTCTTGGAGGTGTCTTTCAACTTGTATCGTAAGCGACTTACCAAAGTATCTACTGCTCGAGAGAAGAGTTCTGCGTCGATGCCACGCAAACGATTCATAAGTTCGTCACGGGTAAAAGTCTTGTTGGGAAACTGCATGAACAGGATCAGCAGCTCGTACTCCATTGTAGTCAGATCGAGTATTTCGCCATCCAGTTTGACTTCTCGTCGTGACAGTTCGACATCCAGGCCATTAATTGCCTTGATATCGCGCATCGAGTTGTCATCACTGCTGCGTCTAAGAATGTTATGAATGCGCGCGACCAGCTCACGTGGTTCGAATGGTTTGGGCAGGTAATCATCGGCGCCAAGTTCAAGGCCGACAATGCGATCGGTAACTTCGGCGTGTGCAGTGAGCATCAGAATAGGCAGTTGCCCGTAAATGGAAGACTTGGCGCGAATCTCGCGACAGATTTCGAAACCATCTTTCTCCGGAAGCATAACATCGAGTATCAGAAGGTCAGGCTTAAGCCGCTTTAACATTTCGAAGCCTTTGCTGGGAGCCAGTGCTACGTGCACCTGCATATCATAACGTTCGAGGTACTGAGTAAGCAGTTGCCCCAGCTTTTCATCGTCATCAATTATCAGGATTTGCTTCATGGGGGGGCAATAGTACGAATCTAATCTGATGAAAGCAATTTTGTAGTATGATACGCCGCTTTGTGCCATCAGAAACGGTTTTCAACGCGATGAATTTTGCAGGATGATTTCGCTAAATAACGTAGTGCTGATGCGCGGGACCCAGGTCCTGATTGAAGACGCAAGCCTGATGCTGCGCGGTGGCCAGCGTACCGGTATTATCGGGCGCAATGGTGCCGGCAAGACCAGTTTATTCAAGGCTCTGGCCCACGAGATTCCCGTTGAACAGGGTTCGATCGACATGCCTAACGGCATGCGCTCGTCCACCATGTCGCAAGAGACCCCCGGTAGTTCGCGCACAGCACTCGAGTTTGTAATCGACGCGCACACAGAATACCGTCGCATCGAACAAGCATTGGCTGCAGCCGAAGAGCGACACGATCACAACGCGCTGGCGAAACTGCACAGCGAACTGGAAAATATCGACGGCTATAGCACTACCAATCGCGCTGAGCAGTTGCTGTCCGGCCTCGGCTTCAACAAGGAAATGTACGATCAGCCCATAAGCAGTTTTTCCGGTGGCTGGCGCGTACGGCTTAATCTCGCTGCCGCACTCATGTGCCCCTCAGACCTTCTGATGCTGGACGAACCGACCAACCACCTGGACCTAGAAGCGACAGTCTGGCTGGAACAGTGGTTACAACGTTACGAAGGTACGCTGCTGCTGATTTCCCATGATCGTACCTTTCTCGACTCGGTAATCGATCAGGTAATCAGTTTCGAAAATCGCAAACTGATAGCGTACGCGGGCAATTACAGCGCTTATGAGAAACTGCGCGCCGAGCGCATGGCACTACAACAAGCATTATATGAGAAGCAGCAGCGGCGCCGTTCAGAGATCGAAGCATTCGTGCGTCGTTTCCGTGCCAAGGCGAGTAAAGCCACGCAGGCGCAGAGCCGCCTAAAAGAATTGAACCGTATGCAGGATATCGCACCGGCGCATATTGATTCTCCCTTCACATTCCATTTTCCAGCGCTCGATCAACTGCCGGATTTTCTGATGCAGGTGGATGAACTTGTCATCGGATTCGGAGAGCCGCTGGTAAGTAATATCAATCTTGGTATTCGCTCTGATACGCGCATCGGATTGCTGGGTTTTAATGGCAGCGGTAAATCTACCCTGTTGAAAGTGCTGGCCGGACAATTACCGAAACTGGGCGGCGAGATTACCTGCGCGCGCAAATTGCGCATCGGCTATTTCGCCCAGCACCAGGTCGACGAGCTGAATCTGGACGCGACGCCTTTTGAACTCATCCAGAAAATGGAGCGCAAGGCACACGCGCAGGAGATTCGCAATTATCTCGGCGGTTTTGACTTCAACGGCGAACGCATCGACCAGCAGATCAAAATATTTTCCGGCGGCGAAAAAGCCCGCCTCGCCCTGGCCAAAGTCGTGTGGGAGCAACCTAACTTGCTGTTGATGGACGAACCCACTAACCACCTCGACCTCGACATGGTGCACGCCCTCACCGTAGCCTTGCAGGAATACGAAGGCGCACTGGTCATCGTCTCCCACGATCGCCATCTGCTCGGCAACACGGTGGATGAGTTCTATTCGATTCACAAGGGTGTCTTCGCCGAATTCCGCGGCGACCTCAAGGACTACGAGAAATGGCTCAGCAAACAGGAAGCACCCGGTGTAACTGCATTACCCGTGAAAGCCCCCGTGGAAAAACTGGACAAGAAACAACAACGACAGGAAGCCGCCGCCAAACGCGAACAACAGGCGCCGCTGCGTAAACAGGAACAAGCCCTGGAAAAAGATATCGATAAAATCCAGAAGCAACTGACACAGCTGGAAGAAAAACTGGCTGATGCTGCGCTCTATGAAGAATCAAACAAGTCAAAACTAACTACTCTATTGCAGCAGCAGGGCGAACTAAAATCGCGATTGACCAAGAGCGAGGATGAGTGGCTGGAGTTGCAAGAACTGCTCGCTGATTAAAATATTTAGAGCTAGCGGGGTAAATTGCATTTCGGATTTTTGAATGCTGAGAGTACGCGCCGGGGCAGGGGATGCGTTCGCTCGGCAGCTTGCCCCCCTCCGGGGTTCCCTTCCTCGGTCGGAAGCCCTGTAAAGCGGTTTTCCTCGGTCAGTCGGTGCTGCGCTTGATCGCCGAGCCAACGCATCCCCCCGCCCCTGCGCTCGCAGTTCCCACTTCACAATTTGCAGTAAAAAGGGGACAGACCCCTTTTTCGCCAAATAC
Organism: Gammaproteobacteria bacterium; assembly: GCA_009692305.1. Taxonomy (GTDB): domain Bacteria; phylum Pseudomonadota; class Gammaproteobacteria; order Pseudomonadales; family Pseudohongiellaceae; genus UBA9145. Next base: position 144,743 of record SHZK01000002.1, on the reverse strand, counting down.
ATATAGTTGTCGGATTTCTTATATGAAAAAGAGGTCTGTCCCCTTTTATTTCGCCCTTTTATTTCGAAGCCACCAATTCACATAGTTATGCACAATCAACCAGCACTGCGGGTTGTCAGCGGAGACCACATAAAGGCGCCACGCCGAGCAAGGAAAAAGACCGCTTTACAGGGCTTTTTCCGCAGAGATGGTAGCCCGGAGGGCCGGGGCGACAGTGGTTGGAGCTGACAGCCCGCAGTGCGACTCAAAGGCACAATCCCAGTGAGCCAACCAGCAAACCAGACACCCAAAGCAAACCAGACACCCAAAACCCATTGATATTCCAACATCCGCCACTATGTAGCCAAGAGCCCGTTCGCCAAAGGTACCGACATATGAAACCCTTGCAGTCCCTGCTAGTCAGTCTTGCCCTATTTGCCCAACCCATTGCCAGTCTCACCCAAACCCAGGACTACAGTGAGTTCAGCACCATTGACGAAACCAACAACATCCAGATTTTCAAGCAGGTGAGCCCCTCGGTAGTAAACATTACCAATTCCAGACTGGTGCGTTCATTTTACTCGCTCAATCCGCAGCAGGTGCCACAGGGCAGCGGCACTGGATTTATCTGGAGTGAGGACGGTTACATCGTCACCAATTATCATGTGGTACAGCAGGCCAATCGGGTGGAAGTTACATTGCAAGATGGCACTATCTATGACGCTTCGTTTGTAGGTGCCGAGCCGGACAAGGATCTGGCCGTAATCAAGATCGATGCGCCGACGGCGACATTGGTGCCAATTATTCCAGGCAACTCGGCACTGCTGGAGGTGGGTCGCAAGGTAATTGCGATAGGTAATCCATTTGGTCTGGATACGACGATGACAGTTGGCATCGTCAGCGCGCTCGGGCGAGAGATCGATTCGGTAGGGCAACGTAAGATTCGCGATGTCATCCAGACCGATGCCGCCATCAACCCCGGTAACTCAGGTGGGCCGCTGTTGAATTCACTAGGACAACTGGTAGGTGTGAATACCGCTATCTATAGCCCCAGCGGCGCCAGCTCCGGCATCGGCTTTGCGATACCCGTAAACACGGTGAAGAAAGTAGTACCGGAGTTAATTACTTTTGGCCGGGTGCAAACACCCGTTCTTGGTATCACACCAATACCGCAGGCTGAATATTACAGCCGTTTGTGGGGCGTGCAGGGTGTGGCGGTGCTGGATGTGCAGGCTGGCAGCATTCCGGAACAACTCGGCATGCGTGGTATCGCGCGCAATAATCGCGGCATCGTATTGGGTGATGTCATCACCGCTATCGATGGTGTGCAGATCAACAACGAAGACGATTTAATTTCGGTGTTGGAGGAAAAAGCAGCGGGTGACGTGGTTACAGTAACAACCACTCGCGATAATCGCCCGGTAAATTACCAAGTGGAACTGCAGCCGCCGCCCAGACGTTAGTCCGGGCCTGGTTAAACTATTTTCGGCGCGCCGCTTTTATTGCCGCTAGCACCTGCTGCGGTGCCGTGCCACCAATGTGATTACGCGCGTTCACTGAGCCTTCCAGTGTCAACACGTCGAACACATCATCAGTAATCAACTTTGAGAAGGACTGCAGTTCGCTCAGTGACAATTCACTGAGATCCTTGCCTTTGCTTATCGCGCTCGCCACGGACTTGCCCACCACTTCATGGGCATCACGAAATGGCAATCCTTTCTTTACCAGATAATCGGCGAGATCAGTTGCCGTGCTGTAGCCCTGCTTCGCGGCCGCATACATGACGTCGCGCTTGCATTCGATGGCAGGCAGCATTTCGCTGTAGGCGTACAGACAATCCTTCACCGTGTCGAGTAAATCAAACACCGGCTCCTTGTCTTCCTGATTGTCCTTGTTATACGCAAGCGGTTGCGATTTCATCAGCGTGAGCAGTGACATTAAGTGCCCGTACACGCGTCCGGTCTTGCCACGCACGAGTTCCGGCACATCCGGATTTTTCTTTTGCGGCATGATGGAAGAGCCAGTGCAGAATCGATCGGGCAGATCGACAAACTTGAACTGTACCGAGTTCCATAACACGAGATCTTCGGAAAAGCGGGACAGGTGCGTCATCAGCATGCTCGCACAAGCGGCCAGTTCGATGGCGAAGTCGCGGTCACTGACCGAGTCGAGTGAGTTGCGCGTTGGGCCATCAAACCCTAACAGTTTTGCTGTGTATTCCCGATCAATCGGATAACTGGTGCCAGCGAGTGCGGCGGCGCCCAGCGGCGACACGTTTACACGTTTGCGACAATCGATCAGTCGACCGGAATCACGCTCCAGCATTTCCCGCCAAGCCAGCATGTGATGGCCAAACGTCACCGGTTGCGCAGTTTGCAAATGCGTGAAGCCAGGCATGATGGTGCTGGCTTCGCGTTCAGCCAGATTCAGCAGTGCGTCCTGTACCTTGGTGATGAGCAATAGCACCTGATCAATTTCTTCGCGCACATACAGTCTGAGGTCAGTGGCAACCTGGTCATTGCGTGAACGACCGGTGTGCAATTTCTTGCCGACTTCGCCAATCTGCTGCGTGAGGGTCGCTTCGATGTTCATATGCACATCTTCCAGACGCACAGACCACTGGAAGCGCCCGGCGGCGATGTCTTTACGAATCGCCTCCAGCCCATCACAGATTTGTGTTAATTCGGCGGCAGTGAGAATGCCCACCTTCTGCAACATTTTGGCATGGGCAATCGAGCCATCTATATCGTGTTGATACAGACGCTGGTCAAAGGTCACTGAGGCTGTGAAACGTTCTACAAACGCGTCGGTGGCTTCGCTGAAACGACCACCCCAGGGTTTGGCAGAGTCTTTTTTCTCGCTCATGCTATGTGCTCTTGATTCTGGCGGATTTATCGGGCTGGCGATTATAACAGGATCGGCTTAGGCTGAATAACCCTCATCAAAGGCAGGGTGTCACCAATCGGACATCAAGTGAAGGGTATCACCGAAGACGATTCACCAGCCGAGGCCACGATTGTTGCCGCTCCCGGAATCGGACAAAGCCAGTTAATTGCCGTAAAATGCCGGCTTGCTAATTTGAAAATGTCCATTGGTATACACCCAGGTACAACGAGCCGTAATTTCCCATGCCCGAGCAAATTCTGAGAATCGCCACCCGCAAAAGCCCACTCGCATTGTGGCAGGCCAATTACGTCAAACAGATGCTGGAACGGCACCATGTCGGACTACAGGTTGAGTTGCTGGCAATGAGTACCCGGGGTGACAAGATCCTCGACACACCATTGGCAAAGATCGGCGGCAAGGGTCTGTTCGTCAAGGAACTGGAACAGGCGATGCTGGAAGATCGGGCCGATATCGCCGTACATTCCATGAAAGATGTGCCAATGGATTTCCCTGAGGGCCTGGGTCTGGCTGTCATCTGTGAACGGGAAGATCCGTCCGATGCCCTCGTCTCCAATACCTATATCAGCTTCAATGATCTGCCGGTTGGCGCCAGGGTAGGAACCTCCAGTTTCCGCCGTCAGTGCCAGTTACGACAGGAGCGTCCTGACCTGCGCATTCTGGATTTGCGGGGCAACGTCGGTACCCGTTTGTCGAAACTGGATGCCGGAGAATACGACGCCATCATTCTCGCAGCCGCAGGATTGCTGCGCTTGGACATGGCTGATCGTATTCGGCAGCGCCTGCCCTATGACATATGTTTACCAGCTGGCGGGCAGGGTGCCGTAGGTATCGAGACACGCACACAGGATATCGACACACTAAAATTACTGGATTGTCTGCATCATCAGGCCACTGCCGCGCGTGTGGTTGCCGAACGCGCCGTCAACGGTCGTCTGCAAGGCGGCTGCCAGGTTCCTATCGCCAGCTTCGCGGAGCTGGAAAATAATGAGCTGTATCTGCGTGCACTGGTTGGCAATCTCGACGGTACACAAATTATCCGCAGTGAGTTGCGCGGCAATCCACATCATGCCGAACAAATCGGATTGAGAGTGGCAGAAGACCTGCTGTCGCAAGGCGCCGCTGAAATTCTTGGCGCCTTGTCTGCTTGAGTTTAAATCGAAATTCATGCGAGAGTCCCAACCTTTCAAAATAATATGAAGTCAGCATAGCCAATGATTGACAAGCCATTCGCCGCATTACACGTGTTAGTGACGAGACCACTGCCTCAGCAGCAGGATCTGGTAGCAGCCATCGAGGCGGCGTCGGGTCACGCGCTGCAATTGCCATTGCTTGATATCAAGGGGCTGACCACGCCGGATGAGCCAGTAGGGTTGATCGGAAAAATCCAGAATCTGGATAACTACCGGATCCTGATTTTTGTCAGTACCAACGCGGTGCGCCATGGTGTGTACTGGATTGAACAATATTGGCCGCAATTTCCGGCAGGTGTGCAACTGGTCGCGATCGGGCCCGGTACGGCCCGCGCACTGTCTGCCGCGCTGGGCCAGCATGTCATCCATTCCGAAGCAGGCACTACCAGCGAAGATTTGCTCCAACTACCCGTATTCACAGCTGTGAGGAACATGCGCATCGGCATAGTACGTGGTCGTGGCGGGCGCGAGCTGCTGGCGCAGACGTTACAGGACCGGGGCGCGGTAGTGGACTATCTCGAGGTGTATGAGCGCCAGCTGGTGCCCTATGGGGCACAGGATTTCGGCAGGCAATTGCAAACCCATGCCATCAATGTGTTTACCGTGAGCAGTGGTGAGTCGATGCTTTATTTGGCACAGCTACTTCGGGATAACAAAGCCCAAATGAGTCTGATACCATTGCTGGTGCCTTCCCAGCGTGTTGCTGAGCAGGCCAGTACAGCAGGTTTTAAGCGGGTCATCAATACCGGTGGTGCCGATGTGGCGTCTTACATGACCGCATTGGCCGACCTCGCGGGTGCGGCTTCTGCCTAAATCCAGTCTGATACCGACCCGCTAGCCAGGGACTTGCAGCGGATTCCCGAGAATTATTGGTAAACCTGTGGAAGAACAACCGGAAACGCCCAAAATTCTGGACGAGCTGTCCAGAAGCAATTCAGCCAAGCCCGCCAGTCGCCAGCAATCGACGGCCCGCAAGCGGTTTATTGTGGTCCTGTGCAGCTTCACTGTACTGATCGGCAGTATCGCCCTGCTCGGTTTTCAGCAGTGGACTGTGCAACAGCGCTTCACTGAGCTGCAGGACCAGAACCAGCAACTGTCCAGCACACTCACCATTCAAAACGCCGAAATCGAACAATTGCGTACCATCCAGTCGCAGCCAGTTGTAACAGCTCCCGTAGATGACTCAGCTATGCGCGAACTGGAGACGCAGCAGAATACAGAAATCACCGGACTGCGTCAGCAACTCGCCACCGTGCAGCAGCAACAAGATTCGGTAAATGCCCAAGCGAATCTTGAATGGAAAATTCTGGAAGCCGAATATCTGCTCGGTCTCGCCAGCCAGAAACTCCAGTTGCAGGGCGACCTGCCTTCTGCAATCACCTTGTTGGAAAATGCCGATGCGGCTCTACTGGCATCCGGCAGCAATGCCGCGTTTGCGACACGACAAGCTATAGCAGATGATCTAGTGTCGTTGCGCAAAGAAGTACCGATTGATCATGCGGGAATGTATCTGCGTCTCGATGCGCTGATTGGACAGGTACAGGCGATTGATTTACTGGAGTCCATGCGCGACAGCTTTCAAAGCCGCCGTGACAACGAGGTACAAGCACTGTCAGTTAACGCCGCCACAAATACCAATACTACCACCGCCAACACCAACACCAACACCAACACCAATGGCATGATCGATGCCAGCCTGGCATTTCTCAGCTCGGTATTCGTATGGCGTAAATGGGACGAAACACCTGCCGCAATGATCGCACCCGGAGCGGACACGCTGATCAAGCAGAATCTGCAATTGGTGCTGGAGCAGGCTCAGCTGGCGCTGTTACTGCGGGACCATACACTGTATCGACGCAGCCTTGAGAATGGCATTGCCTGGTTAGGTCGCTACACCGCACCGGATTCTGCAATAGGCAATAATCTATTGGTGAGCCTGAATGAATTGCTGGCAATTGATATCGATCCGCCACTACCGGCGCTTGAACGCACGCTGAGCGCCATCAATCAATTGACGGCGAGCAATCGCTAAACCACCCATGATCCCAATCAACCCATGATCAAGCTTTTCATCTTTAGCCTGATTGTCATTGTCCTCGCTCTGCTGGTTACTCTCTATCTGGGTTTCCCTGCGGATCCTGGCTATCTGTTATTGGCATTTAGCAATTACACGTTCGAAACCAGTTTGTTGGCGTTGATCGTTGCTCTGGCAGTCATTTATCTGGTGTTTCGACTGCTGCTCCTGTTATGGCATTGGCTCAATCCGTGGTACTGGGTCAGGTACGGCAGACACATACGCGGCCAGTGCCATGCCAAGGCCCGCAGCAAAACTCTAGATGGATTGTTGTATCTAACGCGTGGTAACTGGGGGCCTGCGTTCAAGTTGTTGAATGGAGCCAGGAATGATGCCGATGCGTCTGTCATTAATCACCTTGCCGCCGCTTATGCGGCATACGAAGTTGGTGACAAGGACGCATGGTCACGATTGTTGAACGAAGCGGAGTCGCGTTATCCAAGCGCTCGTTCTACGGTCAATTACTTGCGCGCCTTGCTCCTGTTCAGATCGGATCAGCTGGAGCAATGCCTCGCCGTTCTCGAACAATTAAAAAAGACCGCAGTCAATGACGCGCAATTATTGAATATGCTGAAGGAAGTGTATGTGCGTCTGGAGGCCTGGGAGCAATTGGAAGCGCTGTTGCCAGCGCTGGAGAGCCACAAGTTGCTGGCAACGGAAGAGCTGGAACGGATTCAAGTGCGTCTGTTCGTGGAGCATCTCTATGCTGCAGGCAAGAGTTCCAAGGCCAGTGCCGACCCCGAAGCAGCAGTTATAGACATGGCCAAACTCTGGAAGAAGGCAGCGGGCAAATACAAGGAAGACGAGAAGGTGGTCAAGCACTACCTGAAATTACTGTGTGGTGTTAACGCCAAACCCGAAGCAGCCAGGGTACTGGAGCAGGCGCTGGCGAAACGCTGGAGCGATGCACTGGTGTTGCGCTATGGCGAAAAAGATTATGAGTGCAGTGACCAGCAATTATTACAGGCAGAAAGCTGGCTGAAATCCCGTCCCGCAAACGCCAATTTGTTTCTCACTCTGGCCCGCTTGTCCCTGCGCAATGAGTTGTGGGGCAAGGCACGGGAGTATTACGAGGCCAGCATCAAGCTTGCACCCAGTGCGCAGGCATATGGAGAGCTGGGCCGTTTGCTGAAACAACTTGGTGATGACAAGGCCAGTGCCGCCAACCTCAAAAAATACGGTGATCTGATCGGCTCCGGCTTGCTGGATCTGCCATTACCGAAAACTTCGCACTGATTCTACCTGGAGTTCACTCAGTGAATGCGCCGCTGCCCGACACCGCCGCAATTTTTCATCTCAGAAACTCCGCAGTCAGACCTGACGAAGGTCAAATCATGCGTGGGTCAGGTTACATTTACTTTTTCTGGAAATGCCTGCTGGAACCGGGGAGAAGAACTTGTGGTCTGTGTTCGATTATCTGCGCTATTAGTGATAGAGATCAATTCTCGCTTTTCCACTTACTCCTAGAGTAGAACAAAGTTATAGGAGCAAGTAATTATGACGAGCTATTTACGAAAACCGTTTTTCCGATTGCCTCTTTTGTTGGTTGTCCTGTTTGCAATTTCAGCCTGCAGCAATGGCGCGGGCGGATTTCCCGTGGTGGCTTCTCCGCCCGACTTTGACATTTTGGATGGAGAGGAGTTGCGTTCTGGCATGCATCAGCTTGCCTTTGAATTGCAAAAACTCGATCTGGCATTGTTAAGCGAGGCCGATGGCCGACCTGAGTTTCGACAAGGCGTCGTCACTTCCCTGACTAATATAGAGCGCATCGGTGGATTACTTGGAGCAACTGATCTCAGCTCCAAACATCCATTCCTGCGAAATGACATGCGGAAATTTCTGGCTGATGTGGCCAAGGCCCGTGAAGAAGCGTCGCGAAGTTCGCCTCGCTATTATATGGCGGGTCGTATTGCAGCGTCCTGTATCAACTGTCATCGAGCGAACGACTAATTTCGTAGTCCTGCCAGACGGTTACTAATTTTCGCTAACCTCGCCGTGCTCGACTTTAAACTGAGTCGAGAACGGTGCGCGCATCACCCATCGAAAATTCAACTAACTGGTTGGGAATAATCCGGGTATAGGTGCCGAAGAAATCAAAGCCCATGTCTGCGCTGACTAGTGCTTTGATCGTGCGAGTGAATGCAGCCTGCGGGCGTTACTCGATGTAAGCCGCATACACCGCTCTTACCGTCTGGCGTACACCAGCAGTCATTGCTTTTACGGAAATAGTGGCGCGTGCGATGCCATCGATATCACCGTCTTTATGCACGCGAAACTTGTCAGAAGGGACCTTGCCAATAAACTGGTCTTCATAGCCGGGCCACTCGAAGAAGTCTCCAATCGAGTAGCGGAGTGATTCCTTGTAATAGATAACCCGCAGACCAACGATGGTGCCTTCGAGATTCATGCCGATCAAGCTGTCAATCGGGCCACTGTAGCCACTGGGTTCGGGCAGTACATCCGAAGTGACGACCGCGTAGCCAATCAAGGTCTTCTCGCCAGTCGTCGGGTCCGTGCGATAGGCCTTGTAGACTGGCACGACGCCTTCCTTTTCGGAAAAGCTGTCAGCGCCGGGCATCACTTCTTTTAACAATGCCAGGGTAGTATGGTCAGAGCTTGCTGCGAAAATGCCGGCGGAGAGTCCGATGCTGGTGAGAATAGGGCCTGACACGGGACCACCGCGATCAAAGGTTACGGCGAACACCAGTAACGCAATGCTTGCTGCAGTGCCAGCCAGGCCGCAATAGGCGGCAGACAAAACCAGCCCGATACCGGCGCCGATGATGAGCCCGGCGCCCGCTTCGGCAAAAGCCAGCCCGCCAGTCACAGCGCCGAGCGTCGCTCCTGCGACAAGACCAGTGGCGATACTGTATTCAGCTTTTCTGTTTGTTTTAGCCATTGCCTTGCTTAAATCTCTAACAGGGATCATTGCAGGTACATTGGTGAATTTTAACTAATGCCACTTTTGGTTGCCAGTCAGGTAAAGCTGGGGACACAAAATGCTACAACCTGGCCCTGAAAACCCGCCATCAATGCCGCTATTGCGGGCTGGTCAATGCCAGCGGGCTGGATCAGGTAACGCCGGTGCGCAGTGCGGTCCAGACATTCAGGTACGCCTGTTTAATCAGGTGATCCAGCGCCCGATTATCGAGCGAAGCGCCGGCATTCAATTTGCTATGTTTCCCCACCCATTAATCGAAACAGTTTATCCATGCCAGAACTCCTTGTTTAAAGAAGAACTCGATAATCACTCAGCATCACTTTATGCAAAGCAGTAAACCGTATTAATCAGGGCAAGCTTATCCCTTCCGTCTCTCTCACCGGTATCCCGGCAAGATCTATACCTTCCGGGCAATAGACGTTCACTCCAAACGAATCCGGAGCAGTGCGCTTCCTGTGAAAAGGATAAATACCGCATACCTTGCAGAAAAAGTGTCTGGCCGTTTTGGTATGAAATTGATACTCGGTGAGCTTGTCATCGCCCTCAAGCAGTGTGAAATCATCTTCGTGCACTTTAACCATCAGCGCGTTCTTGCGACGGCAGATGGAGCAATTGCAGGTAGTCAATTCCGGGAAATCAGTACTGATCCTGAATTTGACCGAACCGCAGTGACAGCTACCGTAGAAGGTTTGTTTCGTGCGCGTGCTCATTTAAAGGTTTCGCTTAACTCGCTGATCGATTGTTATAGGTGGCTACAGGCAGATCTGCTGCATGCCCATCAGGGACCCAACCCCAACTCTGCCCACAGCTCATCCACCCGCTGCTTCACGTCCGCACTCATCGCAATTGGTTTGCCCCATTGCCGCTGCGTCTCTCCAGGCATCTTGTTGGTAGCATCCATGCCCATCTTCGATCCCAAGCCGGACACAGGTGAAGCGAAGTCCAGATAGTCGATAGGAGTATTTTCGATAAGCACGGTATCCCGCGACGGGTCCATACGAGTGGTTATGGCCCAGATCACGTCTTCCCAGCTGCGAATGTTGACATCGTCATCCACCACAATTACAAACTTCGTGTACATGAACTGCCGCAGGAATGACCACACGCCCATCATCACGCGCTTGGCGTGGCCGGGGTATTGTTTCTTCATGCTCACTACCGCCAGGCGATAGGAACAGCCTTCCGGCGGCAGGTAGAAGTCGATGATCTCGGGGAACTGTTTCTGCAGCAATGGCACGAACACTTCATTCAGAGCCACACCCAGCATGGATGGTTCATCCGGTGGGCGGCCCGTATAAGTACTGTGATAAATCGGATTCTTTCTGTGAGTGATGCGCTTTACGGTGAATACAGGAAATTGTTCCACTTCGTTGTAGTAACCGGTGTGGTCGCCGTAGGGTCCTTCCAGCGCCATTTCTCCCGGTTCGATCACGCCCTCCAGTACAAACTCGGCACTGGCGGGTACCTGCAAATCATTGGTCATAGATTTGATGACGTCAGTCTTTTCGCCGCGCAGTAAACCAGCGAAGGCGTACTCGGACAAGGTGTCAGGTACTGGCGTTACCGTGGCAAGAATAGTGGCCGGGTCGGCACCTATAGCAATCGATACCGGAAATGCAGTGCCCGGATAGCGCTGTTGCCATTCACGAAAATCCAGCGCACCGCCACGATGAGACAACCAACGCATGATCAGTTTGTTCTTCGCCAGTAACTGCATGCGATAAATGCCGAGGTTCTGCCGTTCTTTCTCAGGACCTTTGGTAATTACCAACGGCCAGGTGACAAGTGGTGCTACGTCGCCGGGCCAGCAGGTTTGAATTGGCAGCATCGACAGATCGATGGCGTCTTCAGCAATGACTACTTCCTGACATGGTGCTGACTTCTTCACATTCGGCGCGATATTTAACACGCTCTTGTAACTGGGCAGGCTCTGCCACAAATCTTTCCAGCCGGAGGGTGGTGTCGGTTCTTTCAGAAAGGCGAGTAATTTGCCCACATCCCGCAGTCCCTCGATATCTTCTTGTCCCATCGCCATGGCAATGCGACGCGTGTTGCCAAACAAATTGGCGAGCACAGGTATGGTGGAGCCTTTGGGATTTTCAAACAGCAGGGCGGGACCGCCTGCACGCAAGGTGCGATCACTGATTTCAGTGATTTCCAGATAGGGATCTACTTCGGTTTTGATTCGTTTCAGTTCGCCCGCTTTTTCGAGCGTGTCAATGAAGTCTCGCAGATCTCTGAATGCCATGGATGGTTTTCTGCCTGGAGTGAGCGCCAGACGAATCCTGGCTTGCTTTGGGAATTGGCGCTCGCGTTATTTCCGCTTCATTGAGTTGAAGAAATCTTCATTGGTCTTGGTGTCTTTCAATTTGTCGAGGATGAACTCGGTAGCTTGCACATCTTCCATCGAGGTCAGCAACTTGCGCAGAATCCACATGCGTTGCAATTCTTCTTCGGTGGTTAACAGATCTTCGCGACGGGTGCCGGAACGGCGCACGTTGATGGCAGGGTACACACGTTTCTCGGCGATCTTTCTGTCGAGAATCAATTCCATGTTGCCGGTGCCTTTGAATTCTTCATAAATCACTTCATCCATTTTCGAACCGGTCTCAATCAACGCCGTGGCGATGATGGTAAGACTACCGCCTTCTTCCAGATTACGCGCGGCGCCGAAGAAACGCTTTGGGCGTTCTAGTGCATGAGCATCCACACCGCCGGTTAATACTTTGCCGGAGGAAGGAACAATGGTGTTATAGGCGCGAGCAAGGCGGGTGATGGAGTCGAGCAGAATTACCACATCTTCCTTGTGTTCAACCAGGCGCTTCGCCTTCTCGATTACCATCTCGGCCACTTGTACGTGTCGCGCCGGTGGTTCGTCAAAGGTACTGGCGACGACTTCACCGCGCACGGAACGCTGCATCTCGGTGACTTCTTCCGGGCGTTCGTCAATCAGCAATACGATCAGGCGACACTCGGGATTGTTCTTGGTAATCGACTGCGCAATTTTCTGCAGTATTAATGTCTTGCCCGCTTTCGGTGGCGACACGATCAGTCCGCGCTGGCCTTTGCCAATCGGTGCAACTAAATCGATAACCCGTGAACTGAGATCTTCAGTGCTGCCGTTACCAAGCTGGAGACGCAGGCGCTTGTTCGGGAATAAAGGCGTGAGGTTTTCGAAAAGGATTTTGTTCTTGGCAGCTTCGGGTTTTGTGTAGTTGATTTCGCTGATCTTGAGTAGAGCGAAATAACGTTCGGCATCTTTCGGTGGTCTGATCTTGCCGGCAATGGTGTCGCCGGTGCGTAAATTAAAGCGTCGTATTTGGCTGGGGGAGACGTATATGTCGTCTGGGCCGGCCAGATAGGAAGAATCCGCTGAGCGTAAAAATCCAAAACCATCCTGCAGAATTTCGAGAACACCGTCGCCTGAAATGTCTTCGCCGTTCTTGGCGTGCTTTTTCAGTATGACGAAGATGATGTCTTGTTTGCGAGTGCGGGAAACATTCTCCAATCCCATTTCATGGGCAGTTGCCAGTAATTCTGCGATTGGTTTTTGTTTGAGATCGGTTAAATTCATAAAGGGGGGTCTTCTGGGTTGGAAAAAAAGATTTAATGCTTTACAGGAATGCCAGCGGAAATGCTTTTGGCGTAAACCTCAAGTGTCATGAAATCAGTGAAATAAATTCGGGAGCTGGTTTTAGGGGCTAATTAGTTTTCTGCTGCTTTGCTGCAAACTGTAATGTTTATTGGGTGAGATCTATTTTGACGTAACGAGATAATCGGAGGTGGTTCGTATAAATCACGATTGGGTCAATATAGTCCTACTCTCTATAGGTGTCCAGATTTATTCTGTATCTGTTCCAGGTGCGGAATTTGCACGTTTTTCGTATTCAGTAAACCGGGCTTGCTAACAGCCAGTACCAATGCACGATTGGAAAAACTTTAATTAGGGCGGATTACCGAGGTTGCGTTTTTACAGCAGGAGTTGAGTTATTCCGGCCGTTGTTATCTTGTTTGTGTATTTATTTATTGTTTGGTTAGTGGTGCTTTATTTGGTACTGGTGGCATCCCAAGATGCGCGAGATGCCACATTAAACGCAATTTATATGACGCTGTCAATAAAAGCAGACAACTGTGATTTGGACAGAGCGCCGACTTTAGTGCCCGCAACATCGCCATTATTGAATATGATCAGTGTTGGGATACCGCGAATTCCATATTTAGGCGCGGTATCTGTGTTTGAATCCACGTCCATTTTGCACACTTTCAGCTTGCCCTTGTATTCAGTGGCGAGCTCCTCCAATACGGGCGCGATCATCTTGCACGGTCCACACCATTCAGCCCAGAAGTCCACTAATACAGGACCATCTGCCTTTAATACATCTTGGTCGAAACTGCTGTCTGATATGTGAACGATAGTGTCGCTCATGTGTCGCTTCCTGTAAGTAAGGTAGATTTAAAATGTTATTAAGTGGTTGCCCGTATGATAAGGCCAAATGCGCTGTTTTCAAGCAGAGTGTTGTAACAGCTTCGCCGCTTTCTTCGCGAAATAGGTAAGAATTGCATCGGCACCAGCGCGTTTGATCGCAATCAATGACTCCATCGCCACCGCATCTTCATTGAGCCAGCCATTCTGCGCCGCCGCCATGTGCATCGCGTATTCACCGCTCACCTGGTACACAAACGTGGGCACCCGAAATTCCTGTTTCACTCTACTGACTATATCCAGATAAGGCATGCCGGGCTTTACCATGACCATATCAGCACCTTCAGCCAGATCCAAAGCCACTTCCTGCAGGGCTTCATCGCTATTGGCAATATCCATCTGGTAACTGTATTTATTGCCACCGCCCAAATTGGTGCTGGAGCCCACGGCATCACGAAACGGCCCGTAATAGCTGGAGGCATATTTGGCGGAATAGGCCAGAATTTTGGTGTGAATATGACCCTGTTCTTCCAGGGCCAGGCGGATGGCACCGATGCGACCGTCCATCATGTCTGACGGTGCCACGATATCAGCACCTGCTTCCGCGTGGGACAGGGCTTGTTTGACCAGTACCGCCACCGTGACATCGTTTAATACATAACCATTCTGATCGATGATGCCGTCCTGGCCATGGGTCGTATACGGATCCAGCGCCACATCGGTAATAATGCCCAGCTCGGGCTGGCTGGCTTTAACCGCCCGAATCGCGCGCTGCACCAGACCCTGGCTATTAAAAGCCTCGGCACCTTCCAGGGTTTTCGTGGAATCAAGGGGCGACGGGAACAGGGCAATAGCGGGAATGCCCAGTGCAACTAATTCGGCGGCTTCCTTCACCAATTCATCGATACTGAGCCGGAAGATGCCGGGCATGGAAGCGATGGGTTGACGTTGTTTGCTGCCTTCCACAATAAAAATCGGGAAGATCAGGTCATCTGTGCTCAAGCGTGTTTCCCGCATCAACCGACGACTGAAATCGTCACGGCGCATGCGCCGCATTCGGGTCACCGGAAATTCACGACTGAAATCAAAATTGGACACGGTGTGTTATCTCTTAACTTATGAAATGTAAGGGTTTATAGTCGAATACGTGGTGTGTTTAATGGCGTGTTCAGGCTTGTGCCTTGGGTTTGCAACAGGTTTATAGCATACCGAAAATCGATAGCAAGGATAATATCCCACATCAATGTGCACTGGCCGTCTGTAACGCGGTGCGTCACTCACCTCCTGATAAACAATAATGGTTGATTCTGCGTGTTGAAAACTAAATTTCTTATAGTAGGGCTGTTGCTGTTGGCCGTGGGCGGCTATTTTTTTCTGGGTCTGGACCAGTATCTGACCCTGCAATACGCGCAATCCAGATTGGGTGATATACAGCAACTCAAACAAGAAAACTTCGCACTCACTGCCTTTATCTACTTTACCTTTTATGTAGTGGCGACTGGCATCTCCATTCCAGGGGCGATTATCCTAACGCTTCTTGGCGGGGCGATCTTCGGTTTGTTCTGGGGCACATTGCTCGTCTCCTTTGCCAGCAGCATCGGCGCCACCGGTGCATTTCTCGCCTCACGCCTGATTTTGCGTGACTGGGTGCAATCCCGATTTGGCGACTACCTGACACCGATCAATCGTGGCATTGAACGCGACGGCAATTTATTTCTATTCAGTGTGCGCATGGTGCCGCTGTTCCCGTTCTTTGTTGTAAACCTGCTAATGGGCCTGACGCCGATACGAGTATGGTCCTATTACTGGGTCAGTCAGCTCGGCATGTTGCTCAGCACCCTGGTGTATGTGAACGCCGGTTCGGAACTGTCTCAGATTTCTTCCTTGTCAGGTCTGGTGAGTGCTCCGGTTATTTCCTCACTTGTGTTGTTAGGTGTCGCACCCTTGCTTGGTCGTTGGCCGATCACGTTTATTCAAAGGAACAAAGCCTTGAAAGGATTCCTGAAACCGAAACAGTTTGATGCCAATGTGGTAGTCATCGGTGCGGGTTCAGCCGGACTCGTGACCGCGCTGATTGTTGCTGGCGCCAAGGCGAAGGTAGTGCTGATCGAGAAACACAAGATGGGCGGCGATTGCCTGAACACCGGCTGCGTTCCCAGCAAGTCGCTGATTCGCAGTGGCCGCATCATGTCTTATATAAATCGCGCACAGGAATTTGGTGTCGAGAATGCAGGCGGCAAGGTGAACTTCGCCGCCGTCATGCAACGTGTACAGAATGTTATAACTGCAATCGAACCGCATGACTCGGTGGAGCGCTTCACGTCGCTTGGGGTGGAATGTGTGCAGGGTGAGGCGATGGTGGAATCACCTTACTGCGTGAGTGTGAATGGTCGTCGCATTAATACGCGGTCGATTGTGCTCGCCACCGGGGCGCGTCCGTTGGTGCCACCGATACCCGGTCTCGATAGTGTCGGCTACCTGACTTCGGACACTGTGTGGTCTCTGCGCGAATTGCCGCCACGCTTGCTCATTGTTGGTGGCGGGCCGATTGGCTGTGAACTGGCACAGGCATTCAGCAATCTCGGCGCAAAGGTGACGCAAGTAGATATGGCGCCGCGCATCATGCCGCGGGAAGACCCGGAAGTGTCGGAATTGATTGCTGCGAAATTTCGCGAGCAGGGCATCAGCGTATTAACGGCGCACAAGCTGCTGCGCTTCGAAGCCAACGCGGGCAGCAAGGTGATGGTGGCCGAGCACGCAGGTAAACAGGTGCGGGTCAAATTCGATCAGGTGCTGTTGGCCATTGGCAGGAAGGCCAATGTTGAGGGCTTTGGCCTGGAACAACTCAAGGTGGCATTAACGGCACAGGGAAGTTTGGGCACCAATTCTTTCATGCAGACGAATTACCCGAATATCTTCGCCTGCGGTGACGTCGCCGGACCTTATCA
This sequence comes from Gammaproteobacteria bacterium, assembly GCA_009692305.1. Lineage (GTDB taxonomy): Bacteria > Pseudomonadota > Gammaproteobacteria > Pseudomonadales > Pseudohongiellaceae > UBA9145. Next base: position 128,281 of record SHZK01000002.1, on the reverse strand, counting down.
ATTTACCCACATGGCGTCTTATCAAGCCTGGTTTGCTGCGCTCAATGCCTTGCTCGGAGGGCTGTGGCGAGTGCCTACCAACTACAACGTGGTGCCATGGGCCACATTTACTGACCCGGAAGTGGCGCGCGTCGGACTCAGTGAGGAAGAGGCGAAAGCTAAAAGGATTCCATATGAGATTACCCGCTATGCGCTGGATGATCTGGATCGGGCGATGGCAGATTCTGAAGCGCACGGCTTTATTAAAATTTTGACCGTGCCGGGCAAGGACAAGATTCTGGGCGTGACCATCGTCGGCTATCACGCGGCCGAACTGATTGGCGAATTTGTCATGGCCATGACCCACGGTATGGGGTTAGGCAAGATCTCCGCCGTCACCCATATTTATCCGACCCTGTATGAAGCGAACAAGTTTGCCGCCAATGCCTGGCGCAGCGCACGCCTGCCCACCAAATTATTCCCCTGGGCCGAGCGCTTCTTTCGCTGGCGCCGATGAGTGGATAAAGGAAGCAGTTCTGTATTGTGTCATCAAGGTATAGCTAGCAATCTCCTGGTAGCAACTTTTGGTTTTCTAAAGCCCGGTTTGCTATTACAGTGGCAAGCTGAATATGCCTGACAGCTTTTCCTTCCCTCTTTTCCAAGGAGCCACACCATGAAGTATCGTCTGCTCGTCGCCCTGGCCATCAGTAGTTTACTGCTGCCCGCACTGGCGCAGTCACAGGCCCTCACCAGCCTGTCCTCATTAAGAGTGCGTTACAACAGTCTCAAAGTGAGAACGCAACCAGCGGGTGAACTCAAGACGCAACTGGATCTGCTCGATGCTGAGCTGGCCGAGGCGGCGCGGCTTGGCCAGACGGGAGAAAGCCGGCGTCTGCTGGCCAAGGGCAATGTGCTGTTAGCGGGTAACACCTGGACCGACGCCGTCGATTATGCCAATTCCCTGGTTCTGCGCAGCGATCGCGTGGTGGTAGATCCGGCTGACCGTTACACGGTGCGGCTGGAACAAATCTATCAACCGGCCATTGCCATCAGCAATGCACTGAAGGCGCGTGCAACACTCAATCGCGCCGGCGCAGGTCAGCAAGCAGCGCTGGTTGTGAAAGATTTTGGACAATTCACCGGAGTGAGCCGTGACCTGCGCGAGTCGCCGTATTTCCTCGATCTTGATCTGGCCGATGTGGCCGATGGCAATTACCAGTTACATGTGGAGGTGGTCGCAGATACACAGGTCATTGGTGCCAGTGATTTGCTTATTACCGTGCGCCAGGGTTTGAATGCGCTGGTGGCGAAACTGGAACAAGGCGCAGGCAGTGCACCTGCAGAAATCAGGGCGGACATTCTGTATCCGGTTGATCGCATGCGGCAGGTCAATCGCGGCAAGCTGGAGCTGCGTACCTTTAATCCGGCCGAAGATTTTGCGGCGGCAGAAGCCGTGCTCACTGCTAGCGCCGCCGGCACTAATCCATTTGTTGGACGCAGCGGCGATTTCAAACGCCACTATCTGCTGGAATCGGCCAATGAAATCATGCCATATCGCATGTACGTGCCTTCCTCTTATGACCCGAGCCGTGGCGCACCTTTGATCGTGGCATTGCACGGGCTCGGTGGCACCGAAAATTCTTTCTTCGAAAACTATGAAGCGGATTTTCCGCGGCTCGCTGAACAACACGGCTATATCGTCGCGGCACCGCTCGGTTTTCGTGTCGATGGTTCCTATGGTTGGGGCCTCGGCAATGCACCGGTCGATCCGACTGTGCAATTCGTGCAGGCGCGCAGCGAAGAAGATGTGATGCAAGTGCTGGAGTTGGCGCGCGCGCATTACAACATTGATCCTGATCGAATCTATCTTGCCGGACACTCCATGGGTGCCATCGGTACCTGGAAAGTCGCCGCAAAGTTTCCGGATGTATGGGCAGCGATTGGCATGTTCGCCGGTGCCGGTGCTCCCGCCACGCTAAGCCAGATGCAGCATATTCCCCAGTATGTGGTACACGGTGACGCTGACTCGACAGTGAGCGTTGAGGGTTCCCGTACCATGGTCGCGCGCATGAAGGAACTGGAAATGACCGTGCAGTATACTGAAGTGCAAGGTGGCAACCACGGCGATGTGGTGGCACCGGGCTTTCCGGGTCTGTTTGAATTCTTTAATTCGTATACGAAGAAATAACTGGGGAAACAGTGGGATTTAAGCGCGATCCTGCAGTCATTTATTGCACCAGTTTGCAGTGGCGCAGCAATGAATAGTCAGGCACAGATCAAAGACAAGGTTTCCGAAAGCTACGCGGCTGCCTATTTGTCTCAAGCAGTCTGTGGCTGATTTCTGAAGGCGATAAACATGCAGATGCTGAACAGGAACACGAATGCGATCAGCGCCAATTGCGGGATCGACAGAATGCCAAGAAATTGCCAGCCTACTTCCGCACAGTTGCCATCGCCTTTCAAAAGGAAGCTGAGAGTTTCCATGATTGGAAAGTTTTCGTAGATGTAAGTGAGGCCGGGTCCGCAGGCGGGCACCTGGTCCTCAGGCAAATTCTGCAGCCAGATCTGGCGACCGGCGAAATAGCTGCCGAACACACACATGGATGCGCCACCAAAGGCATAGAGCTTTTGGCCTTGCGCGCCGGGATTATGGATGGCAGCAGCAAGACAGGTTACACCGCACAGAATGACAAACACACGCTGCGTGATACACAAGCCGCAGGGCGACAGCAGCATGACGTGTTCCATGTAGAGCACAATGCCAATGGTGATGACGCTGGTTATAAAAATGCCAAGGTTTAAAAGTCGATTGCCGGGGATTGCCAGTGCCATTACTTGCTCCTGCCTAAAAAATTAATTGGTATTCCACTGAGTCAGGAAATCATCAAAGCTCAATTCATCCGCCTCTTCGATTTCCCGTTGTTCGATTATTGATTGCGCAGCTGTCGTGCGCATATGTGCCGCCGCTTTCGCATCCAGCCCATTGTTTTGCAAATACGCCTTGTTTGTACGCGATTGTTGCATGGAGAAATCAAAAAATGAAAGTTTGTTGGCTTGCATCTCGGCGAGAATTTTTCCGGAAGGTGTCAGTGCCGGATTATTCACCTTTGCTGTCTGCACATCGAGACTCGCCTGATGCTTGTTGCTGCCCTTAATCTCGTCCAGCAGTGCAGCGCTGTGCGCAAGATCAGCACACAATTCATTGGCCCACTCGCGCATGCCCTTTGTCTTCCCTTCAAGATTCAATTCCAGGGCAGGATCGCGACCCTGCTCCACCACGAGGGCGATGTTACTGGAGACTTCGAAAAATTCCTGCTTGTGACACGTCGGGCTCTCGCTCAACAGACAGTGCAGCAGGAATGTGTCGAGAAAATTAATCTGCTCGGCATCGATGCCCAGTGGCAGATAGGGATTCAAGTCCAGCAGCCGTACTTCCACGTACTCAATGCCCTCGCTAGTGAGTGCATGCAATGGCCGCTGACCTTTCTTGATCACGCGCTTCGGGCGAATAGTGCTGTAAAATTCGTTCTCAAGCTGTAGCAGGTTGGCATTGATCTGCAGGTATTCGCCATCTTTCTTGAGCCCGATTTTTTCATAATCCGGGTAGGGTGTGCGCATAGCGGTAGCGAGACAGTCTGCGTAAGACGCCATATCGTTGTAGCACACGAACAGTGACTTCTGCGCATCGCTCTTGTAGCCGAGATTGCCCATGCGCAAACACGTAGCGTGGCGCAGATACAGGCTGTAGTCATCCAGCGGCTGCAGGTTGTGCTTGCGTCCCTGTACGAAACATTTGCAGGCCGCCGGCGATGCGCCGAACAAATAAATCAGTAACCAGGAATAGCGATGGAAGTTGCGAATCAGGTGCAAGTATTTTCTGGAGCGAAATTCCTGCAGGGAGCCCTGGTCACCACATATCTTCTGATAGGGGGGCCAGAATGATTCGGGCATGGAAAAATTGTAATGAATGCCGGCGATAACCTGCATCAACCTGCCGTAACGATTGCTCAGGCCTTGTCGGTACAGGTACTTCAGTCTGCCGATATTGGAACTGCCATATTCTGCCAGACGAATATCTGATTCAGCGGCCAGCGGGCAGGGCATGCTCGACACCCACATCATCTCATCGTTTTCGAGATTCTGCAGTGTGAAGCGGTGGATGTTTTCCAGCATGCCCAGACATTCATCGATGTTGTCGTAGACGGGAGTGATGAACTCCAGCAGGGCCTCTGAGAAATCCGTGGTGATATAAGGATTGGCGAGCGTGGAGCCCAGCACGGAGGGATGATCCGAGGTGGCGATGTGACCGCTCGGGGTTACGCGCAGACATTCTTTCTCGATGCCGCGCTTGAGAGCGCCCCATTGCGGCTTGAATTCAGGCAGGTGGTAACGGGTGAGACTTTCACTGTAAGGCTTGGCCAAGATAACTCCGATTCACTTCCTGCCCGCGCAGCTATGGCTGGTAAACAGCACTGTCAGTTGAGCAAGTGATTGATAGATATAATATTGTGGCGCTTCAAACCGGCAAACAGTGAGGCGGCAGGCATTATGCCAAATAACCCCTCAGAGCGCTAACTCATGTCGTTTTTGGGCCGCGTCAGCCTTCAGGGTATTGCTTGAAGCGATGGATGGCTCGGCGCTGTTTTTTGTCGGGCCGACCCGCAGTCTCGCGGTTGCCAGCCTGTTGTGCCAGGCGCTGGGCAGCGAGCAGTTCCCGCTGTTTGATGCTGGCCGGGGTTTCCGCATATAACAACTGTGCTTCCGGTGCGCCGCGGCGCTGCTCTGAGAGTCCCGTAACCAGGACCGTCTTTTCGTCAAAACCTTGCCGCAGGGTGATGATCGCATTAATGCCGATTTCCTTACCGGGTTTGGAGCGGCCACCATCACAGTGCACCTTGCCACCCTCGATAGCCTGTTTGGCCTGGGAACGGGTCTTGTAAAAACGGGCCGCCCACAGCCATTTGTCCAGTCGCACCCGGGTCAGGGCAGAAGCAGGTGGGTGGTCTCTGGAGATAGCCATGCGGTCGATCCTTCAGAATCCAATCGGCAGCATATGTTCGAAGTCTGCCACCTGGGGAAACTCAGCCAGGGTCAGTTCCGGGCGCTGGCTGTCCGGTTTTTTGATGGCGTAAAGATGCTTGATACCTTCCCGGCGTGCCTGCCGCAGCACTGGCAGGCTGTCGTCGAACAGCAGTGTGCGTTCCGGGTCGTAAGATTCGGTGCGCCGCAAGGCGCTCCAAAAGCCATGATTTTCTTTCGCCAGGGATAAAGTGTGAGAGCTGATGCAATTGTGAAAATAGTCGCGGATGCGCGTGTGATTGAGTTTGATTTCCATCGCAATGGGATGCGCATTGGTAACCAGCAGCACGCGTTTGTCAGTCAGTTGCAACGCCTCCAGCAGTTTTTCCACATTGGGGCGAATGGCAATGCGTTCGGTATTCGAGTGTTTCAGGTGCTTGATATCAAAATTGAGTTCGGTCTCCCAGTAGTCGAGTGAGTACCAGTCCAGCGTGCCACGCACTTCAGCATACTTGCAATTGATGATTTCCCGGGCAGCTTCCTCACTCACGCCATGCACCGAGCTGTAAGTACGGGGCACCAGAATTTGCCAGAAATAGTCGTCGAAATGCAGGTCCAGCAGCGTACCGTCCATATCGAACATCACTGTTTCAATTTCTGCCCAGGGTGGCATGAACGGACTCCGGCGTGGCTACGTTGGTGGCGGTTTGGCGAATTCTTGGCAACAGTGCAATTGTGATGCACTATCCTGTCCACAAGAGAATGCACATGCCGAAGCTTACCGAAGGCAGGTGTAAATTAGAAACTAATCTTCGGCAGCAGCTTGTTGGGGTTCTTGTTTCTATATATACAAGCAATTTGATACCAGGCAGATAATTGGAAACCATCCCGCCCAGCATCGGCGCTGCCGGACTACACACAAGATTTTGCGGACAGATAATGAATCAGATACAGCTCTTGCAGGCCGTCAGCAGCATCGCCCTCGCGGCCGGCGCGCGCATTCTGGAAGTCTACGAGCAGGCGCAAGCACCCAGCGTAACGTTGAAGGCGGACCACTCGCCCATTACCGAAGCCGACCGGCGCGCACATACTCTGATCGTTGAGCAACTCACGGCATTGACGCCGGATATTCCTGTGTTGTCGGAAGAGTCAGTTCCCATAGCTTTTGCCATTCGGAAAAACTGGCACCGCTACTGGCTGGTGGATCCCCTCGATGGCACCAGGGAATTCGTCAGACGCAATGGTGAATTCACCGTCAATATTGCACTCATCGAAAACGGCGCGGCCGTGCTCGGCGTGGTATATGTGCCGGTTACCGGAGTCACTTACAGCGGCAGCCTGATTACGGGCGCTTTCGTGCAACACCCAAATACTGCGCGAGTGGCAATACATGCAACGCGCATGTCAGTACAGCAGCGGGTGCGGGTTGTCGCCAGTCGCAGTCACCGTGATCAGACGCTGGACTCAGTGTTGGCGCAACTGCGCCATGCATTTGCGGAAGTAGACGAGGTCAGTATGGGCAGTTCCCTGAAACTGTGTCTGCTGGCGGAGGGCAAGGCCGATTTTTATCCGCGGCTGGCACCAACCAGTGAATGGGATACGGCTGCGGCCCATGCCATTCTTGCGGCTGCAGGTGGCGCGGTGGTAAACACGCGTTTCGAAGCGCTGCGCTACAACCAGCAGGATTCGCTGCTGAACCCGAATTTTCTGGCGCTGGCAGATCCTGGATTTGACTGGCGCGCGGTACTGCAAGACTGTCTCCAGCTGGACAAGCTTCCGCGAAACGATTAGCGTTTCCGGCACTGTGTTGGCGGCTCGCGCCCTTAATTCAAGTAGGTTGCCCGCAGCTACACACTCAGCTCTTCTGAGCTCGCTCACCCAATTCATTCCGGAGTTTTTATGCGTTGCTTAGTGAAAGAGTTACGGTTGTTGTTGCCTTTGTTGGTGTCTTTGTTGATAGCCGCTTGCGGTGACGACAATCCTGCTTCCTCTACAAGCTCTATTGATACAGCATCCACGCCGGTCATCGCAGCGGCTGCAGTCGAGACTGAGCGTCTCAACACCTGGCTTGATGAGCAATACGAAGCACAACTGGATTTCTCACCGCAGACCCGCACCGTACTCGGTGAAAAAACTGACAACGATAAACTCGATGACTACTCACTCGAGGGAACAAATCAACAATTGGAGTGGCTGCGTCAGAGCGTGGCGAGCATGCGCTCCGGGTTCGTCTACGACAATCTCACTGAAGAAGGCAAGTTGAGCTGGGACATGTGGGAATTTGGGCTGGCTCAGGCCGAGAGCAGCGTGCCTTTCCAGTATCACAATTACATTTTCGGTCGCGGTGGACCCCATGCGGGACTGCCCAGTTTCATGATTTCTTTTCACAGTGTGGACACGCTGGCTGGCCTGCAAGCCTACATCGCCAGACTGGGGGAAATTGACCGCGCGTTTGCCCAGCTGCTGGAGCGTGCGCGCGCAGCTGCCGCGTTGGGAATTCGTCCGCCGGCTTTCGACTATGATTTTGCCATCGACGAGATTGGACGTGTTACGGCCGGTGTTCCATTCAGCAGCAACGACAGTACGCCGAATTCGCCGATCTGGGTAGACCTGCAAACCAAGCTCGATGCTTTGGTGGACAAGAATCTGGTGGACGCGCAACAGGCGCAGTCATTGCGCGAGGAAGCGCGGGCAGTATTGTCCGGCGAAGTGCTGGCAGCATACGCCAGCGTATTGGCCTGGCTGGAAGAAGACAAGCCGCGCGCCGATGCCGTGCCGCAAGGCGCATGGGCCTTGCCTGATGGCGAGAATTATTACAACCAGCGGCTGCGCCTGATGACCACGGTGGATCTCACCGCTGACGAAATTCATAACATTGGTTTGTCGGAAGTGGCACGCCTGCGTGGTGAGATGGAAGCGATCATGACGCAAACTGGATTCGCTGGCACGCTGCCGGAATTTTTTATGTTCATGCGGGAAGATCCGCAATTTTATTATCCGGACACCGACGAGGGTCGCCAAGACTATCTCGACAAGAACAATCTGCATCTCACTGCCATCGCCGAAAAATTACCGGCATTCTTCGGGCGTCTGCCGAAGGCACCACTCACTGTAAGTCGGGTGGAGGCGTTTCGCGAGCAACCTGGAGCGGCGCAGCATTATCGTTCCGGCTCGCCGGATGGCTCCCGCCCTGGAGTGTTTTATGCGCACATGTCTGACATGTCCACGTTGGCGATCTACCAGATAGAAGACATTGCCTACCACGAGGGCAATCCCGGTCATCATATGCAAATTTCAATTCAGCAGGAACTCACTGATGTGCCGCGTTTTCGCACCCAGTATCGCACTACGGCCTACACCGAAGGCTGGGGTCTTTATGCCGAATGGCTGGCGAAAGAGATGGGCGGCTACGCCGATCCCTATTCCGAATTCGGTCGCCTCTCCGGCGAGATCTGGCGCGCGGTGCGGCTGGTGGTCGACACCGGCATGCATGCCAAGCGCTGGACTGAGGATCAAGCAGTGCAATATTTTCTCGATAACTCCGCGATACCCGAAGGAGCGATACGCTCGGAAATAAAGCGCTATATCACTGGCCCCGGACAGGCCACGGCCTACAAGATTGGCATGCTCAATTTCCAGCAGGCACGGGCCCGTGCCGAGTCAGCTCTCGGCGACCAGTTTGATATTCGTGCGTTTCACGATGTAGTACTTGGCGCGGGTGCCGTGCCGATGCCGGTGATGCATGCGCGCATTGACCGATGGATTGAGCAGACGTTGGATTGAGGAGACGTTGGATTGAAGAGACACTCAATCAGTTTTCTGAAGCAGATTTCAAAAACGAATTATTTATCCATAACAACAAATATCAGGAATAGACCCAACCATGTTCGGGCACAAAAGCACGTGGCTATCAATTACAGCGCTGTTGTTGGCGGTCGGATTTACCCAGTCCGTGCTGGCGCAGTCGATGACTACTGCTACACCAGAGAGCGTGGGTGTTGCCAGCAGCGGCTTGCAGGCGGCCACGGCAAAACTGCAACAACATATCGATGACGGTGATATTGCCGGCGTCGTCGCCGCTGTCGCCCGTGATGGCAAACTGATTTATTTTGAAGCACTGGGACAGATGGACCTGGAGCAGGGCAAGCCGATGCCGAAGGATGCGCTCTTTCGCCTGTATTCCATGAGCCGCCAGATTACCAGTATTGCCGTGTTGCAGTTGTATGACCAGGACAAATTCCAGTTTGATGATCCAATCAAAAAATATCTGCCACAGTTTGCCGACCAGCGTGTGCTGCTGAATCCTAATAGCACAGATGTTATGCAAACGCAGGCACGAGTCGGTGACATTACCGTGGCGCAGCTGTTGACCCACACCTCGGGCCTCGGCAGTCGCAGCTCGCGGCTGTATGTCGAGAACAAAGTGCGCGATCGCAATATCACGCTGGATGAAATGGTGGACAACGCCGCGCGCGTGCCTCTGTTTCACCAACCCGGTTCTGCATTTCTGTATGGCATTCATGCCACGATACTCGGCAAGCTGGTAGAGGTGTGGTCAGGACAGCCATTCGAGGAATATCTGCAACAACATCTGTTTGCGCCATTGGTGATGAACAGCACGATGTTCTGGGCGACCGGCTCTGATGCGGAGCGCCTGGCCGTAGTGTACCGCCCAACTGAAGGCAGGCTGACACCTTATGAAATCGAGACAGTACCGTTCACTGCTAAACCAAAACTCATCGAAGGCGGCGTCGGCATGCTTTCCAGCGTGATGGATTATCTGCACTTCGCGCAGATGGTAATGAACAAGGGTGAGTTCAACGGCACGCGGGTATTGAGCGAGGCTACCGCCGAATTGATGTATCTCAATGGGGTACCGGAACAGGCGATGCCAATTGGCGACAATGGTTATTGGCTGGGTTCCGGCTGGACCCTGGGTGGCTTTAATCTGGTAATGGATCCGGCAGTGTACAATTTTCCAGTGAGTGAGGGCACGATCTGGTGGGACGGCTCCGCCGGCACCCGCTTCTTTATCGATCCCAGCCAAAACCTGATTACGGTAATCATGGCGCAGGTGTCGCCGGCCGATGGTGCCGGCTTTCGTGAGGAGTTCTCCGCAATGGTTGACGCCGCGCTGTTGGAACGACGCTAGTCTTTGGGCGCGCTATAGCCAGCGCTCGTCCCGAGCTGCTAGGTGGCATTGGCAATTGGTGATCTAATAGCCGCAGTTTTATACATAGAAAGTCGAAAGGGGGTATTTCACATGTTACGCAATCTGCAGGTTTCCAGAACATTTGCATTATTTATCGTTGGCGTGCTGTTCGCTACCAACGTTGCTGGCGCTGACATCGAGCAGGCAAGACTTGACGCTATCGCGGCTGACTTGCAGGCGCGAGTAGATGCCAACAAACTTTCCGGGGCCGTGGTGATGATCGCCAAAGACGGCGTGATCCAGATGAGTCAGGCCTTCGGCAATCAGATCGTGGAAGACAGTGTGCCCATGACGACTGACTCCATCTTCCGTATCTTCTCCATGACCAAGCCAGTAGCTGGCACCGCGCTCATGATTCTGCACGATGAAGGCAAATTTCAGATGAGCGATCCGGTGGAGAAATACATCCCTGAATTCGCCAATATGCAGGTGTTTACTGCGGAGAATGCCGATGGCTCAGTGGCCACCGAAGCAGCCGCGCATCCCATGACTATTCAGGAACTGGTGAGCCACACCGGCGGCCTCATGTACATTCCACCCCTGTCCTCCGGTCCGGTGTCGAATGCCTATTTGAAAGCTGGCATAATGAGCCGCGATGTCGCGCTCGCCGATCAGATTCCAAAACTCGGTGAGATTCCGCTGGGTTATCAGCCGGGTACCCAGTGGGTATATAGCATCTCCGTAGACGTGCAGGGCTATCTGGTTGAAGTGCTGTCAGGACAGCCGTTTGATGAATTCCTGCAACAACGCATCTTTGGCCCATTGGGTATGGTAGACACCGGCTTTTACGTTGAAGCCGCCAAAGCCAGCCGACTCGCCGGTCAGTATCGACCAGGCGCCGACGGCACCTTGCAGCGCTCGGATAACGGTGACTTCCTGGAAAAACCCGCATTCTTCTCCGGCGGCGGCGGACTCACCTCCACTGCCAGCGACTACATGAAGTTTGCCCAGATGCATTTGAATGGCGGCGAACTCAATGGCACCCGCATCCTTTCAGAGGCGGCTGTGCAGATCATGCGCAGCAATCAGTTACCTGACAGTATCGATGGCATTGGCGCACTCTATCCCGGCAACGTGTTCGGCGTGGATTTCGCGGTGGTAAATGACTCGGCGAAATTCAATGGGGCACCGGAAGGAACCCATTGGTGGTGGGGCATTGCCGGTTCCTGGTTCTGGATTGATCCTGTACAAAACATCGTCTTCGTTGGCATGATCCAGAACGATGACATCATGTACTCGATCCAAACCCACGGCGCGATGCGCGGCTTGTTGTACCAATAAGTTGTATCAATAAATCGTATCGATAAAGACTGATGTAAGCAGATCAGATTGATCGCAACAAAAGACCGCATCGCCAGAGAGTGATGTGGGCTTTTTGTTATAAGCTATAGAGCAAGTCTCAACCAGTTTTTCAAACAACAAGAAGGATAGAATCAATGTTAAAAAAGATTCTGGCAGGAATTATAGTTACCGGTTGCGGCGCTTTGATATTCGCCCAGTCTGCGTCACAACCAGCCTTGTATGTGAAGGCTGCCGCTATCGCCGATGGTTTGGTGCGCACTGCCGGTGAGCGTCCGGGCATGGCGGTTGGCACGGTGACGGTGCAAGATGATTATCGCATCAACGTGATCCGCCGCACCGAGGCTGCCGGCGCCATCGTGCATGAAGTAGGCACCGAACTGCATTACATCACGGAAGGGGCTGGCACACTGGTTACTGGTGGTACGCTGGTGCCAGCTACGGATGGCGGTCGCGCTGGTATCGATGGCGGTGTCGCCGAACGCGTGGCTGTAGGTGATGCGATTCTGATTCCTGAAGGCACGCCACATATGTACCGCGAAGTAGAAGGCGCGATCTCCTATCTGGAAGTGCGCTTCTAGGATTGGTGGTTGCATTGCAGAGCGCGCAATAGAGGCAGGAGAGGGAATTTCCGATGCTACACATCGCGCTGCATTTTCTGGTTCCGGCGCTCATTGCTGGAGCCTGCTACCGGCCGCAATGGCTAAGGCAATATGGCGTCATGTTGCTGGCGCTGCTCATCGACGCGGATCATCTATTGGCGAATCCAATCTATGATCCCGCGCGTTGCAGCATTGGCTTTCATCCCCTGCATAGCTTGTTGCCAATAATTCTTTATGTGGCGCTGCTGCTTCCACCCAATACTCGAGTGTTAGGCATTGGTTTGTGTGTGCACATTTTGCTGGATCTGGTTGACTGCGTGGTGAACAGCGGCAGCCTCTGTTTCTTCAGTTCCAGCTCCGACTGAAATCCGTTGTCAGTCTGCCAGCGCCATCTCCAGCACGCGCGCGACATGCAATGCATTGCGTGCCGCGCCATCCCGTATCTGTGTCCGGCAACTGGTGCCATCGGCGATGATCAGAGTATCTGCAGCCGCCCCTCTCACTGCCGGCAACAGGTTCAATTCACCCATGCGCATTGATATGTCAAAATGTTTGGCTTCGTAGCCGAATGCGCCAGCCATACCGCAGCAACTGGATTCGATCGTTTTTACTTCCAGCTCAGGGATCAGCGCCAATACTTTTTGCACGGACGACATCATGCCGAATGTCTTCTGGTGACAATGACCGTGTAACAGTGCCTGTTTGACCGGTAATGGCTGCAAGTCGAGTTTTAGTTTTCCCTGCGCGTGTTCTGTGGCAAGAAATTCCTCCAGCAGAAAGGAGGCTAGCGCCAATGCTGCGGTGTCTGGCCCGGGCAACAGCGATGGGAATTCGTCGCGCAGGGTTAACAGGCAGGAGGGTTCCAATCCGATGATTGGGACATTACGTTCGACATAGAGCTTGAGCGCGGCAATGGTGCGGCGCGCCTCGGCTCTGGCTTCATTTACCAATCCGCTGCTGAGAAAGGTGCGTCCGCAACACAGTGGACGGCCCCGATCAAGCGGGGTCGGGCATATCACTTTATAGCCAGCCGCTCGCAGCACAGCCAGTGCCGCACGCGCGTTCTCTGGTTCGAATGCAGTGTTGAACGTGTCTGCCCACAACACCACTTCTCTGGCGCCGGCAGCAGCACTCGAGGTCACGGCAAGCTCCCGATCCGCCTGAAAGTGATCGCGTCGCCACTTCGGTAATGGCCGCCGACTACTGAATCCGAAAATCCATTCAGAAAGTTTGGCAAAACCGGGTATCTGGTCGCGCAGATTCAACAGAATCGAGCAATGTCGGGCCCAGTGTGCATAGCGTGGCAGGTAGGCGACGAGGCGGTCCTTTAAGGGCAGGCTATGTTTCTGGTAGTACTGATGCAGAAATTCAATTTTCATCTTCGCCATGTCCACACCGGTGGGACACTCACGCTTGCAGCCCTTGCAGCCAACACACAGATCCATGGTCGCGTACATGGCCGCGGACACGAGCGCGTCCTTGCCCAGTTGTCCGCTCACCGCCAACCGCAGACTGTTCGCGCGACCACGAGTTAAATGTTGTTCATCACCAGTTGCGCGAAAGGATGGACACATGACGGCGACATCGGCTTTACGGCAGGCGCCGTTGTTATTGCACATCTCCACAGCCTGGTTGAAGCTGCCCCAGGCCGACCAGTCCATGGTCGTGGCAATTGGCTCGATCTTGTAATCCGGCTTAAACCGAAACAGACTGCGGTCATCCATCTTGCTGGCTCTAACAATCTTGCCGGGGTTAAAGGTGCCGCCGGGGTCGAAGCTGTCCTTCACTTCCTCGAAATTCGCCACCATGCGGCGGCCGAACATCGCCTCGTGAAATTCCGAGCGGGCGAGGCCATCACCGTGTTCGCCGGAGTGAGAGCCTTTGTACTCGCGCACCATCTCCAGCGTCTCTTCGACTATCGCGCGCATCTTGTGCGCACCGGCAGCCTGTTTCATATTCAACACCGGACGCACATGCAGACAGCCCACCGATGCATGGGCGTAGAACGTGCCAGTAGTGCCGTGCTTGTGAAAAATGTCGGTGAGGCGGCGTGTGTATTCGGCGAGATCTTTCAGTTCTACGGCGCAGTCTTCGATGAAAGACACGGGTTTACCGTCGCCCTTCATGGACATCATAATATTCAATCCCTGCTTGCGCACTTCCCAGATCGCCTGCTGGAATTTCGGTTCGGTCGCTTCCACTACCGCATCGGGAAATCCCAAGGAACCCATCAACTCAACCAGCTGACGCAGACTCTGCAATTGTTCAGCCTGATTCTCGCCGGCGAATTCCACCAGCAGCAGCGCCTGCGGCTCGCCTTGCACGAACTGGTTGACGGTGGCGGCAAACATGGGAATGTCGCGCGCCAGGTCGATCATCGTGCGATCCACCAGTTCTACTGCCGAGGGATTCAGTTTGACGATATGCTGAGTGGCATCCATCGCGGCATAGAATGTGGGGAAATGGCACACGCCAAGAGTCTTGTGTGCCGGCAGCGGCTGCAGGTCAAGGTGAATGCGCTGGAAGAAGGCGAGCGTACCCTCCGAGCCGACCAACAAGTGAGACATGTTAGGGTTATAAGTGCTGAGCACATCGATGTTGTAGCCACCGACACGGCGCAACAGTTTGGGAAAGCGTTCGGCTATTTCGTCCGCTTCTCTGGCGCCAAGAGCCAGCATCTTGTTGACCAGTTCTGTGTGCGAAGAATGTGTCTGGGTGACTTGTCGCTGCGGTAATGCACCCAGGTGCACCTGCGACCCATCGGCTAACAAGGCATCGATGGCGCGGACGTTGTGCACCATATTGCCGTAGCGAATCGAACGCGAGCCGCAGCTGTTGTTGCCAGCCATGCCGCCCAAGGTCGCGCGGTTGGCGGTAGACACGTCTACCGGGAAAAACAATCCGTGGGGTTTCAGGAACTGGTTGAGATGATCCAGCACCATGCCGGGCTGTACGCACACGGTGCGGTGCGCGGCGTCGAAGTCCAGTATCCTGTTGAGATGCCGCGTCGTGTCCATGATCAACGCCGCGCCAATGGCCTGGCCGGTCTGGGATGTACCGGCACCCCGGGGTAATACCGGCACTCCGGCTTCAACCGCAATCTGCAGCGCGGTCTGTACATCCTGTTCGGATTTGGGAATGGTGACGCCAATAGGCATGATCTGGTAAATCGAGGCGTCGGTGCTGTAGCGACCACGACTGAAGTCATCGAACAGTACTTCACCTTCTAGTTCGCGACGCAGTCGTGCGGCCAGGGCACTGCTATCTATGTTTGACATAATAATTTGTCATTGCCTGAGTTCACTACTCTACGGTACATCGTGTTTATATCATATCCCGCCAGCGACCACGTCATGGCGCTTGCAGCATGACATATTGCAATTTAACCGGGAATCCTCTCCAATGCTCGCAGGAGGGCACGCTATGACTTTGCCATTTAAAACTACACTAGAAATCCCGTTAATCGCTCCCCTTGCGCTGCTGTTCATTCTTACCATTTCCTTTGTAGGCTCCCTGTCTGCCAATACGGGCAGCATCGCATTCGTCGGCGCCACCATCATCGATGGCACCGCGTCGGCACCGCTGCAAGATGCCGTTATTGTGATTACCGATGGCCGCATTCGCAGCGTTGGTCCACGCAGTGCGGTGACGATTCCTGCCAACGCGCAGCAAATTGATGTCAGTGGCAAGGTCATCATGCCGGGCCTGGTTAACGCGCATGGGCATGTTGGCAATACTGTGGGTCTGGGCACTGGCGCCTATACCACCGAGAATCTTCTGCGCCAATTGAGTCTCTATGCCCGCTATGGAGTGACTACCGTATACAGTTTGGGAGGAGATGAAGAGCAGGGCTATGCGCTGCGCAATAGTCAGTTCAATGCCGATCTTGATCGCGCCCGCATCTTCGTCGCCGGCAGTGTGGTGCTGGGTGATACCGAGGCGGCAATTCGCGCTGAAGTAAATCGCAATGCCGACATGGGCGCCAATTACATCAAGGTGCGCGTCGATGACAATCTCGGCGCCACCGAGAAGATGCCACGCCTCTTGTTCGATGCTCTGGTAGACCAGGCACATATTCGGCGCCTGCCGGTTGCCGTGCATTTATTTTATCTGGATGATGCAAAGTATATCCTCAATGCCGGCGCCGATCTGATCGCCCATAGCGTGCGTGATATGCCGGTAGACCGCGAATTCATCGATCTGATTAATGCGAAGAATGTGTGTTATATCCCCACCTTGACGCGCGAGGTATCCACCTTCGTCTACGAGAGTGTGCCCGGGTTCTTTGCCGATCCGTATTTTCTGAAAGAAGTGGAGCCGGCAATCATCTCCGAACTATCCACGCCAGAATACCAGTCGCGCATGCAGAACAGCGCTGCCGCACAGGGTTACAAAGTGGCACTGACTGTCGCCATGGATAACATCCAACGCTTGCGCGAAGGCGGTGTCAGGATTGCCATGGGCACAGACACCGGACCACCAGCGCGTTTTCAGGGTTATTTTGAACACATGGAAATGCATATGATGGTGGATGCAGGCATGTCTCCGCTGGAGGCGATTCGCGCGGCAACTGGGGTCGCAGCAGATTGCATGAATGCGGGTGACGTGGGCACGCTGGAGCCTGGCAAGTGGGGCGACTTGATCGTATTGGGTGCGAACCCGCTGGATAATATCGAGAATACGAAGTCCATCGAGAGTGTCTGGATCGCAGGCAACAGGGTGCCCGAGTAGCTCGGTTTGCAGAAAATACCAGAGCAGAAAATACTAGAGCAGAAAAATAAGCAGCAGTATCAAGACAGAAAAATAAACGAGTGGGGACGCCATGAATAGAAGATGTTGGCTTTACGTCTTCGCAGTGCTGTGTGGCAGTAGTGCATCAGGTCAGTCATTACCGCCAGGCTTCGTTGATCCTTATCCAGTGCTGGCGGCGGCACGTGCCGCTATCGGCACGGACCAACTGCAATGTGTCAGCATCGCCGGCAGCGCGTACGGCGGCAAGGTCGGGCAGCAGCGTTTGCATGGTTATGAAGTGGATTGGCCGCGCGGCGAGCCGCTGCAAAATTACCGGCGTGTCATGAACTGGCAAACCGGCACGATGCTCGAGCAATTCGAACGCACGCCAGGCAATAATCCCGCGTCGTGGAAATACGGGCTCGGCTGGAAAGGTGGCACCCCGGTGCAACAGGAATTGCAGCAGGCATTCATGGTAAATGGTGCATACGCCTGGCATCGCGATGGCGAGAACGCAGTGCCGGTTGCGGCAGCGGCGGCTGACGCCGAACGCTGGCAACTGGATTTATGGATTAACCCCCATGGCTTTCTCAAGGCGGCGATGCTGCCAGGAGCGAATCCGCGCGCGACCTGGCGTTGGGAACTTGGCGAGATGGGTCGCGATGGAGCGACCGTGAATCCCGAGAAGATGACTGTCGTGTCGATTTACGTGCTGGGCAAATTTCGCGTTGATGCCACCATCAATTCGCAGAATCTATTGCAGCGCATTCATACCTGGGTGCCGGACCCCGTGCTGGGCGATACCAATTACGAACATGAATTCACCAATGACAGTTATCTGGACATCGGCGATGGCATTCGCTTTCCTTCGGTGTGGCATTCCCACACCGGCTGGGATGACAACTATCAGGCCCAGAGCACTAACGCGGGACACAATGCCTTCGGCGGTTCGCTGGCCGAAATTCAGGCGAATGTGTGCCCTGACCCGGTAGCGGTGCCGACCGCGGTAATCGAGGCCAGCGCGGCGACGCAAGCGGATACCGTGGTTGCAACTACTGCCGTCGCCGACGGCGTCTGGTTGCTGGGTGGCGGGTCGCACAACAGTGTTGCCATTGAGTTTGCGAACTATGTTGCCGTGGTCGAGGCGCCGCTGAATGAGGCACGCAATCTCGCCGTGATCGAAGCAATTGTGCAGCTGGTGCCAGACAAGCCGATTCGTTTCCTGATCAATACCCATCAACACCATGATCATATTGGTGGCCTGCGCACATATATGCACATCGGTGCCACCATCATCACCCACTGGAAAAACTACGACTTCTATACGCGGGACGTGCTGAACTATGCGCAGCGCACACTGGACCCGGACATGCTGAGCCTGTGGCCACCGACCGAGCTGGCAGAGGGCTATCAATATGAGACCGTGCGTGAGAATTATGTGTTGACCGATAACCAGCGCACGCTGGAAATATCTTACGTGCATCCACTGGCTCATGTGGAGGGTATGCTGATTGCATATCTGCCCGCCGAGAAAATATTGATAGAAGCCGACCTGTTTGATGGACCGCTGGTTGAAGCCGGGCCGGCAGTGGCAGGCAGTCCGGCCAACAACAGTCTGTACAGTCACGTGCAGAGACTCGGTCTGGATGTCGAAACCATTATTCCGATTCACGGCCACATTACACCCTGGTCTGAATTCGTAGGACTAATCACGCGCTAGGTCTTTTTATAGTTGCATTCAGTTTATTACTTCTTCCAACAGGGAACGATTGCTATTCATGTCTGACTCATCCCCATATCAAGCCGGCAGGCACTTCCTGCAAATACCAGGGCCGTCCAATGTGCCGGACAGAATTCTGCGTGCTATCGCGCAGCCTACTATCGATCACCGTGGTCTAGGCTTTGCCGATCTGACCTTCCGCATCCAGAAACAATTGATTCCGGTATTCAATACCAGATCACCGATTTTTATTTTTCCTGCCTCCGGTACTGGTGGTTGGGAGTCTTCCTTGCTTAACACTGTGTCTCCGGGAGACAAGGTGCTCGCGTTCGAAACTGGCCATTTTGCGACGCTGTGGAAAAACGTGGCGGTCAAGTTGGGGCTCGATGTGGACTGGGTAACGGGAGACTGGCGGCACGGTATCGTACCATCTGTAGTCGAGGAACGCCTGCGCGCAGACAAGAGCCACACCATAAAAGCAGTGTTAGCCGTGCACACGGAAACTTCGAGCGGTGCCACCAGCAATATCCCGGCAATACGTAAGGCGCTGGATGCGGCCGGACATCCGGCACTATTACTCGTGGATGCCGTGTCTTCCCTGGCTTGCTCTGAAGTGCGACACGATGACTGGGGTGTGGATGTGACCATCAGCGCCTCCCAGAAGGGGCTGATGTTGCCGCCGGGTCTGTGCTTTAACGCGGTCAGCGAGAAGGCAATGGCAGCCGGCAAGACTTCAAGATTCCAGCACTCGTATTTTAGCTGGAAGGAAATGCTGGAGATCAACAAGAAGGGTTACTTCCCGTACACGCCCAGCACCAATTTGTTATATGGCCTGGATGAAGCCTTGTCGATGCTGCATGAGGAAGGCATAGATAATGTCATCCGGCGCCATGCGCGACTGGCGGAGGCCACGCGACGGGCAGTGGCGGCCTGGGGTCTGGAAAATCTGTGTATCAACGCAGCGGAGTATTCGAACTCGACGACGGCGGTAGTCATGCCAGCAGGGCATGATGCGGACAATCTACGCAGCATCATTCTGGAGCGCTACAATATGTCATTGGGTATGGGGCTCGGAAAAGTGAAGGGCACCGTGTTCCGCATCGGGCATATCGGCGACTTCAATGCGCTGATGCTCGCGGGAACTCTAAGCGGAGTCGAGATGGGGCTGCGTCTTGCCGGTGTGCCGCATAAGCCCGGTGGCATCAATGCCGCGCTGAATTTTCTATCAAGCAATTAATACGGCAAGACAGACCGACGAACAAGCAACAGAAAAAACTATAACAAGAAGAGAATTACATGGATCCAGCTACCGCAGTCACTACCAGTCCACTCGTCTCACTGCTCGGCTTCGCCGCAGTCATCTTCCTGCTCCTGTTCCTGATTGCCAAATGGAAGTGGCATGTGTTCTTCGCGCTGCTGATACCAATCTTGTTGTTCGGCGTGCTGCCCGGCATCCAGCAGAATAATTTCATCGACGCCTTCGAGACTGGTTTTGGCAATACGCTGGGATCGATCGGAGTCGTCATCGTGCTGGGCTCGATCATCGCTGAGGCGCTGAAACACACCGGTGCCATTCAGGTCATCACACGATCTATGGTTAACCTGATCGGTGAGAATCGAATGCCACTGGCGTTGACGATGACCGGATTTGTACTCGGTATTGCCATCTTTTCCGATGTGGCTTTTGTGATCCTGAATCCGCTGGTGCATTCCGCCGCGAGGGCCATGGGTGTAAGCATAGCGACCATGGCTACCGGTATGGTCGGCGCCCTGCAGCTGACCCATGCAATTGTGCCGCCAACGCCTGGCCCGCTCGCGGCTGCGGCTTTGGTCGGTGCCGACATTGGCAAGACCATAGTGTTTGGCAGCATCGCATGCTTCTTCGGAGCTATTGCCAGTTGGATCTGGGGCGTTTATGTCGTGGGTCCGCGTATCAATACACCACCCTCGGATGAGTTCGATGGCCAGGCACTCGACAATCCGGAACAGGAACTACCTGGCACCTTGAGCTCTTACATGCCGATCGTGATTCCAATTGCGCTGATTGGCACCCAGAGTGTAGTTAGCCTGGTGTTGCCGGAAGGGAATCTCCTGCGCAACATATTCTCCTATCTCGGCTGGCCGGTAATCGCACTGGCGATTGGTGTGTGGTTGGCCTATCGCAATATCAAGAGTAAAGATGCGCGGGAGCAGGCCAAGGACAAGTGGGTGGAAGCGGCGCTGCGCACATCCGCGATGATTCTGGTTGTAACCGGCCTCGGTGGCTCGCTCAGTGCGATTCTGCGCGGCACGCCAGCGGTGGAATATATTGCCATGCTATTCACTGATTATGGTTTGCCCACAATCCTGTTGCCGTTCGCGATTGGCATCATCGGTAATATGATCACCGGCTCCACCACCGTGGGTGTAATCACCGCGGCCTCTCTGGTGGCGCCGATGCTGGGTACGCTGGGATTATCGCCGGAAGCGGCAATGCTCTCGGGTGCCTGTGGGTCGGTTATTATCAAATACGTGAACAGCAGTTATTTCTGGGTATGCACCAGTCTGACGCGGTTGAGTGCGGCTGACGCTGTGCTCTGCTACGGCGGCGCCACCTTGGTTGGCGGCGTCTCTTCATTTGCCGCAGTGTGGGTCATGTGGAATTTGGGAATGATCTAGAAGAACGGTGCAGGGTTACGGGGTATGGTCGCCAAACATAAGTGGCGCCCGCTCGCCGCGTTCGCGCAACCAGTTTACTGACTTCAATACCGGTTTGCGCTGAATCAGATTGCGTTGCAAGCGATACTTGCCTGGAAAGTCCAGCAGGATCAGACCGATCACAATGGTCAGCAATCCCTGTCCGGGAATCACGAGCATTACCACCCCGAGCTATCTATTCAGGGAACTGAAGACACCGCTCAACAAGCCACAGTCTCCTATAGAATCAGGGGGAAGCTCAAGTGATTATTGTTGGTACTATTTTTGACACACCGTGGTGAACCTTGGTTTAACCAAATTGTTGGCATATCCTAATAACCATGCTGGTTTTCAGCTGCAATAAGCTTTCCAGGATTTTCCCATGCGCTTCGAGTATTTGGCTGATCATCCGTACCTGGTGCCACAAGTCATTGCCTGGTGGCATACGATCTGGGCCGATCGCATGGGGCCGGACATCGAAGCACTGGAACAGCAGTTGCTGGAGTCTCTGCACAAAGACCAACTTCCGATTCATATTCTGGCGATGAAGCAAGGCCAGGCTGTCGGCACCGCCGTACTGAAAATGCAGGAACTCGCCGGAATGTTTCCAGACAAGCAGTTCTGGCTCGGCAGCGTGTTCGTCGATGCGCCCCATCGGGGTGAACTGATTGCCTCAGAATTGACGCAGCAGGTCATCGATCTGGCGCGCGCGCGCGGCTTACCCCATCTGTATTTGCAAACCGTCAATCTCAGCGGCGGCCTGTATTCGGAACTCGGTTGGCGACCTGTCGAACGTTTTTACTATCGCGGCATCGAAACCTTGTTGATGTGCAAGACGCTTTAAAGTGTGACTGGGCTATGTGACAAGGATATGTGACGGGTAATTCAGGACTGATAACTGCTAGAATCACTACTTCCAATTTCTTGCGCGCACGCTCCAATCATATGGATGCCACCCAACAATTACTCGACGCCAGTTTGCGTCACATCAAAGCCCGTTGTCTGCGCGACGGCGTGTTCAATAATGACTTGTTCGATGAGCAACAGCAGGTTTGTTATGACCTGGCGCTCAGTGTGGCCGAGTTGTATGCGGCGCGCGCCATGGCCGACTATGCGGCTACCCTCACTGATAACGCACTCTGTCAATCACTGGCACTGATGTTCATCCTTGAGGCACAACGTTCCATCCTGTCGCGTCTGCTGACACGCAGCGGTGATCTGGGACTGTCAATTGCCATGTTGCAACCGTTAGTCAGCGCTACTGCGAACCCGGGTCAGTCCTCGGCGCGTCTCGCAGCGATCGGTGCGGCAATTCTGGAACAAGGTGTCACGGAAATGCCGTCCATGCTTGGTGGTGACATCGACATGATGCTCCAGACTTTTGCGCGTTTTGCCGAGGCAGTGGTGATGCCACTGGCGGAAACTATCCATCGCCAGGACAGCGATATTCCTGAAGTGATAATTCAAAAAGCAGCCGAACTCGGTTGCTTCGGCAGTTGTATTCCGCAGCGCTTCGGTGGACTGCAGCCAGACGCTGCGCCCGACAGCCTCGGTATGATCGTGGTGACCGAAGCCTTGTCGCGCGGTTCACTCGGCGCTGCCGGCAGCCTGATCACTCGGCCAGAAATTGCCGCACGGGCATTACTCAGTGGCGGCACCGCGGCGCAGCAGGAGCAATGGTTACCCAGACTCGCCTCTGGCGCGCAGTTGTGCGCGATTTCAATTACTGAACCCGATACCGGTTCCGACGTGGCGGCGGTCGCGCTGCGCGCAACTCCGGTTGCTGGTGGCTGGATTCTGAACGGCAACAAGACCTGGTGTACCTTTGCCGGGCGCTCCGAAATTCTGGTGGTGTTGGCACGTACCAATCCGGACAAGGCCTTGGGTCATCGCGGCCTCAGTCTGTTTGTTATAGAAAAGCCAGCCTACGCGGGACATGAATTCGAGCACCAGCCAACTGGTGGTGGCACGCTGATCGGCAAGGCGATTGCCACGCTCGGCTATCGCGGCATGCACTCTTATGATCTGTTCTTCACCGACTATTTCGTACCCGCTGGCAATCTGGTTGGAGAGCAGGCAGGAGAGGGGCGGGGATTCTATTTCACCATGGCGGGATTTTCGGGTGGCCGTATTCAAACCGCAGCCCGCGCGATCGGTGTTATGCAAGCGGCGTTTGAACAGGCCCATGCCTACGTGCAACAACGCAAAACTTTTGGCAAGACGCTGAGAGAGTATCCACTGATTCAGGAAAAACTGGCGCGCATGTTGGCCACAATTACCGCCTGTCGTCAGTTCAGTTATGCCGTGGCGCGCCTGCTTGACAACGGCGGCGGCCAAATGGAGGCGAGCCTGGTAAAACTATTCGCCTGCCGCGCGGCCGAATGGATTACACGTGACGCCATGCAGATGCATGGCGGCATGGGTTACGCCGAAGAGTCGGCAGTGAGTCGGTACTTCGTGGACGCCAGGGTGCTGTCGATATTCGAAGGCTCAGAAGAGGTGCTTGCCCTGAAGGTCATCGCCCGCAGCCTCGTGGAGAATGCAGCCTGAGTATGCTTGCTGATCCTGACAAATTGCTGCACTACATCTTTCCGCAGGTAACACAGACCTATACGGCGCAGGACTGCATGCTCTACGCACTCGGCGTGGGCATGGGCAGCGACCCGACACATTTGCAGCAGCTGCGTTTTGTGTACGAGGACAATCTATTGGTGATGCCGAGTCAATCGGTGATGCTCGCGCATCCAGGCTTCTGGGCGAAAGAGCCTGCCCTTGGGCTGGACTGGGTGCAGCTGTTGCAAGTCGGTCAGGAAATCATCATGCATAAACCCTTGCCGCCAACAGCGACAGTGACCGCGACCACGCGCTTTACCGAGGTGTCTGACAAAGGCGCACGACTGGGTGCTTATATAGTGACTGAGCGCACGGTGCGCGATGTCATCACGGGTGATGACTATTGCACAATTATCACCGCGATATTGGCGCGTGGTGATGGCGGTTTTGGGGGTGAGCGCAAAAGCCTCGTCAAGACCGATCTGATTCCATCCAGAGCTGCTGATTTTGTGTGCGACCTGGCGACTCTGCCGCAGCAGGCGCTGCTGTACCGATTGTCAGGCGATTTCAATCCGCTGCACGCCTCTCCGGAAATCGCGCAAGCGGCAGGGTTCAGGGTGCCGATTCTGCATGGACTATGTACGCTCGGGGTACTTACCCATGCCTTGCTGAAGACTTGCTGCGACTACGACCCGGCTCGCTTCAAACATATGCGCCTGCATTTTTCCGCGCCGGTGTATCCCGGCGAAACGATTCGCACCGAAATCTGGCGCGAGGATAACCAGCTCGCGTTTCGCTGCAAGTCTGTAGAGCAGGACAAACTGGTTATCAACAACGGTTACCTGTTACTCGAATAGATTTGTCAAGCACAGAAAGGCGATCGCGATGCAGAAAATTCTGGAAGGATTACGCGTGGTGGAAAGCAGTGCCTTTATCGCCGCACCCTCTGGCGGCATGACATTGGCCCTGCTCGGCGCCGATGTGATTCGTTTCGATCAAATCGGCGGCGGCATCGATTACCGGCGTTGGCCGGTGACAGCCTCCGGCAAGAGTCTGTACTGGCATAGCCTGAATAAGGGCAAGCGCTCCATCGCCGTAGATTTTAAAAACCCGGAAGGTCAGGAATTGCTCGCGCGCCTTATAACCGCGCCCGGTGCAGACGCTGGACTGTTCGTTACCAATTTTCCGGCGCGCGGCTGGCTGGCTGATGCTGCGTTGCGCGCCCGGCGCGCAGATCTAATTTATCTTAATCTCACCGGTGATCGTCATGGTGGCAGTGCACTTGACTACACCGTGAACAGCAAGGTCGGACTACCCTATCTCACCGGTGGTGGAGCTTCCGGTGCGCCGGTGAATAATCCGTTTCCAGCCTGGGATATAATCGCGGGCCAACAGATTGCGTTAAGTTTGCTCGCGGCGGAACGCCATCGCCGCCAGCGCGGCGCAGGCCAATTCATCAAGCTGGCATTGGCGGATGTGGCGCTCGCGACGATGGGCCACCTCGGCTATCTCGCCGAGGTAGCAATCAATGGCGCGGTACGGCCGCCACTCGGCAATCATATATTTGGCACATTCGGTCATGACTTTGAAAGTCGTGACGGTCGTCGCGTGATGCTGGTCGGCGTCAGCCCGAATCAATGGCAGGCATTGGTCAGTGTCACGGGAACTACAAATGAGATTGCCGGATTGGCAGCGGAATTAAAACTCGACTTTAACAAGGAGGGCGATCGTTTCACGGCCAGAGAACGATTGTTGAAAATATTCCAGCCCTGGTTTGCAGCGCGAGAATATGCTGAAGTGACCACTGCTCTGGATGCTGCCGGTGCCTGCTGGGGACCCTATCAGACAATTACCCAACTCGTGCAAGCTGATCCGGATTGTTCCACAGAGAATCCGCTCTTCAGTCGCGTGCAACAACCAGGTATCGGTGATGTGCTGCTGCCATCGCATCCAGCCTATTTCACTGCTTTGGATTCCGAGCCGCCGCGACCAGCGCCACAACTCGGCCAGCATACGGAAGCAATACTCGCGGACACTCTGGGATTGAGTGCCGCGGAGATCGCTGATCTGCATGACCGAAAAATTGTGGCGAGCTTTACCTGAACTTGATCGAAGGAAATGCGAGGATCAATTGCTGCGGGACATTGACCATTCAGCTGTAGTACCCATTGCCTCAGCTAGACCTACGATGGTGCCGCCATCTATATTGCCGCTCATCACATACGTCATGGACGCGCCATCGCGAGTGATACTGAACGCGATTTTGTTGCCCTCAATGGTGCCGCCTTCAATTGGCCACTTGCGTCCGTTACCCAGGTCGAACTCACCGGTCAGAGTCGCGCCATCAACCGCCATGACTACATTGGCTTCAACCGCGCCCATCGGACTCTGCATCGAAAAAACCCAGGTGCCATCAGCCGGTGATTGTGCCACTAATATGGAAGTGAAAAACATGGAAGTCAAAAACATGAGGCTTGTAAAAGTAAGAGCTTGCTTGAACATTGATCATTCTCCGTTAGTTTAGAAGGAACGGCTTTTAGGTTTGCCGCTGATTCGCAGTGGTAAAACTTGTCTGGTGGCGGCGAAGATAGAGTTAATTTCTCAGAACTACAATAGTCAGTCAGCAGGTATCCCAGCGCTTTAACTGCATACCTGCACACTTGAGCGCGCCCTTATGGATTTGCGAAGTCGGTGTCTGCTGGTGGTCTCTTTTCCTTTGAACCGATGATGTGCTGCACAAAACGTTCTAGGATTTCATAAGGCTGACAGCCGACCACTACCAGATCGCCATGGGTAAATGTCGGCACGCCAGTGATGCCTGCTGCCCGTGAGCGCGCCCAGTCCGCATCCACCGCTGCCTTGAATGATCGGGTTTCCAGCACGGTGCGAGCCGCGTCACGATCGAGTCCTTCTTTGCCGACAATTTCTACCAACTTGTCTATGTCTGCAATGTTCACCGCCTCAGCGAAATAGGCGCGGTACAAAGCATCGTGCAGCTTGGCGCCGCCGGGTTGGGTGT
Source organism: Gammaproteobacteria bacterium (assembly GCA_009692305.1). Classification (GTDB taxonomy): domain Bacteria; phylum Pseudomonadota; class Gammaproteobacteria; order Pseudomonadales; family Pseudohongiellaceae; genus UBA9145. The sequence continues at coordinate 101,471 of SHZK01000002.1, read as the reverse complement.
CAGCCCACGCCCCCAGCTCCTGCGCCAGGCGACTATTATAGGTATGAGTGCGATCGCCGTAGGGCAGACCTGCCTCCTGCATCAGGCTGCGCATGCGTTTTCGCATCGGCTCGATGTCGCGCCCGGCAAACAGCTCGGCCAGTGACTTGCCTTCCGGCGGCGTCTTGGGATGCAGGGGAAAATGCACCCAGCGTATGCGCACGGGATAATTGGCTTTCAATTTATCAATACTCACGGTACTGAGGTAACACCAGAGTCAGACGTAGTCGGTAAATACCTCGATGACGATCTCGTTCATGGGACTTTCCATTGCTGTTGCGCTAACAGGTTTTAGCACTGAATTGAGATTGCTAAATGGCGCTGGCTAATAGCGAACGCAGTTCTGATATTACCCGACTTGAAGGTATACTGCCCGGAATACCCATATCAGGAGAATTTTATGGCTAGATTGCTCTCGCTCATTACCACCGCCGTGGTTTTGATCGCTACTTCGACACTGGTTTCCGCCCAAAACAGCGATGGCGCGCTGGCTATCATCGTGCCGGGGGCCGGTACTTATAGCAAACCGATCTCCACTGACAATGCCGAGGCACAAGCCTTTTTCGACCAGGGTTTACGCATGGCATATAGCTTCTATTTTCCGGAATCCATCGCCTCTTATCAGGAAGCGTCCCGTCTGGACCCCGATCATCCCATGCCTTACTGGGGTCTGGCCCATGCCGCCGGTCCGAACCCGAACAGCCGTTACGCCAACATGCCCGATGATCCGCAGGGAGCCGGGCTGGCAGCGGTGCGTCGCGCCCTGGAATTGGCCAATAACGGCAGCCCGCTGGAACGCGACCTGATTAATGCCATGTTCATCCTTTATAACAAGGACGCCATACCCGACAACCGCGAACGTGACTTCGCCTATCTCGAGGCCATGCGTCAGTTGTACAACAAGTACCCGGATGATCCGGATGTTGCCACTATATTCGCCGAGTCTTACATGAATACCACCCGCTGGGATTACTGGAATCTGGACGGCTCAGCCAAAGGCGGCACAGACGAGGCCAAGACCGCGCTGGAAGCGGCGATGATCGCCGAGCACGATCACCCCGGTGCCAATCATTTATATATACACTTGATGGAAGCCTCTTCCCAACCGGAACTGGCCATGCCAGCGGCGCAGAAACTGGAAAGTATAGTGCCGATTTCCGGTCATATGGTGCATATGCCAGGCCACATTTACTTGCGCGTCGGTGAATACGAGAAGGCAATCGATATCAACGAGCGGTCCCAGATCGTAGACCTGCAGTTCGCTGAAATCTGGGGCGACACCAATTTACCCACGATTGGCACCTATCCTCTGTCACACCGTTCTCACTCTGCCCATGCTCTGGACTTCGTGCGCTATGCGAACTACCTGCAGGGCAATTACGAGGGGGCTGCCACCGCAGGCAGTCATAATGCCGAACACGCCAACCCCATGGATCGCCGTGGCCAGAAAACCATTGCCCATACTTATCTGGTGGACAAGATTTTTGGCAATTGGGACAAGATTCACGCGGACAATGCGGTGAATAGCGTGCAGACATCACCTTACCTGAAAGGCATGTGGAGCTACGTGATGGGCAGCGCCCATTTGGCCAAGGGCCACATGGCTCCGGCCGAAGCAGAGCTGGCCAACATCCAGGCTGCCATTGCGGCGCCGGACGTGAATGATTTCGGCGTTAGCCCAACCCCGGCTTCCCATGTACTGACCCTGGCCATGCATGGACTGATGGGCGAGATCGAAGAAGCGAAAGGCAATCTTGATGCCGCTGTGGCCCACTACACGCAGGCCGTGGAATTTCAGGACAACCTCAACTACACCGAACCGCCAGATTGGACCCAGTCGCAACGCCTGTACCTCGGTGCCGCGTTGTTAAAGGCAGGCGATGCGGTGGCAGCGGAGGCGGTGTATCGCAAGGATCTGGAGTGGAGCCAACAGAACGGCTGGGCCTCATTCGGACTCGGTCAGGCACTGCGTGCCCAGGGTAAGAATCAGGAAGCGGCTATCATCGAGCGCCAGCTTGAGTCCTTGTGGCGCAATGCTGATGTGACGCTTGAGCGCTCGCGTCTGTAAGAGCGACCGTCTGTAAGGGCGACAACCCTGAACACGAATCACGGTGCCATACAGCTTGTGCCAATAAGCTGACTGGCACCGTTTTTTTTACTCCAGAGAAAACCTGTTATGTGTGTCAAATCAATATTAATTGGGCTGGGGAAGTCAGCCCTGGCGTGTCTGCTGGGGATTGCTGCCAGTGTAAACCTGTTCGCCCAGGATCATTTTAACCCGAAGGGAACCGGCCCCAGCACTTACACCGCCGCGTTACAGGCCGGCTTGCGTGCATCGCTGCCGTTTGAAGACGAGCAGGATTTCGAAGAATCGCGCCGCGGCTTCATCGCGGCACCGGCCTCGCGGCAGATTCTCGCCGCCAATGGCGCCGTGGTCTGGGACATGAGTCGTTATGACTTCCTGCTGGAAGGACGCGAGTTCGACACTATTCATCCGTCATTGCAACGTCAGGCCACGCTAAACATGAATTTTGGCTTGTATGAGGTGGTGCGTGATTTTATCTATCAGGTGCGCGGCCTGGATCTGGCTAATATGACGCTCGTTAGAGGCAACTCGGGCTGGATTATCTTCGACGTGTTGCTTACCACGCAAACGGCCGCCGCCGCACTGGCCCTCGTCAATGAGCATCTCGGCGAACTGCCGGTGCGGGCCGTCGTCTATTCCCATTCTCACGCCGATCACTACGGCGGCATACTCGGAGTGACTAGCGAAGCCGCTGTGAATGCCGGTGATGTACAGATCATTGCGCCTACCGGCTTCATGCATGAGGCAATCTCCGAGAGTGTCTATGCCGGCAATGCCATGTCGCGCCGCGCTGCGTTGCAATATGGCCGGGTGATTCCGAGTAGCCCGTTCGGGCAGGTGGATTCCGCCATCGGCAAGGCTTTGGCAGCGGGCACCAGTGGTCTCGTCGCACCGACATTGTTGATCGAGGCTGCATTTGAAGAACACGTCATCGACGGTGTACGCATCGTCTTCCAGAACACTCCCGGCACCGAAGCACCGGCCGAGATGAATGCCTGGTTTCCTGATCAGAAGGTATTCTGGGCCGCCGAAAACATTACGGCGACCGTGCACAACATCTACACACTGCGTGGCGCACTCGTACGCGATGCCCTGCAGTGGTCGAAACAGATCAACGAGGCGCTATATCGTTATGGGCAGGAAGCCGAGGTGATGGTGGCATCTCACAACTGGCCACGTTGGGGCAACGACCGTATACAGCAAGTGATGCGAACACAGCGCGACGCTTACGCCAATCTGAACAATCAGGTGCTCTTCCACGCCAATCAGGGTGTCACCATCAACGAGATCCACAACGAGTATCAGGTGCCAGTGAGCCTGCAACAGGAATGGAGCATGCGCCAGTATCACGGCTCGGAATTTCACAATTCTCGCGCAGTCATCAATCGCTATCTGGGCTTCTGGGACGGCAACCCGGCCACTCTGGCGCCCTTGTCACCGTCGGAGTCCGCGCCTCTGTTTGTGGAGATGATGGAAGGCGCTGACGTTATTATGCAGCGTGCCACGGCCTTGTATGACGCAGGCGACTATCGACTCGCCATGGAAATCCTCAACAAACTCGTGTACGCCGAGCCTTCCAATTCAAGCGCCAAAGACCTGCTCGCCGCCGTATTCGAACAGTTAGGCTATCAATACGAAAGCTCAAGTATGCGCAACGTATTCCTTGCGTCTGCGCAGGAACTGCGTAGCGGAGCCGCTGCAATGGGAGCGGCGCGCGGGACCACACCAAGCTCGGCGCGCGCGATGACTACTTCGCAGTGGTGGGATGCGATAGCCATCCGTGTCGACAGCAAGCTTGCCGACAGCATGAACTATACGATTAACTTCAGCACGCCAGACACGAACCAGAACTTTATTGTGGAAATGAGTCACGGAACGCTCAGCAACATAGAAGGATTCTTGTTACCGAATCCGGATGTGACCATTTCCATGAATCGCATTGATCTCAACACAGTTATTATCGGGGACCGGACCTTGGCGGAACAACTGCGGTCCGGGATTGGTACGGCACAGGGAAATGTAGCGGTTCTAGAGCAACTGGCGGGTGTGTTGGTGGATTTTGATCCGGGGTTCGAGATTATGCCGGGCACTAAGTAATTTCGTTTATATGTAAGGTAGATCGGTGCTGGTCAGGGTCGCAAGTGGGTAATGCTCTGCTGGGCCCGCCGTGAACCCGGCCCAGCCGCCAATCATAGATTGGCGTCGTTCAGCTGCGCCGCAAGCTGGCGCTTGTAAAAGCGCTTGCTTCACCCCTGAGGGCTTGGGCTCGGCATCCATGCCTCGCACATCCCTGCAGCGCATCACCCCCCTTCCGCCCCTTTGAGCGCAGAGATACTCTTAAAAAAAGATCCTCTGTAGAGGAATAAATGAATTTTATTTTGGGTTTGATGAAAGTATAACTGCACTATGGGGGGTGCGGGTCGGTGAAGCATGGCGGGGATGTGCGATGCATGGATGCCGAGCCCAAGCCTACAGGGATGTATTCACGGTGGGGCCCGCGATGCTTTACCGACTCGCGACCCTGACGGGCACTCTACTTCCGATACATGCAGTATTGAGCCATTAGAAATTTTAATAAGAGGAATCTGCAAGTGCACATAAGAATAAAAATACTCCTTACTTCAATAGTGCTCATTTATTCCTTGATACTGCAGGCTGCCGACCGGCCGCCGAATTTCGTGATTATCATTGCAGACGATTTGGGCTATGGGGATGTGGGGGCGTACGGGTCGACCTTGATCAGGACACCGCATCTGGATCGGATGGCGCAGGAGGGAGTGCTGCTCACCAATTTTTATTCCAGCGCGAATGTGTGTACAGCGGCTCGCGGCGGACTGATGACGGGTCGCTATCCGATTCGGTTGGCGCTCGTTAACGATGTGGCGCGCCCGGGAAACGAGATTCATATTGCGGCTGAGGAAACCACCATTGCCGAAGCCTTGCAGGGGCAGGGTTATCGCACGGCGTTGTTTGGCAAGTGGCATCTCGGTAGCCGGCTGGAGTGGTCGCCTCTCAACAATGGTTTTGATGAGTACTTCGGTTTGCTGCACAGCAATGACATGGCGCCGTTACAGTTGTATCGGGGTGATCAGGTAATAGAGGATCCGGTGGATCAGTCTACCTTGACCGAGCGCTATACAGAGGAAGCAGTGCGGTTTATTGGTGAGAATCGGGAACGGCCGTTTCTGTTGTATATACCACACACATTTCCCCATGTGCCGCTGCATGTGTCCAATCGTTTCAGCGGGCAATCGGATGCAGGTATCTATGGTGATACGGTAGAGACCATCGACTGGAGTGTGGGCGAGGTACTGGCGGCACTGAAGACAAACGGGCTGGATGAGAATACACTGGTCGTGTTCACTTCAGACAATGGTCCGTGGTTTGAGGGCAGTGCTGGCCCCTTTCGAGATCGCAAGGGATCATCCTGGGAAGGTGGTTTGAGAGTGCCGTTCATCGCGCGCTGGCCATCAGTGCTGCCAGCGGGACAAAAGTCAGACGAACCCGCCATGAACATTGATCTGTTTCCGACCTTGGTCGGTATTGCCGGTGGTGAACTGCCTGCCGACCGCGTGATCGACGGTAAAGATATGTTGCCACTGCTGCGTGACGGGGCAAATTCTTCCCACGAGGCACTATACCTGTTTGATGGTGACCGCATAACTGCTGTGCGTGCGGGCCAGTGGAAACTGGTGGTGGAATCCCGTTACCGCGCCGCCGTGTCCCGCTTCGATCATCCAGCTTCCTATTACAGTCCCAATGGCTTGCTGTTCGATCTGCTCAAGGATCCTTCTGAAACCTATAGCTACACCCGGGAAATGCCGGAAGTTGCGGCGCGTTTGCACAGCCTGCTGGTGGCGGGACAACAGCAATTCAACAGCGCCGTGCTGCCGCAAATGTTTAATCGATGACCGCGACCGCCACCAGCAATCCAATCGTTCTGTCCCTGCGCAATTTGCGCAAGGCATTTGGAGCGGTGACGGTACTGCAGGATATCGATCTGGAGATTCGCGCCGGTGAAGTGCTGGCACTGCTCGGCGAAAATGGTGCCGGTAAATCCACACTGGTGAAAATTCTGGCAGGGTTTGAGTCAGTTACGGCCGGCGAACTGCTATTGCACGCAGTGGCCGCCGAAGGCAACGTGCGTGTGGATGCACATTGGCAGCAGGCCCGCGCGGAAGCAGAGGGTGTCATCCTGATACATCAGGAATTGAATCTGGTTGAGCAGCTTACTGTTGCCGAGAATATTTTTCTCGGGCATGAGCTCACGCGCGGACCCTTTCTCGACAAGTTTACGATGCGACGATTGACGCGCGAGTATTTGGCAGCGCTGGAGTGTGATATCGATCCCGACACGCCAATGCACACTCTCGCAGTGTCTGCAAAACAGATGGTGGAGATTGCAAAGACGCAATCGAAACAGGCGCGGGTGCTGATACTCGATGAACCCACGGCGGTGTTAACGCAGAAAGAAAGCCAAGTATTGTTCGCGCTTATAGAGCGTTTACGACAGCAGGGCGTGGCGATCGTCTACATCTCCCACAAGCTGGATGAGATTGCGCAGATCGCCGACCGCATTACTATTTTGCGGGACGGCACACTGGTAGGCCATTACGCGGCGCAGGATTTATCCCAGGATGACATGGCGCGGCTGATGGTCGGACGGGAACTGAGCGACTTGTTTCCGCCGCGCAGCAGCACGCCCGATTACCAGCAGTGCGCATTGCGCGTAACCCGCTTGCTTGTGGCAGGTACCAATACGCCGGTGAGTTTCGAGTTGCAGCGCGGTGAAATTCTGGGATTCGCCGGGCTCGTGGGCTCCGGCCGCACGGCGCTACTGGAAACAGTAGTGGGATTGCGAGCCGCGGCACGCGCCAATACCGGGACGCTGGAAGTAGCTGACAAGCCGGTGGTGTTGCGCGACCTGGCTACAGCACGCCGCCATAACATCGCTTATCTGACCAAGGATCGCAAAGGCAGTGGCCTGCTGCTGGACAAGGGCCTCGTCATGAATTTCTCCCTGTTCGCGCTCAGCAATTACGCCGGGCTGCTCATCCATAAGAAGCAGGAAGAGGTGGCTCTTGCGGCCGTGGTGGATGCCTTTGACATCCGCATCAAGGATGCCAATGTGCTCGCAGGCAATCTCTCAGGCGGCAATCAACAAAAACTACTGCTGGCGAAGATGCTCGCGGCCAAACCGTCGGTCCTGATATTTGACGAACCCACACGTGGCATCGACATAGGCACGAAGGGCCAGATTTATCAATTCATCAACCAATTGGCTGCATCCGGCCATTCGATTATCCTGATTTCATCAGACATCACAGAGATCATCGGCTTGTCCGATCGGGTTGCAGTGATGTATCACGGCGATCTCACCGGCATACTCAAGGATGATGAAATTGAGGAACACGAGATCATGCGCTATGCCACAGGTCTGAAATCGCGGCAGCAAATACCCGTACCAATACAACGAGCCATTGGATAAGAAATGCCAACAATTGATTTGAAAACTGCCGGACCCTTCGTCGCACTGCTGCTTATTTTCGGCATTGGCATACTGGTCAGCGACGCCTTTCTCAGTGCCGGTAACTTGACTAATATTCTCGCGCGCAGTTCCTTCATCGGCATTGTCGCGATCGGTGCCACCTTTGTAATCACTGCCGGCGGTATCGATCTCTCGGTGGGTTCGCTGGCGGCGTTCATTTCCGGCTGCATGATTCTGTTGATGAATTCTCTGGTAGACACTATCGATTCACCAATCGCAATTGTCTTGTTGGCCATGCTCGCCTCTGTCGGCATCGGTGCCGTGGCCGGCCTCGTGAACGGTTTGCTGACAACGCGGGCCAAGATCGAGGCGTTTATTGTCACGCTCGGCACCATGGGCATCTATCGCTCACTGGTAACCTATATGGCTGATGGTGGCACCTTGTCGCTCAACTTTGGGATAGGCGATGTATACAGTGCGGTGTATTACAACACCTTGTTCGGGCTGCCGTATCCGGTGTGGGTATTTCTGGCCGTTGCTGTAATCGCTTATGTGCTGCTCAACATGACGGTGTTCGGGCGCCATTGTTTCGCCGTCGGCTCCAACGAGAATGTCGCGCGCTATTCAGCCATCAACGTCGACCGCGTGAAGACCGCTACCTATATTCTGCAAGGCGTTTGCGTCGCCATCGCTACCATAATCTATGTCCCGCGCCTGGGCTCGGCTTCGGGCCAGACTGGCATATTGTGGGAACTGGAAGCGATCGCTGCTGTGATCATCGGCGGCACGGTATTGAAGGGCGGCTATGGTCGCATCTGGGGTGCGGTAGTTGGTGCGTTGATGCTGACCCTGATCGGCAATATCCTCAATCTGACCGATTCCGTCAGCAACTATCTCAATGGCGCGGTTCAGGGCATAATCGTAATCGTCGCCGTCTATCTGCAACGCGGTAGCTGGCGCAAGCACTGAATACACGACCTGCGCTTGGCACCACAAAAGCTTTACCCGGGAGAACAGTATGCGTTCATTGATAAAAATTCTGAGTCTTGCCTGTGCCGGTTTTCTAGGTATGGGTGCAGGCTTGGTTGCAGTCATGGTTCCATCCACGCTTGTCGCCCAGACGATCGGAGTCTCCATCCCCGCCGCCACCCATGGCTGGGCCGGCGGTTTGAACTACCATGCTGAACAAACGAAGGCGCGTCTGGAGGCAGCTCATCCCGGCTTGAGTATTGTCATAGTCACCGCCGGCAGTGCCTCCGAACAGGCCAACGATCTTGAGGATCTGGTCGCCGTTCATAACATTGATGCTCTTGTCATACTGCCATTTGAATCAGCTCCCTTAACCGGACCGGTAAGCAATGTGAAACGCGGTGGCGTGTTTATCACGGTGGTGGATCGCGGCCTCAGCGAGCCCGGCATCCAGGATGTGTATGTTGCCGGCAACAATACCGAGATGGGTCGGGTCTCCGGCGAGTATATAAAGGAAGCATTGGGGGGCAGCGGCGACATCGTCGTGTTGCGCGGTATTCCCACGGTAGTCGACGAACAGCGTTTTGATGGCTTCATGGCCAGCATCGCCGGTAGTGGCATCAATGTGCTGGACAATCAATACGCGAACTGGAATCGCGATGACGGCTTCACCGTGATGCAGGATTTTCTGGCGCGCTTTCCAAAGATTGACGCGGTATGGGCGCAGGATGATGACATCGCCATTGGTGTGATTCAGGCCGTGCGTCAGGCCGGGCGTGAGGACGACCTGTTTATCGTCGGTGGTGCTGGCATGAAGGAAATTGTCAAACGCGTCATGGACGGCGACCGGTTGACCCCGGTTGATGTGTTATATCCGCCAGCCATGATCTCCACTGCGATGGAACTGACCGCACTCAAATTCATTGCCAATATGCCGGTGGAGGGTGAGTACATTCTCGGTTCGCCGCTCATCACCAGGGACAATGCGGAACAGTACTATTTTCCGGAATCACCGTTTTGAGCTGAATTCGACCAAGTTAAGCAGCAGCTGATAAAAAGCAGAATAATTATGAAAACCATCAAAGGCCCGGCCATCTTTCTCGCCCAGTACGCTGGCGACGAATCACCTTTCAATTCACTGGATGAAATCGCGGGCTGGGCCGCCGACTGTGGTTTTAAAGGCATTCAGATTCCCAGCTGGGATACACGTCTGTTTGATCTTGAAGCGGCGGCACAGAGTCATGCGTACTGCGACGATGTGCGCGACATACTGGCCAATCACGACATCGAAATCACCGAACTCTCGACCCATCTGCAGGGCCAACTCGTCGCCGTGCATCCGGCATATGGCCAGATGTTCGATGGTTTCGCGCCAGCGCAATTGCGTGGCAAGCCAGCGGCGCGACAGGAATGGGCGGTGGGGCAGCTGATCATGGCCGCACACGCATCGCGCAATCTCGGGCTTAGCGACCACGCCAGTTTTTCGGGAGCGTTGGCCTGGCCGTATTTCTATCCCTGGCCGCAGCGACCAGCCGGATTGATAGACATGGCATTTGACGAACTCGCCCGCCGCTGGTTGCCCATTCTGGACGAATTCGATGAAGCAGGTGTGAACATTGGCTTCGAGATCCATCCCGGTGAAGACCTGCACGATGGCGTCAGTTTCGAAATGTTTCTGGAGCGCGTGAATAATCACCCGCGCTGCAACATCCTGTTCGATCCGAGTCACATGGTGTTGCAGCAGCTGGACTATCTCGGCTTTCTCGATGCGTATAAAGAGCGCATCACCATGGTTCACATCAAGGATGCCGAGTTCAACCCGACTGCTAAACAAGGAGTCTATGGTGGCTATCAATCATGGATTGATCGCGCCGGCCGCTTCCGTTCACTCGGCGATGGGCAAGTGGATTTCAAAGCCATGTTTTCGAAACTGGCTGCCAATGATTTTCCAGGCTGGGCCGTGCTCGAATGGGAATGCTGCCTCAAGCACCCGCAAGATGGCGCAACCGAAGGCGCCCAATTCATCAAGGACCATATCATTCGTGTGACGGACCGGGCCTTCGATGACTTTGCTGACGCCGGTACTGATGACAGCGCCAACCGTCGCATCCTGGGAATTCGCTGATGGCTGGCACCAACCAGGTACCGCACAAGATTCGCCTGGGTATGGTAGGCGGCGGGCAGGGTGCGTTTATTGGTGAAGTGCACCGCATCGCGGCGCGACTGGATAACCGCTTCGAACTGGTGGCGGGCGCACTCAGCAGCGACAACCAGCGCGCACTCGCCTCAGCGGACGCCCTCGGCATCGACAGCAAGCGCAGCTATAGCGATTTCGAAAACATGGCGGTGCGAGAAGCGAAGCTCAAGGACGGCATCGAGGCCTGCGTCATCGTCACTCCCAATCACCGGCATTTTCCGGTCGCGAAAGCGATGTTGGCAGCCGGCATCCATGTCATCTGCGATAAACCTCTGACATCGACCCTGGCCGACGCGGAAGCCTTGCAGAAGTTGGCGCAGGACAGCGGCCTGCTGTTCGCTGTCACCTATAACTACAGCGGCTACCCCATGGTACGTGAGGCACGCGACCTGATCGCCGCTGACGCACTCGGCGAAATACGCTTGGTGCAAGTTGAGTATCCGCAGGATTGGCTCGCCAGCAATATCGAAGCGAAGGGCCAGAAACAGGCCACTTGGCGCACCGACCCAGCCCAGGCTGGTGCAGGCGGCAGCATCGGCGACATCGGCAGTCACGCCTTTCATCTCGCCGAATTCGTCAGCGGACTTAATTGCACCAGCCTGTTGGCCGACCTGCACAGCTTCGTTCCCGGCCGCAAACTGGATGATAACGCCCACGTACTCCTGCGCTTCGACAACGGTGCCCGCGGCACCTTGTGGGCGAGTCAGGTCGCCAGTGGTCACGAAAACGGCTTGCGCCTTCGGATCTACGGCGAAAAGGCCGGCCTGGAATGGTTTCAGGAAGACCCCAACGTACTACTTTTTAAACCAATCGCAGCGCCTCTCAAAAAGCTTACCCGCGGCAGTTCCGGAATTGGCGCCAACGCGCAATTCGCCACCCGCCTTCCCGCCGGCCACCCGGAAGGCTTTCTGGAAGGTTTTGCCAATCTCTACAAGGAATTCGCCGACTGCGTGCAAGCACGCCGCAGCGGCACGCCCGCACCAGCCACGTTATTACCAACACTGGCCGACGGCGTGCGCGGCGTAAAATTTATTGAAAAAGTAGTAGCATCATCCAGAACCGGCAGCATCTGGCAAAGTCTGGAGTAAACCCAGTTGAATCGCTGGCGGTAACTGCAACCATATAACGTGAATGCAGCAACTGACAAAAAATAAAGGAAATTTAATGTGAGTGACATACTGAACAAGCACAGCCGACGCAATTTTTTGCAATCCACAGCCACATTAGGTTTGGCAACAACAGTTCCATGGAGCGTGAGCTCCGCACAATCGCGAAGGGTTGCCAGCGTCGGCCTGCAACTGTACTCGTTGCGCAATGAGATGAGCCGCGATTTCGCCGGTACCCTGGCCCGCGTCGCCGAACTGGGCTTCAAGGAAATGGAATTCGCTGGTTATATGAGAAATAGCCCTGGTCAGGTGCGCAGTATGCTGGATGCCAATGGACTCACTTCCCCTGCTGCACACATTCAGCTGCAAGCGATTCGCGACAATCTCGCCGGTGAGATCGAGGCGGCCCAGACACTCGGCCAGAAATATATCGTCGTACCATCACTGCCGGGCAATGAACGTACTCTTGCGGACTATCACCGCCATGCCGAGACACTCAACCGGGCGGGGGAAACCTGCAAGGCAGCAGGCTTGAAGATGGGCTATCACAATCACGACTTCGAGTTTGCCATCGTTGAGGGGCAACGACCCTATGACATTCTCATGGAAGAGACAGATCCGGAACTGGTTGCCATGGAGCTGGATTTATTCTGGATAGTCACTGCCGGTGTCGATCCGGTAGAATACATCAATAAATATCCAGGTCGTTTCGCCATGTTGCACGTGAAAGACCGGGACGCGCAGGGCCGTATGGTAGATGTAGGGCGAGGCACGATCAAATTTGCGGAATTGTTCAGTCGTGTCGATACTGGCGGCTTCGAACATTATTTCATCGAACACGACAACCCCGGCAATGGACTCGTGTCGGTCGCTTACAGCATTTACACAGTGCGCAACTTGCGTTTCTAGGTTGCACCCGCACTTCACCGAACAGGATCCAGGGACAAAAACCATGCACACCAGACGCGAAGTTTTACAGGGACTGATCGTATCCCTCGGCGGCGCCAGCTTGCTCAGCGCCTGTGGCGGAGTGGCCTCGGTAGTTTCAACACCGTCGGGGGCGACCAGCCGCTTCTATACAGACCGGGAATTGGTGCTGGTCACCAGACTGAGCGATCTGATTATTCCGCGCACCGAAACTCCGGGAGCAGTGGATGTCAACGTACCGGGTTACATAGATAGCCTTATGGCAGATTGGGCGAGCGCCGACACACAGCGAACACATCGGCGCGCACTGGCGCTGGTGGATGAACGCTTGAACGCCGCTGTAAATGGCGACTTTGTGCAGGCAGCGGACGGCGATGCCGAAGTTGCCTTGATTGCTCTCGACACCGCCGCATTCAATGGCGACAGCAGCTTGCAGGGCTATCGCAGCTGCAAGGGCTATATCACCCAGAGTTATTTCGCCACCGAACCCGGCGCCGTGCAGGAATTGAAATGGGTAGCAGTGCCTGGGCGCTGGGACGCCAGTGTGGAAATCCGGTAAGCGTGGTGTTAACAGGAATAAGCCTGACAGCAAAAGCACAATAATTTCAGCAAGCTGAAATGAGAGAGAGGAAATAACCGTGGCAGATTTCGATGCAATCGTAGTGGGCTCAGGCATGAGTGGTGGCATGTCTGCAAAGGAGTTGACCGAGCGCGGCTGGAAAGTGCTGGTGCTGGAACGCGGTCCTGAAATTATTCCGGAACGGGACTACACCGATCAACTGCCACCCTGGCAGTCTCCGAACCTGGACAACGTGGCACAAGCTGAAATTGCCGAGCACTATCCAAAACAATATGGCGGTGTGGCGTACGCTATCAAAGAATCCACCAAACATTTCTGGGTGAAAGATGACGAGCATCCCTATGAGGAAGCGCCTGGCACAAGCTATGACTGGCTGCGCGGCTATCACACGGCTGGACGCTCCATCATGTGGTCACGCCAGGTATATCGTCTCAGCGATTACGACTTCGAGGCAAATCAGAAAGAGAACGTTGCGGTGGACTGGCCGGTGCGCTATGCCGACATCAAACCCTGGTATGAGAAAGTGGAAACTTTTATCGGCATCGCCGGTAGCATGGAAAATCTGCCGCAGTTGCCCGACAGTGTCTTCCAGCCTGCATTCGAGTTAACCGATGCCGAGAAGTCTGTGAAGGCGCGTATCGAAACCACGTTTCAGGGACGCAAGGTCATTCCTGCTCGTGTCGCACACCTGACTGACGCCACCGCCGAACAGCGTGAACTGGGGCGCAGCAATTGTCAGGCCCGCAATCAGTGTCATCGCGGATGTACCTTTAAAGCGTATTTTTCGTCACTCAATGCGACGCTGCCAGCCGCGCAACGCACCGGCAATTTAACCATGGTGCACAACGCGATTGTACAGTCGCTCGAATATGACGCCGTCAGTAACCGTGTAACCGGTGTGAGGGTGATCGATGCGGAGACGAATGCAACCCGCACCTATACCGCACGCGTGCTTTTCCTCAACGCATCGGCGATCGCTTCAGCCATGATCTTGTTGCAATCAACATCGGAAAAGTATCCGAACGGTCTGGTGAACAGCTCCGATCAGGTCGGGCGTAATCTGATGGATCATGTCAGCAGTGGTGGTGCGGCAGGGATGCTCAGTGGATTCGAGAACCAGATCGTCTATGGACGCCGACCCAGTGGTGGTATTTATATTCCGCGCTATGCCAACGTCACCGAAAACGACAAGCCCTATACCCGCGGCTTCGGTTTCCAAGGCGGCTCCAGTCCACTGGGCAATGCCGGCGGACAGATTGCCGGTATCGGCCGTCAGTTCAAGGAGTCACATCGCGGCACCGGTCCCTGGCGTTTCAATATTCTCGCGTTCGGCGAACAATTGCCGAATCCGGAGAACCGCGTCACCTTGCATCGCACAAGACGCGACAAGTGGGGCAATCCACTGGCGTTATTCCATGTCACCTATGGCGAGAACGAAATCCGCATGCAAGCAGAAGCGCGCAAGGATGCTGTCGCCATGCTGCAGGCGGCAGGTTGTACCGGCATTACCTCCAGCGGTTCCGACCTCAGCAAACCCGGCAACCGCATTCATGAAATGGGCAGTGCGCGCATGGGTCGAGACCCGGCGACCTCGGTGCTGAATGGTTGGTGTCAGGCCCATGATGTACCAAACCTGTTCATTACCGATGGCTCGTTCATGACTTCTTCCGCCTGCCAGAACCCATCCCTGACCTACATGGCATTCAGCGCGCGAGCCGCAGACTATGCCACTACCTTAATGCAGCAGGGGGCGTTTTAATTTATCAAACAGTTATTCGTACCGTAAAACCTGCGCCGGGCGCACGCGCGCGCTCTTCCAGGATTGCGACAGTACGGCTGCGAAGGCGATCAGCACGGACAGCAGAAAGCTCACCAGGAATGGCACGATGGTAACCTCCGCACGCGCAGCGAACAGGCTTGTGTAGCCAGTACCAATGACATAGCCCAGCGGCCAGGCAATCGCATTCGCGATCATGATGGGCTTGGCGAAATCAATCAGCAACATCGCCAGCAGTTTCTTGCTGCTCGCGCCCATCACCTTGCGAATGCCCACTTTCTTCTGCCGGATATTGGTAATAAATGTGGCGTTGCCTAACAGACCTATTCTGGCAATGAGAAAGCCGACGATAGAGAGTGTGCTGATTGAAGTGCTGATTGTCAGAAAGATCGTGTAGGTATCGAAAAACAATTCATCAATAAATCTTCGCTTCAATGAAATCGTAGGCATTAAACGCGTCCATGTTTCATCAATGTGAACCATGCCATCATTCAGGTTTTCACGAGCGACACGCACCAGCAAATTGCCTGCACTGTGTGGGCGCAGGAAGTACATATTGCCCCGTGATCCGAACATGCTGAAATCTATAAATTGATATGGTAGCTCGCCCACGGCGCCTATGATGGTAAATTCGACCACCATTGCTTCCGGTACAGTCGGTGGCTCGATGTGACGAAATACACTCTGACCCAGTGCCTCGATCGCATTGGCCCAACCCAGTGATTGCGCCATCTGGTCATCTATAAGTATTGAATAGGGGCCACTTCCTGGCGCAACCTGATTGAAGGGCGGTAACAGATCATTGGCGCGATCACGACTGAAGTCACGCCCACCGAGCAGAGGAATGCCCAGCGTCTCCAGATATGTGTAACCCACGTCGTGGTAACTTATCTGGATTGCCTCCTCGACGGTTTCCCGCGTGCGCCGCATACCGGTTCCGGAGCTGCTGATTTCCCAGGGCAGGACATCAACCTGGGTGACTGAAAGTATGGATGGGTGTTGTTTCAACTCGGTAATGAGCAATTCGCGGTCGACAGTGTAGGTATCCACCGGGGTGAAAATCGCAATCTTTGGATCGGCGGTAGTGCCATCAAGCTGACTGGTCATGGCACCATTCTGCGCGTACATAACCAGAGCCAATATCATGAGCGTACCAGAGACAAAAAATTGCAAACCTACCATCAGCGCACGCAGGCGTTCGGAATAGCCGCTGGGGCCTTTGGGTCGTAACATGGTGACCACCGGTACTGTCGCAGTGGGCAGGGCGGGATAGCTGCCTGCAATAATCACTATCAGTACCGACACCGCCAGGATATAGAGCCAAAGTGATGGATTTAACAGCATCATGGGACTGACACCGGTTACGCCGGCGCTGCCGAGCCTGGCCAGCGCTAAAAAGACAATAAACATTGTCAGGCACAAGGTCAGTCCAACAAAAAGCAGACTCTCGAAACTGTATTGCAGTAGCAGCAAGCCACGCTTGGCCCCGAGGATTTTCTGCACGCCGATTTCCTGGCTGCGCAACGACAATTGGGCAATAACCAGGTTGGAGTAGTTCAGACAGCCGATCATCAATACCAGGGCGCTGGCGACAACCAGAATATCAGTGAGATCAAAACCGCCGGTCAACAGAGCAAATTGGGCAGTCATCAAGCGATTCACCGGCAGCAATTCATAGAACATGCCTGTAGATTGCTCTTCCGGCACAGTTGTTTTGGAAAACTGAAACAGCCTGCTATTGAATTCATCCACGTCAAAAGGCAACGCATCCGGAATTTCAAGATAGACGTAGTCGGATTGATTGCCCCATCGATCAGCATCCGGATCACCGCCAGCAGCTGCGATTTGATCGCGCTGAGTGTTTTCCAGCAATTGATCCGGAACGAATAATTCGGTATTGAACATTGCAATTGAGGACACCAGATGCGAAGGGTATTCGGTTTTCTTCGCGACACCCGCGATTACCACATCGTGGCGATTGGCAATCAGCAAGCGCTCGCCCACCACATCGGTTCGATTGAACGCCTTGAGCGCCGCCGCTTCAGTGATCATGACTGAATTCGGCGGCAGGTCTTCGCCCGGTGCGAGCCCATAGAGAGTTTCCATAGGGAAAATATCGAATAAGCGCGGCTCGATATAGCGTACGGCCAGTGATTGTGCCCGACCGGCAATGGTCACATCATGCGGGAAAGCGCTACTTGCTTTGACGATATTGGGAATCTCCGGAAATGCGCTGCGCAAGTATCCCGCTGCCGGACTATGCACAATAGGAAACTGGTCAGGCACGGTGCGGCCGTCGCTGCGAATGACCAGATTGTAGATTCGTTCAGAGTTAGGAAAATGCTGATCAAAAATGTCCACATAATTCGACAGCAATACTGCGGAGATGAAACACAGAAATCCGAAGGTGAGACTGAGCAAGCTGATCACGGAGTGCAGTTTGAACCGACGCAAAGCTTTGAATGCCATTCTGGCGAAATGTGTAAACATGATGAGTTCCGTTGTTGAGCAATAATCAGGATCGGGCAGTCGCAGTTTGTTTCTTGTTGAGTGCGATCACAGTATCCGCAGAGGATCCTTTGATGACTTGTCCGTCGAGCATCTCGATAATGCGATCGGCCTTGGCGCCGTGATCCGGGGAGTGCGTCACCATCAGAATCGTCGCACCCTGTTCTTTCAATAGCGCCAGCATGTGCATCACATCGTCGCCGTTTTTTGTATCGAGGTTACCGGTGGGTTCGTCAGCGAGGATTAATTTTGGGTCGCCCACTACTGAGCGTGCTACGGCAACGCGCTGTTGTTGACCGCCGGATAGTTCGGCTGGCTTGTGCCTGGCACGGGCACCGAGCCCCACCAGATCCAGCGCCTTCGCCACTTTCTGTTTACGTTCCTTCCTGGGCAGGCCGAGATACAGCAGGGGCAGATCAACATTTTCTTCGACAGTGAGATCATCGATGAGATTGAAATTCTAAAAGATGAAACCAAGATTTCTCTTGCGCAGATCCACCAGCTCATTCTCTGATCGCTGGGCGATTTCCACGCCATCAAACCAGTATTCGCCACTGGCGGCAGTATCGATCATGCCCACCAGATTGAGCAGAGTGGACTTACCACAGCCCGAAGGACCGATCACCGCGACGAACTCGCCCTTGCGAATATGAATATTGATGTTGTCCAGAGCCACGGTTTCCATGTAACTGGTCTGATAGACTTTGCTCAGGTTGACGAGTCTGATCACAGTGAGTTCTCCATTGATTTACTGTACGTGGTATGTAGACGTTGCTCGGTGGGGGGGGGGAAGGTTACGTTGCATACACAAACTTTCCCGTTGTTACCTCACAGGTAATGGCGCCGTGCCACGGTTGGCGTACACTGCAGCCATCATCTCAATTGATCACGTGATCTAGCGTGGGAGAGACACTATGAGTCTGAAGAATCTGTATCTGCTTGCGGCAGTCCTTGGCGCTATAATTTCGATCGTCTTCTACGCGAACTTTGTGGCGGCGCAAGGTATTGATCTGGTTGCATTCGTGCAGGCACTGTTCGTCAACGGTGCGACGGGTGGTTTTACGGCGGACTTGCTGATCAGCTCCTTCGTGTTCTGGATTTACATGTTCTCGCAACGAGCACGGGGTCCGCAACCCTGGTTGTTTATAGCACTCAATCTCGGTATCGGATTATCCTGTGCGCTGCCTGGGTACCTGTATGCCAGGGAACGAGCTAAAGGCATTGTTTAGCGTATTGCGCTTGATTCACCATTCGTCGCTACCCACAGGTGCGCCATAGTCCATTGCGCTTGGCAAGCAGCTGCACTGGCGCCGGTTGGAATGCTGCGGGCATATGAGTACGAGTGTACCTCTCCAGTATCGTTAGCGGATTCGGCGCACGCCGATGCTGCGCCCTGCTGACAGCACTTCCATTTCGAAAGCGCCCATAAAATTTTCGTAAATACGCACCTCGGGTCGGTCCAGGCTGACTTTCCAGCGACTGCCCCGACGCTGTTCCCACACCTGGCCATTCTCTAATGTGAAGAGCGTATGTCCACTCCATCCCGCGAACTCGCCGTCGATGCGTGAGACAAAATCAATTTTCTCAGCTGGTGTGCGGAAATCGTCCGTCGGTGCCGCCGCTACAGTATTGCCAGCGACTGCATTGGTCGCTACTGCGGGGGCTGGCGCCGGAGATGGGTTGGTCTGTGCATTTACAGGCGCTTCCTGCACTGCGCCTGTGGCGTAGCGAGCAATCCAGGCATTGAGCGCCTCTAGCTGCTGCGGCGTCAGATTTTCAATCCCGGCGGCGCGTTGTTCAGCAGTGCTCATCAGCGCTTCGATACCGGGAAAATCGCTATCCGCTGCCAGCGCTGAATTAACCGACAGTACCACTGTCAGCATTGCCAATATCTGCTTCATTTATATGTCCTGGCTGTTAAATATTGTTCGAAAGAGTAAGAGTTCAGACCGCTTAAGTCCATAGCCAAATCGCCGCAGATCAGCGGGCCGAAACAGGCCTGATTGATTGTCCTTGCCTGCCTGATTGAACTGCGGTACACAGCAGCATCGCCGCAGAGTCTCCACATGCAAACAGTCATTGATCCCTTGCCGCAGCCCGACCCTTCCAGAGCGGATTCCGCACTGGAACTCGAGCTATTTGCTGCAATCGCGCAAGGCATCGCAACCCAGGGCTATGTCATCCTGCCGGCGGCAGTGCCAGAAGCCATTTGCAGCAGTTTGCTGAATTATTTGACGGAGTTGGACACTACGCAGTTTCACGCGGCCGGTGTCGGTCGCGGTACGTCCATCACGCGCAATCAGTTGGTGCGTCGTGATCAAATCTGCTGGATTGAGCAACAGCATGGGGGCAGCCAGCACTGGCTGGATTGGGCGGAGCGCTTACGCCTGTATCTGAACCAACACCTGTTTCTCGGACTATTTTCTTTCGAGAGTCATTTCTCGTTTTATCAAGCCGGCGATTTCTACCGCAAGCATGTTGATGCCTTCAAGGGTGAGAGCAATCGCGTATTGTCCGTGGTGGTGTATTTGAACAAGGGTTGGGAGCCGGGGCAGGGCGGCGAGTTGCAGTTGTTTGCTCCTGACTCAGATCTTGCAATGGTGAAGGTAGATCCAGGCTATGCCACGCTTGTAATATTTCTCAGCGAACAGTTTCCCCATGAGGTCTTGCCAACACAACGCGATCGTTATGCGGTCGCTGGTTGGTATCGTATAAACACCTAGATCAATGCAATGACTGATCCGGCGCTTGTGTCAGCATCATGTTGGCCGAGGCTGCATGGATCATAACAAACGTGGTTTAGTTAATTTGAAGAACGCTACAATAACTGCCGCTGCAGTAATGACCGAGATCAATGTCACTACTCCGGCCGGCAGTCCCGGATCCAGCGACTGCACGCCAAGCGCGGTGAGACAGGCCAGGCCAACAGACAAAAGTGCTTCGCCAGCAATGACTCCGGACGAGAACAATACGCCGCGCTGTAATACCCGATCGTGATCGGGCGCAGCGCTACCGCGAACATGAAAATGCGCGATGATGCCGCCGATCAGGATGGGAATGGCGATGCCGAAGGGTAGATACATGCCGACCGCGATTGGCATCAGATGAGCGCGGAATGTGGTGCCGCGACGCTTCAATATGGCATCCGCCACCAGTATGGCAGCACCAACGAGTACGCCGAGCGCAATCATGTCCCAGGGCAGCGCCGTTTCGCCGGAAAAACCGCGAGCGAGAGATGCGAACAGGCTCGCTTGCGGCGCCGACAATTCGCGACCACCGATGCCGCCTTCGACAGTGTTGTTGAGCAAATTCAAGACTGGCGACATGACAAAGGCGGCGACGAACACACCAATAATTTGCATGATCTGCTGACGAAATGGCGCAGCGCCGACAATCGAACCCGTCTTCAGATCATTGCATATGTCGCCGCTGGTGGACGCGGCGCAACATACAATCGCAGCCACGCCAAGTGTCGCCACCATGGCGTCCATGCCGGTGTAATTGAATAGCCACAACATGCCACCGGCCACCAGCACGGCAGTAATAGTCATGCCGGACACCGGACTGTTGGAGTTGCCCACCAATCCCACGAGGTAACTCGCCACCGCTGTGAAGAAAAATGCCATGACCAGCATGACCACAGTAGAGAGCAGCGTGATGCCATAACCACCGGTGAAACTGTAGTTCACCAGAGTCAGTACCACTACGCAACCCAGTCCCATGCTGAGTATGGCCCAGGCGGGAATATCCCGATCCAGGTCGGGCTTCGATAAATTGCTGTTCGCAAGATTGTTTTTTAGTTCCCTCACCGCAGCGATCAATCCGTGCCGCACTGACATCAGGGAGGCGAAGCCGCCAAGCACCATGGCACCGACGCCCACATATCGAATCTGTGTACTCCAGATCTCGTAGGCACCATCCAGCGCGATCGGATAGAGCTCGCCGCCACCGAGTAGCGGAATTGCGAACAACCAGGAAATTGCGCCACCGATGAAAATAAGTAGCGCCACATTCAGGCGCACGATGAAGCCGATCGCTATCAGCATGGGTGACAGGTCACCCCCGAAATAGAAGATGCGCGAACCAGTCGAAGCCGCGACTTCGAGGGTGCCGGCAATTACTCCGAACAGTTTTCCGGCAATGGCAACACCAGCGCCGATCAGTCCGCCCAGCAACAGATTGCGTCCCTCGCCTTGCTGTGCGGCCGCTGTGTTTGACTCATCACCTGACTTCAGTACCGCCGCGCAGGCCACGCCTTCGGGAAAGGCGAGTTCAGTATTGTTGAGGATGAACACCTTGCGCATGGGAATCATGAACAAAATTCCGAGCAGGCCGCCAGTCACGGCAATGACTGTTACCGACCAGAAGTCGAACGAATCCCAGAAGCCGATTAACACCATCGCCGGCATGGTAAAGATGACGCCGGCCGCCAGTGATTCACCGGCCGAAGCGCAGGTTTGGACCTGGTTAGCCTCAAGAATGCTGGAATTCCTGAACAAAAGCTTGAACAGCAACATCGCCATGACTGCGGCAGGAATCGAGGCAGAAACCGTCATGCCGGCCTTGAGGCCCACATAGACATTGGCCGCGCCCATAACAACTGATAACAGGATGCCGAGTACCAGTACCCGCAGCGTGAGTTCCTTGCAGGATATAGGGCTGGTCTGGACAGGTATTCGTGCAGCACTGGACGTAGAACTCATGGATTCGGCAGCCTGTGGTTTCTGGCAATTGGCAATAGTGCTGGTTGGCACAAGTAGCACAACTATAGGTGCTTATCCGGCTCGAGTAAATTGCCTTAGGCAGTAGCGCTATGCAGACAATTTGCACGCTGATGGCGTTTGGCCATAGTGGGATTTGAATGCAGCAAGGGGAAAAACACTCTGTATTTATGACCCGGGCAACTCAAGGAAATGGGGGGATAGTCCCGCTATACTATGTGGGTTTATCCAATTATTGCGGTGTTAAAAGCGCCCTCGTACTTATGCCCCTGAAGCGAAAATTCACTGAGCAAAATCTGTACCAGCCAGCATGGCGACGCCTTGTAGTGGCGGGCTGCGGGCTACTGGTTATTGCCTGCAATCAACTGGCGGTGGCGCAATCTCCCAGTATCGAGTTTCGGGCCGAGCGCGGCTATGTATTCGACAATCCGGTCACTGGATTGTTGCCCTTCGTGATAGTAATTGCTAATCCGACGGCTGCGCCCTAGAGCGACGTCAATTTGCGCTCACCATGCCGAGCGGTGTCAATCTGGGCAACATCGATAAAGAGTGTACCGAAGCCAGCACCAGCTCCGCACGCACCCTCAGTTGCACGGTGCCGGCCGTAGCCGCAGGCAGCACTAAAATTCTGGACTTCTTCGTCGATGGTCCAAAATCCAAAACTGTTGGTAACAGTTTCCAGATTGCTGTAACCACTTCTTCAATTCCGGTAACCCAACCGGACGCTATAACCGCAGGCTTGGCAGATGGCGACAGTCGAGTCAGTGGATCCAGTCTCACGATTCAGTTGTTGCGCGACATCGACATCGACTTCAATCGCAACGGTGTGCCGGATATAGATGAAGCGATCATGCAGATGCCTATTGGCACGCCGATTGAGGAACTGTTGGCGTGCACTGCAGTTGTCGACGTGCTGTTTATATATACACCCGCCGCGGCCGCGTATCTTGGCGGCAAGCTGGGGCGCCGGGTAGCACAGATTGTCACTGCAACGAACCAGACCTTCAGGGAGAACAACGTTGCCATCAAGTTCAATGGAACTGGACTGGCAGCCGTACCTTACGCGACGACCAACGTCACTCTGGCAAATCTTTTGAGTTCCATCCAGGCAAACAGCGTTTCTGCTTTCGCCATGCTTGACCAGATGATTGCCGGCTCTGGTGGCGACATGGTAGTTGTGTTGCATGCACTGGATCCTAGCACTGATACATTTTGCGGGCTCGGTGCCTTAAATGCGGTGGGGCGGCAAGGTGATTTTCGTGCCGTTCAGCATCGGGGTGAAATGCTGTCGGTGATCAATGGCGGGCCTGACTGTCTGGGCCGCATGGATATCTCGCCTCTGTTGGCGACCAACATGGGTATCGTATCATCGCGACTGGCGGCACCTGATGGCGGCACCTTCAGCTATTCAGCAGGTTACGGTGTCACCGACCTCTTTGTCACTGCGACCGCACAGCCGGGCGCCAATCTGTTCGGTCAGGCAGAAATATTGAACCGCTTCTCCAATCCGCTCACATTCTGCAAGAGCGTGGCCTGCGGTGTGGATCGCAACAATATCGCCCAGGGCGCAGATGCGGTTTACTCTCTGAATAAAACGCGCCATCTGGTGAGTGCCATTACTCCCTCTGCATTTCCAGCAGCACCAGAGTCGCTACCGAACCGTACTACTGTTTCAGCGAGTCTGAATTACGATCTGGAAATAGTGCAGACTCCGGTTGACTCTGTTGCGCTGTTCGGCGAGTTCACGGAGATCCAGGTCAGCATAACAAATGTATCGGGTGAAATGCTGGAAAATCTGGATATATCCTTCGAGCATCTTGCTGGTGGCTTGGTGAGCAATGAAACGCAGGTGTATGAAATCTCCGATCCAGCCTGTCGCATTCTGGGTAGTAACCAGACGAGTGTTGGCATCCAGATCGGCAATGCCGAACAGAAGCCGGGAACGTTAACTTGTTTCATCGATGCGCTGGCACCCGGTGCCGGCCTCGCATTCAACTATCGCATCCAGATAGATAACACTCCGCCAAATCTGAATGGCGCAGGCTACTATCATGAAATGGTAACAGTGAACGGGATGGCACAGCTCGAGTCTGCCATGTGCCTGCCCGTATTCGCGAACTTCATTCTGGCCAATATCGGCAGTACCGTGTGTGACAGCGTGCTGGGGCGAGTACCTGGCGTGGCGCCAACAGTTCCGCTCGACTTGAATGCGCGACCGAGTATTACCGGTACTATTATTGCCCTGCCTTTCCTGCGCCTGTGGGATGGCGGTCTGATCAGCGCCGAGTTGCGCATTACACTAAACGGACCACTGGCGCTGGAAATTGTATCGTATGCGGATCTGGATCCAGCGCTGCAGCCAGCGTTTGTGGCAGACTATGATCAGACGGGAGTGCTGCGCATCAACAACTTGTAGATAGGTACTGACTTCTATGATCTGCAGGCAATCTATCTGCCGGAATCAATCCCGATTCGGTTTACCCCATTACAGGCGACCTTAATACCGGTGCTGCCGGGACCTTGATTAATTCGGTACCTGCAAGCGCAGCTCCGCCGTGAACAATTGTGACCGGTCCAGTTCATTGGCGGCGTAGCGCAAGAGTGTGTTCGCATCCTGCAACACCTGGCCGTTGAACAGCATCGCGCCATTCACGTTCACAGTAACCAACTCATTTAAGTTCACTTCATCAGGATTCAGCAACAGGCTGAATGCAGCCACGCGTTCTGCCTTCACCGTGAACTGATTGCCCACGCGCTCCACTTGCAGCAAACCGGGACGCCCCGAGTCTGCCAATGCATCCACTCGAATCCAGGCATTGCGGTTATAGCGCTGGTCATTGTCGGCAACCCAGATCAGGCTGTCTGGCAGCGGGTCGCGCACATTCGCCGCCTTGAACGCATTGATTCGCGGTAACTCAGCGGGCATCCAGTTGGTGTTATGACCGCCGTCCGCAATCACGGTGAATTCATGCTTGATATTGGCGCCTTTCAAGATGTCGATAAAAGGTGTTACTGAAGCGGCCGGATACAGCGGATCGTTCTCACCGTTAACAATAAACAAGGGGTTATGCATCAGGTTCTCAAAATACAAGGCATGACCGCCGCCACTCTGGGCATTGCGCAGCACGCCGGGGTGGCCGATGTAGGGCATGAACGCGGCCCATTCCGTGGGTTGCTTGAACGCGAAGAAGTAGACGCCAGTGCCACCATCAGACACCCCGCTTAAATAGACGCGGTTATCATCCACGTTATAGCTCTGTTTGATGCTGCGCAGGATCGCGGGCAGATTCTCCGCCTGGCTATCCTGCCACCAGAAGTTGTCTTCCCAGGATGCCGGCATCACAGTGATCTGCTCCAGTTCGCGATACTCATCATAGCCCCGTCGCCACCATTCACCGCCCGCGACCCAGGCCGGGCGACTGACGCCACCATGAAGCATGAATTCCACCGGATAACTGCGGGCCGGATCGTAGCTTGCTGGCACTATATATACATAACGGAACAAGGTGCCGTCGGCCGCTGCCCGTGCACCCTCGTGTCGGCTCTCACCGGCCGCTGCTGTGTAAGTGGGCCCTGCCTGCAGCCAGCGATACAGCGTATTGATATCAGTGGCGGCACCTTTCAAAGCAGCACTTGCGGCCTCCCGTTCGGCCGCGTCACTCGCCTCCCAGAAGCGTGTTACCAGCGCCTGGCCAGCCTCGTCAGCGGCGGCGAACGCAGTAACATTGAACATTACGGCAAGCAGTAGCACATAGATTTTATTAGCATTATCGATAAGGAGTTTCATTTTAATTCACATCCAGGAACGGGATGGGGACAGTGTCGGATAAATGTCGAGCAAGCGCAATTCGCCGGTACGTTCTGGTATCACTCCCACATCCTGGAACACGAGGACGGTGGCACGATGGGACAGTTTGTGGTGGTGTAGAAATTGAAGGATTCTGAACCACTGTTTACATACTCGCGCACCGTTAAAACACCAGTTGCTATTTCAATGTGTATTTCGATTCCAATCCTTGCAACGTTGCTGTAGCTGTAATCGCATCATGGGGAATCAGCAAATACTTCCAGGGCTTACCTTTATTTTCGATTTCATGCGCGCTTGCATACTCGCACCACTTTATTGCAGCTCTCGCTTTGGCCTGTACTTCTTCAGAGTTGATCTGGTCTGCCCGTTTGGGCTCACAAAGGTATTTTGTGTTTTTTGTTTCGACCACAAAGTCTGGCTCATAGGGAGGCGCATCATGACTGAAACGAATCTGAAAATGTCGTTCCGCTGGTTTAAACCACTTTAGTTCATCTTTTTCATTCTCAAGTAACACTGCAAACTGGCGTTCTGAATCAGAGTGGAATCGTTGGGTTGAATACAGGCACCGCCCCAGATTAACCGACGCCTTTGTGCCGCTTGTATTTGCGCCAGGGGATGCCTGCCAGTTTGATTGGAGCCAAGAGCTGGTAGAGATTGGCGGTATGATGCAGACGATTAAGGTGGCGCACTTTCGTATGGCGTATAGCCGGCGGATGTTTGTGGTGGCTTATCCCCGCGAGAGGCAGGAGATGGTATTGGAGGCACATTGCTGTGCCTTTGACTATTTTGGCGGCGTGCCGGCGCGGTTGATTTACGACAACCTCAAAACCGTAGTGGATGCGGTCCTGGTGGGTAAGGCGCGGCAATTTAATCGTCGCTTTTTAACGTTGGCGAACCATTACCAGTTTGAACCCGTGGCTTGCACGCCCGCGTCAGGTTGGGAGAAAGGGCAGGTCGAGAACCAAGTGGGCAATGTGCGCGAATGGCTGTTTACCCCGCTGGCGCGTTTCGACTCGTTTGCAGCGCTCAATACCTGGCTGGCCAGTCGTTGTACCGAGTTGGCGCAACGCCAACATCCCACCCAAACCGAGCGCTGTATCGCTGAGTGCTTTGCCGATGAGCAACCACTGTTGCGCCCGAGTCACGCGCGCTTTGATGGTTATGTCGAACAGATGCTGCGGGTGTCATCAACCTGTTTGGTACGGGTGGATCGCAACCGTTACAGCGTGCCGGCGTGTTATGCGGGGCAAGCCGTTTCGGTGCGCATCAACGCTGAACAAGTCCGCCTAGTGGCGCAAGGCGAGGTGATTGCGGTCCATGCTCGCGTGTTTGGTCGTGATCAACTGGTCTGTGATCCGTGGCATTACTTGCCCATCCTTGAGAAAAAGCCAGGGGCCTTACGCAACGGCGCTCCCTTTGTGAACTGGGATTTGCCGCCTGCGATTGTGCTGGTGCGCGACCGCCTTCTTACGCAGCCTAAGGGTGATAGTGCCTTTGTTGAGCTGTTACTACTGGCCGGTGAAGCGGGTTTGGAGGCGCTGGAAATGGCCTGTGCGCTCGCGTTAGAGACCGGCATTATTAGAGCCGCCGTTGTTCTGAACGAGCTGCGCCGGCTCATCGCTCCGAGTATCCCTAGCGCCTTAATCGACCTGCCGGACGGCATCTTGTTATGCCACGAACCCATCGCCGATTGCCAGCGTTACGACAGCTTGAGGGGGAGACAACTATGTCCATTGATCACAGCCTCCAACTCAAAACCTTGCAACTGCACGGCATGGAGTGAACTGCAAGCCGAGAAGCCCAAACAAACCCATCGCCCTGAAGTCTGGATGGAGAGGTTGATTGCCGCCGAACACATCGCCCGTCAACTCAAAAGCCTGCGCTATCAACGCAAGGCCGCTCGCTTTCCTATCCACCGTGATTTAGTCGGCTTCGACTGGGCCGAAACACCCTTGTCGCAAGCGATGATCGAACAACTCACTAGCGCCACTTTCATGGACACCGCAAACAATCTAATTCTTGTGGGCGGCACTGGCACTGGCAAAACCCATCTCGCCACCGCCATAGAGGTAGCCGCTATCCATCACGGCAAGCGATTGCGATTCTTCAATGCGGTGGATTTGGTGAACCACTTGGAGCGTGAAAAAATGCTGGGAAAGGTCGGAAACCTTGCCAAACAACTGTGCTTGATGGATGCGGTGATTATCGATGAGCTGGGTTATTTGCCTTTTCCAGCCTCCGGTGGTGCGCTGTTGTTTCATCTGATTAGCCACCTCTACGAAAAAACCTCGCTGATCATAACGACCAATCTGTCATTTGGAGAATGGGTACAGGTTTTTGGCTATGCCAAGATGACCACAGCACTGCTAGATAGAGTAACGCACGACTGCGATATTCTGGAAACCGGCAACGATTCCTACCGATTTAAACACCGCAAGAAGCGGGTTCGCAAGACTGAAAAAGTGGAAACTTTTGAACGCTGACGGGTGGAAAGTTTTGGGCGCTGTTTGACAGCTTATCCGTTTCTGACTCGCACTGAATCTGATCGATTGATGCAGTTCACTAAAGTGTTACGCAGGAATCGTTAGCGTAAATCGTGTCACTCCCGCGCTGGACGTTACACCTATTTCCCAGCCATGCACTTGTACTATGGATTTTACGATAGCAAGTCCGAGCCCGGCGCCGTCACCGCGGCGCTGTCTGGAAGGATCGCCGCGATAGAACCGGTCGAATATTTTCGACAGTTGTTCCGCTGGAATAGTCGAGCCGGTATTTTCCACAATTATGCGGCTGGTGTTTTGCTGAGTTTCGATAATCACTTTCACCACACTGTTTTTGGCAGCATGACGAATGGCATTCGACAGCAGGTTGCTCAGCGCACGTTTCATCATGGAGCGGTCACACTGCACTTGAATACTCTCTCCAACCAATTCGAGACTTACCTGATTCTCTTCTGACCAGGCGCTGAAGAAGTCGAATAAATCCTGTATTTCGCTGCCAAGATCCACTTCAACAAATGTGGGTTCCAGCAATCCACTCTCAGTTTTCGCCAGCATCAGCATATCGTTGATCATTGCCGCCATGTGCTCATATTCCTCGAGATTGGAATAGAGGATCTCTTGATACACCTCGACGTTACGAGTCTGTCCCAGCGACACCTGGGTTTGCGTAATGATGTTGGTAATCGGCGTGCGCAGTTCATGGGCAATGTCTGCGGAAAAATTCGATAGTCGACTGAACACATCTTCCATGCGCTGCAGCATATCGTTAAAGGCGGATACCAGATCAACCAGTTCGATTGGCACTTGCGTCGTATCCAGGCGCAGGTGCAGTTTGTCGGAACTGGTGTCGCGGATCTGCTTGCTGACCTGTCGCAGCGGTGAGTGACCCTGATGTACCGACAGCCATGCCGCCAGAATTGAGAACAAACTGATACCGACAACCACTGCCCACAGATTGCGGTAAAAGCTGGACATAAATTCGAGATGGAAATCGATGGAGGTAGCCACCACCAGAGTACCGGTGCCGGCAGTGCCAGCAACTGAACCATTTGAAGTCGGCGTCAGCGCTATGGCAGCGCCGCGGTAGTTGGTGCCATTGGCTGTCCAGCTGTACACCGTTTCGGTATCGATGCGCGGGACCAGAGGCTGGGATTGCGCCACGCTGGTCAGGTCGGCACCGGGAGTGGCATATATGGTCTTGCCCATCGCATCAGTGACCAAAAAATAAATCGCGTGATGGCCGGAAACGGCGTGTTCCAGCGATTGCTGTAATTCCGGAGTGGCGGTTGCGCCATTGAGGGATGCCACGGTTTCGCGCACGGCGTCAGCGACCACTTGCAACTCACTGGTATCCTGCTGCAAGAAATGCGCTTCGATAGAGCGCTGCACGACCAGTCCCAGTACAATCAAACACAAGGTAGTTGTTATGCCGACAAACACGGTGACACGTGTGGCCAGCGACGCGGGTCGTGCGCTACTGAGTGTGTGAGCTGTCATCGAGAGCCTCCAGTTTGTAGCCCATGCCGCGCACCGTGTGAATCAGTTTTACTGCGTAGGGTTCATCTATCTTGGAGCGCAGCCGTCGAATGGCTACATCAATCACATTGCTGTCACTGTCAAAATTCATGTCCCACACCTGGGATGCAATGAGCGAACGTGGCAGCACCTCCCCTTTTTTTCGGATGAGTAATTCGAGCAGGGAAAATTCCTTGTTCGTGAGCATGATGCGTTGCCCGGAGCGGATCGCTTGCCGGGCTGGCAGGTTTAGTACCAGATCGGCAACTTGCAATATATTGCTCGCCGCGGTCGAAGTGCCGCGGCGCAGCAGCGAGCGCACGCGCGCCAGCAACTCGGTAAACGCGAAGGGTTTGACCAGATAGTCATCAGCGCCGCGCTCCAATCCCTTTACCCGATCCTCGACACTGTCTTTGGCTGTGAGAAAGAGTACCGGCACATCAACGCCGTTCTCCCGTAACGAAGCGATAACTTGCCAGCCGTTAATATCCGGCAGCATTACGTCAAGAATGATGAGTTGGTAAGTTTCGGTTCTGGCCAGGTGTTCACCATCCAGCCCGTTTTGGACCCAATCGACAATAAAGCCGGATTCGGTGAGGCCGCGCCGCAGGTACTCGCCGGTTTTTTTCTCGTCTTCAACAATCAGAATCTTCATCGAGCGGCATCCGGCTTGGTGGCAGAGAGCCGATCCCGGCTCCCGTATTTGCGATCGGGCCATGATAGTCCCTGGGACCTGCCAGCAAGATTACACGAGGATTACAAAAATGTAATGGGGGGGTCACTCTGACGACAGGAGCCCGCGCGTACACTTCGATCCTGGTAATTTGTGGTTCGTGAATGTAATTGGAGTGCAAGCGGTTTGAATAAGGGCAATTCGACCAGTTTAAAGCCGGTAAGTAGCGGCCGCCGCCGCTTCGTGCAGGGTCTGGTGGCAGGTGGCACCCTGTTGGGACTGTCGCCAATTGCCCGTGCGGTATTGGCGGCGACCGCCAGCAGCGTTGCGCCGCAACAGTTAACCGGTACCGAATTCGAGCTCGTGATTGCCGAAACTCCGGTGAATTTCACCGGGGTGTGGCGCACGGCTACCTGTATCAATGGTTCGATGCCGGGCCCAACCCTGTATTGGCGCGAGGGCGACACGGTGACGATTCGGGTGACGAATCGTTTGCGCGAAACCACCTCTATTCACTGGCATGGCATGATCGTGCCTTACCAGATGGATGGTGTCCCAGGCGTCAGCTTTCACGGTATTGCGCCCGGCGCAACATTTACCTATACATTCACCGTCAAACAGAATGGCACGTACTGGTATCACTCCCATTCCGGTTTTCAGGAGATGACAGGAGTATACGGCGCCATAGTCATCGTGCCGCGTGCACAGGAGATCCATCAGGTAGATCGGGATTATCCCATTCTGCTGTCCGACTGGACCGACGCGCCGCCGCTGGAAGTTTTCCGCAAACTGAAAAATTCCGCCAACTACTACAACCTGAATCAACCCACCTTGCAGAAATTCATGCGCGACGTGCAAGCGGCAGGCTTGAGCTCGGCGACAGAAGAGCGCCAGATGTGGAACCAGATGCGCATGAATCCAACCGATCTTGGTGACCTGTCGTCACATACACTCACCTATCTGATGAACGGCACGACACCGAATGGTAACTGGGAAGCGAGTTTCCAGCGGGGTGAGCGCGTGCGACTGCGCTTTATCAACGGCACCGGCAATACTTTTTACGATGTGCGCATTCCCGGCCTCAAGTTACAAGTCATCCAAACTGATGGCGTCAATGTGCATCCGGTCACAGTGGATGAATTTCGTTTCGGGCCCGGAGAAACCTATGACGTCATCGTGGAACCAACTGATGATGCCCATACGATTTTCGCCCAAGCCATGGAACGCACCGGATTCGCCCGCGGCACGCTAAGCAGTCGTCCGGGGCTCACCGCGCCCGTGCCGGAACTCGATGCACCCGCATGGCTCGACATGATGGACATGATGGGCGGCATGCATGATGAGGCGATGGCAATGGATCATAGCGAGCACGGCGGCGCGGCAGCGACCGCCATGCCGATAGTGCGACACGCCAGTACCGAATTCAGCGCCAGCATAGACATGTTAGTAGATATGCCACGTACCAATCTCGATGACCCAGGTGTCGGGCTGCGCAACAACGGACGGCGCGTGCTGACCCTGGCCGACTTGCACGGGCTGGACGAATTTACCGATCGACGCGAGCCCGAGCGTGACATCGAATTGCATCTCACTGGTAACATGGATCGCTATATCTGGTCACTGGATGGCCTTGAGTTCGGACGCTCGACACCAATCTTCTTGCGTCATAACGAACTTGTGCGGATCATTTTGCACAACGACACCATGATGACACATCCGATGCATCTGCATGGGATGTGGAGCGAGCTGGAAAATCCAGCGGGCGCACTGCAGACACGCAAACACACAATTTCCGTACAACCGGCGCAGCGCATCAGCTTCCAGTTGACTGCCGACGCGCCCGGCCGCTGGGCTTGGCATTGTCATTTACTATTTCATATGGATGCGGGCATGTTTCGCGAAGTGGTGGTGGCATGAGCACAGGCGAATCAACTCCGGTTGTGCCTTCTCACAACAACACGGGCCCCTTCACTTCAGCAGCAGCACTGCTGCTTGCATTGCTGGCGGGAATTCCAGCTAGCCTGCAAGCGCAAGACCATGATCATACGGCGGCGCCAGTTGTCGTCGATCATAGTGCGCATAGTGAAATGCCTGCTGGCTCCGCAGACATTATCCCTGTCGAAACTTTGCGTGATCCCCATGCCTATTCGAATGGTCTGCGCATGGGGGAGGGCCCCTATGCCGTGGGTGGACCAGCGATGCACATGGCGGATGATATGTTGTTTGGTGGTTTGCATGTCGATCGACTCGAACATGTCTTCCGCGACGGTAGCGATGCCAGCGTCTATGACGCCTGGTTCTGGTATGGCAGCAGCTATGATCGCTTGCTGATCAAAGCCGAGGGGCAATTCGCAGACAATTCTTTCGAAGGCAGTGAGACCGATGTGCTGTGGTCGCACGCCATTTCCAGTTTCTGGAATACGCAAGTGGGTGTGCACAACCAGACTGGCGAGGGACCGGATCGCAACTGGTTAGCGGTGGGCATGCGCGGCATAGCGCCTTATTGGTTGCATGTCGATATCACTGCGTATCTTGGCGCCGCTGGCCGGACCGCCTTGAATATCGAGACGGAATACGAATGGCTGCTCACCCAGCGCTGGGTGCTGCAACCGCGTCTGGAAATGAATCTATATGGCAAAAACGATCGCGCCAGAAATGTAGGTAGCGGCTTGTCAGATACTGCGGCAGGCTTGCGTTTGAAATACCAGATTACCCGTCAGATCGTGCCTTATATAGGCGTGGAACGAGTGCGCCAGTATGGGGATACGGCTCGGTACTCGGACCATGAAGAAGGAAGTTCGGATACACGCTGGGTCGCTGGTTTGCGCTTCTGGTTTTAAGTACTTATTTGTCAGTCCCCATCCCCGGAGGAAAAATAAATCCATCCTCTCTGAGAGGAAAAGGAGAGGAAAAGGGGACGGAGGGATTAAAAAATAATCCCTCCGTCCCCTTTAATTATCGCACCTTGGCGAGTTCGAGGTATGGCACCGGATCAACCATTCGATATCCAGGCGTTTCGCTGGCGAAGTGGCGAAGCCAATAGCTGTGGCCGCTTCCATATACGACAAGGACCCTGTCTCCGGGCTTCGTTTCAAGCATAAGTTTGGAGAAAATCTTGGCATTGCGAAGGTACCACATCGCATTGAGGTCAGCGCCAGACTGGATGTCGCGGTCGCCGACGCCTAAGACTCCGTAATAGAACTGCTTATCTGCATTTACAAAGTCTCCGGTATTCAATGCGATCAGCAATTCGCCGATCGTGGGAGATTCTGGTGGTGGCGAAGCGCCTGGCAGGACTCTCGGCTGCATGCGTACTGTTCGGAATGAGTACGGCGCTGTGCTACGTGTTGCTCTACATACCCTTTGGTACTGGGCAATTGATTACCGATATTACCAGTGGCATTGCCTTGCAACAGATTGGCATGTATCTCGGAATAGTTCTGCTCGCCAGTATGGGTTATGGCTCTCTGTTCCTGGCATCAGGATTACTCTTTCGCAATACACTAATCCCGGTGGTCGTGATCGCGGGCTGGGAGATTATTCATTTTCTACTGCCGCCAGCGCTCAAGATTTTCAGCATCATCTACTATCTCAAGGGCTTGCTGCCAATTCCCCTCGACGAGGGACCCCTGGCTGTTATTGTCGCGCCGCCACCAGTATGGGTGTCGATCGTGGGAATGTTCGGGCTCAGTGTGCTGGCAGTTACAACCTCCATCACCATATTGCGCCGGCTGGAAGTGAAATACTCCGACGAGTAACAGATCTGGTATTTTCGAACCGTAAGCAGCTGGGTTCGGCCCGCACTTCTTCTCTTGCTCAAAAAAAGTTCCGGGTGGAACCAGACTGATTCTACACTGCGCCCAGATCTTCCTTGACGGGCAGCGCGATATCTTCGCGCGTTAAATTAAAAGTGAGCAGCAGAGCAGAGGCGATATAAATAGAAGAGTACGTGCCGACACATATACCAATTGACATGGCAATGCAGAATCCGCGTGAAGCCTCACTGCCCACAAACAGCAATACAACGACGACCAGCAGTGTGGTACCCGATGTAATCAAAGTGCGGCTGAGAGTCTGGTTGATGGAAAGGTTGATCAGTTCTTCCACGCTACCGCGGCGCTGGCGCCGCAAATTCTCACGAAGGCGGTCGGCTACGATAATAGTATCATTAAGGGAGTAACCGATAACGGCCAGGATTGCGGCCAGAACCGTGAGGTCAAACTGTATGCGAAAAATTGAAAACGCACCGAGGGTAATCAGCACGTCATGCACCAGGGCCACTACGGCACCTACTGCGAACTTGAGCTGAAAACGCATTGAGATGTAAACCATCACGGCACCGAGCGACACCAATATTCCCAATCCGGCATCTTCGGCGAGATCCTGACCGGCTTTGGCACTGACGAAATCAGAACCTGCCAGGACAACCTCGCTCTCGGTGCTGGCGCGGAGCTGTTCAGCCAGACGTTCACCAAGGACGATGGCCTGTTGCGCCTGGTCAGCGGCGGCGGTTTCTTCGGTGACCGGCAAGATGATGCGAATGTCGCGGTCAGATCCGTATGACACGACCGATGCTTCGCCGTAACCGTTGGCATCCAGAGTAGCGTTAACCTGATCGAGGTCCACCGATTCTGAATAGCCGAGGCGTATCGAGATACCGGAGGTAAAATCCATTCCCAACTGCAGGGAATTGACTGCCAGAGACAGGGCCGAAACGATCATGAAAACTATCGAGACTGTGAGTGCTAAACGGCGGTGCTCCATGAAATCGAATTGAGTTGTGAGTAGCATATTGGAGGCGGTCGGTGCAGGCCTGAGGGCCAATTTTAGTGGAAGTGTTCGGCGCAATAGGTAGAAGTATTGCTGGAATCAAGTATATGGGGTTAGAGCGATATTATCAAAGGGGTCATCGCTTAATCTGAAATACCCTGGCGCCTTTGGTCTAACCGCTTTGGTTTAACCACTTTGGTGAAGCCCTTTGATTACAGATCGATTGATGCCAAACTCTGAAAAAAACCAATCTGCCCCTTCATGCCAAACGATTCCCAAACCAGCATTACCGGCGACATTCCCAGCCTGCTCAGCGTAGTTTCCAGCCTGCCACTGTTTAGTGAACTAAGCTCGGAATTACAGGGCTGTATCGCAGAAGAGATTGAATGGTTTGCACTGCCTGGCGGCACCACCCTGTTCGAAGCCGGGGACGATGCCGACGCGGTGTATTTCGTCATCACTGGTTGCCTTGGGGCCTTTGCCGCTGACCAGAACCAGGGCGGCCGGCGCTTGTTGGGACATATCGTGGCGGGCGAGACTGTGGGCGAGATGGCCTTGATCTCCGGCCATCCTCTCAACGCCACCATCATTGCCCTGCGCGACTCGGAACTGGGCCGCTGGCCGAAGCAGGGGTTCGATGCACTGATGCAGAATCATCCGCGCGAGCTGTTGCACATCACCCGTCTAATTGTGCAGAGGCTGGAAAACTCACAGCGCTTGCAGCGTCGTAGCGCGCACCGCCTTGAAGACCTTTGCCGTGGTCCCGCAAAGTCCGGAAGTGGATGGCGTCGCCTTTGCCACCCAACTGGTCAGCTGCCTGCAACGCTTTGGGCGCACCGCTCTGATCCAGCAAGTTAGCGGCACCGAGCATACCAGTCAGTGGTTTCATGGCATTGAGCGCAGCCATGATTTTGTGGTGTATGTTACCGATTCCCAGGCCACAGCCTGGAGCCGATTGTGTCTGCGACAATCTGATTCAATATTGCTGCTGGCGCATGCGGTCGCCAAGCCGCAGCCGTGGCAAGCGGTCATCGGCAATCACGCCAGTCAGCAATATCGAATGGAGCTGGTGCTGCTGAATTCCAATGGCATCGTGCCCCACGCCGCCAGAGGCTGGCTCGACCTCATGCCAGACATTCCTCATCACCACATTGGTAATATGGCAGATTGTTCGCGACTGGCACGTCTGCTCACAGGGCGCGGACTTGGCTTGACGCTATCGGGCGGCGGTGCGCGCGGTTTCGCCCACATCGGGGTGATGCGAGCGTTGCAGGAAGCGGCAATTCCCATCGACACGGTTGGTGGCACCAGTATTGGAGCCATCATTGCCGGTGGCATCGCGGCAGGATGGGACTATCAGGAAATGGTGTTTCACATGAAGCGCTCTTTCGTCGCCACCAATCCGCTGGATGACTATACCTTTCCGTTTATCGCACTGGTGGCCGGACGCAAGGTCAGTCGCCTGCTACGGCCCGAATTTGCTGACGTGCTTATCGAAGACCTGAGACTGCCGTATTTTTGTGTATCCTCGAATCTCACCACGGGTCACAGTGCGGTGCATCGTCAGGGCGAACTGTGGTAATGGTTGCGGGCCTCGGTGGCGATTCCTGGCGTGTTGCCACCGGTCTTCAGTGAAGGTCAGATCTTTGTCGATGGTGCTACGATCAATAACTTGCCCGTGGATATCATGCAGCAGCAAGGTCGCGGCCCGGTGATCGGAGTGGATGTAGGCGCGCAGGGTGTATTTACCGCAGATTCTTCCGAAGCCGATGGACCACCATTGTGGAAGTTCATTCGCATGGTGACCGGCCGGGAAAAGCACATCAATATTTTTCAGGTGTTGCTAAGAGCGGGAATGATAAACGGCACCACCAACTCTGCCACGGTGCGTGACTACAGTGACGTGCTGCTGCAACCCGCTCTCGGCAATGTGGATTTACTGAACTGGCAGGCTTTCGATGCAGTGGTTGAGGCCGGCTACGTGCACGCCATGGAACGACTGGAATCCATCAAAGCGATTTTGGAAAAATAAGCGGCGCGCTTCCAAAGCTGTCTTGAAAATTGGAGCGGGCGACGAGATTCGAACTCGCGACAACTAGCTTGGGAAGCTAGGACTCTACCACTGAGCTACACCCGCATGACTTGAACTCACCGCCAAGTGTACCCCAAGCAGTGCACCGGTGATGATTGCTGCACAAAATTTTAATTTTGATCCGGAATTGAGCAGCTGGCGCATGTCACCGCGGTGCCTCGCCCACCCCCGCCCCTTGATATGCTCAGCGCAAGATCAATACCGGAATGGCATTCAAGTCTTGCGGGATGACAAGTACAGCAGGCCACCAAGCACTGACCAGGCGATCACAATCGCCCATTCCTGCGGCCATACCAGTGCCGCTGGGCTGCCGGGTAAATATAACAATCCCAAGCCAAATGACAGCAGCAGTGCGAGTGTGCCTACCAGGTTGCCAAATGGCACTTTATAGGGACGTGCCAGTTCTGGCTCCTTGCGTCTAAGCACCAGAAACGACCAGGCCACCATGGCGTAGGCGATGACGATGCCGAGGCCGCCGGCATCAACTACCCACACCAGCGCCGGTCGCCCGAAGAAGGGACCGATAATGGATAGCACACCAATCAGCAAAATCGCGTTTACCGGAGTGTGGTAGTGCGGGTGCAGTTTACCCAGCGCGGCCGGCAACAAGTCGGCGCGAGCCAGGGCATAGATGGCGCGGCTGCCGCCCAGAATGAAGGCGTTCCAGCTGGTAATAATGCCCGCGAGACCCGCTGTCAGCAGGATGATGCCGCCGGCTTCGCCATAGATGCGTATACTCGCCTCTGCAGTGACGACGGTGGCATTGGCGGCTGCGGTAGAAAGGGCGGCGGCATCCAGTACCAGACCAACGCCGAGTACGATCAGGGTGTACCAGGCAATTGCCATCGCCACAGACAGCATCAGCACGTTGCCTATGTCGCGAAACGGCAGATCGATTTCCTCGGCCGCCTGCGGGATCGTATCAAAGCCGACGAACATGAACGGCACCATCACCAGCACCAGGGTCATGCCGGAAACGCCATCGCGCAGTAGTGGCTCCATGTTTGCCAGTTCGCCGGTAACGACCGCGCCACTGACAAACAGGATGGCGACCAACAGCATCGCCACCACCACAACAGTCTGCACCAGTGCCGCCATGCGCACACCGCGAATATTTATCCAGGTCATCACCACAGCACCGGCAACGCCCGTAAGTACCCAGGTCAGATACACATCCCAACCGGCAATCTGCCACAGGAACACCTGGTCGAGGCCGGGTATCAGTGAGTCGAGCACAGTGGGTAGCGCCACCGCCTCGAACGTGACGACCGAGACATAACCGAGCACGATGGCCCAGGTGCAGATAAAAGAGGCACCTGCCCCCAGCGCGCGCTGACTGAAGACGTGTTCGCCACCGGCGTAGGGCAGTGCGGCAGTCAGTTCAGCGTAGGTGAGACCAATGAGCAGCATGGCGGCGCCACCAAGCAGAAAAGCAAGCATGGCACCGAGGGTGCCAGCGGAACTGATCCAGGTGCCCGAGAGCACTACCCAGCTCCAGCCGATCATGGCGCCGAATGCCAGTGCCAATACTTCACTGCGCCCCAGTACCCGGCGGAAACCTGAGGGCTGGGCTGCGCCCAATTGCTCGTTGGTCAATTGTTGGCTGCTGGAATTTTTGCTGGTCACGCTGAGGCCCTACTGCTCGTAGACCAGTTCACCACCAAGCCAAGTTTGTTCGATTTCGATGTCCATGATCTGTGCGGAATCGATCGTGAGTATGTCTTCCGACAGTACGATCATGTCGGCGAACTTGCCGGGTTCCAGCGAACCTTTTTTCGTTTCATCGAAATTCATATAGGCACCAGTCAGTGTGTAGCCACGCACTGCTTCCTCAATGGTGATCGCCTCGTCTGCTCCAAACACGCGCCCGCTCATGCCCTTGCGTGACACTGCCGCGTATATTCCTACCAGCGGTCCTATGGGAAGTATATCGCTGGAGATGGCAACGGTGATCCCGTGATCCATTGGTGATCGTATCGGATTATTGTGTTCCAGGCGCCAGCCGTCCAGATTGGCGACATAGCGCCCTTCGAGTGTGTAAGTGAAGTTCGGTTGCTGGGTAATGTGAATCTCATGTTCCGCCATCTTCTCCATGGTGGCTTCCGGTGGTCGCATGGTGAAATGATTAAGGTAGTGCCGGTGATCGGGACGCGGATTGCGTTCCAGGGTGGAGGACAGAATGTCTACCACGAGTTCTATGGCGGCATCGCCAACGGCATGTATGCCCATCTGCCAGCCCGCATCATGCACCTCGTTGAGCAGGCTTATCAATTCATCCTCCGGCATATTGAGGTAGCCACGATAGTCGCCCTGGTTCAGATAGGGTTCCTTGGTATACGCAGCAGGTCCGGTGAAGCCGCCGTCGACGAATACCTTGATCGGGCCGATCTTCAGATTATCGGTGCCGTCACCGACGCGCGCCTTCAATTCCGCAATCGCTTCGGGATTGAACCATTGAAATTGCAGAGTGGCGCGGGGCAAATTGACATCAGGCTTTGCGTATATCTCTTCCCACATGGCGTAGTCGCCTGGCGACTTGGACGCATCGGTAATACTGGTAATGCCGAGCCGGAGCAGATCACTCAGGTTTATTTCGAGACTCGCGCGCAATTCCTCGTAGGTATCATCTGGTACCAGCCGGTCAACGATGTTCTGGCGTTCGCGAATGATGCCCGTAGCCTGGCCTTCCTGATCGCGTTCGATGACGCCACCTTCCGGGTCCGGTGTGCTGAACGTGATTTCAGCCAGAGTCAGCGCCAGGGTGTTTACCACTGCGCTGTGCCCGCCGGCACGGGTAAAAGTAACCGGATTATTTGGCGCCGCCGCATCCAGATCCTGTCGTACTGGTCGGATGCCGTCTGCGAATTGATCCTCTGACCAGCCGTAACCGGTAATCCACTCACCTTCACCAATCTCCGCGATCTTGGCGCGAAGCAGGTCCTGCATCTCAAGAATGGAAGTCACTTCGCTCAACTCGATATAGCGATGAGGCCGACCGCGAATGTGCGTGTGTGAATCCACGAAACCTGGCATCAGGGTCTTGCCTGCGAGATCGATGAGGGAGCCCGCTTGATATTTGCCGAGCAGAGAGTTGGAACCTGTCTCCACGATCTTGCCATCATCCACCACTACCGTGTCGTGTATGGAGAACGCCGAGTCCACGGTAACAATCTTGCCATTCGTCAGAATCAAATCGACGTCAGTGATAACGGTTTGCGGAGGCTTGGCCTGATCACAGGCTGCCAGCAGCAAGCAACAGAATGAGCAGAGCAGAGACTTGGTTATTGCTTTCATTAGAGCCCCTATATA
Source organism: Gammaproteobacteria bacterium (assembly GCA_009692305.1). Classification (GTDB taxonomy): domain Bacteria; phylum Pseudomonadota; class Gammaproteobacteria; order Pseudomonadales; family Pseudohongiellaceae; genus UBA9145. Next base: position 60,405 of record SHZK01000002.1, on the reverse strand, counting down.
CGAATTAATTTACAATTATTATGTGGTTATCATTTCTTCAAGCTGCGCATGGGCGAGCGTGCTATCCAATGCACGGGAAAATTTGTCCATCATCTCATCAATCTGCGCGATGGTAATAATAAGCGGTGGGCAGAACGCCATGGAATTGCCGGCGACCGCACGTAGTGACAAGCCATTCAGCAAACAAGCCTGGGTAGCAAAAGCGCCGAGCCTGCCATCAGGGAAAGCTTCCCCGGTTGTCTTGTTTTTTACCATCTCCACCGCGCCGATGAGGCCTTTGCCGCGCACTTCGCCAACCAGCGGATGTGAGGCGAATTGACGCAATTGTTGCTGCAGATAGGCACCAGTCTTGGCGGCTTGCTCGAACAAATGGTCACGCTCGAATATTTCCAGTGTCTTCAATGCGGCAGCACAAGCCACCGGATGACCGGTGTAAGTATAGCCGTGACCGAACACTCCCACCTGTGCGCTCGGTTCTACCAAGGCCTCATACATCGTGCCGGGAATTATGGCGGCGCTGATCGGGATATAAGCGGATGACAATTGTTTGGCCAGTGTCATCAGTTGCGGTGAGATGCCCATCGTCGTTGAACCAAAATCATTGCCCGTGCGTCCAAAGCCGCAGATCACTTCATCAGCCCAGAACAAGATGTCATATTTCGTTAACAGTCGTTGCACTTCCGCAAAATAATTTGCAGGTGCCACGATCACGCCGCTCGCTCCAGTCACTGGTTCGGCAATATAGGCGGCGATGGTCTCCGGACCTTCGCAGAGTATCAGTTGCTCCAGATTGGCGATCAGCCGCACGCTAAACTCGGCCTCGCTTTCTCCAGCCAGATGGCCGCGATAATAGTGGGGAGCATCTGCGCGCAGAATGCCCAACGCATCCACGGGTATATCGAAGTGGGTGTGATTCGCAGCTAATCCGGTCAGTGCTGCCGATGCCATCGTGACGCCGTGATAGGAGCGCTCCAGCGCGATGATTTTCTTCTTCTTCGGTTTGCCAATCACATTAAAATAGTAATGCAGCATCTTGATGTGAGAATCATTGGCCTCGCTACCGGAATTGGCGAAAAATATTTTCGCATCGGGTATGGGCACCATGGCGGCGAGTTTATCTGCCAGCTCGATTGCCACCGGATGCGTGCGGCCGCCAAACATATGGGAGTAAGAAAGGGTTTTTAACTGCCGGGTAATGGCATCAATCAGCTCGGCATTGCCAAAGCCGAGAGCCGAGCACCATAAACCGGCAAGTCCTTCCAGATACTGGTTGCCCTTGTCATCGTAGACATAAATACCTTCGCCGCGGACGATGTTGAGTTGTTCGGTTTTTTTGAGATTGGTTGTTGGGTATATAAGAGATGTCATAGAGCGAAGAATAATCCAGTGGGTTCTGGATTGGAAAGGCTATTCGTTCGTGTTGGTGTATTTGATGTGGCTGGGTCGTGCTGGTTTGTGTGATGCGGCTGGATCGCTTTGGTTGGTAGGATGCGGCTGGATCGTGTTGGTTTGTATGATGTGGCTGGATCGCGCCGGGTTAGGGGTTTGTGTCCGCTCGGCAGCTTGCCCCCCTCCGGGGTCCCCTCCCTCGGTCGGAAGCCCTGTAAAGCGGTCTTCCTCGGTCAGTCGGTGCTGCGCTTTAATCGCCGAGCCAACACAATCCCCTAACCCTGCGCTCGCAGTTCCCATAAGGCAATTTGAAAAGCAAAACTCGAACGCGAAATACCAAATACGAAACTCGAGTAACTTCCCCTTCGAATAACTCTCCCTTCGAAGCCAATAAATCACCAGTTTGTGCTCGATCTACTAGCACTACGGACTGACAGCGGAGACCACGTCAAAGGCGCAACGCCGAGCGAGGAAAAAGACCGCTTTACAGGGCTTTTTCCGCAGAGAGGGCAGCCCGGAGGGCCGGCGCCAGTGGTTGGAGCTGACAGTCCGTAGTGCGACTCGAAGGAACCCTAACAATGGTTACAGGTGACAGCCCGAAGTGCGACTCGAAGGAACCCTACCAATGAGTGAATCTGACAGTCCGTAGTGCGACTCGAAGGAACAGTAACAATGGTTACAGCTGACAGCCCGAAGTGCGACTCGAAGGAACAATAACAATAGAATTAAATCAACAAGCCCCAACGTTGAATCTGCCATACTGGGCAACACACAGACCACTGAGTTACACGATGGAATTCAAGGATTACTACGACATACTTGGGATCAAGCCGGACGCAGACGCCAAAGCGGTCAAGGCGGCGTATCGACGTTTGGCCCGTAAATACCATCCGGATGTGTCGAAGGAGCCCAATGCGGAGCGACAATTCAAGGATGTAGCAGAAGCATACGAGGTGCTGGGCGAAGCCACCAAGCGCGCCGAGTATGACCAGCTGCGGCAATATGGTCATAAAGGACAGGCCTTTACGCCGCCACCGGGCTGGAACAGCACAGCCACAGGCGCAAATTTCAGTGACGGTGATTTCTCCGAGTTCTTCTCCAGCCTGTTTGGTAACCGCATCCAACAAACTCCGGGAGGCGGTCGCCGCCCACGGACGCACTTCGATGGGGAAGCACAAATGTTCGCGCAGCGCGGCCAGGATGTGGAGATTGAGCTGCCATTGTTGCTGGAAGACATGCTGAAAGACACACCCAAAACCATTGAGTTTACCCTCGCGGATAACAGCGGGCGTGGCCCAGGCCAGACCAAAACGCTGAAGATAAAAATCCCCAAAGGCGCTGTAGATGGAGAGCGCATCCGTTTGAAGCGACAGGGTGGCACGGGCAGTGGTAACGCCCCGGCCGGCGATGTCTATCTGCGCGTAAAGCTGGTACCCCATCCATTATTTGATGTGAGCGGACATGATTTGACCATCACCTTACCCGTGGCGCCCTGGGAAGCGGCGTTAGGCGCTACGGTTAAGGTGCCGACACTGGATGGGCGCATCAGCTTGTCGATTGCCCCAGCGGCACAAACCGGGCAGCGCCTGCGGGTGAAGGGCAAGGGACTGCCGGGCAAGCATGGTCACGGCGATCTGTATGTGCAGCTCAAGGTGGTGATGCCAAAACAAGTCGATGCGGCCAGCAAGCAGTTGTGGCAGGAGTTGGCTGCCAAATCCGCTTTCGATCCGCGCAGCGGATTCGAGCAATAACCCGGGAGCCAGGTAATGACAGAGCACTATTTCAAATTGAGCCTGACCGATATTTGCGTCGCGGTGCGCTTGCCAGAAGCGGTGTTTGTGGAGCTGGTGCAGCACGACATTGTGCGACCGCTTGGCGCTGAACCGGCGCAATGGGTATTCGACACGAGCATGCTCGCTATCGCCCAGCGTGCTGCCCGTTTGCATCGCGATCTGGAGCTGGATTGGGCGGCAGTAGCTATTGTCGAAAAATTGATAGAACAGAGAGAACAGTTGCAAAGCGAGAATCAATTATTGCGACAACAACTCGATCGTTTCCTGGATGAATCCCGGAACTTCTAATCTTTCTTTGCATGCGTCCCATGCCGCCGCAGCCAATTGCTTAAGCACAGCAATTCATGGTTTATTGGCAGCACCAAAACAGCAGCCATGTTTGCACTCCCCAAGCATTGCCAGTAACGTCAATACTGCAGGTTGAGAAGGCGCCATGCACTGCAGCAGACACAAAAATAATGTAATTCAATCATTGCTAACTCTCTGAACAGGTACCCGCCATGCCCAAGCTCTTCACCAACCGAATTTTGCTTGCCAGTCTTATAACTGCACTGTTGGGTGCCTGCGCCGAGGTAAGCGAACCAGAGGCAGACGGCGTTGCTACAGATTGGCCGCAATATCGGGGCGGACTTGCCGGCACCGGTTATTCAGCCCTGTCCCAGATCACGACTGACAACGTGCAGAATCTGGTCGCTGGCTGGAGTTATAACTTGCGCAGCGATGTCGATGCCGAGGCGGCAACGCGTAATCCGAATTCGCAAGTTACTCCCATAGTAATTGCCGGGATCATGTACCTCGCTGCGGCTGATCGCGTTGTTGCGCTTGATCCGGTTACTGGCACGGAGCTGTGGCGCCATGGGGTAACTACCGGAGTGCCTTCGCGCCGAGGTGTGAGTTACTGGCCAGGAACCGATGGCGCTGCCCCGCGCATCTATTTCACCGCAGGCACGCGCCTCGTCGCACTCGACGCCGCCACCGGCGCACTCGCTACCGCGTTTGGGCAAGGGGGCGAGATCGACCTTGGCATACCCTATATTTCCGTACCGCTGGTATACGATGATGTGATCGTGATTGGTGCCAATACCCCGAGCGGGGCCACTGGTGGTGTCGGCAATGCGCGTGCATTCGATGCGCTGAGTGGCACCAAGCTCTGGGAATTCAACTCCGTGCCGCAGCCCGGAGAACTCGGGCACGACACCTGGGAAGCCGATAGCTGGGCGGGGCGACTGGGTGCCAACGCCTGGCCTTTCTATTTCACCGTAGATGTCGAGCGTGATCTGCTCTATATACCTCTCGCCGGCTCGCTGCCATTTGCATACGGAGGTGACCGCGAGGGCTCCAACCTGTTCGCGAACAGTATCGTGGCAGTGAATATTCATAGCGGAGACTATGTGTGGCATTTTCAAACCATACATCATGATCTATGGGACCATGATCCACCGGCACCGCCGACACTGTTTGACATGAATCAGAATGGCGCAACAGTACCGGCTCTTGCGGTAACCACCAAATCCGGCTATCTGTTTCTGCTTAATAGGGAAACCGGCGTGCCGCTAGTCGCCGTGGAAGAGCGCGTTGTACCCCAGAGTGATGTGCCCGGAGAACAGACCTGGGCTACGCAACCGATTCCTGCCACACCACCTATGGCGCGTGTAAGTTATAGCGGTAGCGATCTGGTGACTATAGCAGACACGTCCCCGGAACATGTCACCGCTTGCCTGGCAATGCTCACCGAGGTCGGTCCATTTACCAATGCGGGAGCGTATTCTCCCTGGACCTTCAAGCCCACTCCTGCCAGTGGTGTAGCGACGTTATTATTTCCGGGACTTGGCGGCGGACCGAATTGGGGCGGGGCACCCTATGATCCTAACTCTGGTTATGTGTTCGTGTTCGCCGCTAATACTGGCACGTTGGGCTGGCTTGAAGACGCGCCGGCAAGTTCGGCTGTGCCCTATAGTTTGACCGGACCAAGACCTGCGGGTTTTGAAGTGCGCATTAATGGCGTCAGCATGCCTTGCCAGAAACCACCATGGGGCACGCTCACTGCTGTGGATACGCGCACCGGAGAAATAGCCTGGCAGCAGCGTATCGGTATCACCGAGTCGCTGCCCGCAGAGCGTCAACTAACCGGGCGCCCGGGGCGTGCCGGCGCACTGGTGACGGGAAGCAATTTGCTCTTTATCGGAGCGACCGATGACAATCGCTTGCGAGCACTGGAAACGAGTAGTGGCAGGCAATTGTGGGAAACCACCTTGAGTGGTCGCGGTAACGCCAACCCGATGAGTTATCTGGGCAGCGATGGCAAGCAATATATCGTGATCAGCGCCAGCGACTCACTGGTGAGTTTTCGATTGCCCTGAGCTAACGCTACAGATTAGCGACTGTAGATCTCATCATAGATCGCTTGTAAGCGTTCCGGCGCCATTGGCCAGTTAAGGTCAGTGAGGTCGATTGCGGTAACGATCGCATCGCGGCTGGTGCCGGCATCTATCAGGCGTGTCATGCGCATCATCATGCGGGAAAATTTGTCCTGAAACTCCAGCACATCGGCGCGCGTCAATAGCGGGCCATGTCCTGGAATTACCGTATCAAAGTCCAAGGTCAACAGTCCATCCAGAGTCGTGGTCCACGCCAGCGCACTGCCGCCATTGGCATAGTCGATAAACGGCGTCAGCGTGGTGCCATCCATGCGATCGCCCCATAGCACGAGATCGCCGGTATGCACTGTACGCAGGTCAGGAAAATAGACCACCGAATCGCCACTGGTGTGACCGCGACCGAAATAGTGCGCCTGTACTTCCGCATCGCCCATGAACACCGCGGTGCGACCATCGTAAGTAACAGAAGGCGGCCCGGCATCACCATTGCGGAGCATATTGGCGCGCGCGTTTTCATGGCCAATGACCTGCGCCGCGGGCATGAAATCGGCATTGCTGCCGGCATGATCGAAGTGACTGTGCGTATTCAGAACATAACGAATCGGTGCATCCGTCAGCTTGCGCACCTGCTGCATGATGCCAGCGAAACTATCCGCAAACTTGTTATCTACCAGGATGACACCCTCATCGGTTACCCTTACCGCCATGTTGCCGCCCGACATATTGCCGTCGAAGCCGGGAATGATGAACAGGCCCGGCTTGCCTGGAACCGGCTGTATCTGCAGGCGCGCCTCTTGCTCCGCTGTCAAGGCAGGGCGTTGCTGCGCGCTGAGCACGCTTACCGCGACCAGACTCGCAACCAGTAATCCACCAACTATTAATTTATTTAACATGGGCAGCCTCGTTTTTATTTTCGGATTGATTGAACAGCCTTGCTGGTAGAGTCCGTGCGCCACCGGTTTACCAATTCCTGTCTGCTCACTATAATCGCGGGACGGCTGCATTGGAAGCACTGCGCCAGCCTCAACCAGAGTCTTTCGTCTTGCGGTTTCCGTGCTATATTGCGGCCACGCGCTTGTTCGCTATGATTTTTTTTTGCAGGAGCAACACCCTCCAGCATTAACCTTTCTGACAGGAGAAGAATATGAAAAACAAGGCAATTAAAACCCTGACCGGCTGTCTGCTCGGCGTCATGCTGATTGGTAGCCAGGCAGTGCTTGCGCAGGTAGTGCCGCAGGATGAACACGGTTTCATGATTGCAACCCCGGCAGACCTGATGCCAGGGGAAACCAGCCGCACCGTGAATGTATTTGGCGACCCCAGCAAGGAAGGCATCTACGTAATCCAGATCACGTTCGCACCCGGCCGCGGCAGTCGTCCGCATTTCCACAACACGGCCCGTTACATCACCGTATTGAAAGGTACATGGTGGGTGTCTACCGGACCCGAGTCAGGGGTCTACAATCCGGATAAGATGCAGCGCGTAGAACAGGGTACTTTCATTTACGAGCCACCAAATGGTCACCACTATGACATGGCGAAAGACGAGGAAGTCACCGTCCAAATCATGGGCATGGGTCCGGTAGTCACCACGTCGCTGGAAACTCAGTAAGCTGCTACTCGCAAGAGTTGGGCAATAAAAAAGGGATGGTGAGAGCCATCCCTTTTTTTTCTTGAGTTTATTGGTTTCGCTGCAGTGATACTTTCAAAAAACCAATTTGTGTAATTTCCTAATTGGGCTACGTCCGGGTTTCCTAGCCAGTAACCATTACTGTTCGTGGAAACTGCGCATAATTTTCCCAGCGACTGATTTTTTCCGGCACTTGATCAGCAGTCGGCTGCACGTTGCCATTGGCATCAGTTACGCGCGACACGATCGTGTGCTCACCCGCTGTCGCATTGCTCCAGTTCAATGAGAACAATTTCCAGGAATACTGGGACGATTGCGGATCAATCTCGGCGGCTTGCCAGGCACCGTTATCAATTTGCACTTCCACACTGGCCAGAGGCGTACCATCGTTGAGCACGAATCCGGTAATCGTATGCTGGTTGCCGAGGCGGGTGACGCGTACGACGGAGGATTTGAGTTGTATGCGCGTGACTGAATTCTCCACCCAGCGTGCTTCGTTTCCGATCATTTCTTTCTTGAGTGTGACATAGTCACGACCCATGAAGCGGCCCATGTAACGTCTGTCTTGAACATGGATCTGCGTCAGCCACTTTACGTTAGCGACACCGTAGAATCCGGGAACCAGCAGGCGCAACGGGCGGCCATGAAATTGCGGCATTGCCTCGCCGTTCATCTCCAGCGCCAGCATGTTCTCATCGCGCATCGCTTCTTCTACCGGCAGGCTGCGTGCGAAACTTTGTTCGACATCTGTCTCGCGAATATTTTCGGTACCCTTGTCGGCGCCGAAGAAGACGATCTCAGTGCCTTCGGGTTTAACGCCAGCTTCCTGCAGAATCTCGCGCAGACGCACGCCGCGCCATTTCGCATTGCCGATCAGGCCCTGGAATAAACTATCGGGTCGATTGCCACCGCATTCGAACCCGGCGTCGATTTCAAACTGGGTCCTGCCCTGCAAATCCGCCAGGGTATATTCCCTGGGATTGTTCACCAGGCCAGTCACGCTCAGTTTGAAATTGGCCACATCCACTTCGGGCTGGCCGTAATGCTGTACCACATAAAAATCTTCGTTGGCGCTATAGAAGGAATCAATCTGGCGGGTATCCTGGAAATGAGTGGCGCCAGGTAATGCCGGACCCCGTGAATAGTTTTCCGGCATATCAGTAAATTGCACCAGCACTTCGCCTTGCGCGAGCGTGGGCAGTGCCCATTGAGGCAGGCTGGTAATGGCCCCCAGAGTGAGGCCGGTTTTTATCGAATTCTTGAGCAGGGTGCGACGATCGATTTTTTCATTATGCATGATGCGTTCCTCTTTATTTATTTACTGGCATGTTGCTGGCGATCTGATTATATAAATACGTGCGTTTGTGTTTTCGGTCCCAGAGTATACAGATAAAACCACGGTGCTATACCCAAATTAATTGCGCACGTGGCGCTCCAACATCTGGCGGCGTACCACGGCGCCATACACATTGCCCCGGGCATCGACACCTACACCTTCGGCACCGGAATGGTCATCACGCAGGGGTTCCAGATCTTCGATAAACGCGGTTACCGAACCATCCACAGCAGAACCGATGCGAATGCCTTTCATGATTCCCGACAGCTCATTGGCGCCAGTGTCTGGTCCTGATTCGGAGTCAGCCACATACAGCATGTCATCAGGGGTAATGAACAGTCCGCTGGGGCGACCGAACTGACGCCACTCATCGATAAATTCACCGGCCTGGTTGAAAATCTGGATGCGGTTATTTTCCCGGTCACCGACGAACAGGCGGCCTTGCGAGTCCATGGCGATGGCATGGGGTTCACTTAGTTGGCCCGGGCCAGCACCCTTGCTGCCCCATTGCTTGATATAAGTGCCATCTGCCGCGAAGTGCACGATGCGGTTGTTCAAGCCCCCGCGATGGCTGTCGGCGACGAAGATGTCACCATCCGCCGGATCGATCACCACGTCATTCGGTTGCTGCAACAGTGCCGGCCCGGAACCGCCCTGGCCTTTTTGGCCCAATGTCATCAGCACCGTTCCTGCCGCATCAAATTTGAAGACCTGATGACCCAACTGGTCATTGCCGCGCGCATCAGTTACCCACAAGTTGCCCGCGCTATCGACCGCGGCCCCATGGGGGAATACGAACAGACCGGCGCCGAAGCTGGAGATCAGGTTACCGTCATAGTCGAATTGCAAAATCGGGTGCTCGCTGCGGCCCTCGCAGGAATTGTTCAGGCAGCGATGAATGACGTAGATAAAACGTCCATCGGGCGATGGCTCTATGGCTGTCACTGCCGCCCAGGGCGTGCCTGCCGGCAATTTTCCCCAATCACGTTGCGTCGCATAGGGACGTGGCAGGTCGTTGCGCACGCCATGCGCTTCAGCTGCCACTATCTGCGCCTGCGCAAGTGTGCCGAAGCCGATGCCAGGGACTATGACCAGCAAGAGGATGCAGGCAACAAGGGATTGGATTGAACGCATTTATTATTCTGCTTTCTGTTCACACTATGGTGGGCTTGATCGCGCTGACCCGTGTTATCCTGCAGTCCACACTGTCGGTTAAAACAGTGACTAAAAGAATAACGATGAGACGGTCATTATGCACTTGAGTCAGGAATTTTTAGAAGAACTGGAACTGCTAAATCTGTTTAATCTGGACAGTCATCAGGGTGGGTTAAAAATACATCATGATGCTGAACCGGCGCGTATTAGATCTGCCCAACGCCTATTCGCCAAACACGTAATCACGCTTGAGGATGGCGGTTATCTGACTCCACTCGGGATTCAGGCCGCCGAACACACGCAGGCATTGATCACGATGCTGCAACTAGCAGATTAGTCCGGGCTAAAGTTTAACGGCCCGCTTCAGACGCTGCCATCGCTTCTTCGGCGCGGGCACCGCGCAAAATATTCACCATGCCGTAATTGCCTTCATGGCAGGCATACTCGTACAACTGTCCTGCTACTTTGGTCATTGGAATGACAGCAGTGAACTTGTCGGTGTAAGTGGCAGCATCTTCAATGGTAAATTCATAATCCACAGTGGCGGCGCCGCGGCGTGTAAAGCGCTCAGTGAGCAGCTTGGTGTCGGAAGTGCCAGCAGTGCCATAACTAGCAGTGAGGCCATTGAAATTCTGCGTTACCACAACCAGGGTATCGCCATCCCAGTAGCCTCTTGAATCACCGGACCAAAGACCAACTTCGGCATCCAGTACCGGCAGCTCTGCCTGCGAGGCATACAATGGCACCACGCGCGCGTCGTGAATCATCTCAGTCATGAGCACAGCGTGATCCTTGCTCTGGAAAATCTGTACATTGTTATTGTACAGACTGGGAAAAAATGGCGGTCCGGCGTTAAAGCCGACAATGCAGCGCTCTGACAGGCCTCGATCTTCCGGGCCATCACGGCCAATGCCGCCAGCCATCAAGCGCGCCGGTCGGCTCTCACCGGTAGTCTCTGCTCCATAATTACCAGTCTGCACGACTGCGCCTGCAACCAGCGCCGGCATTTGTCCGTTCCGGGGATAGACAATGTGGGACGTTCTGACATCACCACCGATACCGGCATTCTCGATCCAGAAATCGTTGTAAGACTCATCCACGCCGCCAATAGGTAGCGCCGCATCCGAACCCGCATCCCGCGCCGCCCGTGCCGTCACCATCTCGGCTACTTCTTCCGGGGTGAGGAATTGGCGATCGCCATAGCGGGAAGCGCGTTGCATCGGCGTGTTTGAGGAAAAATTCCATACTCCCTGCAAATCCGGTTGGCCCCACTCGGTACGCGGAGTCGTGTAAGCGTCAGCCGCGTGTAATGCAACCGAACCAGCCAATGCCGAACTGAATGTAGCAAGGATAAGGAATATTTTCATAACAGCCTCTGTAATTAGTTGCCCTGCGCCGGATCAGTTTTTGGCTTCCAATCGTTCTTCAGCGCGGTGGCCGGACAGGATATTTTCCATCCCGTAGTTGCCTTCGTGACAGGCGTATTCGTAAATTGCATCCGGGGTTAAATCGAGAATAATTTCCCGCGTGTAGGGTGCGATGTAAGTTCCGGGGTCGTGGGAAGTAAACTGATACTGGATAGAATCAGCGGCGACCCGGGTGAAGCGTTCCACGTTTATTTTTTGCGAGTTGTCTGGTCCGCTGCTGCTCTTGTCTGAATAATTTTTGGTTTCAATCACGAGCGTGTCACCTTCCCAATAACCCCGCGAGTCGCCGTGCCACAGTTTGATATTCGCATGGATATGGGGCATTTCGACCAGGGGAATGATGCGCACGTCATGGGCCATCTCTTGAATAATTGCTACGGTGTCTCTGGTTTGCACGATTTGCCAGTAGCTGTTGTAACCGGCTCCCAGGCGTGGTGCGCCGAAGGACAGGCAGCGCTCACCCAGTGGCCGGTCAGTATAGGAATCGGCTGGATGCTCTTCGCGATGCTGTGCCTCGGCCTTGGCCATGGCAATGGCACGTTCGGTACGCGGCGGGTACTTGCCATTGGGCGGATCAATGATCTGGGAAGTCCGCCGGTGAATTTTGCGATCTACCATCCATTGTGAGTCGTAGTTGCCGGTGGATGGATCATAGGATTTCACTTCTCCGCTGAACACCGCTTCCAGGACGCCTTCCCCGAACAAGGCATCGCCGCCTTCCTGATTAATTTCAGACAGCCGTGTTTGCAGAAAAGCCACGTCTTCATCGGTCAGTAACTCTTTGGTCCCGAACACATCGGGGCGCTCTACGGGGGTGATGGAATTGTTTTCCCACACACCCTGGAAATCCGGATGCCCGTCAATGGTTCTTGGAACGGTGTAGTCGTTAGTAGTCTGGGCGAGGGCCGCGGCGGAAAATAGGGCCAGGGTAAGGACTGAACTGCAAAGCAACGTTGCGGTTTTCATAAGGCTATTCCCTTCTGGTTTTAGTGCTGATTATACGGCTTATTATAGGGCTTAATATTGGTTCGAGGGCTAGGCGCTATCGTTAACCAAAAGGTCTGAAGAATCAAGGAGAACAGTTGGGTGATGGGGGGATAGCGACTCAATCGTGGCTGATTACCCGCGTCTCGCCCGGACTGACGAACAGGTCCTGATTACGCAGGCTATAAGGGCGCTGGATCGGGTCAGCCGGAATCGTCACTGGTACGTGCACGCCGATGGAGCGCCTGGATTTGATGCGCTCGCGCAGAATCTGCGGTCCTTCATTGGAGTCGAGAAACCAGTAGGGTGGAAATGCCATGTGCGGGGGCGTCTGCTCCCAATAGGCCGCGTCGCGGGCGAAATGCATGTCGTTGGGATCAGCATCTCCCATATGCAGCACAGTCGTGGTCTCATTTAAGGTCACGCGCCAGGCTATATTTTCTACGTCCAGTCGACCAGTTGGCCAGCCTGAGTGCGGTATGCGCACGGCCTCGATAAACAGCCCAGCCATAGTCATCGACACCGGCGTATCCATATACGCCAGACTCACCCCATGTACTCGTTCAAATACGGCATCGTCCTGATTGCTGGTTTCAGCACGCAAGGTGATTACTGCCTGCATCGGTGCATACAATTGAATTGCAGTTTGTGTTTGCAACAAACGTAATATATCTTCCGGGGAAAAATGGTCACCATGAAAATGGCTGATGAAGATGGCATCTACCCCATCAAAGGGAGCGCGACCAGCAAACAGGGCGGCCTCCATTTCTTCCGGGATTAGCAGGTATTGACCATAGCCGTTGCGAAACAAGGGATCGAACAAAATCTTGGTCTCGCCTTGTGTGACCATCAAGCCTTCGTTTGCCATGTAATAGGCGGTGCCATCCTGGGCGAACCCGCTCTGACTCACCAACAGGGAAAAAATGCCGCCCAGAGCACAGCTTAATGCGTAGTTGAGAAATTGCTTCATATCAGATGCCTTCTGGTGTCTTGCGGCAGTGCCATAACAGATAGCGTGCCAGACTTCGATAAGGTTCGAGTGTACTGAATTTTTTCTCCATTCGCATAATATCGTCGAGCGAAGCCTTGGCTGGCTTGTTTTTGTCCAGATTCTGTTCCATGTAATCATAGAATGTACGGATGCCGCGCTGGCTCGTGACGGTGAGTGACATTGCATGCAGCCATGCGGCCACGTCTGCAGGCGGCAATGGATTGATTGGAGTCAGGCTGCCGGAATCGCCTTTGAAATCCTGCTCATCGATGCGCCGAAAATCTCCACGCAGCAAATTCTTGAAGATGATGCTGTGGCGGTTATAGAACAACACTGACATTTCGCCGCCAGGTTTTAACAGAGGCAGCAGACTCTGTAGTCCGGCGCGCGGATCTTCCAGCCATTCCAGTACAGCGTGGAATATGATCAGGTCAAACTGGCCCTCCACATGCGCGCCGATAGATTGCAGCGGACAACAATGGAAGTCGATGTGCTGCAGGAGTTCCGGATTGGCTGCAGCGATGCGCGCGCGTGCTCGTTCCAGCAGAATGCCAGAAACATCACACGCAGTAATATGATGGCCACGCTCGGCCAGCAACAGACTCATCTGGCCGAGGCCGCAGCCGGCATCAAGCACCCGCAGCGGTTGTGACTGCTGCAGGCAGTTGGCATCCTGCAACAGCGCCTCTGTGACCAACTGCAACCGGATCTGGCCGCGCCAGTGACCATACAATTTGGTCTCGAAGCGATCCGCCAGTTCGTCAAAGTTTCGGTCAGTCATGGTTTCAATTCTTTGGCTAAAATTTGAAGAGAGCGGGCGAAAAAAACGGGGACATCCGTGTGGATGTCCCCGCATTTTTTAGCAACTTGCTTTTTGCAACTTAACCCGTGTGAACCAAAGTGTGTGAACTTGTAGTTTACTAAAGTTAAATTTACTAAAGTTTAATTGCTGAAATTACAGGCCAGCTAATACGGCTTTGGCTTCATCACTTGCCATATGGTTAAATTCAGCAACGACTTTTGCCAAAGCCTTCACTTCGGCAGGAGCAGCGTCGGCGGCCATAACTTGAGCCATGGCTTCTTTGCCTTCTGCAGTTGCAGCGTGTTGAATGTCATGTACGGTAGATGCAATCATCTGCATGCCGCGACCTGAACTTTCATCACCAGCAATCGCCATTAACTGGGCTTTTTGTTCATCGCTGGCGAAATGATTCATGCCAGTGAGAATGCCGGCAACAGTTTTTCTGGCACTGACTGGATCAGCCAACGCCATTTGTGAGCACAGACCCATAAGTACAATTGCAGTTAATTTTTTAGTCATACCGAATTTCATGTAATCCTCCAGGGGAAAACGAAAAGTCATTTTTGTTGCGAAACTTGTAGTTTGAAACTGACCTGCCTTTTTTCAAGCGGTGCCAGTGTACCCTAATTCCCCGCGCAAGTAATCGAGACACAGCCACACACATGGTGTAGCTGTGTCTGTGACACGCTCTAGCGCAGGCGTTCTGCCAAGCCGTTTAGGGTGGTTGCCAAACCCAGATATCGAGACTGGGTAATGCCATCGCGACGATTGCCTTCCGCCGTGAAATTGGTGGCCAGCGTTTGTAACTGCGCGGCGGTAGCTGCATCGCGGCGACCGTTGTCGGCGAGCGCATTGGTGGCGCTGTCTAATGCTGAGTTCAAGGACTGCTGCTGGGCTGCGTCAATCACATTGTCCCGTAGCAATTGATCCAGATAGGCGCGGGCAACTACCGGTTCGGCTGGCCATTGATGCCGTTTCTGTTGCTGGGCATTAACAATGACACCGGGCTCCTTTAACGAGGCCGCGGCGATTTCGTTGGCAGACAGGTAATCGCTGGGCGAGAGAGACAGCACGTCGAGTCCACGGGCGATTTCAGTGCCATAGATCAAGCCGCCAAGCCAGTATGCCGACCAGTATCCGCCCAGCATAAGTTTCTCTTCATGCAGTGGCCCGCGGTCGAAGAACGCGATTTCCACCGGGTTGGAGGAATCGGTGAAGTCGATGACCGAGATGCCGCCCTGATACCAGGCCTGCACGAAAATATCGCGACCGGGCACCGGCACCAGTGAGCCGTTGTGGGCTACGCAGTTCTCGGTGTCGGTTTGCGGCGCTGGCAGCTTGAAGTGACTGCGGAATTGCATCTTGCCATCGACGATGTCGTAGAACGCATCCGCACCCCAGTCCATCGGGTCCTGGGCGCGACAGCGTGGACGTGAACCGCCACCCCATTCATCGGTGAACAAGACCTTGGTGCCATCGTTGTTAAAGGTGGCGGAATGCCAATAGGCAAAACCGGTGTCGATCACTTCGTGCCGTCGCACCGGATGCACCGGATCGGAGATATCCAGCAAGATACCGTTACCGGAACAGGCGCCGGCAGCAAGGCCGATTTCCGGGTAGGCAGTAATGTCGTGACACTGGTTGGTCTCACTGGTCGTCTGAGTACCATCACCGTGGTCGCCGCCCTCCCATAAACCTGCCGCTATGCCGGATTGGGGATCGGAGAAAATATACGGCCGATTTACGACGCTGGAATTTTGCGGATTGTTCACTGGAATCTGGATTACGTCGATGCGGAACAGCGCGGATTCCGGATTCTCAAAGGGTGAATCATCCGTACAGCCCGCCATCTCCTCACCGGGACGTACTGAGCTGGTGCCTGAGCCATACACATAGATATTGCCCTCGTCATCGGGATCGGTGACTACGGTATGGGTGTGGGAGCCGCGACAGGTTTGCACGGCGCCCACCTGGATCGGCATGCGAAAGTCAGTCACATCAAAGATGCGGATGCCGCGGAAGCGATCGCTGCTGGTTGGTTCGGCCACACCCTGCAGGCCGCAATCGAGGCGGCCGCGGGTTTGTTCTACCGACAGGATCAGCAGGTTGCCGATGACGGACACGTCACCCTGGCCGCCGGGGCACACCACTGAGCTCAACAATTGTGGCGCGCGCGGATTGCTGATGTCGTAGGCATTGAAACCGTGGTAGTTGCCGGCAATCAATACGTCTCCGGCAAAGGTGAGATCGGTGTTGGCAAAATTCAGCAGGCTCGGACGTGGTTCAGACTTCTCGTCTTCCGGGTCATCGGCTACTGGTGTTTCGACCGCATTGCTGGCCTGCGCGGTGGAGCTTACGTTTTGCGCAGCGTCAGCAGCTGGTGTGTCGGCATCCGGCGCCAGGGTTTCTTCGGCATCGGTTTCGCGGCTCATGGGCAAGCCGGATGGATTGGCAGGATCGAAGAAGCCATCGGGCTTGGGAATGGCGATGACCAGTTGCATATTGAGTGACGCCTGTCCGGCATCGTCGAAACCTGGTTTCAGGTTTACGCGCGGATCGGGCGAGAAGCCGGCGAGCATGGAGTCCATGCGCTCGATCTCGCTGGTCTGATCGGCAGTAACGTCCGAGGTAAAGGCGAACAACACTGAGTCCTGGGCAGAGCCAGGCTGCTTCAGCAAGGTCTCTACCATCTCTACTGCACCACTGTGATGCTTGATCATTAATTCCAGGAAAATCTTGTCGAACTCGGCACCTGTGGCTGCTTCCAGTCGCGCCATGTCTGCAGTCGTGGCCATGCCGGGCATCAGTTCTGCATCATGGGCGTGGTGGGTATCCGGCGCAGGTATGGTCTGATCTTTTTCCGACAACCAGTCCCGCATCATCGACATCTCGTCATCCTGCGACAGGGAGATGCGCTCGGACAACAAGCGCACGGGTTCGCGCTGCGAGCGCGCTGCCACGAATGCTGTCATCTCCATCGCCTGGGCGTGATGGGAAATCATGCCCTGCATGAACTTCACGTCGGCGTCAGAGAATTGAATGCTGGCGAGATTGGACGCTGCTTCAGCTGTGATCAAACGGCTCGGCTGGCCGGGCGGCCCGGGCTGAATGATCGGCGGCTGGGCCAGAGTCGGCATAGCGAGCAGCAGGTTAATGCCGGCAACGAGCGCCAGGCGGGTGCCAAACAGAACATGGCCAGAAAACAGGGTAGGCATCGATTTATCTCCAGAAGACCCGGTAACGCCAGCGGGTTATGCAAATGCAGGAACAACTTTGAGGCGACAGGATAAATGAATTTGCCAGGGCAAACCATGCTTTCGCCCTGCTGGTGGACTTCGTTCTCTCAAGCTCTTACTCTCCTGTTCCAGAGACGCCTTTAACAACAATAGAGAAATGTAAACGGGAATAGCTTTCAGCAGAGCGCGTCCATAACCAGAAGCAGAGGAACCAGTTCATGAGCATTGCGTCCACATTCAAGCTACAGCAACGTATCGCCCAAACTATGGCAGTTGTCACCGGCCTGCTGGCCACGATGCTGGCTACCGCGCAGCAGCTGCCTGGCACAGAAAATGGTGAATGGCGTTACCTCGGCGGCGATGCCGGACACACGCGCTATTCGCCCCTCGATCAGATTAATCGCAGCAATTTCGCCGACCTCGAGCAGGCTTGGATCTGGCGCAGCGATAACTTCGGCCCCAATCTCGACTATTTCTCACGGGCCACGCCAATCTATGTAGAGAACACACTATATACAGTTGCCACACCCCGCCGTCAGGTAGTCGCGATCGACCCGGCAACCGGCGAGAACTTGTGGACATTTCGTGAACCGGAAACAATTCGGCACCAGCGTTCGCCGCGCCAGGCTTACGGTAAAGGCGTGGCCTATGCCGAGGTCAATGGCCGTGGTGTTATCTATATCACTACCCCGGGTTTCTTCCTGTGGGCACTGGATGCCAAAACCGGCTTACCGCTGGAGAACTGGGGCACCGCGTTCCCGGTTGGTGGCTATCCGGAAACCGGTGTCGTCGACCTGATTCCGCGCCTCGTGGAAGACTGGGGTCCCTGGCAGGATTATCTGGTGGCTGGCGGCAGCTATGATGCTGATTACGGCATTCCCCGTGAGCTCGGCATGGTCACTGCCTCGGCACCACCGATCGTGGTGAATGGTGTGGTCGTGGTATTGGTTGGTCATCAACCGAGCTATGGCCAGACTCGCATCGAAAACGTACCGGGTGACATCATGGGATTTGATGCCGCCACCGGTGCCTTCCTGTGGAAGTTTCATTCCATTCCGCGCCCCGGCGAAGTCGGACACGAAACCTGGCTGAACGATGCCTGGCGTTTCTCCGGTGACATCTCCACCTGGGCACCAGCCTCGGCCGATCCGGCGCTGGGTCTGGTGTACATGGTGACGAATGCGTCCACCGTGCAGTCTTATGCCGGGCATCGCCCCGGTAACAATTTATTCGGTGGCAGCGTGCTGGCACTGGATGTCAAAACTGGCGAACGTCGCTGGCATTTCCAGATTCATCATAGCGATCAATGGAACTACGATCTGCCGACGCCGCCGATGCTGATGGATCTCACGGTGAACGGTCAGCTCATTCCCGCGCTGATCCAGAATACGAAACAAGGGCTCGTGTTCGCATTCAATCGCGAGACTGGTGAACCAATCTGGCCGATTGAAGAACGTCCGGTCATGCAAACTGAAGTGCCAGGCAACTGGACCTCTCCGACCCAACCGTATCCGACCTGGCCGGAACCGGTGGATCCTATTGTCACGAATGGTCTGACCGAAGAATTCGTTATCGATTACACGCCGGCATTGAAAGAACAGGCAATGGTGATTCTGAATGGCTATCGGGTTGGCGGCCTCTACGTGCCACCACTGCCAGCTGATCATGACAACGATTTCATCAACAACATCGGTTGCCTTGGTGGCGGTAATATCATTCCACATCCGCCGGTGGCCGATCCCAGCACGGGCATGATGTACAACTCCCATAGTCGCAGCTGCTTCGCCCCTGGTTTCATGCAGGCGACGAATGGCGTCGATCGCGACAATCCGAATTATCCGCGTCCGGGTGAAGGTGGTGTAACTCCTAACAGTACTCCTACGACCGGTCGCACGGTAGCAGCATGGTTGCCCGGTGGCGGTGGCGGCGGCTTGCCAACAATCGAGGGCCTTCCCCTCTACAAGCCCATGGAAAGCCAGCTCACCGCATACAACATGAATACTGGTGACAAGACCTGGTCCTTGCCAATCGGCCCGACTCCGGATTTATTCAAAAATCATCCGATGCTGCAGGGAGTAGATATTCCTGATACTGGCGGACTCGGCTGGTCGATCCAGATGGTCACCGGTGATGTTCTGGTGCAGGCGCGAGCGATGAGCGAAGGCGGGGTGCAGTTCGAGCCCGATGAAGATCCCCTCACACTCAATGCCAGGGATAAATTCACTGGAGAGATTCTGGCCAGTGTGCCGCTACCGGCACCGGCCCAGTACGGCATGATGACTTATCTGCACGAGGACAAGCAGTACATCGTGGTACAGATTGGCAGCTCACGCACCGATACGCCTGGCGCGCTGGTGGCATATCGATTGCCCTGAGCAATTAACCTGGAATGCAGCATGTAATCGCGCACGCAGGAGACCGCATGAGAAAAATCGTCTGGTTGGTTTTCGGTATCTCCTTCGTGCTGATCAATGCAATCTCGATAATCGGTGAGTATTACACGGGCATTCATATTCACATGTTTTTGCGCATCTCATTTATTTTAGGCGTAACAATAGGTGTCTCCATTCTCGGTGGCACCATGATCCTGGTAAATAATCTCGGCGAAGAGAAACCCTTATCCGGTTATGTCAGGGATACCCTGAGTGCGGATCGCAAACGGGAGCCGGAATAAGCAATAAGGAAGAAGGTGATGAAACTTTACAGTTACGGCACGGCGCCAAATCCGCGCAAGGTAAAAATATTTCTGGCCGAGAAAGGCATAGCCTACGATCTGGTCCAGGTGGACATGATGAAAGGCGAGCATAAGACGCCGCAGTTTCTCCAGAAAAATCCCAGCGGCAAGCTACCGGTACTGGAATTGGACGATGGCCGTTACCTGTCTGAGTCGATCGCGATTTGTCGCTATCTTGAACAGATTCATCCGCAGCGGAATCTGTTCGGCACTGATGCCTACGAAATGGGCTTTATCGAAATGCGCAATCGGCAGATGGAAACCGAGTTGTGGTCGCAAATCGGTGTGTCCTGGGTGAACGGTCCCATCGTTGCCAAGATGGGAATCTACAAGACTATTCCAGAAGCAAAAGCAGTCAGCGATGTGAATGTGAACAAGTATTATGAAAGACTCGATAAGGAGTTTGCGAATTCGGAGTATGTGGCGGGCTCGCGTTTTACCGTAGCGGATATAACGCTGATTTGCGGCGTGGATTTTGCCCGCACCTTGGTTGGTTTGAAACCAGACGCAGGACTGACCAATTTGTGGCGCTGGCATGCACTTGTTACTGCGCGTGACAGTGTCGACGCTCTGGATTAGTCAGAGCCAGGTGGAATCAGGCGCTCCGAAAACAGCCTGTTTCGGGAGATTTGCTTTTACTCCAAGCGCGATTATTGCGTATTATCAGCCCAACCGACATTCTTCGTCCGCTCGGGCAAGGGAGTACTAAATGAAAATAACACGTCGCGGTTTTGTTGGAACACTTGGTCTCGGCGCTGCCGCCGGACTGCTCTCGAATACCGTTAGCAAAGGGTCAGGTGCTGCCGCTGCCACGCCCGGACCGACCCCGGAAACAAGGGTCTACGATGGCGGCATCATGCAGCTTAACCAGAATGAAAGCGCGCGCGGCCCCGGCCCGAAAACGCTGGAGGCGCTGCATTCCCACATCAACCACCGGCTCGGACGGGGTTATCCACCGGATCATGTGAATGAGTTACAAGCCGCCATTGCGGAAAGCTACGGTCTGGCAAATGACAATGTCCTGCTCGGTACCGGCTCTACACCTTTATTGGAAGGGGCGGTGCGAGCATTCTGCAGTCCAGAGCGCGCATTCGTCACCGCCGGTCCGACTTACAGCACCAGCGAAGGCATGGCGACTAACATCGGTGCGCCAATCAAGCGCATTACGGTAGACCAGTCCATGAGCCTGGATCTCGAGGCCATGGCTGACGCGGCCCGCGGCGCCGGTCTGGTGTACGTATGTAACCCGAATAATCCTACTGGCACTGTGCATTCCTATGCTGCGATCGAGAACTTCGTGCGGCGGGTGCTGAGTGAAACGCCGGACATTCATGTGCATCTGGATGAGGCGTATATCAACTACGCCGATCCCGCCTCAATGCAGACAGCATTGCCGCTGGTGAAAGAACTTCCCAACGTATTCATCACGCGCTCCTTCTCTAAAGCCCATGGCATGGCTGGCCTGCGCGTCGGTTACGCATTGGGTCATGCCGACAAATTGCGTGCCATGCAAAAGGCGTGGAATATGGGCGACATCAACATGCTCGCGGCCATCGCTGCGCTGACAGCGTTTAAGGACAAGGAACATATCGAATGGGAAAGTAAAGAGAATGCGGAGATTCGCACATTTACCGTGGCCGCCATTCGCGAGGTGGGTTACGAAGTTGCCGACTCTCAAACCAACCATATCTTCGTAAACGTACGCCGTCCTGCGAGTGAATTCCGTGCCGCCTGTCTCGAGCAAAAGATTCTGGTAGGGCGCGACTTCCCGCCCTTTGAAAACACCCACTGCCGCATTTCCCTGGGCAGCAGGGAAGAAATGCAGCAAGCGGTTGCCGTGTTTAGAAAAGTACTTGCATAAAACAGGTGCTCGTATAACAACCAAAATCCTGATGACATTGGCAAATACCGGGAGGGGACTGGTTAAATCCGTCCCCTTTCTCGTTTTTGCATGGGCAATTTCTTGTGCTGTGCCGGGCTACGGCGACGTCATCGACGAGACTGCGGTGCTGGCCGCAATGGCGAAACCCGGCAGGCTCGCCGCGGACATTGAGCGCGACCAGAACAGCAAACCGCAGTTCGTGATTCCCTTGCTCATGCTGGAGCCGGGCGACAGGGTGGTTGATATTTTCGGGTCCGGGGGCTACTACAGCGAATTGCTGGCGAGTGTGCTGGGCGAACAGGGCGAGGCATTACTGCATAACAACCTCGGCTTTGAAGCCTGGGGCATAAATGGTTTGCGTGATCGTTTCGACAAGCGTGATCCGGGCCGGATCACGCGCTGCACTGGCAGTGGCATTAACCTCGATTTGACTGATAACAGTCTCGATGCCGCGCTGATCGTCATGGCCTTTCATGATCTGTATGTCATACCGAAAAGTTATGACGGCGAAAAATACGTGCGCACAGGCAGTCCAGCCAACGTCAGCTATTTTCTGGATCAGGTATATCGCGCGTTAAAACCCGGTGGTCGCTTCGTCGTAGTGGATCATGCCGCCGAACCGGATGCGGAAAATGAAGCAGCGGGGGATCTGCACCGTATTGTTGAAATTTTCGCGCGGCAGGAAATCGAGGCGCGCGGTTTTGTATTGGTGGCAACTACCGATGCGCTGCGCAGTACGATTGATGATCGCTCCCGCATCGTGTTCGACGAAGACATTCAGGGGCGTACTGATCAATTTGTACTCGCATTCGAGAAACCAGACTAATCAATTAAATGTGACAAATTTTAATTCATCACATAAATATATTTTGTAAACGGCATTTCGTCTACATTCACGCAAGACCCACTGCAAACAAGGAGATACACATGCACAAGATTCTAATCACACTACTATTCGGGCTTGGTATTGGCGGAATGGCCTTTGCCGCGGAGACTCCGCCCCCATGCGGTCCTTCCGGCCAATTGTCTGCCGACCTGTCAGGCAACGTCGCCGCCGATTCACGCTGCTTCGAAATGCGCATGTATACCGCCGCACCTGCTGTTGATGGCAATGGTGGTATTAATATGTTGCATCAGCGTTTCCGCGAAGCGGAAATCGGTATCTTCGAGCGTCTTGGTGCCGAGATTGTTGCGGTGTGGCAGCGTCTCGATGACCCTAACACCTTGGTGTGGATGTTGGCCTATCGCGATCGTGCCCATCGTGAGGAAGTGTGGACTGCATTCCGTACCGATGCAGAATGGGTGGCGCTGCGCGAGAAATACAATGTACCGATCACAGCCAATACTTTCATGATGAGCGCTACTGATTATTCAAAACTGAAGTAAGGCGCTAACACTCATTCGAGTGTAGCGGCAAGACTCATCATCAGAAATCCGGTAAATGCGGCGTTGTTCGGTGACAGCGTCGCATCAACCCTGGTTTTCATCTGGTTAATCAGGTCGCGGAACTCTGCATAGAATGCCCAACTCGGTTGTGGTTTGTAGTGCAGTGACTCCAGTGCGAAATAAGAAATTACGCCTTTGGCAGTTGTCGGTTTTACAAACACATCGTGTTGCGGGTGGAAATACACTGGCACGATACTGATCAGCGACCACTTCGCCATTTTGCCGGTCTGCAATACTCCCAGTACTTTCTCGAATCCTTTCTGTTCATCTCCATGCAGTTGTTCCTTCAATCCGCTCACCAGCGCATTCTGATACTTCGGTTCGAGGCCATTGACGAAATCCCGGAACTTCGGTTTCTCGAATATGGATACCATGGATGAAGATGTAACTATCTTGATCAGGCTTTGCAGTGTGTCTGCGGTATCCCGGAATTGCTTCTTTGCGAAGCGCTCCTGCACGGCCGTGGTCATCTTGTCCATCTTGTGTTTTTTACCAAGCGCCATCATCTCCGGATGTCCGAATCCTCCCGGATAGCGATGCATAAAAATACGTTCAGCGCGTTTTAGTTTTTCGAGATTCATAGTTGACCCATTCGATGGAGGTAATGCAGATTGCTAATTTGTCTCAATTGAATTGGATGGTGTTGGGTTTATTGAGTCTGATAGATCGCTTTGGGTCTGTTGAGTCTGCGAGATCGCACCGGATGTATTGAGTCTGATAGATCGCGCCGGGTAAATGGGTTTTGTGACCTCTGCAGCGCGCACCCCTCCAGGGTGCCCTCCCTCGGTCGGAAGCCCTGTAAAGCGGTCTTCCTCGGTCAGTCGGTGCTGCGCTTTGATCGCTGGTGTCACAATACCCATTCACCCAGCGCTTGCAGTTCCTAGGAAGAAAAAAGTTTCAGATCTAATTCGAAAATCAACAAAACAAAAAAGGTGTCAGATCTATTTTGAAAAATAAATCTGACACCTTTAGTTAGCTGGCCAATATTTGTTAGTTAAACGTGTACTTTGTAAATGCACCACCAGCTTGAGTCAGGGAGTTTGGACCTTCGGCGGCGTAGACATTGCCATCCGCATCAACTGCTACGCCTTCGCCGGCGGTGCCTTGATAAACCCGGTCTTCGCGTTCGAAGGGCTGGATAAAGCCGGTGACGACGTCAGCATGAATGGAGCCGCTGCGAACGCCATTGCGCCAGCCAGGATGACCGGTTGGGCTGGATTCGGAATCGATGGCATAGACCATGTCATCGTCAGTGATGAACAGGCCGCTGATGCGGCTGAAGTTGTAACGGGATTCGAGGTAATTGCCGTCCTGGTCATAAATCTCGATGCGATGATTGCCACGGTCAGCTACCCACAGGCGACCCAGTGAGTCGAATTCCATTGCGTGGGGGGTACGGAATTCACCATGGAGCACGCCGATTTCGCCCCACTGCTTGATAAAGGTGCCATCAGCGGCGAACTTCATGATGCGGGAGGTTTCGCCATTGGCGCGACCTTCGGCCATGGCCTGATTGGTAATCATGCCTTGTGCGTTGTGGCCGTCAGAAACATAAATGCTGCCATCCGGGCCTACGATTACATCGTTTGGTTGGTTGAAATGGCTGGAGTCATTGCCGGCCTGACCTGCAGTGCCCAGGCTCATGAGCAGTTCGCCAGTTGAGCTGAACTTGTGTACTTGCATGCCCTTGGTGCCTTCAGGATTGGCAGCAAAGTCGGCGATCCACACGTTGCCTTCGGCATCGACGTGAATCCCGTGGGGTGTCTGCATCACACCAGCGCCGAAATTGGCCAGTACTGCTCCGGTCGCACGATCAAACTTGAAAATTGGATCTACTGGATTGGTGTCACAGGTAATCGGTGCGCCGGCGCCAAAACTGCCCGCGCCACAGCGCTCGTAGGCCCAGATCTGACCGTCAATGGGGTCGATATCGATACCCGCAGTCGAGCCCCAGGTGCGGCCAGCCGGTAAAGCCCCCCAATTCTGGGTAACTGTGGGCACAGGACCGGAGAAGCCTTCACCGGAGATCGCATTGCCTGCCGCCATCACCATTGGTGCTGCTGCAGGCGCTGCTGCTGGTTCGCTGGAAGCAGCTGTCGCTGCGGTATTGGTGGAACCGGAATCGCTGCAGGCGGCCAGTAACACGGCGGCGCTGGCGAGCAGGGTTGAAGTAACAATTCGGAAAGATGACATGGTTGCTCCTGTTTTATTGGATTGTTGAGAGCTGAAAAACTCGCCCCAGAATAAAAGCTATCCGCGCGCAAGTCCACCTGAACTCGATTCAGATCACTATTGTCATTGACCTGACCGGGCAAGCAGTGCAGCTACATTTAACGCTTCAGTTGGAAAAAACGGCGAAGGGCGCGGATACGTGCATTTTACTTGGTGTAGAGATCTTCGCGCCGATCCCGGAAGAAACCCCAGGCACTGCGATGGGTTTTCAGAAAGTCGAGATCGAAAGTGTGTACCAGCACGCCTTCTTCCTTGGCGCCGAATGACTGCACCAGCTCGCCGCGATGATCGGCAATGAAGGAGTGGCCATAAAAATTCTGGGGTGCGCCGAGGCCCTGTTCGAGGCCAACGCGATTGGCGGCGATCACCGGCACTACGTTGGAGACAGCATGGCCCTGCATCGCGCGGCGCCAGGGAGTTGCCGTATCCAGAGAAGAGTCGTGAGGTTCGGAGCCGATAGCGGTGGGATACATCAACAAGTCAGCGCCTTGCAGCATGAGCTGCCGCGCGGTCTCTGGAAACCATTGATCCCAGCAGATGCCAACACCTATCTTTCCGTAGATGGTGTTCCACACCTTGAACCCGGTATTGCCGGGGCGGAAGTAATATTTTTCCTGATAACCTGGACCGTCAGGGATGTGGCTCTTTCGATACACGCCCATAATCTCGCCAGCGTGATTCAACATCACGACACTGTTATAGGTGTGGTTACCGTCGCGCTCAAAGATGGAAACTGGCAGCACTACGCGCAGTGCCTTTGCCACTGGTTGCAAAAGTACGACACATGGATGAGAGGCGGCCGGATAGGCTGTTTCAAACCAACGCTCATCCTGGGTCGTGCAGAAGTACGGACCCTGAAACAGTTCTGACGGCAGTATCACCTGTGCGCCGAGTTGCGCCGCCTGTTCGATAAAATCGATGGTTTTCGCAATGTTGGCATCCATATCCTTGCCATAGGATGTTTGTATTGCTGCAACTGTCGCGTGTGAATTTTTTTTTGTCATTATTTTTTCGATTTGAATGGCAGAAATGATTTTGGTCGCATTAATTCAAAATCGGGAGCGGCCGGTTCTTGTTGTGTGATGCAATGAAATGAACCGCCACCGGATAGTAAATGTTTGGAGGGCAGGCCAACTACATTGTGCTTGGGGAAAAAATCCTTGAATTTGGCTACCACAGAATTACCATATTCTTCGTCGTATACAGGAATAACCACGGCCTTGTTGCCGATTACAAAATTCAGGTGCGAAGCCGGCATTACCCTGCCATCGTCGTCGCAAATCCTGCCAGGCGACTGGATGCACTGTATCAGCACATTCATCGTTTGCACTTCCTTCAATATATTTAAGTAGAGTTCGGCATTGGGGTCATCGTCACCGCTGGGAAGCTGAATAACGACAACGTTACGTGCAATGAATCGTAACAGGTTGTCGATATGACCATCGGTATGGTCATTCATCAAACCATTCTCCAGCCAGGATACGCGACTGCATTGAAACGCACCGTGCAACGCGCGAATAGCGGCCTTTTCTTCCCAGTAATTGCGATTGGTATTGAGCACACATTCCATGGTGCTGAATAGCCAGCCCTCGCCATTCATCTCCACCGCTCCACCTTCTAGCACGAAATCGAAGCGGACAGTTTCCACACCGGCCGCCAGCGCGATGGCATCGCCGACAGTGTTATCCCCGGGGAGTACATATTTATTACCCCAACCATTATTGACGAAGCGCAAGGCCACTGGCCTTTCCCCGGAAAATGCAAATATTGGTCCGGTATCACGCACCCAGATATCGCCGAAATTCGCCGGAATAATCCTGGCGCAGTCACCAATGGCAGCGCGTGCAGATGCCATTGCCTCTTCACCGCAGGCCAGTACCTTCATGTCTTCGCCATCGGCCAGCACCCTAACCATGGCCGCTACTTCGGCGCGTGCGCCTTCCAGATTTTCCTTCCACAAATTCGGGTGCGAAGGCCACGCAGTCCACATCGCCTTGTGTGGCGCCCATTCTGGCGGAATGGTGGTTTTCTTGGATGGATCGAGCATGCCGCAGTCCTGAATACGAAAAAGCAAGGTAGAGAAGTTCGAGACAAGGAATTATAGGCTGCGGGATATCAAGTGACCACCGGCAATGTAGCCAGCCGAATACTCTCGCCGAACAAAAGCTGACACCGGAAAGCTGTCACAGCTACCCCTGGCGCAGCTATACTCATTCCTTTTTCCCAGAGCCGAATTATGTTCAGACGCCTCAAGCATTGCCATAACGTGGAAGACCTGCGCCTGCTGGCCAAGCAGCGCTTACCCGGTCCTATCTTTCATTATATAGATGGCGCCGCCGACGATGAGGTGACTTACCGGCGCAATACGGCGGCCTACGCTGATTGTGATCTGGTACCGAATGTCCTCGCGGGCGTGGCGGAAGTGGACATGTCAGTGACGGTGATGGGCCAGAAGCTCAAGATGCCGCTGTTCTGTTCACCCACCGCGTTGCAACGTCTGTTTCATCATGATGGTGAACGCGCGGTGGCGCGTGCCGCTGAAAAATTCGGCACCATGTTCGGGGTTTCGGCGTTGGGCACAGTAACGTTGGCCGAGATTGGCCAGATGATCAGCACGCCCAAGCTGTTTCAGTTTTATTTTCACAAGGACCGTGGCCTGAATGACGCCATGGTGCAACGGGCCAAGGCCGCCGGCTTCAATGCGTTGGCCCTCACCGTTGATACGATTACTGGCGGCAATCGGGAGCGTGACCTGTATACCGGGTTTACCTCACCGCCGCGGCTCACGCTTAAAAGCTTGCTCAGCTTTGGACTGCATCCCGGTTGGGCGCTGAACTATTTTCTGCGCGAGCCGTTTGAACTCGCCGAGCTGAAAGACTTCGTGCAGCAAGGCTCCAATGTTGCAGTCTCAATTGGTGACTACTTTGCCGGCATGCTGGACCAGACCATGAACTGGTCCGATGCCGAAGCACTGCGCGCGCAGTGGGGCGGACCATTTTGCCTGAAGGGCATCATGAGCGTGGCAGATGCGAAAAAAGCGGTGGCTATCGGCGCTGATGCAATCATGGTGTCGAACCATGGCGGCCGCCAGCTCGACGGCTCGCGTGCACCCTTCGACCAGATTGCCGAGATCGCCGATGCGGTGGGTGACCAGATCGATATTATCTGTGACGGCGGCATCCGGCGCGGCACCCATGTGCTGAAGGCACTGGCGGCCGGTGCGAAAGCCTGTTCTGGTGGTCGCATGTATCTGTATGCACTCGCCGGAGCTGGCCAACCTGGAGTGGAACGAGCGTTAGGTAATCTGCGTAGAGAAATTGAACGCGACATGCGTCTGCTCGGCGTGAAAAACGTCAGCGAATTGAATCGAGACATGTTGCGCTATCGGTGACGGTGCTAGCATCCCGCAGGCATTGAGTGCGGTTTATGGATGCCTTACTGGTTTCGGCTGGATATCCAGGTCATTTGTACAAACTCATTGGTTGAAATGCGATCGTACCAATATAGCGTGATCACCAGTAGTTACTGGATTTTGGTATTTACGTTGATGGGTTTGGTACTGGGCGCGTGGCAGTTGGATTTAAAATATTGTTATTAAGCTCCTGTTTTTAAATTCCTGCTCTTAAAATCCAAAAACTCCGAACACATTTTTAAAAAAGCGGGAAAGCACGGTCAGCGTCGGATTGCTGGCAATGGCGCGGCCGTTCGCTGCCACAGTTACTGCGATATTTTCCATGCGCGCCACAGAATCAAGACTGCGGCCTGACAGTGTGAACTCAACCTGACGGTTCGGGGCGAGTCCTTCAATTACCAGCCTGCGACCGTCATTCAGTGCAACATCGATAATGTTCGGCGGCGGCGACGCAACTCGCTGCGGTGGCAGCCACCTGCGCCGGGGTGATGGGAAGCTCGGCATGGTCGCGACGGGATTTGCGCGCACCGTTCGGGGCTACGGTGATCATCAGTGGGGCCAGTGCTTCCAATTGTGTGCTTCCTTCGCAGTTATCTTGTCTGCTTATTATCGTCCGGCGCTCATGTGTGCTGCAGTTCGGGTCAGACTATCGCGCCGCGGGCTGCTGGCAATCTGCAGAGCCGGAGCTTATAGCCTTTCACTGGTCACCGTTACTGCTTATGATTGACGCATCATGAGTCACGTCTTCCCACGCCACACGAAATTCGAATTACCAGTCGCGGTCAGCGGTGCTGGTATGTACATCACTGACAGCAACGGCAAGCAATATCTGGACGCTTCCGGTGGCGCCGCCGTATCCAGTCTGGGACATGGTGATCCGGAAATTATCAGCGCGATCAAGACGCAACTGGCTGCACTGGAATTCGCCCACACTGGTTTCTTCACCAGCGTCGCCGCGGAAGCATTGGCCAACACCCTGATCGCAAACGCGCCGGGTGCTCTGGACCGCGTCTATATCGTCTCGGGTGGATCGGAAGCAATTGAAGCCGCACTCAAGCTGGCACGTCAGTATTTTATCGAAATCGGCCAGGCCGCCCGCCACAAGATTATCGCGCGACGCCAGAGTTACCACGGCAATACCCTCGGAGCACTCGCCACCGGTGGCAATGCCTGGCGCAGGCAACCGTTTGAACCGCTATTAATTGACGTTTCCCATATCTCGCCTTGTTATGCCTATCGCGGCCAGAATGCGCAGGAATCCCCATACGCCTACGGCCAACGCATGGCGGAAGAACTGAAAATTGAAATCGAACGCGTAGGGGCCGATCAGGTCATGGCGTTCGTCGCCGAGACCGTTGTCGGTGCCACCCTTGGTGCGGTAGCCGCTGAGACAGGTTACTTCCAGCGTATTCGGGCAATCTGTGATGAGTACGGTGTATTGCTGATTCTTGATGAAGTGATGTGCGGCATGGGTCGCACCGGCACACTGTTCGCTTTCGAGCAGGAAGGTATTGAACCGGATATTGTCACGATAGCGAAGGGACTCGCTGCGGGTTATCAACCCATAGGAGCGATGCTATGTAGTTCCGGCATCTATCGTGCAATTGAAACCGGCTCGGGATTCTTTCAGCACGGATACACCTATCTTGGGCACCCGGTTGCATGCGCTGCCGCCGATGCGGTAGTGAATGCCATATTGAAACGCCAGTTGCTGGAGCGGGTCAGGACTCAAGGCGCAGCCATTATGCAGAGACTGCGCAGCGAATTCGCGGAGCGACCCTACATAGGCGATATTCGGGGACGCGGCTTGTTTATCGGTATCGAGCTGGTGGCGGACAAAGCCAGCAAGGCAGGTTTTGCTAACGCGCTTGGCCTGCACAGGCAATTGAAACGAGCGGCTCTCGATAATGGCTTGATCTGCTATCCAATGGGAGGCAGCATTGATGGTCAGAGCGGCGATCACGTATTGTTGGCACCGCCGTTTATAATTCAGGATGCACATATCGATGAGTTGGTGGAAAAGCTCGATAAAAGTCTTGTGCAAGTAATGTCTGGTCGTTAATTCAGTAACAGAGGGATCTTGCTGTAGTGGTTTTAGATCTTTACTGGAAAGACATCGGTGGCATCGACCGACACATACTTGCAATGCGAGACAGTTCGCTAATTCAGTAACAGAGGGAACTTGCTCTGGTGGGTTTACTGCTTTATTGGAAAATCATGCGTGGCTTCGAGCGGCGCCGAGTGGCTATGTGTGGTGTTGCTGCAGACCCCGGCCTTCCAGGGTGCCCTCTCTCCTAAAAATGCCCAAAGGACGGTCATTTTTCTGCGCTCGGCGCTGGTCTTTTAATGCAGCTACACCACACATAGCCACCCGGCACCTTGGAACAAAGACTGATTCGACTGGACTCAACTTCGAATAAAGATCAACTCGGAGACTGAAGTGTCTCCAGAAAATATTTGGTCAAATCAGTTCCAGACATCTCTAACGCAGTGCATTCTTTCCTTTACGCCCCGCGATTTATTGGAGAGAGATGGCTCCCGACCGGGTGAGGGAACCCCGGAGAGGTGCAAGAAGCTGCTTTACCTGTCGATCCTGTTTGTGGTGGTTGGACTGTTGTTCGGCGTACTGGGCCAAGCAGTTTTCCGAACGCCTGCGCTAGCGCTTGAAGATAATCTTGTCACCGTAGTGATTCTCCAGCAGGAATCCCGCATAGCCTTGCATGCCCCGCACATAAGTATTCAGAAATGACAGGGCGTAAGCATTGATGAGGGTGTGCGATTCATCAGCATCGAGATATTCGAGTGGCTCGCCGTTGGTGATCCGCACACCGCTGCCGAAGCCATTACCATACTCCGGGTTATATTGATTAACGCTGGTAAAGGTCATATGACCACCGTCCTTTATCTCAACCAGATAACGAGGCCCAGCTGAATTTTCATAGTACAGACGATTAGCGGCGTTGCCACGTTCTCCAACGGTGTTGTCTTCGGTGCCAATCATCATCATGATCGGAGTCGAAGTATTCTGACGTTCTTCTACCGGACCGCCCGGCGCCAACATCACACCAGCTTTGATGCGTGCATCCTGATTCAACACATTGATACTGGTGGAGCCGCCGAATGACATGCCGCTGACCGCAACCTGATCGAGATTGATGCGCCCGGCAAATCGGCTATCAGCACCGGCATTCATTCGGGTCATCGTGTCCAGCAGGAAGCTGACGTCGTTGGGTCGGTCGGTTGCAGAATTACTGCCGCGTTCACCACCGGCGAGTACTACCTTGCCATCGAGAAAGGTGTAGCGGGAATTTCCGGTATGATCCGCCGACATAACAATGTATCCGTGAGATGCCATGTGTTCGACAAAATACACATAGCCGACGCGAGTGCCGCCACTACCATGAGAGAACAAAATAAGAGGCCAATTGCCCTCGCGCACGCCGCTGTCGCGCACCGCAATATTTTCAAAAGTTCGATCCAGTTCGGCTATCGTAAGACCCGCTCGATATCCGTTCAACCCTGCCTCGGCCGCCTCGACAAATCCGGCGCCGGTTCCACGCAAGACAAATTCAGAATACTTGTTGACCGGTTGACCGCGCGAGGTCTCTACGGCGGGGTACCAGATTTCCGTGAGCAATTGTCTCGCTCCTCCGGTTTCCGGATCAATGCGACTGTGATCATCCAGCTGGATCGTGGTGACGCCAACCGGATAAGAACCGAACTGCTCAGGGTCGAGTGCTTCCTGAGCGACTAGTGCGGCAGAAAAGAAAATACAGACTGAGAGAAATATCCTGGCAATAATTAGTCGGCGCATGGTCGTAGTTTCCTTTATTGAAATTATGCTTATTGGAATTTGTCTGGATTAGCCTGTAAAACTTGATAATTAGCATTTGACTGTCGACTATTCTTCGATACGAATAATACTGCTGCTCTCATGAACTCGTCGCTGGCTCGGACTGTTCGGCAGCAGTATGAGAATACAGCTTGAATGCCATGAACCCCAGCCATAAAAAGAAAAAGAAGAATCCAATCTTTTGACCCAGCGCGGGAGTTTCGCCTGAACGCAGAAATCCGCTGGCTATGAACAACAGCACCAGTATAAGCGATGGAATGACTGCGGATTTCCAATAGTGTGAGGCTCGCATCGGAGATATGTAGGCGAACACGGCTACCACGAAGAACAGTCCACTTCCCATACTGCCAATCAGATGCAGAATTGTAATCAGTGATGTCCTGTTCTCCATGTCGGCGGGAAAGAGCCCGGCGCAGGCATAGAAAATACCACAGGCAAAGAGTGGATAAAATGCGACTCTGCCATTAGTTCCATTGGAAATACTTTTATGCAGACCAATGGCGAAGACACAGATAAAAATTCCAACCAGAATAAATCCAATCAGATTCGAGATGATGGCATTACTGGCGTCTACCGAGCCCAGTTCACTCACGGCTTTGTGAAAATGGGTATACTCGGTGCGGATGGATGACATGATTAAGTACGTCACCCAGAAGGTAATTCCTGACAGGGACCCCAGCACTGCGTAATTTCGATTGGTCATTGAGGTATT
The DNA here is from genome assembly GCA_009692305.1 of Gammaproteobacteria bacterium. GTDB lineage: Bacteria > Pseudomonadota > Gammaproteobacteria > Pseudomonadales > Pseudohongiellaceae > UBA9145. The sequence continues at coordinate 27,013 of SHZK01000002.1, read as the reverse complement.
CTCTGGGATTACAGTATAAAAGGTTAGGAAGAATAAACGGGTATTTCTGAGCTGTCGAGCCTGAAGTTGATAGGCCGTGGTTTGAGGGTGTCCGATTTTTTGTGTAAACGGAGTTAAGGGTCATTGATGAGGGACCCGATCCTCAAACTCAATACTAAACCGATTCAGCGCCGCCTTCCAGACCCGAATTGGCATGTTCCATTTCTGGCTAATATTTCTCAGTGCCAAGTAGAACAATTTGCTCAGCGCCTCATCGCTTGGAAACGATCCACGGTTCTTCGTGATCTTGCGCAGGCTCATGTTCACAGACTCAATGGCATTGGTCGTGTAAATTACCTTGCAAATCTCTGGCGGAAAAGCCTCTTCAAGGATAGAAGATATAGACGCCCTACCCACTTTCAGCGCTAGCATCAGGACCAATACCGCAAGGCAGGTTTTGCTAACGCGCTTGGCCTGCACAGGCAATTGAAACGAGCGGCTCTCGATAATGGCTTGATCTGCTATCCTATGGGGGGCAGCATTGATGGTCAGAGCGGCGATCACGTCTTGTTGGCACTGCCATTTATAATTCAGGATACACATATCGATGAGTTGGTGGAAAAGCTCGATAAAAGTCTTGTGCAAGTAATGTCTGAAACAAACAAAAGATGATAAGAAAATCAGGAGAAAAGCGAATGAAAAAGGAAACTCTGGCTATTCATGCAGGCTATACCACGGACCCCACCACCAAAGCGGTGGCAGTGCCAATTTATCAGACTGTCGCCTTCGAGTTTGATAATGCCCAACATGGCGCCGACCTGTTCAATCTGGCCGTGCCCGGCAATATTTATTCGCGCATCATGAACCCGACCAATGATGTGCTGGAAAAACGCGTGGCGGCGCTTGAAGGTGGTCTTGCAGCACTAGCGGTGTCCTCTGGAATGGCGGCGATAAATTACGCCATACTTACCATCGCCAGGGCAGGTGACAATATTATTTCTACACCGCAGTTATATGGCGGCACCTACACACTGTTCGCTCACATGTTGCCAAGTCTCGGTATTGAAGTGCGCTTTGCCAAGGATGATTCGGCTGTGGCAATCGAAGCGCTCATCGATGGCAAGACCAAGGCCGTGTATTGCGAAACGATAGGCAATCCGGCTGGAAATATCATCGACCTGGAACCGGTCTGCAAGGCTGCCCACAAACATGGCGTGGCAGTAATTGTGGACAATACCGTGGCGACACCGGCGTTGTGCCGTCCGATTGAATTCGGGGCCGACATCGTTGTGCATTCACTTACCAAATATATTGGCGGTCACGGCACTTCCATTGGCGGCATCATTGTCGACTCCGGCAAATTCCCCTGGGCCACGCACAGGCAACGCTATCCTGAATTGAATGAACCGGAAGCGTCCTATCATGGGGTGGTATACACCGAGGCCCTGGGTGAGGCCGCTTTCATCGGCCGCGCCCGCACGGTACCGCTGCGCAACACGGGCTCAGCCTTGTCGCCGATGAATGCATTCCAGATTTTACAGGGCCTCGAAACGTTGAGTCTGCGCATGGAACGGCATTGCGAGAATGCAATGGCGGTGGCGAATTACCTGAAGGCGCACAAGAAAGTGCAATGGGTCAATTTCGCCGGATTGAAAGATGACCCGCGCAACAGTCTGGCGCAGAAATATTGCGGAGGTGTGCCTGCCTCACTGTTGTCATTCGGTATCAAGGGCGGTTTTGATGCCGGCGTAAAATTCTACGATGCGTTGCAAATGATCAAGCGTCTGGTCAATATAGGTGACGCGAAGTCGTTAGCTTGTCATCCGGCATCGACCACGCATCGACAGTTATCAGAAGCAGAGCAACTCACCGCGGGCGTGAAGCCGGAGATGATTCGCATCTGTGTCGGCATTGAGCACATTGATGATATCATCGCCGATATCGAACAGGCACTGGCAGCATAATAGAACCAGGCAGGAGTATATTTTGAATAAATTGAAAAGCGCGATTCCGACCTTGTTTGCTGCGGTGTTGCTGTTGCTTAGCAACGGGTTGAATGCACAGGTGCTCGCCGGCGCCATTCCGCCGCGTACACTCGATCCGAATGCAGGCCTGTCAGCGATCCTGCTCGGCACTGGTGTGCCAATACCGAATCCGGCTCGCGCCACCGCTTGCACGGCAATCATCGCCGGTGCCCGGGTGTTTCTGGTAGACACGGGACGCAATTGTATCGTCCCGCTGAACCAGGCCGGCATTCGCGATCTCACCGGAATTTTCTTTACCCATTATCATTCGGACCATTTCATCGGTATCGGTGAGATCCTGCTCAATTTCGCCATTGCCGGCAATGCCGCGGCAATTCCCGTGCGCGGTCCAACTGGTGCCAAAGAAGTCATGGCAGGCATTGCTGCCACCTATAAACTGGATCTCGATTATCGCCTGGCGCATCACGGTGACAAATTCAGCGCTGCAGTGATGGAGCCAATCGTAACCGAGCACACCCCCGGTGTGATCTTCGAAGAGCAGGGGCTCAAAGTGACGATGTTCAATGTCTGTCATCAACCCATAGAACCTGCGGTAGGTTATCGTTTTGAATATCAGGGCCAAAGCATCGTCGTGTCTGGCGACACGAAAGTCTGTGCTGAATTTGCTGAGGGAGCGCGCGATGCCGACCTGCTGATCAGCGAGGTGGAGAATGCACAAATATTCAACGCGGCGATTACCTTGGCACGCAATAGCAATAATCTGCGCCAGGTGGCGATGATAGAAGAAGGTATGGATTATCATGCCGAGTCGTTGGCATTGGCTCGCTTGGCGCAAGAAGTCGGAGTGAAAAAACTCGCCCTGACCCATTTGTTTCCGTCGATTCCACCTACCGATCAGGCCGAAGCGCAATTCATTCAGGGCATGAGTGATTTTTACAAGGGCCCTATCCTGGTCGGGCGCGATGGGATGGAAGTCGCACCCTGATTGCAGCGCATTAAAGGCAGCGGTTGAACATCGCCAACAGTCTTTTCCAGTGGCGTTCGGCCGCTGCCTTGTTGTACTTGCCCTGACGCAAGGGGAACACGAAGCCGTGCTCGGTGCCGGGGTACCATTCAATCCGGAATTTTAGTGTAGTTCCTGCGAGGAATATTTCTAGGTCTGCAATCATCTGTGTTGGTGCATAGACATCAGTCTCGGCACAACCGAAATACATCTCACCCTTGATCTTGCCTGCATCCAGATGCGGAGAATCCGGGCTGTCTGTAAACAGTCTGACGCCATGAAAGGATGCGCTTGCGGCGATTGTGTCTGGAAAGGCCGCAGCGGCAGCGAATGCAAATGGTCCGCTCATACAGTAACCAACGCAGCCAACCTTGCCCTTGCGCGCTGCCTTGTCGGCGGCGGCGCCATCCAGTAACGCTGCAATATCAGCACACACCATGGCGTTCGTTAATGAATCCATGTGGGCAAACATTATTTCCCGAGTGGAGTTCTCAATGCGGAATTCACGCACGCGCCGGTAATAGAGATTTGGCAACATCACGTAATAACCCGCGCTTGCCAGTCGGCGCGCCATGTCATGCAGCTCTTCGCGTTTGCCCGGCGCATCCATCAGGAATAATACCAATGGATGGGGCCCATCTTCTTCCGGATGCACGATGAAGGTGTTCATTGCGCCATCCCTGGTTGCTACATCTACTTCTCTCTCGATCATGGTTCTGCCTCTATAACACTTTTTACATAGATCCCTATCTATGGAGCAAAGCTGGAAAGTTCCAGTACTGTGTCCGCATCCAGTCGCTGCAGTACTTGCAGCAGCAATTCGACTGCCTGATCAAAATCGGAGCGCTGGATTATGCTGGTGTGTCCGTGTAAATAACGGGTCGGCACGGTCATATTCACCGTGGGTCGACCGGTGTCATAACGTTGGATCTCGGCGCCATCTTCACCGTAACCGCTCAAGACGTTTGGTTGCAGAGGGATGTTTGCCGTGGCAGCAACTGCAAAGAAAAAATCCCTCAGTTTTCGATTCGGAATCATGGAACTGTCCAGCAGAAAAATGCCGGGACCACCACCGAGACGCTCCTGTGCCTGGGTTGGTCGAATGCCCGGATAATCTGCCGAGACTCCAGCCTCCAATGAAATGCCCAGTACCGGACGCGCCAATTCGACGGAAGTCTGGGCGCCGCGCAGACCAATCTCTTCCTGGGTCGTTGCCACCCAGATTACTTGTGCCGGCAATTGTAACCGTTCGGCTTGAATGCGGCGTGCGGCGGCCAGCATTACCGCCAGTCCCACGCGATCATCCCAGGCCTTGCCGGCATATCGTTCGTTTGCCAGCACAGTGAATTCGCTATAGGGAGCAATACCATCACCCGGTCGAATGCCCAGCGCCTCGGCTTCGGCACGAGTGCGCGCGCCTACATCGAGAAAGATATCATCCACCGGCCAGACTTGTGTGCGCAGGGCGGGTGGAGTCACGTGAATCGTATGCAAGCCACTAACAGCCATTACAGAGCCATTGCTGCCCAGAATCGTCCAGCGTTGGTCTGGTAGTGCCTGCTCCAGTATGCCGCCCAGCAGTTTCACCCGAATATAACCATCGTCGGTAATGTATTGCACCATCAGGCCCACTTCGTCCATGTGCGCAGTTACCATAACGCGCGGCCCGGAGCTGTTGTCCGGAAGCGTGGCGAGTACTGAGCCGAGTCCGTCGTATTCGATGGCAGCGCCCAGGGATTGATATTCGCGCACCATGATCGCACGCACAGCTTCTTCAAATGCGGAGGGGCCCGGGGCATCGCTTAGTTCCTGCAGCAATAGCGCCGTGCTGTCCAGGCTCTGCGCCTGCACGCTTGGCAGCACAGCACTTAACAGGGAAAGCAGCAGGGAAAGGAACAGTAAACGGATTCGATAGGATTTAGGCATGGCGGGCTCCAGAGAGTGCACGTGGTGAAAACAGACGCAGGTGCTGAAATTAGCCCCGCAACACTGAATTGTACAGCATGAGTAAAAACCGGTAAGCTTGATCCACATCTCATTTCTGCGATGAAGGGATAGGAAGTACTGCAATGTATATTGATAATGCGGTAACTTAATTGTGAATCCGGGCGTTCTACTGCTACACAATCATTGGATCTGAACGAGAAGCTATGCCGTGCCACACTATTCATTACGCACAATAGTTATATCCAAATCCGTCAGAAGCTTATTGGCTCTCATGACTATGCTTCTCCCTATAACTCTGCACGCACAGCTGCCGGAGCTGGCGCTGCCCAAAACCGGATCTGGAGCCAGCACCACTGCCCGATTCTTTGGCGGTGCCACGGCGGACAATGGGGTGAGTTACAAGACCAGCTTTGGTTTCTCCCAACCCATAACTGTATCTACAGAGATCCGGGTTGAGGCCGCGCATGTGAATACAATGGGCAATCTCTATATAATTATTGCGCTCGGCCAACAATATTTCATGCGTGATCAAGCCGGCAAATTTCTGCCATGGGATCTGACCTTGCCCAAGCTGGTGGCGGCGAGTCCTGCCAAAAATCTGCAGATCAGCGAGCCCTTACCGATAGTGAACAATGTCGCATTCGGCCCGGCTGGAGTATCCGGTGCCAGCTTGAGTATATTTCTGGCGTATAACACCATGGCAGCGCCCAATGAGTTGTACTACAGCGGTACACCGCTAACATTTGCTATAGACAAGGAAGTTGTCACGCCAGCGAGTCTGACTCTGTTTACCAATACAGTGTCGTCACAGATTATTCAGAGCACCTGCATCATCTGTCATTCCGCCACGGCGAATGCGGGCGCCCCGACAAATTTACACTATGTGAGCAGCTCACAAGCGAACAGCCTCAGCACGAATTACGCTACGCTGGTGAATTACATCAAGACTGCGCCCGGCGGCTCTTCTTTGATTCTGTCCAAACCTCGAGGCGTGGACCATAGCGGCGGCGCTTTGCTGAGTGCCAGCAGCCAGAATTTCCTGAATCTGACAGCCTTCGTGAACGCGGTGAAGGCCGAGTAATTCATAGGGCCATGGCACTAAGCTGGAGCCCTTTTTGTTCGCAGGCATCGGTCGGCGCCGGCACTCCCTGCATTAACATCTTTTAATACTCCCTTAAGCTGGCTGCCTCTTAATTCACTAAATGCGGCATAGCTCGATTGAATCAATACCATCGACTGCAGCCTCATCCAGAATCCAGACTGGTAATAGTCAGAATCTACGGTCAATGCAATGCATTGCAGGGAGTCGTCAGTGAATAGCCTTGGTCAGCAACAGAAATATGCGCCGCTCTCTATAGCGTTGCACTGGATCACCGTGATTATGATGCTCGCAATCTATGCGACTATCGAGTTGCACGAAATCATTCCGCGGGAAAATCCCCTGCGTGGCGCCATGGAGGATTGGCACATCTTTCTGGGCCTGTGCATGTTATTGCTCGGTGCCTATCGGCTGTCCGTCAATTTACGCCTGCAGCCACCCGGAATTTTGCCGCGTCCGCCGCAATGGCAAATGCGACTGACGTCATTGATGAAAATCTATTTGTATATACTGATGATTACGATGCCGATAGTTGGTTGGATTTTTGTCAGCGCAGAAGGGGAGGCAGTGAAGTTGTTTTTCATTCCCATGCCGGGCATCGCCACGGTCTCGGAATCATTGGCTGGTATTGCCGAGGAAGCACACGAGATTTTTGGTGTGTCCGCCTACTTGTTTATTGCTGTACATGCGCTGGCCGCTCTGCATCACCATTACTTGGTGAAGGATGACACACTCAAGCGAATGCTGCCTGACTTCATAAGCAGGAGTTAATGCCGGCGAATAATTGTCACGCGCTGTAAGCAGCACCGTTGCGTTGAGTATTACTATATTTTATATGGCGTCTTGGCCATGGCAGAGCTTTTTGGCTACGCCAAGAGGCATTCCCTATTTGGCGCAAAATCTGTAGCATCAGCCCACCATTTATTGTTACCACTTATTGTTACCACAAGGAAACCCCGATGAAACGCTTATTGCCAGGATTTATTGCTCTGTATTCACTGCTCGCAACGAGTGCAGTGTTCGCCCAGCCCGAATACGTTACGATTGAAATGGAAATTGATGTTGCCAAACCGGCTGACCAAGTATGGGCCAAGGTCGGCGACTACTGTGCTATCGCTGAATGGTTAAACCTTGATTGCACACTCGCTTCCGGCGATGGTGGCATGGGTTCAGTGCGAGTGCTGGCAGGTGGACGCGTTACCGAAATCCTGGTGGCAGAAACACCACTTTCCTATGGTTATACGCAACCTGCCGTAGAAGGCGCTTTCTATAATTTGTACCACGGTTTTCTGGAAGCCAGACCAGTGAGTGAGACTAGCTCGAAGTTGATTTACACACTCCTGCTGGATGTGTCTAATTTACCGGATCAGGCGGCGAAAGATGCGAATCTGGCTGGACGCCGCACGATGTTCGAAGGCGCCCTGGCAAGAATGAAGGCGCTGGCTGAAGAATAACCAACAAAAAAAGTTGTCAAAAAAAAGGTGTCAGATTTATTTTTTGAAGCAAATCTGACACCTTCTTCCGTCTAAGTCACAAACTTCCCGCCGATCAATTCTTGATGCGATGCAGTGCGCACAGTTTGTTGCCATCAGGATCGCGCAGGTAGGCCAGGTAGAGTTGCCCCGTCCTGCCTTCACGCACTCCCGGTGGATCTTCACAGTTAGTGCCACCATTGGCGATGCCAGCCGCATGCCAGGCATCGGCCGCAGCCGGACTCGTCGCAGCAAAACCGAACGTGCTGCCATTGCCATTAGATGCAGGCGCACCGTCCAGCGGTCGCGTAACGCCAAAAATCCCCGTCTTCTTCACCCAGAAACAACGTCCCTTGTCGTCGATAACACCGGGTTCGTGTCCGAGAGCGCCCAAAATAGCATCATAGAATTTTTTCGATTTCTGGACGTCGTTAGTGCCAAGCATGATGTGACTGAACATGTGAATTCCTCTTTCAATAATTCGGTGATTTACCAGGACTGAACATGGTCCTGCTGACGAAATTCTCCCACAGACGGTGCCGTGGAACCAGAGCCGGCTGTGGCGCGCGCGACTAACTTTTAATCTACGTTTCGATATTTGCGCATCTGAACGTCGATGTCCTCGACACTGACATGGAGAATCTCCAGAGCCTGACGACTGATCATCAGGCTGGACTCCAGTAGCTCCGGAAATACCAGATTAGCGCCGAGTGAGATTAGTTCATCGAAGCCATCTTCCTCCAGACAGCGCACGATAATCGCGACATCAGGTGCCCGCGGCCTGATTGAGGCGATCGCGGCCTTGCCCTGTTCCATGGATTTGAAGGTAAGCACGACCAGCCGCGCCGAAGAGAGGTTGCAGTAGCCGAGGATTTCCGCGCTGTGACTGTCACCATAGACAATATTTTTGCCCAGCTTCCGGTATTTCTCCACGACGTTGATGTCGGTATCGATGGCAATGTATGCAATAGCATTGCCTTCCAGAAATCCCGCGAGAGTGGTTCCGAGCCGGCCATAGCCGCCAATAATGACATGGTTATTGAGGTCAACCTGCCCCGGTTGATGCGCCGAGAGGGAGGCATCGCCACCCGTGAGCCAGCGACTGATAGTTTCCGTGTGACGGATCAGGAATGGACTTGCCACCATCGTCAGTATGGCAATGATGGTGACAAAGGAAGCCTGCTCGGACGGCACGATCTGGTTCACCAGTGCCAGTGCCATTAAGGCAATGCCGAATTCACCGGCCTGGGCGAGATTCAGTCCAACCCGAAATGCGTCTCGTGCCCCATAACTCAACAGCCTTACAGACAACGCCACCACCAGCGTCTTGATCGCGATCAACCCTATGGTGAAGAGAATAATTCTGGGCCAGTAATTGAACAGCAGGGTCAGGTCAATGCTCATGCCGATGGTAACAAAAAATAGTCCAAGCAGGATGTCCCGGAATGCGCGTATATCACTTTGTATCTGGTAATGAAACGAGCCTTCGCCCAGCATCATGCCGGTCACAAAACCGCCCAGAGCCATGGACAGCTGGAAACTGTGGGTAAGCCAGGCGGCGAGCAGCACGATCACAAGAGTTGTCAGCGCGAAGATTTCCTCTGACTTGCTCCTGGCCACCTCCGCATAGATGATGGGTAATAACCATTTGCCGGCGGCGAGCAGCAGCAGGAGTAGTATGGCGGCATTGATTCCGGCCTGGGTCAGGTTCGCCAGCAACGACACTTCGGTTTGCTGGCCAAACACGGGTACGAGCACCAGAAAGACCACGGCAATCAGATCCTGGAACAGCAATACCCCGATAGAGAGTTGGCCATGCTGACTGTGGGTCTGGCGATTATTGAGTAATTCGCGCGTAACAATAGCCGTGGAGGACAGTGCCAGTGTACCCGCAATTATAATGGCAGCGGGCAGGGAAGCTCCCCACATGTACACGGCGATTGCAAACACGCCAGTACACACCGCGACTTGCATGCTGCCGACACCGAATACCGCGAAGCGCATCGCCAACATTTTTTTGAAATTGAATTCCAGCCCCAGTGTGAATAGCAGCAGCACCACGCCGAACTCGGCGAGCAGGCTGAACTGGCTGGGGTCATCAATCAGACCCAGTGCGGCTGGGCCGATCAGCGCGCCGACAATTATGTAAGCCACGATCGTCGCCATGCGCAGCCGCTGCAGCAGAACCGCGCCAACCAGCGAGAAGCCGAGTATTAGAAGGAATTGCTGAAACAGTTCTTGTGACATCGTCAGATAGTCTCGCTCGATTCCTGGTTGCCATCCACATATAACCACTTTCCCGTGACCAGCACAAAGCGCGAGCGTTCATGGTGGGTTTCAGCCATGCTTTTTGCCAGAGTAGTCTTGCCAACCCCAGGCACATCCACCACCAGGACATGTCCGCGCGCGATCACGCTGGCCAGCAACAACTCAATCACAAAATCTTCACCCAGCCAATGTCGGGCCAGGGTCTGCTGGGCCTGTTTCAATAATGAAAGATATTCGCTGATATCGGGTTGCTGTTCTGACTGCTCAATCGATTTCACAATAAATCTGCCTGGATGTTAAAAACTGGGTGGTAAAAACCGGGTGTTAAAAACTGGGTGTTAAAAAATAGCCGAATAGTGAGGAGTCAAATAGTAAGGGCTAAGGTGCTGTTTTGCACGCGCAGATTGGTGCATAACAATCGGGATTTTTCTGTTAAAGTGTTTTTACTCTGACCGCTGATTGCACTAGAGTAGAGCCTTGTCGATGGCCCCCAAGAGATCCACACTATGCGACCTATAACAACAATCCTTGCCCGCTCCATGTCAACCGTTACCGCAATTCTGCTATTAGCCATACTACCTGCAGCTGTCAGTGCCCAGGACTTCGATGCAGTCCAGATTACAACAATCCCGGTGCGCGCCGGCATCTATATGCTGCAGGGTAGTGGCGGCAATATCGGAGTTTCAATTGGTGATGATGGCACCATGATCGTGGATGACCAGTTCGCGCCATTAACCGGCAAGATTACCACCGCCATCACCAGCTTGACCGACAAGCCAGTGACCTTTGTGGTAAACAGTCACTTCCATTACGACCACACCGATGGCAACACCAATTTTGGCAGGGCTGGCGCCTATATTGTTGCCCACGACAATGCCCGCAAGCGCATGGAGAGCACCCAGGTATTATCCGGCAGCGGCCGTGTGCAGGAAGCCTATGCAGCGCCTGGCCTGCCCAAGATCACGTTTTTCGATGCGATGCGTTTCTACTTCAACGGCAATGCAGTGGACATCGTCAACACCGGCAGAGGCCATACCGATGGCGACGCGCAGGTGTACTGGCGTGAAGCGAATGTCATTCATACCGGCGACATGTTTGTGCGCTACGGTCTGCCATTCATTGATCGTGACAACGGCGGCACCGCCGACGGCATGATCGAGGCCACCATGAATCTTGCCAGCCTGATCAACGATGACACGATCATCATTCCTGGCCATGGCGCACTCGCCACCCGACAAGACTTGTTAGACTATCGTAACATGCTGGTAGAAATTCGCGGTCGCCTGGTGCGCGCGAAGGTGCAGGGCATGACGCTGGAACAACTGTTGGCAAGCGAGCCGGCGGATGGTTACGCAGAACCCAATGACAATACCAATGAATGGTTGCGTCAGGCGTACGCTGAGTACACGGCTCCATAAAAATAACAACAAGAGGCAAGCCATGAAATTACTAATCTGTCTCGGAATTAGTCTGTCCCTGCTGTCTACTGCTCTAAGCGCACAAACCGCCGGTGCACCTTTGGCGCCAACCGACCGCGCAGTGGATTTCTCACTCGCGGAAATGGAACAGGCCGCGCGCTATCTTGCAGAACAGGACATCGCCACACGTCGCTTGCTGGAAGGCGGAGTATTCAGTGTTAACGTACGCCACCTCGAAGGCGCCGAGACCGCGCTGCAGCACGGACGCATTACTGAAGTATGGGTCGTGCAGTCAGGCTCGGGCATTCTCGCGACCGGCGGCACCATCATCAACCCGGTAGCAGGAGCAGGTCCTGGCGATTTGAGTGGCAGCGGTATCGAGGGCGGAGTCGAACGAGAAATCAAAGAGGGTGATCTGGTTTTTATACCCACGGGCTTACCCCATGGCATCAAGCAGTCGGACTCGATTACCTATCTCAACATTCGCTTCGAAGCCAGAGATCCTGACTAAAAACAATAAGCAGAGAAAATCTCATGACCGGATTACTGTCCCGGAAACGCATCATCGCGCCACCCGGCTACAACCGCTGGAAAGTTCCGCTCGCCTCGGTCGCCATTCATCTGTGTATTGGTTCGGTCTACGCCTGGAGTATCTACAATCCCTCGCTCACTCGCGTGTATGGCGTCGTCACCAGCTCTGGTGATGACTGGAGCCTGAGTGCAGTCGTCTGGATCTTCACCGTCGCCATCGTATTTCTCGGCCTTGCGGCCGCATTCGCCGGCAAATGGCTGGAAGCTGTAGGGCCGCGCAAAGTTGGTGTGGTCGCGGCTTGCTGCTGGGGCGGAGGATATTTGGTTGGAGCGGCCGGCATCTATACGCACCAATTATGGTTGTTATATTTGGGCTATGGCGTCATCGGTGGCTGTGGTCTTGGACTCGGCTATGTCTCTCCGGTCAGTACCTTAATCAGATGGTTTCCGGATCGACGCGGCATGGCGGCGGGCATGGCCATCATGGGTTTCGGCGGCGGCGCTATGATCGGCACGCCCATGAAAGAATATTTCATCAAGCTGTTTTACCACGCTCCGGACTACCTCGGCACTGTCGCTGAGGTGACACTCGTCACCCAGGCCGGACGCCGCTTCGCCGAGATCGGCGGCAACTTGCAGGAAGTGGTAGTGATTGGTGCCAACGAAGTGCGCAACATGATCGTGCCGGGTCCTGAAGGCGTGTATCTGGTAAATACCGGCGCCGCCGGTGTGGCCGAAACTTTTCTCGTGATCGGCTTGATCTATCTGGTAGTGATGTTGCTCGCGGCGTTCTCTTACCGTTTGCCGGCGCCGGGTTGGAAGCCGGCTGGCTGGATCGAACCCGCCGCCAAGAACCGCAATGCAATGATCTCCGGCAACGATGTCGATATCGATCAGGCGTTAAAAACGCCGCAGTTTTATCAGTTATGGATTGTGCTGTGTCTGAACGTCACTGCGGGCATCGGTGTGCTCGGTGTGGCCCGTACCATGATCACCGAGATCTTTGGCGCGAGCCTGCCGGATATCGTTGATGCGAGTTTCGCGGCAACCTATGTGGTGATGATCAGTGCGTTCAATATGGTGGGTCGCTTCATCTGGGCCAGCGCGTCGGATTACATCGGGCGTCGCAACACCTACTGGATTTTTTTCGTACTCGGCATCGCGCTGTATCTGTCGATTCCGTGGACTGCGCGACAGGTTAGTGCCGATCCCTCCGTAGTACTGCTGGTATATTTCTACGCGGCAACCATGATCATCTTCACCATGTATGGTGGCGGTTTCGCCACCATTCCGGCGTATCTTGCCGACATCTTTGGCACACGTTATGTCGGTGGCATCCACGGCCGCTTGTTAACTGCGTGGAGCACTGCCGGCGTACTCGGGCCGCTCGCCATAACATCGCTGCGCGAGAGTTCGATTAACCGGGCTATCAGTGAGTTGATGACGACCATCACCCCCGCAGACTTTCGGGCACACTTTGGCGCGCCGGTGGAACAATTGGAATTGCTGGTGCAACAGAATTCGGTAACGATTGCGCGGCTGATGGAGATCGCACCAGCAGGCACTATGGATCCCACCAGCGGAATTTATAACTCAACAATGATATTGATGGCGGCGTTGTTAGGCATCGCACTGGTGAGCAATGCCCTGATGAAACCAGTTGCGGCGAAGCATCATATTGTAGAAGCGGTCGCGGCATAGGCTGCGATTGAATTATTGCGGAAAGATATTATGGCTGACGTCCCATTGAAAAAATCCAGTAAACAAATTCATACGATTGCCTTGTGTCTTGCCTTGCTAGGCGCTGCCGCTGCGCAATTTGGCGCACATGCGGCTGATCTCGCCGATCCCACCGTCACCTACACTGTCACCCAGGCGGCTGCCGGCCAGGTTGCTTACGCCGCTCACTGCGCCTCCTGTCACGGCTTCGACATGGCAGGCTTTGGTCTGGTGCCGGGGTTGACTGGCAGTATTTTCGCCGAACGCTGGGGCGGCAATAATGCCGGGCAACTGGCGCAGGAGTTGCGACGCATGCCGCCGGCGGCGCCGGACAGCCTGACGGCAACCAAGTATGCCAGTCTCTTTGCCTATCTATTGCAACACAATGGCATCGCCGCCGGTGCCACGCCGGTAGCAGATAATCCGGTAGTACTGCGCACCCAGCTTATACCCATACCCACTGCGAACGTGGCGCGCGCGGACTCGACCGAGCCCCTGCTGTATCTGACCGACGGACCACTGGCAGATTATCCGGTACTGCAAAATCTGCGCCCGGTAACAGAAGCTATGCTGTTGAACCCGCCAGCGGACGACTGGCTGAACTGGCGGCGCACTCGTGACAGCCGCGGTCACAGCCCGCTCAATCAGATCAACCGGGACAATGTGCAAGATCTGGATCTCGCCTGGAGTTGGGCACTGCCCTCTGGCGAGAACATGATGACTCCCATCGTGCATGATGGCGTAATGTTCGCATACAGTTTCGGTGATGTATTGCAGGCGCTCGATGCCACCACTGGAGAATTGTTATGGGGTTACGAGCGAAAACTGGATGGTGATATACCACCGGACTCCAAGAAAGGAGTCGCAATCTACGATGACAAGATAATCATCCCGACATCGGACATGCACCTAATAGCGCTTGATATGAAAACCGGCGCGGTAGTGTGGGACCACGTGGTCATCGACGATGCCGACGGTCACTGGTTCAAGAGTGCACCGATGATCGCCAATGGCAAGGCCATTATCGGCCTGACCGGACGCCAGCGCGTGGCCGGTGGCAACTTCATTCTCGCAGTAGATGTAGCAACCGGTGAAGAAGCTTGGCGCTTCTGGGCCATTGCACGCCCCGACGCTCCCGGCGGTGATACCTGGAATGGTTTGCCGTTGGAGCAGCGCACCGGCGGTTCGGTATGGATTCCCGGCAGTTACGATGCCGAACTGAATCTCGTGTATTTTGGACCCGCACCTACCTATGACACCGGTCGACTGCGGCAGGGTCCAGAGCAGGCGAATGCGAATAACGACGCGCTGTTTACCAACAGCACGATTGCGTTGAACGCAGACACTGGCGAACTCGTATGGCATTACCAGCATGCGCGCAACGATCAGCTTGATCACGATTGGGCCTTTGAAAGAACGCTGGTGGAAATATCGGTGAACGGTGTGATGCGCAAGGTTGTCATCACCGGGGGCAAGCTGGCCATCTTCGAGGCGATGGATGCTGCCACCGGCGAATACCTGTTTTCATTCGATCTGGATATGCAGAATGTAGTGGCCGAAATTGATGCTGCCAGCGGGCGCAAGACTCTGTTCCCCGCGGCGATTCCCGCGTTGGATGCGACCCTGAGTCAATACTCGTTGCCCGGTATCTGCCCTGATTGGCTGGGTGCGCGCAATATGCAAACGACCGCCTACAACGCGGCCACCCACACGCTGTTTATTCCATTATCTGACACTTGCCTTGACGATGACACTGGCGAGCGCTGGCAGAAATATCCGGACAGCAGTACTGATGGCAGCTACGGCATCATCAAGGCGGTGAATCTGGAAACTCGCGAGATTGAGTGGACACAACGCCAAACCGGTCCACAGGCGGCAGCAAATCTGATCACCGATGGCGGTCTGCTATTCATCGGCTCGGTAGACCGCTGGTTCAAGGCATTGGATCAAAGCAACGGTGAGGTGTTGTGGCAGCGCAGGCTCGACAACGCACTAAATTCCTATCCGATCACGTATCGTGTCAACGGCAAGCAATATGTGGCAGTGGCAACTAACACCGGTGGTATTCACACGCGCACGATGCGCAATGCCGCGAACATTAATCTGCCGCCAACTGGCGCAACACTATGGGTGTTTGCGTTGTAGGTTTTGCGGTGTAGGTTTTGGGTTGTAGTTATCGGGTTGTAGTTATCGGACTAAAGTTATCGGGTTTTAGTTATCGGGTAATAAAGTGTTACTGTAGCACCTTCCAATCGAACTTCTTTGCCGATCCCCGGCTGCCGAGGCGGTTGCCAGCCTGGGACAGGATTTATGCAGATTCGAATCGGATACGAAATAGTGTATCGCTGCAGCCAGCATACTCCGATGATACTCACCCTGAATGTGCATTCATCACAGGCGGCGTTCCTCGTTACACCCGATCAAATTATGACCAATCCGCGTCTGCCACTGAGCGCCTATCCCACTGAGAACCAACCGCCAGTAAAATCATGATAGCTACACAAACCTTATTGGGTGAAAACGAGCCCGCTCCCTTTGAACTCATCAACGCAGGTGGTCGTAGCAATCTTGTGCTGGTGTGTGATCATGCGTCGAATCGCGTGCCGGCCCGATTGGCAAATCTCGGGCTTACCGAAGCGCAACTGAATAGCCATATCGGGTGGGACTCTGGCGCCGCGGCTGTGTCCCGGATCTTGTCAGCATGCCTAGATGCGCCATTGCTACTCAGCAATTACTCACGTCTGGTGATCGATTGTAATCGCTGGCTCATTGCTGCCGATTCAATTCCGCAATCCAGCGGTGGAGTTCTCATACCTGGCAATGGCGTGCTCTCAGAAGGCGAGGGATTGGTTCGACGCCTGACTCTGTTCGAACCCTACCAGGCTGAAATTGCCGCGTTGTTATCCAACGCCGCGCCGCAGTGCGTCTTGCTCAGCATTCACAGTTTCACGCCCTCGTTGTTCGGTGTCGATCGGCCTTGGTCAATTGGGGTGTGCTATCGCAAAGATCAGGAGCTGGCCAGGCGCTGGCTTGCTGCATTGCGAGTCAACATCAAGGGAAAATTCGGCAACAACAGCGCCGAACTAGTGGGTGACAATGAGCCTTATTCGATTGAAGAGGGATGTGATTACACCATTCCGGTGCAGGGCGAGAGTCGCGGGATACCGAGCATCATGCTGGAAATTCGTCAGGACAAAATTCAGGATCCGGCTGGCGTGCAGTTATGGAGTGACATAATTGCCGAGGCGTGGTTGAGTATGCAGGATCAATAAATCACGAAGGCCGAGTGTCTATGGCAAGCAAACCCACAATTTACCGTTTTCAGATTGCACTGTCCGACATGAACAGGGATGTATACGAAACCCTGAGCCTGACTGTAGCGCAGCATCCGTCAGAAACTGCAGAGCGCATGTTAGTGAGAGTGCTTGCCTATTGCCTTAATGCGCAGGAGGGTTTGAAATTTACTAATGGTCTGAGTGCGCCCGAGGAAGCGGATGTATGGGCGCGCACCTTGCATGATTCCATCAAGCTGTGGATTGAAGTGGGGGAGCCGATTGTGGAAAGAGTGAAGAAAGCTTCGCGCCAATCTCCGGAGACTAAAGTCTATAGTTTCAATTCCAAAGCCGGCGTGTGGTGGACCCAGAACAAGGACGAGCTCGCCAAATTCAATGCGTCGATCTATAAGTTTGCCTGGCCCGAGGTGCAAAAGTTCGCGGAGTTGCTGGAACGCACCATGGATATGGCGCTCAGTATCAGTGGTGAGACAGTATTTATCAGCGCGTCCAGGGGTGACTGCGAACTGACCTGGGAAGTGTTGCAGGATGTTGCCGAGAAATAGCAGCTAAATGCTGCAGAATGGGGACGGACCGCTGCCCCCTTGCGTCCCCTCAACAGAACTACTACCTTAGCCCAACGCCAGCCCATATCTGCGAGGTTTTCATGAAAGCAACAAGCAGCCTTGTTTCAGCCGTAGCCGCGATTATATGCAGTACTATCGCCGGCGCGGTTGCCGCCCAATCAGCCAGTGACTATCAAGTGCCACGTACCGAATATGGCCACCCTGATCTGTATGGGGTGTGGAATTTTGCCACGTCCATTCCTATGCAGCGCCCGGATCGCTTCGGTGATCAGGAATTTTTGACGCCAGAACAAATTCAGGAAGAATTAGCCAAGCAAGCAGCAGCAGCTGCCGCCGCCGATGCGGCCGCCGCCGAGCGGGTGGTTGACCCCAATGCGCCGGAAGTGGCAGCTGATCCCGGCGGCTATAACGACTTCTGGTTCGAGAGCGCCAGCATTGGTGACACGGTCAGAACGTCACTAATCGTCTATCCCACCAATGGCAAATACCCGGCGACAGTCGAGGGTGTTGCACGCCAATTTGATACGCTTGGGCCCGATACTCCTGGCACCCGCCCGGTGCGAACACTGGTTGGCGGCATCGCCAAAGACGGACCGGAAGATCGCGGCCTGTCCGAGCGTTGTATTGTCGGTTTCAACTCGGGCCCACCGTTCACCCCGAGCCTGTACAACAACAATGTACAGATAATCCAGGGCCGGGACACTGCGGTGATTTATACCGAGATGATACACGATGCCCGCATCGTGCCCCTCGGCGACAAGCCTGAGTTGCCCGCAGAGATCAAGTTATGGTCGGGCGATTCCCGCGGCTGGTATGAAGGCGATACCTTGGTGGTCGAGACGAAAAACTTTAATGGCCTGCGCCAGTCACTGAATTACAGTTTTGTCGGCTCGAATGAAAAAGCCGTGCTCACCGAAAAATTCACGCGTACCGGCTTCGACACGGTGGATTATGAATTCACTATCGACGATCCCGGTACATTTACCGACAAACTCGTCGCCATCGTGCCGTTAACGAAAGTAGCTGGACAGTTGTACGAATACGCCTGTCACGAGGGCAACTATGGCATGAAGAATCTGTTGCGCGGACAGCGCTTTGAGGAAGGGCAGCCAACAGAAGCATCACGCTAGCACAAGGGTAGTTCATCGCATGCATCGCCGTCGCTTCCTGCGTTCCGCCATTTGCGCCGCCCTCGTCGGTCGCGCGCCGTTTGTCTTCGCGCAGTCCTACGACCTGATTGTCAGGGGCGGCCGCGTCATCGATCCCTCATTGCATATAGACACCATCGCTGATGTCGCGATCAGTAATGGTCGCATCGCAGCCGTCGCCGCTGGTATCACTGCCACAGCAACGCAAGAAATTAATGCCGCTGGTAAACTGGTAGTACCGGGTCTGCTCGATATACACGGTCACTACGCACAGGATGCCCAGGGTCCACACATCTGTCTGTCCGATGGTATAACCGGATGGGTGGATGCCGGCTCGGCAGGCGCGGACGGGATCGACGCTGTGGTTGCGATCGCGCGCGACGCACCGCAGCCCGCGCGCATTCTGATCAACATAGGCCGCTTGGGTGTGCGGGGTGAAGGCGACACGGCAGATCTGGCGTTAGCCGATGTCGCAGCCGCGAAGGCCGCGCTAGCTCGTAACAGTAAGTATGTGGTCGGCGTCAAGGCACGTCTCACTGCCGGAGTGACTGCAGATGATGTCGGAGTATTACGACGTGCTCAGGAAGTCGCATCCTCCTTCAACCTTCCAGTAATGATTCACATGGGCCAGTCGGTCACGCCCATGAGCATGCTGATTAAATTGCTGAAGCCCGGTGACATTGTCACGCACATGTTCGCGCCACCACCGAATGCGATCATAAATGCCAATGGTCGTATGCTGCCGGAAATTCTGGAAGCCCGCCGTCGCGGCATCTGGTTCGACGTGGCCAACGGCCGCATCGATCATCTGCGCCGGGATACCTTTGACGCCATCATGGCGACAGGCTTTTGGCCTGACACGACTTCCACTGATGGCTTCGCTACCAGTCGCAGCGTGCCTGGCGTGGTGGATTTCCCTAACGTCATCTCCAAGTTGGTAAATTTTGGTGGCATGAGTCTGAGTGACGCGGTGGCCTGTGCCACATCCCATCCGGCGCGCGTATTTCCATTTCTGCGTGACAAGGGAACCTTGCATGTCGGAGCTCCAGCCGATCTGGCTATCCTAGAACTACGGGAAGGTACTTTTGATTTTCTGGATAATTATGAAAATGTACGCGTTGGCACTCAGCGCCTGTTTCCATCCGAAACCATTCTGGCCGGCGCACGCGTGCCACGTGCATGACCTCAAGGGTTTAATATATTCGAATAATTTGGTTTCACTAAAGAAATTATAATAAAAAAGGAACGCACCATGCAGTCAAGCAAGTCTGGCAACGTTCAGCGTGTCATGAACCTCCTTAGTTACATTCCTCTCATTTTGCTTGCGTACGCCTCAAGCAGTACTGCCCAGCCATCTTCATCCTCACAATCGTTACTGGATAACTATACGCTGGTCACACTGGAAGACCTGGCAGCTCCACCTGCAGACGACTGGCTGATGTGGCGGCGCACGGCGAATCACTGGGGCTACAGCCCGCTGGATCAGATTGACAAGACCAACGTCGGCAGTTTGCGGCTGGCCTGGGCCTGGACCATGGAGCCCGGCATGCAGGAAACCACGCCGCTGGTGCATGATGGTGTGATGTTTTTGCCACAAGCCTGCGATTTCATCGAGGCGGTGGATGCTACCGACGGCACGCCACTCTGGGAATACCGACGCCCGCCGGTAGATCATGCCGCACCGCTGTCCTGCGCCAATCGCAATGGCACCTTGTATAAAGACCAGCTGATTCTCGCCACGCGTGATGCCTATCTGGTGTCGCTTAATGCCAGAACCGGTGCAGTGACCTGGGAACATCAGGTGGGTGACTGGACTGTGGGTCAGCATTACTCCGGTGGACCACAAGTGTTCGATGGCAAGATCATCGCCGGCATGTCGGGCTGCTATTACATCAACACCGGTTGCTGGATTACAGCCCACGATGCCGACACCGGCGAGGAACTGTGGCGCACGAATACCGTGCCGAAGATCGGCGAACCAGGCGGCGAAAGTTGGGGAACAGTACCCGATGAATTGCGCCGCGGCGGCTCGGCCTGGATGCCGGCCAGTTACGATCCGGAATTGAATCTGATTTTCATGGGCATTGCGGTGCCCATTCCCTGGGGTGAGATTCAGCGCGACACCAAGGGTGGCGACGTGTTGTATACCAATTCCACGCTGGCGCTGAATGCCGACACCGGCGAGATCGTGTGGTACTTCCAGCACATACCTGGCGATAACTGGGATCAGGATCATCCTTTTGAGCGCATCATCGTGGAATCGGAGGTGACACCGGACGCGGATGCCGTGTCCTGGATCAATCCGGATATTGCCTCGAGTGCGCGCCGGAAGGTCATCACAGGCGTGCCCGGAAAGCCGGGCATCGTGTGGACACTCGATGCTGCCACTGGCGAATTCCTGTGGGCCACCGAGACCAATTTCCAGAACGTGATCATCGGCGTGGACATCGCGAACCGCAAAGGCATCACCAATCCGGAGATCGCAATTACCGAAATTCGCCAGAACAAACTCGTGTGCCCAACTACACAGGGCGGCATCAACTGGAATTCGGTTGGCTATAGTCCACAAACCAACCTGCTGTACGCGCCTACCAATAACACCTGTATGGATTTTTACTTGCGGCCGGTAGAGCCGACCGTAGGGCTGCACCACAGTTCAGCGACGTCGGTGCCGGTTGAGAGACCTGGATTCGAAGGGCAGGTGGGGCAGTTCACCGCTGTGGATGTGGCTACTGGTGCGGCGAAGTGGACATATCGACAGCGAGAAGGTATCGGTGGCTCGGTGCTGACAACCGGCGGTGGTCTCGTGTTCGTCTCTGATGATGCGCGCCGCTTTCGCGCGTTCGATGCCGACACCGGTGCTGTGTTATGGGAACAGATTCTGAATTCGTCTGCTGGCGGCTTTCCCGTGTCCTACAGCGTGGATGGCGTGCAGTACGTAGCGATCGCGGCTGGCGGTGGCGTAAACTACCGCAGGCATACTCCGGAAGTGCAGCAGCGCGCGGGTGGCAATATCCTGTTTGTATTCAAGCTGCCCTAAACAAAAAAAGGTGTCAGGTATTTTTCCGTATCAGGAAAATAAACCAGACAGCTTTTTTAGAACCTTTTATTGTCTTAACTACTCGCGCTCGGCGGCGGTCGCATCCCGAGCTGCCTTGAACTCATTGCCCTCATACCAGTTCGGCCAACTGCTTTCCATGCTTAACCGCCGTCCTATGGTGAAGTAGAGGTCGATGTCCAGTACTACTCCGCTCAGATCCCAGGCAGAATCATATTCGTCAGAGGGCGCGTGATAGCGAATGTCGGTATATTCCTGCGCCTGCTGAGCACCGCGTTCACGGCCACCAATAATGCTGTCCTCGCCACTCTTTGCATACAATGCAGGAATGCCCTTGCGTGCGAAATTCAGGTGATCGGAGCGGTAATAGTAGCCTCGTTCCGGATGCGGCTCCGCAGCAATGTAGCGACCGTCCTGCGCGGCCACCGCGTCTCTTAAATAATCTTCCAGCTCGCTGTTGCCTGCACCCACAACCACAACATCCCGCATGGAGTCATTGGTGCCTAGTGCATCCATGTTGATATTGGCTACAGTGGTGGCCACGGGATACAAAGGATTATCGGCATACCACTGTGACCCCAGCAAGCCGGACTCTTCGGCAGTAACTGCCAGGAACACCACAGAGCGCTGCGGCGGTTGCGGACTTTTAGTAAACATTCTGGCGAGCGAGAACAGCGCGGCGGTGCCGGTCGCATTATCGTTGGCACCATTATAGATTTGGTCGTCGGGCAGTTCTGGATTGATACCCAGATGATCCCAATGCGCCGTGTAGATTATCGTCTCCTGCGGGCGCTCACTGCCTGGCAGCACGGCGATGACATTATTGGAGACCGAGCGTCGAATCGTATTGGTCAGGCTGGCGGATGCGCGGATATCTCCAATCGGCACTGCTTGGAATCCAGGTTGCGCCGCCGCGGTGACGAGTGCATCGAAATCGAGTCCTGCGCCGTCAAACAAGTCCCGTGCCGACTCCTGCGTTAACCAGCCAATCACCGGCGACTGATTCGCGCCGCCATCGGGTGAGGTCAACACAATTTGCGGACCGGTCCAGCTATTGCGCACTACATCCCAACCCTAAGCGGCGGCACCAGCTTCATGAATGATGATGGCGCCGGCTGCTCCCTGGCGTGCCGCTTCCTCGTATTTATAAGGCCAGCGGCCATACCACGTCATGGTATTGCCGTTGAACAATTCAGGATCGCCGGTAGCATAGCCGGGATCATTTACCAGAATCACCACGGTCTTGCCTTGCACATCAACATTCGCATAGTCGTTCCAGTTACGTTCCGGCGCGACGATGCCATAGCCCACAAACACCAGCTCACTGTTGTCGATACCGATGTTCTCCACTTCCCGATAAGTGCTTACCACCATGTCCTCGGCGTAGCGCAGGTCGGCAAAATAGTCGCTGCCGCGCAGGGCGAGTACTACGTTGCTGTCGGCGGTGATCTCGGTCACCGGCACTTCCTGCAAATAACTGTCGCCATTACCCGGCTGCAAACCAAGTGCGCGGAACTGCGCCTGCAGATAATCAGTGGTGAGTGTCTCGCCGGGAGTGGCTGGTGCGCGGCCACCGAATTCGTCCGAGGCCAGCACACGAATGTGTTGATGCAATTCCGCCTCGGTGCGTTCGGTCGCCGTCATGGCGGCGCCCGGGGCAGTAGTGGTCACTGCAGGATCAGGCGCGCCTTGCTGCGACTCAGGGCTGCAGGTGACCAGCAGCAGCATGAGACAGGCCAAGGTGGCGAGTGGTCGGTTGATAATTTCCATGATCTTTTACCTGTGTTGAATTGGTGTGAAATGCCAGAGAACAGAAAAAAGGCGGACAGTAAACGTATATAAATTCACCAATTAAGTAGCAACAACCATCTGTAAAAACAAATCTGGCACCTTTTTGTCTTGTACTCTATTGTTTCTCGAATTTTTGGATGCGGCGCAAAATCACGTCTCCAATGTAAACGTTATGTTCACTGTCCAGGGTCAGCGCATGGGCTTCGCCGAACTGGCCATTGCCGGTGCCAGGGCTGCCGATGGCGCCGAGCACATTGCCGTCCATATCCACCTTCGCCAGTTCGCCATCGAAGCCGGTGGTGATGTACATATAACCATCTCTATGCAGAAACAGGGCGCAGACTACGGCGTCAAATTTCCACTCGCGCAACAAATTGCCGCTGGTGTCGAAGCGCTGGATGCGCATGTTCTCGCGGTCTGCTACCAGCAGCACGTCGTTGCCATCAATCTCGATCGCGTGCGCCGCCACAAACTGGCCAGGGTCATAGCCACGACTGCCCCACTGCGTGATGAACTCACCACGGGGATTAAACTTCAACACGCGCGGCAGATTGCCGCCGTGGCCCTGAGCGATATAAATATTTCCCATCGAGTCCAGCACGACATCGTTGGGTTCGGACAACAGGTGATTGCCGGCCGCCTCGTCCCATTCCCCAGCAGTGCCTTTGGTGCCGATGGTCATCAGCACATTGCCATCGGCATCCAGCTTCATCACCACATGGTCGGCGACATCAGTGGCCCAGATGTTGTTGTCCTTGTCGATGTGCAGGCCATGGCTGCGCGTGAACAAGCCATCGGCGCCAAAGGAGCGAACGAATTGGCCACGCTTGTCAAACTCCAGAAACGTGGGTGTGCCACGACTCAGAATTACCAGATTGTCGGCCGCATTCATGGCGACCCCGGCATAGGAAGCAGTCTCCATCGACGCCGGCAACGCAAACGCCTCGGTAAACTCCACCGGTTGGTAGTCCATCAGTGTGTAAGCACGCAGTGGCAGCAACGGCCGTATCGGTCGCTGGGCGGAAGCCAGGGGTGAGATGAGTAACAGAAGCAGACAGGACAGTGTGATTAATCGCATGAGTATTCTCGTTGCAGTGCAGTGCTGAGGGTAATTGGATGTTTAGTTGGCCATTTCAGTTGGCCAGCTGAGTATAGCCAGAGTTCAAGCGGGGAACAAAGGCGGCGTCCAAGTGCTGCCGGTATACGCGGAATGCAGCAAGTAAAATCAGTCGGACTCAGGTATCCCGGGTCAGCCCTGCCATGCGCGAGAGAATGGACTGAAACTCGTGTTCGTCCATATCCATATGTTCAAGCACCCGGCCATACAGCAGTATCGTGGGCACATTACGTCCCGGAAACTCCTTTTGCGCCCGCTGCAGGCAATAGAGGATGACCCGCTCTTTGCGGGTGAGGCCGTCGCGCACGCCGGGGATGAGGTCTTTGATAGAGTCCATGTGCGCCGCGGCTGCCGTCGGGATAAATTGAATAGTCGTCAAATAGAGTTGTTTGTAGTTACTCAGATGACATAGCATCAAGTCATTACAATTTAAGGGGAATCGCCTTGAAAGCCAAATTATTGCTGCTTGTTACCACACTGGTCGGCCCGCTGCTTGGTGCATTGAACCCGGTCATTGCTCAAACCACCACTGATTATGTCGCGCCACGCACCGAGTGGGGCCAGCCCGACTTGCAGGGTGTGTGGAATTTCAATTCCAGCACACCATTGCAGCGACCGCAGCGCTTCGGCCTCCAGGAATTTCTGACTCCCGAGGAATTTGAACAGGATCGCATCAGTCAGGCAGAGCGGCGCGTGGAGGCTGATGCCGCCGAGGCCGCACTGGTGTCGGACCCGCAGGCCCCGGAAGCAGGCGACAGCACCGGCGGCTATAACAATTTCTGGTACGAATCTGCCAGCATCGGCGCCAACGTGCGCACCTCACTGATTGTCTATCCAACCGATGGTCGTTTGCCTGGCCGGGTGGAAGGCGCCGCAGTACACACCGCCAACCTGGGACCCGATGTTCCCGGCGAGCGACCGGTACTCGCCGTATTCGGCGGCATCGGCAAGAACGGGCCGGAGGATCGCGGACTGTCGGAGCGCTGCCTGATCGGCTTTAACGCCGGGCCGCCATTTACCGGTGGCGGCTACAATGCCAATGTGCAGATCTTCCAGAACAAGGACAACGCGGTAATCATGACCGAGATGGTGCATGACGCGCGCATCGTTCCACTCGGTGACAAGCCCGCCCTCGATGCCGATATACGTTTATGGACCGGCGATTCCCGCGGCTACTGGGAAGGCGAAACGCTGGTAGTCGAGACCAGAAATTTTACGGATCTAGTGCCCAGTTTCAGCCAATTTGGCAACGCTGCAAACAAGAGCCTCATCGAACGCTTCACGCGCGTGAGTGCCTTCACCATTGACTACGAGTGGACGCTGGAAGACCCATCCACTTTCACCGACAAGATCACCGCCATAGTGCCTATGACGAAAGTAGCAGGTCAGCTGTATGAATATGGCTGTCATGAAGGCAATTACGGCATGGAAAATATTTTACGCGGGGAGAGAATGGAGGAGTTGCGAGCGCAATAAACCTTCATGATAAATACCATAATGAATCCTGCTGAACTCTTTTACCTCGCGCTTTTCTGCACTGGCGGACTCTATGTCTGCTTGTTGGCCTACGTCAATGGACTGGTCGGCACCAAGCGTCCCAACTCCCAGATCCTGTAGAACTCGGAAACGATCATCTGGTTCATCACAGTGCTATTTATGGTATCAGTCGTATTTCGATTAATCGGACCCTCCGCAGGGCCGGAAGGGCCGGGCCTCTGATATGTAACTGGCGCGGGCAATCTGGTGGTGATCTATACCTACCTGATTCTGAAACTTGCGGGACACGATCTGCCGGAGAAAATCTGCTGGTGCGTGGCGGCGCTCTGCGCAGGCGTCATCATCTACATGATGGTTGATGTAGTGTTGGCTCTGTTTTCAGAAACGCTCGACCTCGCGTTGTACGCAGACAAGCTGGGACTCTTGCTGGCGTTGTTGACGCTGATACTGCTGCTATTGTTGATCTTCTTGCTAACACGTTCCCTATGGAGTTCGGTTATGCAAATCTCGTCGTCAGAAGCCAATGCACCTGAGCGACTCACGGCAGGCGGTATTACTGTCACCAGCATCGGTAATGTCACCAATCCCGAAGGGGCGCTGTCCGACATCAGTCGGACTAACACAAAACCCGAGGTAGAGTGGGCTATCGTATATCCTGAAGGTGGCATCATTATTGATTTCGGAGTACGCCGTATCGAAGACCATGGCTTCCGCTCAGACCTGCGCATCGTGCGTGCCAATTCAGAGCAGCCGGTCACCGTTGAAGTCAGCAATGACAAGCTCAACTGGCTCACTTGTTTTCAGGATGACAAAATTTTCAGCGATTGGGACGTGCCTTACTTCAACAATCCGTGGCGCTACTTGCGCATCTGCAATAAAGGCAACGAACCCACCCGGATTGCCGAAGTGTATGATCTGGATTAGCAAAGCTGATTACAGGGAATACTGATCGGGAAAAAGAAAAAAAGGTAGCAAAAGGAAAAGGGGTCAGATTTAAAATAAATCTGACCCCTTTTTTTCGACAGCTTTTTTCTAGACAGCTTTTATCTAACTACGGCAGCGCATAAGCCACCAGCTCAGCTGGATTACCTGAACTACCGACGAACAAGGCCAGATACTGCT
>SHZK01000031.1 GCA_009692305.1 Gammaproteobacteria bacterium | reverse complement strand
TCGATTCCCACCTGAAATCATCCAATACGCAGTTTGGCCCTATCATCGCTTCAACCTCAGCCACAGGGATATCGAAGACTTGCTGGCTGAAAGAGGTATCACAGTCAGTTACGAATCGATCCGCCTCTGGTGCAACAAATTTGGTTCCAAATACGCTCAACGGCTGAGAAGAAAACATCAAGGATATGGCGATACTTTCTTCATTGACGAAGTATTCGTGAAGATTCAAGGCAAGCAGCATTATTTGTTTCGAGCAAACCAGCGAATCGATGCCGGGCTCTTCTCACTTCACGGCGTAGACCTGTCTCCGCTAGTCGAACAGTTGAGCTAGGTGAACAGCTCGCGCGTTACAGAGCTGGAATTACCGCCCGGGCTTTTCGTAATTCTCTACAATCTGCACGAAGCGGCAATTACATTAGGCCGACATATCATGTGTGATAACCTCCCTCGCCAATAACCAAGAAAAAGGCAGGACCCATCCATGGGCAAGCTGTTTGAGGAATTGAAGCGCCGTAAGGTAATCCGCGTAGTCGTTGTGTACGCCGTGGTGGCCTGGCTGCTGATTCAGGTGGCCGACACGGTGCTTCCCACTTTTGGCGCGCCGATCTGGGTCAATCAAACCCTGATCTTTCTTTTCATTATAGGTTTCCCCATCGCCATCACTCTGGCCTAGGCCTACGAAATCACTCCCGATGGTATAAGAGCTGACACCGTAGTTCTGCAACCGCAAGTCATTAATCAAAGCTCGGATAGAAAACTCATCTACGCCATTCTTATTCTGGTTTTATTGGCGGTTGGATTTCAAGTTACTGACCGCCTTCTCGCACCGGCCCAACAATCGACAGATGGTTTACCTCGATCCAGAGTCAAACCTACCCGCAGTGAAACAGAATTGATTCGCAGCAGGTTACGCGCGCCGGCAAAACCCACGGTAAATAAAATCAATGCCCTGTATTTGAGTTGGAATGTTTATCGAGGCAACGGGAAAGTAACTTTTGATCCACCGCAAACCAAGGTATGGGAAGACACCCGCACCGCCTCGAATTCCCCCTGGGACCAGCTCTGGCTACCACCGGCCATTCCAGAGGATGGCATGATCGCAGTAACCGCGACCTTCGATAGACCCGGCACCTACCTGCTGTGGGGCCGCGCCGATGACGGTGGGCTATATGACGATGGTTATATTACGGTGAATGTAACTGAATAAAAAATGCCAACGATGGGCAAAAAAGCCAACAGATTTATTTTCCTTTTTTTAAATCTTGTCTAGGCAGGTATTACGCCCGCGATGCACAGGAAGCACTGGAAGCACGCGCAGCCGGGCGCTCGTTGATCCAGTAATTGGGAAATAGAGAGACAGACCACGTTCATTTCGAACTACTGAGCTGTCTCCCATTACTCCCATTGGCTTCAAGCACTGCCCTCATTATCTGCTCTGCTGGAATTGCTGCAGCTGTCTCGCCTGAGTCACCAGGAAGGCGCGGATGGTTTCCAGCTGGTTCCTCGTAATTGCCTCTTCGAAATCCGGCATGCCCTGTTGTGCCCTGCTCCCGCCAATTACGATGTTTTCCATCTCGGCATGGGTTTGCAAAGTCATCAAGCGCAGGTTTGGTGCCACGATGGCGACTTCATTCGCGATACCAATACCGCCATGGCAGCTGGCACATTGTGAGTGGTAAAGCGTGTCACCACTGCTGATTTGTTCGCCTGTGAATTCTGTAGTGGGTAGCTCAGGCACTGTAGCTTCCGCGATTTCCGGCATCGGTAGCGAGGCTTCGCCGTTGAGTTTGAATGCCAATACCGTGCCGCCGAGGTCGATCGCCCGGTTGCCATTCATCAAGGTGGCTACATACTGAGTGTCATTCACCGAATAGGTCATCACCGAGGTGGAGCGAAAGGTGCCAGGTACTTTATATTGCCACAACACTTCTCCGGTGTTAGTGTCTCGGGCAGTAAAATCTCCATTGCCCTCCGGGTGAAAAAGCAGCTCACCCTTGGTCGCGACCACACCACCGTTGATTTCTGTCTCAAGCGGTTGTCGCCACTTGTAACTACCGGTGACGGGATCAAATGCGCCGATGTAAGCCTGGGAATCCGGTTGTGGCCCGGCCTCTGCAATCAGGCGCCGGCGGTATTCACCTTCACCCCAACCCGGACTAAGGCCCCGTTCCCGAATTTCATACTCACCGGTTTCCACGAAGCCTTCGTCCAGTGAATAGAAGTTGGCGATGTCGTGATAGTAAAAATACATCAGCCCAAGATCATTATCCCAGGATTGCGGTTCCCAGTTGTGGGCGCCGCCGTTGGCCGGCATGATCCACTGTGGCTTCACTTCATAAACCACATCCGGGTTCTCAACGGGCCGGCCGGTCTCCATGTCTATGCGTTCGGCCCAGTCGATGCCATCGGTGTAGGGCAGGGCGCGCAATAGTTCGCCATCGTTTCTATCCAGCACATAAAAGAAGCCATTCTTCGGAGCTTGCAGTAACACCTTGCGCATTTCACCGCCAAATTCGATTTCACCGATCGTCATGTCCATGGCGGAGCTGTAGTCCCAGTTGTCACCGGGTGTGGTCTGGTAGTACCAGTTCATGCGTCCACTCGCCACATCAACCGAAATGATGGAGGAGAGAAACAAATCATCACCACCACCCGGTGAACGGATCTCCCTCGGCCAGGGCGCGCCATTGCCTACACCAATATAAAGACTGTTGAATTCTTCATCGTAAACAAGCGAGTTCCAGGCGGTGCCGCCACCGCCATACTTCCACCACTCACCGCCCCAAGTCTGTGCGGCCATTTCCATTTCAGGGTGTTCAAACGGCTTACTTGGATCGCCCGGTACCAGAAAGAAACGCCAGGCTACTCCGCCGGTGTCCGCGTCATAGGCGGTTACATAACCGCGGCGATGACCAGACTCGCTGCTGCCCTGGCCGATAAACACCTTGCCAGCTGCCGCCCGAGGCGCGCCAGTGATATTGAAGCGCCCAAGGCCCTCAGGTATAAAGGTGTCTACATCCCAGACCTCTTCGCCGGTGTTTGCATCCACGGCAATGAGGCGTCCATCGAAAGTGCCGACGAATACCTTGCCGTCATACACTGCTACGCCGCGGTTGTGGGCAGGCCCGCAACAAGAGAGTCGTGCGTAACTGCGGTCCACTTCCGGATCGTAAATCCAGATCTCTTCGCCGTTGGTGGCGTCCAGTGCGTAAATCACACTCCAGCCATTGGTGACATACATAACACCGTCCACCACGAGCGGCGTTCCCTGCATACGCATATTGTAGTCACCGATCTGTTTGCTCCA
This sequence comes from Gammaproteobacteria bacterium, assembly GCA_009692305.1. GTDB lineage: Bacteria > Pseudomonadota > Gammaproteobacteria > Pseudomonadales > Pseudohongiellaceae > UBA9145. The sequence goes on along the minus strand of SHZK01000031.1, from coordinate 14,859 downwards.
CGCCAAATTCAGCGTGCTGACATTGTCCTTGTTGATCTGGGTAAGTTGGGAGAAGCGTTGCTCTTTATATGTCTGCCCGTAACTTAACCAATTGCCGGGTTCTTGTTGAGCAGCATTGATGATGCGTTGATCGTCCACAATGCGGGCTTCGGCGGCATAGAGAGACGCAGCAATACTGCCAAGGCCAAGCAGGACTGTAGTTGCTGCAGCAAGGTGTTTGATTGGAGCGAGAATTCGTTTCGCTCTGCTTATCATTGTGCTCATCATTGTGCTCGTCATTGGGTTTGTGTTGTGCTTTTGTTGATACAGTCAGTATTGATACAGCCAGCTTATTCGGAGCGCCCATCCATCAAGTCATACATTCTTTGTACAGCTTCGAGATTCGCTCCAAGCTGGTTAACTCCCAAGGTGTCTGCATGCTTGCGCAAGTCTGCCCGCGTCGCCGTTTCCTCGGCGCTGTAACCCAAAGCCTTCAAGCGCCGCACTTCTTCGGTAAGGTCTGTGTAATAGGCCTGCACACTATCAATGCGCGAAAGATCACGGATGCCTGGCCCATGGCCTGGCAATATCAGATCAAAGTCCAGCTGTTTCAATGCTTGCAAGGTGTCAGCCCACTCGCTGACGTAACCATCGCCCAAATACGAAATACCGCCCAGCATCATGTCGCCCGTAAACACGATCTTCTCTTCTGGCAAATAGATCACCAGGTCACCGCCAGTATGAGCGCGTCCAAGGAAGTGTAATTGAATTTCGCGGCCACCGCGATACAGCGTCATGGTTTCTCTAAGCGTGGTGTTAGGAGGTGTAAACACAATTTCATTCTGGGCGGCCACATGAGCACGCCAGAATTCCAGCTGCTGTTGCAATTCGCTGCGCTCATCATTGCTGGTCGCTGCTTCCAACTCCTGCTCAAGGCGATTCACCGTATTATCGAATCGTGTGAGGGAGCTGAGATAGGTTTTTTCGTTGGCAGGGTCGCCAGTGAGTTTCTGGTAAGTCACCTCATGCCCGATGATTTCAATGTCGGGGCCAAAGGCAGGTACGCCGTTCGCATGATCGTAGTGAAAGTGGGAATTGATCAGGATGGTGACAGGCTTGTCGGTGACGACGCGAATGGAGTCCCGCAGCGCTCTGCCAGCAGCGGGGGTGATATGGGAATCCACAACTACTACATCATTATCGCGCTCGATGATCAGCGCGTTGCTCATCGTGTAGATCGTATCATTCCCAACAGCGAAGTAGATTCCTTCGGCCACTTCTTCCAAGCGATGGTTGTCAGTCTCGATAATCTCCTGACCTAGCGCCATAGGAGAGAGACTCGCAATCAGGTAGAGGCTGCAGGTTTTCAGGGATGAGAGAGAGGCCATTGTGTTTTTCCTTATTATTATAGTTATTGGTTTCAACAGCAGTTCCATATTCAGAGTTTTATCAAATTTCCGCCCGAACTGTAAGCCTTTGGCTGAAATTCTGCGCCCTTCGATGCAGCGTGACGCTGGATAAGTGGCAAATATTGCGCCAAACTGCGGGAGTCGCAAACTTGCGCAAAACAAGTAAATAACAATAAGACCGAAGAGAGGGCTTTCTCATGAAACCTTGGAAACACGCACTAATAGCACTGCCACTGATTACCATTCTCGTGACCTTGCATGGGCAAGTCTCGGCCCACCACGCGTTTTCCTCTGAATTCGATATCACCAAACCCATTGCACTGCAAGGCGTGATTACCCGCATGGAATGGGTGAACCCCCACACCTGGCTGCATATGACTGCTACCATGGAGGATGGCTCCACCGAAGAGTGGATGCTGGAAGGTGGCACACCCAATACCCTGCTCAGGGCTGGACTGACCCAGACCATCCTGCAACTCGGTACCGAAATTCGGGTGCGTGGTTACCAGAGCAAGGACCCCGACTGCGTTCCCAAATGCCGCGGCAGTGGCAGAGACATTACCTTGGCCGATGGCCGTAGCATTTTCATGGGCTCTTCTGGCGTAGGCGCACCACCTCCGGAGAATCCATAAGCTTATGAAAAAGCCCAATTTTGCTCGATCGCTGCTGCCAATGTTTATAGCAAGTCTCTTTTTGCTGTCATGCTCACCGGCACCACAGCAAACGCCAACGTCAACGCCGTCTGCCGCGAGCACCGAAAGCGCAGCCAGCACATCCATTGGCCCACCTGATCTCAGTGGCATCTGGCAGGCGGTGAACACTGCCCACTGGAATGTGGAAGGGCATACCGCGAAGAAGATGCCGGTGACAGGAGTTCTAGGTGCTTACGGCGGCATGTTGGCCGGCACCAGTGTCGTGGTAGGCGACGAAATTCCTTACCGCGCTGATGCCCTGGCTAAAAAAGAGGCGAATCAAGCCGACTGGGCCAATCTCGACCCAGCGGCCAAATGTCATATCCCGGGTATACCGCGCCAGACCTATATGCCGGCACCCTTGCAAATTCTGCAAACCGATACGGAAATATTCATTGCTTATGAATGGGGCAGTAACAGCAGAAGCATTTATTTGAATAGACCTGGCACTTCTGCACCGTTGCCCTCCTGGATGGGTTATTCATTGGGTCGCTGGGAAGGCGACACTCTGGTTGTGGATGTCACCTCACAAATGGCTGATACCTGGTTTGATGCTGCCGGCAACTACCATTCCGGGAGCCTGCATGTAGAGGAACGCTACCGCCTGATCGATGACGACCACATCGACTACCAGGCCACCATTACGGACCTGGAAGTATATACGGCACCCTGGACCATGCGTATGCCACTGCATCGGCGTATTGAAGAAGACGCACGGCTGCTGGAATACAAGTGTGTGGAGTTTGCCGAAGACTTGCTTTATGACCATTTGCGCCAGGGCTATGACGGCCCGAAGGCACTGGACGGCAGCCTGCGCGAAGACAACATCTAACGTACCTTTATTGAGAATTGAATACCGGCCTTTTTAAGTTATCACTAATTAAACTGGTTAAACTGACAAAACCTGAAGGACACAACAATGAAGCCAATCACTTTCCTGACCAGCTTGTTTGTAATGGTATCAGCCAACACGGTTCTCGCCGATGTGCCCATAAAGCCCTGGGGCAAACCCAGCCTGCAAGGCAATTGGGATTTCGCCACCATCACGCCTTTTCAGCGGCCAGATTCTTTTGCCGACAAGGAGCTTCTTTCTGTCGATGAGATTGAAGAGTACGAAGCCGCTGTTGTGGCCAGTCGGGCCGCGCGGGAAACCGCCGAGTTTGATGGTGAGCATGATCAAGCGGATCTGGATGTTGGTTATAACCAGTTTTATATCGATAACGGCACCACGATGACCACTACCATGCGTACCTCCCAGCTCATTTATCCGGAGAACGGGCGCATGCCGGCCATGACCCCTCGCGGCGTGGAAACCGCGGGCTATTTCCGCGCCTTGCAGAGTCGTTCGCCCCAGGGTCCGGATGATCGCAACGTTTATGACCGTTGCATCATGGGTTTTAACGCAGGCCCACCCATGCGCTCCGGTGCCTACAACAACATTATGAAGGTGGTGCAGACCGAAGGCTACATCGTGATCCAAACCGAGATGGTAAACGATCACCGTGTGATTCCAACCAACGGTGGCTCTGCGCTGCCGAATTCCATGCGGATGTGGAAAGGGGATTCCCGCGGCGCTTGGGAAGGCGATACCTTTGTTGTCACCACGACCAATTTCACGCACCTGTCACGCTTTAACGGCAGCGGTGAAAACATGGTGCTCACTGAACGCTTTACCCGCGTTGACGAAGATAGTCTGGAGTATCAATGGACAGTGGAAGATCCGGAGATGTTCGAGGACAAATTCACCGCGGTAGTACAGATGACAGCTACCGATGCCGACCTGTTTGAGTACGCGTGCCACGAAGCGAACTATGCGATGCCGCTGATGCTGAGTGGCGCTCGCAAGCAGGAGGCCAAGGGCGTAGCAGACGATACCTGGCTGCCAAGCTGGAGCCGTTAGGTAGTTTGAATTCAGAAGAGGCTTACTGCGGCAGGCGGTAAGCCAGATATTCAGATCCGGATGGCGGGCCCATGCGTCCGCCACCGGCAGCAATCACCACAAACTGCTGTCCATCCACACTGTACACCGCTGGTGTTGCAAATCCGGCTGCTGGTAAATCAGTCTCCCACAACAACGAACCGTCCCGAGTATCGTAAGCACGAAACTTCTGATCTGGTGTTGCTGCAATGAAAATAAGTCCTGCGGCCGTAACCACCGGGCCGCCGTAACTCTCGGCACCGTAGTTCAGATCCGGATGGCTGGGGTAGTTGCCAAAGTTGACCTGCCAATCAATCTCACCAGTGGCGAGATCGATCGAATTCAGCGTGCCCCAGGGTGGCGAGTTGCCGGGTAACCCCTCATGGTCGCGTACGCGAATGTATCCAGCAAAGGCATAATCGATTTCGGTGCTGGCTACAGCAGCCCCTTCCTGATCGGGATTGCGAATATAGGAAACTACCGCATCGATCTCCAGTGCAGAGAGGCTCTCGAAAGCGGGCATGGCGCCGCGCCCTTGTGTCACTATCACGCGCGTTTCACTAGCTGCCATGCGTTCAGCAATACCAACCAGGCTTATGCCGCGATCAGTGCCTTCCAGGTTTTCGCCATGACATGCAGCACAGTTTTGGGCGAACACACCACGGTTGCTGAATCCCACTGGTATTTCATACAACCGAATAATGCCACCGATCTCCTGCGCATTGAGAATGAGTTTATTGCCAGCAGGATCGTAAGCAGAGCCACCCCATTCTGCACCGCCATCAAAAGCAGGGTAGAACAGAATGCCGTCGGTTGTGGGCGGCGCCAAAGGGCGCTGGTCCAGGGGTGCAATCACTTCAGTGACATGGGCAATGGCTTCCGCGTTACGCGTAGTCATCTCAAATGCCTGCCGGGTAAATGCCACCGATGAAACCGGTTGGCTTGCTGCCGCTTCTTCACCGGGCAACTCACTGGGAATGCCTTCTACTTCAAATATCTCGTAAAGGGATTCACCGGTGTCACGATTGAATAAAAACAGATGTCCCGTTTTAGTGGCAACGGCAACCGCATCCAAAATCACTCCGTTCCTCTCCACTTGCACGAGCGTAGGCGGCGAAGGTAAATCCTTGTCCCAAAGATCATGGCGCACAGTCTGGTAGTGCCAGCGGTATTCACCCGTGCGCGCATCCAGGGCAATCAAACTGTTGGCATAAAGGTTGTCTCCCTTCCGTGAAGCACCATAGAAATCCGGTGTGGCAGAACCGGTTGGTACAAAGAGCATGGCCCTGTCTTCATCCAGCGCCATGCCTGTCCAGTTGTTGGCGCCACCTGCCTCAATCAGGGCGCCTTCCTCCCACGTCTCGGAACCGGGCCCGCCAGTTAATGGCAAGCTGTTAAAGCGCCACCGCTCATCCCCGGTGCGCACATCAAATGCACGAATCATTCCGGCTTGGGACGTCGAGCCCTCGCTGGTGCTGAAGCCCATGATCAACATGTCTTCAAACACGATACCCGGCACAGTGGTATAGAGAGGCCCCGAGTCTGCACTTGGGCGCAGATCAAGCCGACCGTTTTCCCCAAAGCCAATGATGGGTTCGCCATTGCTGGCATCCAGCGCTATCAGCTCGCGCCCATAGGCATAGATCAAACGTTTTTCGTTCTCATCCTGCCACCACATCAATCCCCGCTGCGCTGCACCGTTGCCACCGTGCTCATAACGCCATAACTCTTGCCCGCTGGCTGCATCGAGGGCAAAGGCAACCAGTTTGGGCGACAAACCGTAAAGTACTCCATCTACGATCAACGGGCTGGTGTACATGGTGGAACCACCCTCGCGTACTTCTCCTGAGTCATAGCGCCAGGCCAGTTCCAACTGGCTTACATTGACGCGGGTGATTTGGGTGAGGGGAGAGTAGTGAGTGCGGGCGGGGTCTCCGAGGTAGGTGTCCCAGTTGGTATACTCAGGCCCAGATTCGAGGGGTTCGACAGTTGTCTCAGGCTCACAGGCAGCGAGTAAAACCGACAGACCAAGGATGATTCCCGGGCCACATTTTTTATTATTAAGGTAGCTCATTGCACTATGTTGCCACAATTGGCAGCGGGTTTTGAAGTGAATTGAAGCAGCTTTGGAATTCATTTTTCCTTAGTGGTCGTTCCAATGGGCGCAGGGGCGAAGGCGAAGTTCGCCGCACTGTTAGCCTCAGCAGAGCGGAAGATCCTGCTACCTCTGCCAGAAAATTTCAACAGGACAGCAAGCCGCAGTAAACAACGAGAGATCTATCCGAATAATTCAGGGCTCAAGTTTGTGGGTGTCCAATACTGACGCTTTTTCGCAGCTAAGGAGTCCAATAATTCTGTGTTGGTTAACTGTGACTACGCCAGCGATCGAGCAACACGGCCAGGATTATGACAAGTCCCGTGATCAGCCGCTTGGAAGGTTCGGAGACACCTAATTGAGCCAGGCCGTTCTGTAACACCGAGATAATCAACACGCCGATGAAGGCGCCGACGATCGAGCCGCGGCCGCCCATGAGGCTGGTGCCGCCGATGACTGCCGCGGCGATGGCCGACAACTCCAATCCAAGTGCCGCATTAGGATCCGAGGCGCCCAAATACGCGGTATTCATGAGTCCGCCGACACCGGCCAGTAGACCCGAAATGACGAGTACCCAGGTGAGATAGGGTTCGGTGCGTATGCCGGAAATCTTCGCCGCCTGCTCGTTGGTTCCTATGGCAATCAGGTAGCGACCGAACACGGTGCGCGTGAGCGCGAGTTGGGCCAGAACGACCAGACCAAGGGACAATAGAAACGCGGGCGACACGCCTAACACATCGATTGGAAGCGCGAGTGGCTGGATGCTTGGGCCGATATAGGCGGTCTGCGAACCCGTGACCATATAAGCCAATCCTCTCCCGACTTCCAGCATACCGAGGGTAACGATGAAGATTGGCAGGCGCAGGTAGCTGCCCAACACACCGTTTACCAATCCGGCGCAGCCACCAGCGACGATGCCTAAACAGGCCGCCACGAAAAGAGGAAGGCCGAGCACAGTGAAGGCGACGCCAATGACGGCTCCGCTCAGCGCGACCACCGATCCAACGGACAGGTCGATGCCTCCACTGATGAGCACAAGCGTCATGCCGATGGTGACGACGGTCAATGCAGGAAGCTGGGACAAAATCGCAGACAGTGTGCCAGTCGAGAAGAAGTTATCCGCGGTTACGGAGAAGAATGCAATGAGCAATAATAAAGCGATGAGAATGAATAACTCATCGAATGCCAGATTCAGTCTGTTCCACCAAGTTGCTGCTGTTCGGTCTGTATTCATTCGCTACTCTTTTCTCGTTGTTATACGGCGCGCTGTGTCTGGTGCTCGCTGAAGGCGGCCGCGAGAATCTTCTCTTTACTCCAGCGGCCGCGCTCGAAAGTGGCGATCGCCTTTCGATTCGAGAGTACCAGGATGCGATCGCACAGGGTGATCAATTCTTCCAATTCGCTGGAGGCGATGATCAACGCTCCGCCATTGTCGCGTAATTCCTTGAGCTGATTGTGAATGGCTATCTTCGCATTGACGTCAATGCCGCGAGTTGGTTCATCCAATAACCAGACTTCTGCCTCAGCCTGTAGCCAGCGTGCGAACAAAACCTTCTGCTGATTGCCACCGCTGAGCCTGTCGATGACTTGCAGCGGCCCTTCGCATTTAATTTGCAATCGCTCGATCATTTCTGCGCTGATCTGTTGTTCGCGTTTTGGCAGAGCGGCCGCAAGGCTGCTGCCCAGTTTTCCCAGTCCAGCCATCGTTGTGTTGAGCGCTACAGATTTGTTACTGAAGATGCCTTGCGACTTGCGATCTTCCGCGATCAGCGCCATGCCGTTGGCAACCGCCTTGCTGGCTGAGTCAATACTGATTTCAGCACCGTTTTCTATCAGCGTTACTTCACCTTGATGTTTGCGAACCAGGCCAAAAATTCCGTGCAGTAGTTCGGAGCGACCGGATCCAGTCAGTCCGGCAAGCCCCAAAATCTCGCCCCGATGACACTCGAGTGAGATAGGGTCCGGATAGTCGGCGCTACTGAAATTCTTGACCCTGAGTCTTACGTCTCCCGATTCGCTGTGTCCGTGGTCTTCGTTGCGAAATAGCTCTTCTCCCGACATGGCGGTAATGAGGTCTTTGCTCGTCAACGCGGAACTCGGTGCCGTCAGTTGCATTTCGCCGTCACGGAGAACCGAGATCGAGTCGCATACCTGCAGCACATCGTCGAGACGATGGGATACGTAGATCACGCTGAGTCCCGCAGCAGCGCGTTGCCGAATGATTGCGTGCAGACGATCGGCCTGGGGTTGGGTTAATGCGGAGGTTGGCTCATCCAGTATCAGCAACTGACAACGTGCAGGATCCATGGACAAAGCCTTGGCCAATTCAACGAGCTGTTTCTCCGCCAGGCTGAGCTGACTCAGGAGCGTATCTGACGATATATGAAAGAGACCAACTTCTGTCATCATCCTGTTGGCCTCACGCAACAAGTTGCGACGATCCAGACTGAGTAGCTTCTGGGGTAACGCCGTGAGCAGAATGTTTTCGGCGATCGAAAGATTTTCGATCAGGCTGAGTTCCTGCGAGGCCAGAGCGATTCCTAGTCCTAGTGCTTCTTTCCGGCCGTGGGGATCATAGGTCTTGCCATTGAGTTGCAATATTCCTTCGTCGGCTTTAAGCAGGCCGCTGACGATGTTGATGAGCGTCGATTTACCCGCGCCGTTCTCGCCCACGAGTCCATGGACACAGCCAGTCTCGATACGTAAGGAAGTCCGTTTCAGCACAGGAGCGGCGAAGCGCTTGCTCAAGCCTTCAATAGCGAGCCGGGCAGTCATCATCCGTTGGACTCAATTATCGTTTAGGGTTTCGAGTGTAATCAGCTTGAGGGGTGTTTCTCTGTCGGCTGGAATCACGCCAGTTTCCAATACTTCCAGAGCGTATTCGATGCCGTATACGGCGAGTCGATCGCCAAACTGATCTACGGTTGCGGCAACGCTGCCGGATTCAATAAGTGGATGAATAGCCGAGATGTTGTCGAATCCAGCGATGATAATTCGATCGCCTCGAGAAGCCGCCGCGACCGCCGAGGCCGCGCCGAGGGCCATGTTATCGTTCGCGGCAAGAATGACATCGAGATCGGGATACTGAGTCAGGATTGCTGATGTTATCTGTGCGGCGCGGGTCTGATCCCACTCGCCACTCTGTAGCGTTACCACTTCCAGGCCTGCCTCCGCGACGGCCTCTTCGAAACCGGTGCGACGCTCAATAGAATTGAACGCGGAGGTGATGCCTTCCAGAATGGCTACCTGTCTTCCAGCCTCCAGATTCTGTAATACATGGTCGCCGACCATTTTGGCGCCGTCGCGGTTACTGGGCCCGATAAATGGAATCTGTAATTCGTATTCGGCCAGTACCTCCGGCTCCAGACGATTGTCGATATTGATGACGACGATCCCCGCGTTGATGGCGCGAGCGAGAGCAGGTACTAGGGCTCGAGAATCGGCCGGCGCAATGACGATTGCATCGACGCCGGAGCTGATCATCTGATCGACCAGGCCGACCTGTTGTGCAAGGTCGCTTTCATTGCGAATGCCGTTAACGATCAGATCGTAGCGATCGGCGTTAGCCGACTGATGCGCCTCGGCGCCATTGGCCATGTTCACAAAAAACTCATTGGCCAGGGATTTCATGACTAATGCGATGCGTGGACTCTCCGTCTCGGTACCGGCGCTCGAAGAAGGCGACGACGAATCTTCAGAGCCGCAGCCTGTCATCAGGACTAGTACGACTAGCGTCAGGGAATAGCTGATAATCTTCATTTTTTGTTCCTGCCTGAAATTGATGCCGGCAATAGTAGCACTGGCCTGCCAGCCAAGTTTCCCACCATTGTTCTATCCAAGCTCGTGCGCCAGAGGCATTGAGTCCTGGGCGCCGAGTCGTGTCACGGAAATTGCGGCGGACCTGCAGCCGAATCTGACCGCCTTTCTTAGTTCATATCCCCGCGCCAGGGCGGCGGCCAGCGATCCGTTAAAGCAGTCGCCGGCCGCCGTAGAGTCTACGGCTACGACTTGAGGCGCCGGGATAATCTCTTGCGTGTTTGCATTCGCCAGCAAGACACCATTCGCACCGAGGGTAAGCGCGACGTTGTGAACGCCGCGTGCCAGCAGCGACAAGGCGGCCGCCCGGGCCGCGGCTTCACTGTCTATGGTTATACCGGTGAGTTGCTCCGCTTCGGTTTCATTGGGAGTAATCAAATAGATTGCAGCCAACAGTGCATCAGGAAGGTGCTGCGCCGGCGCGGGATCGAGAATGACTCGGCAGTTCTTGGCGGCGACGCGCATCACCGCATGGACGACCGTCTCGAGCGGGATCTCCAGCTGCATTAAAACCACGGAAAAGTCTGGAATCTGTTGGATTGCCTCGTCGATATGTGCCGCGCTGAGCGTATCGTTCGCGCCGGGCGCCACCACAATTTGATTCTCGCCGGCCTCATTTACGCTGATCAAGGCTATCCCGGAGGGCTGTATAAAATCGCGGCCGATCAGTGAACAATCGATGCCTTCCTCCTGCAGTCGTTGTATGGACTCGTCTCCAAACATGTCCTGGCCCACATTCGCGATCATCTTGACCTGGGCGCCGTGGCGCGCGGCGGCGACCGCCTGGTTGCCGCCTTTGCCGCCGGGCGACATGAAGAATTTGCCGCCCATCACCGTCTGGCCAGGCACCGGAAGCGCTGTCGTCTTTATGACCATGTCAGTATTGATGCTGCCGATTACGATGACAGCAGGAGGAGAGCTTGTGTGCATAAAAAACAACCTTTTAATACTCGCACTTTCTATGCCAGACTCGGCCGCTGCAGTAGCAGAGTTTAATCTATTGCACGCGGGTCTGGATGTATACCGCGAATCGATTTGTGAGAATACCGCCATCATTAGTTTGATCACCAGCATGGGAGAATCAGTTCCAGTGGAAAATAAAGTCAGAATTATAGGCGGCTTATTGGCAATTTGTAGTTTGTCGTTAATTCCATCACTACTTAAGGCACAGGAAAGCATAACCCTTTCTACCGCGACCTTGCGTGACAAGATCAAGGGCGGTTGGGCGGCGCAGACAATCGGTGTGACCTATGGTTACCCGGTGGAGTTCGAATTTAATAGCGAAAGGATTCCCGATGATCATGAGTTACCGTGGTACGACGGCTACCTGCTGGAAACTTTCACCGACCGTCCAGGGGTCTATGACGACATTTACATGGACCTGACGTTTGTTCAGATCCTGGAAGACGAAGGCGTGAATGCGCCTGCACAATCTTTCGCCGATGCTTTCGCGAATGCGGAATACAGATTGTGGTTCGCCAATCAGGTCGCGCGCTACAACGTGCTCAATGGCCTCACTCCGCCAGAATCAGGTCACTGGATGAATAATCCAGCGGCCGATGACATCGACTTTCAGATCGAGGCAGACTTCGCCGGGTTGATGGCTCCTGGACTGGTGAATTCGGCGGTCGATATAAGCGATCGCGTCGGTCACATCATGAATTATGGCGATGGCTGGTATGGCGGAGTGTTTATCGCCAGCATGTATTCGCTCGCATTCGTCAATGACGATATTGAAACGATCGTCAGGGAAGCTATCGATGTAATTCCTGAGCAGAGCGATTTCCACAAGATAATCGATCATGTCATTGCCCTTCACGATGAAAATCCAGACGACTGGAAGTTCGCCTGGGAAGGCATCAATCGTGAATGGGCCCACACGGACCTCGGGCCAGGTGGAATGCTTGCCCCTTTTAATATCGATGCCAAGATCAATGCGGCCTGGGTAGTGCTCGGGTTGCTATATGGCGATGGTGATTTCGCCGAAACGATCGATATCGCAACACGCGCAGGCGATGACGCCGATTGTAATCCCTCATCGGCGGCGGGCATTCTCGGTACTATCTATGGGTATGACGCGATTCCTGCATTTTGGAAACAGGGCCTGGCAGCCATCGAAGGCCTCGATTTCGCCTACACGACTATCTCTTTGAACGAGGCCTATGAAATGTCATTCAAGCATGCCACGGAGACGATTCGAAGTGCAGGCGGATTGGTGAGCGATGCCAGCGTGACGATCCCGGTACAGACCCCGGAGATCGTGCCCTTCGAGGACTCCTTCCCAGGGCACTTTGCACAAGAGCGTCGAGTACTCGGTACCGGAGCGGGTGATGACCGTGAAGGCCTTAAGCTGGCCGATACCTATTCATTCGAGTTCAATGGAATCGGTTTCGCGGTAACCGGAGCCGCTGAATCACTCAATGAAGAGAATTATATATTCGAAGCCGAGCTATACCTCGATGGCGAGCTCGTCGAGACCGCCAAGTTTCCGACAGAATTCAACAAGAGGCGCTTCTATCTGTTTTGGAAGTACGCGTTGCCGGTCGGAGAACACGCTGTCAAAGTCAGGCTTTTGAATCCCAACGAAGAGGCCAATGTGATGTTGGAAGAAATTATTACTTATGGTGCAGAACCCTTGGCGCAGAACTAGCCTGGGCTCGCGGGAAATAGTGATTATGCGAATAACCTCAATCGGATTGCTGCTGTCTTCACTTGCCTTTGCCTCACATGGCTTCGCCGACGCGGTCAAGATTATCTTCGATACCGATATGGGTAACGATGTCGACGACGCGTTGGCGCTGGCCATGTTGCATTCCTTGCAGAATCGCGGCGAGAGTGAACTGCTGGCGGTAACCTTGACCAAGGATCACCAACAGGTCGCCCCCTATATCGACGCCATCAATACCTTTTACGGTCGCCCGGATATTCCGATTGGTGTTACCGACAGTGGCGTCACACCCGAGGTCAGTCGGTTTACGGGTCTGACGCAGGAGACGGTAAACGGTGAGCTGGTATTTCCTCACGACTTGAACGAGGTCGACCAGGCGCCTTCCGCTGTCGAGTTGCTAAGAGAGGTCTTGGTCAGTCAGCCCGATGGGTCGGTGGTGATCGTGCAGGTCGGATTCTCGACCAATCTCGCACGTCTTCTGCAGACTGGAGGCGATCGAATATCGAGTTTGAGTGGACGGGAATTGGTTGCGCAAAAGGTGAAGCATATCTCGATCATGGCAGGTGCATTCGAGCGGATCGGCGACAACATCCATCTGGAGTTCAATGTCGCCCGGGATATTCCAGCGGCGCAGCGACTAGCAGATGACTGGCCAACACCTGTTATCTGGAGTGGCTTCGAGGTTGGGCTCGCCATTCGCTACCCGGCCGCCAGTATCGAGCATGATTTTGCCTACTCCACCAGACATCCAATTCCTGAGTCCTACCAACTCTATATTCCCACACCCCACGAGCGCCCGACCTGGGATCTCACCAGCGTCCTATGGGCCGTGCGCCCGGACAGGGACTATTTTCAGCTATCGCCAGAGGGTCGGGTGCAGGTTGAAGAAGATGGGGAGACGGTTTTTCGAGAAGAGGAGGGAGGGCTACACCGCTACCTGATCGCCTCCGAACTTGACGTTGTACGTGCGCAGGAAGTGCTGGCAGCCCTGGTCAGTGAGCCGCCGAATACCTCTGCAAAACCATAGGCTTACTTGAAGGGGCAGGCACTGCAGGCCCCTTCTTTGTGCAAACTTCGAACACTGTTAATCAGCGTGCAAAACTTTCCAGATTGAGGTTGGAAACAGCGTCCAATAGCTTCCACTTCCGCGTGTCATCCTCCGGCGTTTTAGCCGGAGGTATCTGGAGTGAATTACATGGATATAATTGTCGAAGTTCGCAGGCGCCATTCGGTTCATCAACAAGTTATTTCAGCGATAAAATGCGAGCCGGAAAGGTCACTAAACTGGAAAGTTTTTGGATGCTGACAGGTAGAAAGTTTTGGACGCTGATTGACACTTAAGTTCCCAATGCCCGATTTGTATATGAACATTGACCACCAATCCATCATTTCTCTTCTGCGCTCTAAATACTCGGCTCTATTGTAGGCAGCTCTAACATCGTTTTTATCAGAGTGGGCTAGTGCAGCTTCGATAATATCTGGGTCGAAGCCTTTTTCATTCAAAGTCGTGCTTGCCAAAGCGCGAAGTCCATGAGCAACTAACATTCCAGCAAATCCCATTCGTTTTAGAGCCATGTTAACTGTTTGCTGGTGAGTATGTTCTCTAGGGTTTCTGTCGGCAGGGAAGACATGTTCTCTCTTTTCACTAATAGGTTTCATTACGTCGAGTAACTGTATTGCTTGAGGGCTGAGGGGGATCGAATGAGGCCGTTTTTTCTTCATGCGCTCGGGGGGGATGAGCCAAATTCCTTTATCAAGATCTATTTCATCCCACCTTGTACCTGCTGCTTCACTAGGCCTTGTCATGGTATGAAGCTGCCACTCAATAAGGCAGCGTGTTGTTCTTTTAATGCTGGCATTGGCGATAGCGAACATCAGATCTGGTAGTTGCGAAGGAACTAGGGTTGGCATAGTTACTTTTTTGGGAGACTCAAAGGCTTTGCTGATGCTTGCGAGTGGATTTGCATCAACTAGGCCAGTGTTGGTAATCATCCCATTTTTAACTAGCTGCTAAAGTAGAAGTCATGCTGCTGTCAGCATTTGTTTCGGTGGTAAGCCACCATTAGCCTTGTTAGGCCGTTCATTCATACCACCAAACTTGGAGCGCCACTGGTAAAAGCAAGCGTTACTCATACCGTGTTCTCGGCACAGGTTAGCTACCGGTGTGCCTGACTCGGCTTGTTTCAGTATCGCCAGTATCTGGCTGTCGCTAAATCGTGATTTTTTCATGCAGAATATCCTCTTACCCTATTATGAGAAAATTCTACTTTAGATGTCAGTTA
>SHZK01000013.1 GCA_009692305.1 Gammaproteobacteria bacterium | reverse complement strand
AATTCCTTGACCTCCGCTTGCAGTTGCGCCTCGATCTTCTGCGCATGCCCGTAGGAGAGCGCGCTGTGGAGCGAGGCATTTGCGTGAATCTTGGTGCCATCCAGCGAAATCGTGCCCAGCTTGAGCAACTTCATCTGCCGGGCGATGCACAGCACCTGCACGAACAGCGCCTCGATCTCCTTGAGGAAGCGCTTGCGGAAGGTGCAAAGCGAGTCGTGGTCAGGTTGCTCGTTCGCAGCGATATAGCGGAAGGCAACCGATTCGTAGGTCGCCGCCTCGATGTGCGCCGGCTAGAAAACACCCCTGTGGCATAGCCGTAGATGAACAAGCCCAACATCACCAAGGGGTGGTAGGCATCCGAACCGCTTCCGCGATACTGCCGGGTGAGCTCCGACAGTACAAAGACCTCAAACCTGCTCAGCAGGCCTTGAGGCAGCCTCAGGCCCCGCACCACGCGGGGCTTTTTGCTTTGGGCTCCTGACTGGGACCGCCTCACTACGACGAAATAATCAGCCCGCCTTGCGGTGATAGTAGCGCGGGAGGCCACCAAGCCTTCAAGTCAACCCGTTTTTCTTGGTTTAGTGTCCGCAGCGAATAGCCCTACCGACAGTTCGAATCCAATTCTGAACCCCAAGGGCTCGATTCACTGAATCTGCAATCCTTAGCCGGTTTGTGATGTGGTACGTTCTGCTCCGCCATTTACCCTTTTTAACACCTCACAACATTTCCCAGCATTAGCTAAAAATCCCCTCTATAGTGCTATATATCGATAAATACAGCGTTATCACCTTACAGCACCTCCCAGCATATCATTGCTTTACCCAATCTTTTATGTCACGGTTTATGTAACACTACCTGATATTTATGTTACACGAGAGGCAAATTATGCCAAAAGTAGTAGCTCCGCTTTCCGATACCCAAGTTAAAAAACGCGAAGCCAAAGCCTAAACATAACCCTAAACAATACCGAATATCAGATGGATACGGCTTATACCTTCAAGTGTCACCAACATGAAGCTGGCCTTCGCGAGCGCCGCCTGGGTCGACGAGGCGCGCCGGGTCCTGGAGGATCTTGTCTCGACCCGCGGCGAGGCGGGTCGGAAATTCAGTGTCTGTGAGCGTTTCACGACGGCGCCGACGGACGTTGCGCCCTCCGGCACGGCGGCCTGGCACTTCCGGATCGACGGCAAGTCCGTGACCGTGGGCGCCGGCGAAATCGGCGATGCGGACGTCCAGATCACGGCGGACTACCGGGCCACCCTGCCGGCGGCGCGACTGGTCTACACCCGGGAAATCCTGGCTGCCCGCGCAACCCAGCGCGCGGCGGCGCCGCCGCCAGGCATCAAGGGCGACATGACCAAGGCGCCGCCCTATCTCGTTGAACTGCACAATCGCCTGGCGCTCGTCACGGTCTGACGATGCGAGACCAGAATGACTGGAGAAGAGCCGATGAGTGAAGCCAAGGTCGCCGAGACGCGGGCGGAAGTGCCCACCTCAAGCCGGGCGCCGTTCGACCTGCGCGACGATCTCGCCGCAAGGGTCGCCGCGCTGGGGCTGCGAGCCAACGTCGATCAGCTGCGCGACGAAGGCTACACGGCGGTGCGTGACGTCGCCACGCCGGCGTTCACCGCCCGCCTGCGGGAGACCTGCCAGCGCCTGGCGCAGGAGACGCCCGGCGGCGCCCGAGGATACGCCGCCGCCATGCTGCTCGGCCGCGATCCGATCATCGAGGAGGTCGTACTCAACCCGAAGATCCAGGCCTTGGTGGAGGTCATGTGCGGCCGCGGCGCCATGCTGTCACAACTGGTCGCTTCCATTCGCCCGAAGGGTGCGGCCGAACTGCGGCTGCACGCCGACCAGAACTGGTTCCCCGCGCCCTTTCCTGAGCACAACCAGCTGTTCACGATGTGCTGGGTGATGGACGAGTTCACCGAGGCCGGAGGCGCGACCAAGGTCATTCCACGGACCCATGTCCATCGCCGTCATCCGAGCCGGGATGAAATCGCCGAGCAGAAGGGCGCCATTCCGATCACCTGTCCGGCCAATTCGCTGGTGTGCTGGGACGGCTCGGTCTGGCACGGCAACTACCCGCGGACGATCGACGGCGAACGCGTGGTTCTGCACATCACCTTCGGGCGTCTCGCGCTGCGGCCGGTGGAGGACTACAGCCACCTCGACGAAGCCTGGCTGGTCGGCAAGCCGGCGGCCCTGGCCACCATGCTCGGGCGCGACGACTTCCTGGGCAAGTCAGGTCCAGGCGGGCCGGACTATTTCAAGATTCCCAAGACCTTCGATTGGGCCAAGAACTGACGGAAGCCTTGTGACCTGCTCCCATAATTAGTCCGAAACTAATCTAGAGTCTGCGATTAAAAAGCGTTCTACAAATTCCTTCGGCGTCTGGTAATCGAGCGCGCTGTGCGGCCGTTCTTCGTTATATTCGACCCGCCAATCCGTAATTACCGCCCGTGCATGACGCATCGACAGAAACCAATGTTCGTTCAAGCATTCATCTCTGAACTTGCCATTGAAGCTCTCGATATACGCATTCTGCTGCGGTTTGCCCGGCTCAATAAACCTCAGTGTTAACTGCTGCTCGTATGCCCAAGCATCCAGTACTTTACTGATGAACTCCGGCCCGTTATCCACCGTGATGGACTTCGGCAGACCCCGCATCTCGGCCAGCCGTTCCAGCACACTGACGACCCGTCGTCCTGGCAGGGACGTATCGACTTCTATGGCTAAACATTCTTTCGTAAAATCATCCACGATATTGATGCATCGCAGCCGCCGTCCATCCACAAATCCATCTGATACGAAGTCCATTGACCAGCTTTGATTCGGCCCTGTTGCCATCACTTTTTCTTGTCGCTCGATACCGGCAATTCGTTTGCGCTTACGACGCCGAACCATCAGGCCGGCTTCGTGATAAACCCGATAGGTTCGTTTCCAGTTCAGCAGCCACCCTTCGCGCAGCAACAGCACATGCAGACGCCGATAACCGTAGCGTCGCTTTTGTCCTGCCAGTGCCGTTAGCCGTTCTTTGAGCGGCCCATCGTCTGGCCGCTTCGATTCATAACGATACAACGACCGGGAAATACCGATCAGCCCACAAGCGCACGTGACACCCAATTGACGCGTCATCATCAGATGCGAGACCGTTGCACGCTTGGCCTGTGGGCTTACCACTTTCGGCTAACAATATCCTTCAAGGCCGCGTTATCGAGCAGCGACTCGGCGAGCAAACGCTTGAGCTTGCCATTCTCGCTCTCGAGCATCTTGAGACGCTGCGCATCCGAGACCGTCATGCCGCCGAATTTGGCCTTCCAGTTGTAATACGTTGCATCGCTGATGCCGTGCTTGCGGCATAGGTCGGCAATCTTCCCGCCAGCTTCTGCTTCCTTCAGCACACCAATGATTTGCTCTTCTGTAAATCGGTTCTTCATGCCTGCCTCCCGTTGAAGCAGACTCTATATTAGCAAGGGACTATTACAAGGGAGCAGGTCACAGGGAATCCAAGGACTGATGGGGAATCACAATCAGACCCAAAATACTGCCGCGAATCCACAGTCGTCAGAAGCCAACAAAATCGCGGCGAACAGTGAAGAGCCTACTGAATTACAGAACGACTCAAACTATTTTGCGGATGCAGGAAGCGCCGATTTCGATTCCGGTGATGTAGCGTAAACCGGCGGAAAGACGGCTAATACCGAATCTGGTGTGGGTGCACGTTCCCTCCGCTACGGTCTCGACAGTTCGAATCCAATTCTGAACCCCAAGGGCTCGATTCACTGAATCTGCAAAACTTAGCCAGTTTGTGATGTGGTAAGTTCTGCTCCGCCAAC
The DNA here is from genome assembly GCA_009692305.1 of Gammaproteobacteria bacterium. GTDB lineage: Bacteria > Pseudomonadota > Gammaproteobacteria > Pseudomonadales > Pseudohongiellaceae > UBA9145. The sequence continues at coordinate 66,320 of SHZK01000013.1, read as the reverse complement.
TTGATTAAGTGGCCATTATTTCCCATAATCCGCCGCTGCATAGAAAGGTCTATGCTAAGATGCTTTATGGTAACTCTTGTCGGTCCCCGCGCAATGATAGGTTATGAACCCCGCCAGGCCCGGAAGGGAGCAATGGTAGTAACTGATTCATGTGCCGTGGTGTGGCTGGCAAGAGCTACCACCCGCTTGCGGCCCCAAATCAAAAGTGACTAAGTCGACATTTCCCTACTGACGATAACAAGATGAGCTATCAAGTACTTGCCAGAAAGTGGCGGCCAAGTAACTTTTCGCAAGTGGCGGGCCAGGCGCATGTGCTCAAATCCCTGATTAATGCGCTCGATAATGGACGCCTGCATCATGCCTATCTGTTCACCGGAACTCGCGGCGTAGGCAAAACTACACTGGCGAGGATTCTCGCGAAATGTCTGAACTGCGAAGTTTGTGTCAGTTCCACACCATGTGGAGAGTGTGGTTCCTGTCGTGAAATCAGCGAAGGCAGATTCATTGATCTGATTGAAGTCGATGCTGCTTCACGGACCAAAGTAGAAGACACCAGGGATTTACTCGATAACGTACAATACACGCCATCGCGCGGCCGCTTTAAAGTGTACCTGATAGACGAAGTGCATATGCTATCCACGCATAGTTTCAATGCGCTGCTAAAAACCCTGGAAGAGCCGCCTCCCCATGTCAAGTTCCTGTTCGCCACCACTGATCCGCAGAAATTACCCATAACTGTTTTGTCAAGATGTCTTCAATTCAATCTGAAGAATCTGAGTCCGCAGCAAATTACCGAATATCTTTTAAAAGTTCTGCAACAGGAAAAAATTGAATTCACCGAGGATGCCATCTGGCAGATTGCTGCAGCTGCGAATGGCAGTATGCGTGATGCGTTAACTCTGGTCGATCAGGCTATATCGTATTGCCAAGGCAATATCGCAACAGCGGGCGTTGTCGAGATGCTGGGAATACCCGAGCAACAGAAGATATATGCATTGCTCACGAGCATGAGTACAGGCAAGGTAAAAGACGTATTTGCACTCATTCTCGAGCTGGCGGAGCACACGCCAGACTACTTGCATACCCTGGATGGTTTGTTGTCAGCTCTGCATCGAGTGGCCTTGATGCAAGTAGTGCCGGATGCAATCGACAATAGTCTCGGTGACAAAGTGCAACTACAGTCTTTGTCCCTGACATTAACACCTGAAGATGTGCAGCTTTTCTACCAGATGGGCATTAAAGGTCGTGATGATCTCCGCCTTGCAGCTGACGCGCGCTCGGCGTTTGAGATGTTGCTATTGCGCATGATGGTATTTTCGCCAAATTACGTCGTGCTGGATCAGCGCGCGCAAACCGGTGCATCAGCTGCAGTGGTTGCGGAAGTCGAAAAAAAAAAGACTAGACCCGCATTAGAGACAGCCACTTCTAAGCCCGTTCAACCCAAGGCTTCCTCGAGCGGTCTTGCGAATAATGATGTAGCACTGACTCCGGCAGTGGGCATTCCGAAAACCGCCAATCATGCTTCCAATCCGCCACCGTTGTCAGCCCTGACACACCAGGTCTGGCTGGAATTATTCAAAACAATGAATATTGGTGGCATTACAGGAAATGTTCTGGCGAATTCCGAATTGGTAAGTGTGGCAGGCAGCACTGTAAGTCTTGTACTTGATCAAACCCAGAGTGCGGTATTCAGCACCGAACTGGTTCCAAAGCTCGAGCAAGCGCTGTCGGCTTTCTTCAAAAGCGAAATCAGCGTGCAGATTAGCTGTGGTGCAGTGAGTGCAGAGACTCCGGCAATGCGCAGTCAGCGGCTGCAGCAGGAACGTCACATCGAAATGGTGAATGAGTTCGAGAGTGATGAGAACGTACAGGAATTGGTGAAACGTTTTGCAGGCATCATCGCCAAAGATTCTATTGCTCCAGTACATGAGCGGGGAAGTGAATGACAGATTTCAATGAAATACTAAAACAAGCAAAGCAGATGCAGGAGCAGTTTCAGAAAGCCCAGCAGAATCTGCATAACCAGATTGTGGAAGGTGAGTCCGCGGCAGGTTTGGTGCGGGTCAAGATGTCAGGAAGACACGATCTGGTTATTGTAAAGCTGGCTGACGCACTGATGAGCGAGGACAAAGCAATAATTGAAGACCTCATTGCGGCGGCAGTAAATGACGCCGTTCGGAAACTGGAAGAAGTCAATAAACAAGCGTTTGGGAATATGGCCGGCGGTTTAAAAATGCCCGAGAGTTTCAAATTTCCGTTTTAGCATTTGAGAGTATCGATGAATTCAAGCCCACTTATAGATCAACTGGTAGAGGCATTTCGCTGCTTGCCTGGTGTCGGTCCCAAATCAGCTCAACGCATGACCTTGCACTTGTTGGAGCGAAATCGAGCGGGCGGACAAAAACTGAGTCAGTCCCTGATTCAAGCACTGGATAAAGTGGGCAATTGTTCCCTGTGTCGCACTCTCACGGAAGAGCCAGTGTGCAGGATCTGCGCGAGCCCTTCGCGTAGTCAAAATATTTGCTGCGTTGTTGAGTCACCGGCAGATGTATTCGCCATAGAACAATCGAATTTTTTTCGAGGAGTGTATTTTGTATTAATGGGGCATCTGTCGCCAATTGATGGCATTGGTCCCGAACAATTAGGGATTGCGCAATTGCTGGAAAAGGTGCAACAGGGTGTCATCGAGGAAGTCATTCTGGCCTGTAACTCCACCGTTGAGGGTGATGCTACGGCATATTACATCGCTGATCAGCTGCAAGGTCTGGATGTGATCGTCTCCCGTATAGCCCACGGTGTTCCCGTCGGTGGGGAGTTGGAATTCGTAGATGGCGGCACACTTACGCACGCATTTTCAGGTCGCAAGAGAATGGAAAATGCATAGTGGATTAAGCACCGCCGATGGAACGGCGATAGAATTGATCGATAGCTCGGCAGCATTTGCAGCGCTGGATAGTGAGCTTGCAGCCTGTAAGCACATTGCTCTCGATACAGAATTCATGCGAACCAACACTTTCTATCCGTTGCTGGGGCTGCTTCAGATCGCTGACCATTGCGGATGTTATTTGGTAGACCCACTACCGATGCAGGATTCCAGATTACTTGGTGAGTTCTTGCGATCCTCCAGTCATACCCTGGTATTGCATTCTTGCAGTGAAGACTTGAATTTGATGTACACCGCGCTTGATGCTGTGCCAGCTGCGGTGTTTGATACACAGCTGGCGGCAGCATTCCTGGGACTTGGTTTTAGTCTGAGTTACCAAGCGCTGGTGCATGACATACTCGGAATTGACATTCCGAAGGACGAAACGCGCTCGGACTGGTTGCAGCGACCGCTGACTGATACGCAAAAAATTTATGCTGCAACAGACGTGCTGTACTTGCTGGAGCTGCGCGATTTGATGGAGGCGCAACTAAAAGCTAAAGGCATTTTTAGCTGGTTTGAAGAAGAGTGCAGGGACTTGCTGGTAGTTGCTCCACAATCTGAGCTTGCGGACAATTGGCAATTCAGCTACGCGAACATCAATAACGCCTGGCGCCTGCATGACCTAGGGCTGAAACATTTGCAAAAATTGTGCGTCTGGCGGGAACAGGAAGCAAGGCGGCGTAACAAGCCACGTAGCTGGATTGCCAAAGACGCCGACTTGATGCTGATCGCCGCTGGGTTAGCCAACGGCGTAGCTGTGAACGGGACAGCTTCTGACCTTGCTACATTATCGGTATTGGAAGGGGTGGACAAGCATATACTGAATCGCTACGGCAGCGAGTTGGGAAAATTGCTGGCGTCTGCATCGACTCCGACCATGACCATCGACCGGGAATTGCTTAACAATCCGCTCTCGGCTCACTCCCGTAATAAACTGAAAGCCTGTCAACGTATTGTGCAGGAACTCGCGCAGGACTTGACCATTGCGCCAGAGTTGATAGGCAGGAAGAAAATTATTGTTGAATTGGTCAAGGAATATGCTCAGGAAGGAGCAGTCGAATGGCCGGCAACGATTAGCGGTTGGCGACGGGCGTTGCTGGAACCGGCGCTTACGCCAATACTGACGAGCTAGCAATTGGCAAGAGATTGATATGTCTGCAACGCAAGAAAAATTTTGGGAAAAGCCACTCCAAGCCCTGACCGAGCTTGAGTGGGAAGCGTTGTGCGATGGTTGTGGCCGTTGCTGCCTTAAGAAGTTGACAGATTCAGAGAGCGAACAGATCCAGTTTACGCGCGTAGTATGCCGCTACTTTGATGAGCGCAGCAGTCGCTGTAAATGTTATGGTGAACGCACGCAACTGGTACCGGATTGTTTTAATGTGAAACAAATGGATATTGGCACGGTAAACTGGATGCCTGATACTTGTGCCTATCGATTGCGCTTCGACGGAAAACCCTTGTTTGATTGGCACCCGCTAGTGGCGGGATCCAGGGATAAGATGCAGGCGGCCGGAATCAGTATTGGTAAACGAGTAATCTCCGAGGAATATGTACATCCAGATGGCTACGAGGAACACATCATCCGCTGGGTGAAGGCATAATGGAATCAGGTACCAATTACTGGATGCTATGGAGCATTTATTTGCTGGCCAGCGCCGCTTTTTTCGTCGTGTTCTGGCGCATCACACGTTTCAAAAGTCACAAGTGGCTAAGCCATTTACTGCGCGGCGGCATGCTGGCAGTTGCCCTGACCCCCTGGTACGCCAACCAGCAAAGCACGGTGCTGGCACCGGCACTAATGGTAGCTATGCTGGATGCGATAACAATTGGCGGGACAGCGGCTGTGCGAGCACTGGTGCCACTGGTGCTGGCGGTGCTGCTGGCGTTCGTTGTGGCCTCGGTGTGGTATGTGATTTCGGTAAAAATTGGCCGTAAAATTATTAAAAAACAACCAGTTGCGACTAAAAACTAAGAGTCCACTTCGAAACAAAGCCAGTCCGTGTCTTCCCCCCGTGCGCATTTTCTGCTTGAATCGTGCCCCCTGACCCTCAATTTTTTCTAAAAGAGTCAATAAAACAATAGCTTAGTTTCAGGAGTAGCCTATGTCTGGTCATTTCAGTTCACTGGTATTTAGTATGCTGTTGGTAGGCGCTGCAGGCGGCATCATCAATTACTACACGTTTGCCACCAAGCAAATCGCCGATTTGGCCGTTATGCGTCGCTGTATCATGCTCGGCATACTGATGACCTTCCTCGTACCTTTTATTCTCAGCCTGTTTGGCAGCAGCTTGATCGTCGATAGCGAAGGCGATCCGGCACGCTTGCTCAACTATCTCGCCATCTGTCTCGCAGTCGCAATCTCTCCCCGCTTTCTGATGGTGAACCTGTCTGAGCATGTCCTCGCTGAGACGCGCGCGACTCGGGATAAGGTCGAACTTCTCCAATATCAATTACGACAATTGCAGGAAGAGCTGTTGCCTTTGATTGATACCAAAACTGAAGATGACAGTCTGGCGCCAGCTACGAGGGTCGAGCACGTAAATCCTGCAGAACTCGATTCAACTTCTTCAAAGGTATTGAAGACACTTGGTTGCGGTCGATTTATATATCGGTCGTTGCCTGGCCTTTGTCGCGAAGCAGATACCGATGAATCCACGATGATGAAAACATTGAGTTTCCTGACGCTGAAGTCACTCGCGGACAAGATTGGCAGTCGCAAGGGCGTCAGGTGGTATATTACTGAACGCGGTCGATTTTTCGTCGAGTCCAGCGCCAAGTATTCGAGAACTCTGCCAAACTTCTCGCAAAATTCGTTCATGCAGCTGATCTTCGCAACGAAACTTGATAGCCATGCCTGATTCCGGCACGGGCCGGTTTTTCTGTATTAATCAAAGGTCGCTGTTTACAATACCGCATCATAAAAATCGCAGTGGAATAGTTCAATGAATTTTACCGGTACCGAGGATTACGTCGCTACAACTGAGTTGCAACTCGCCGTCAATGCCGCAATCAAATTGCAGAAACCGTTGCTGATCAAGGGTGAGCCGGGAACCGGCAAGACCATGTTGGCGGAACAAATTGCACTGGCACTAAATCTGCCTCTCATTCAATGGCACATAAAGTCTACAACCAAAGCCCAGCAAGGATTGTACGAATACGATGCTGTGTCCCGACTGCGAGATTCGCAGCTTGGTGAGGACAAGGTTCGCGATATTTCGAATTATATTATTAAAGGCAAGATCTGGGAGGCATTCAGATCCGAGCAACAGACCGTCCTGCTTATCGATGAGATTGACAAAGCAGATATAGAGTTTCCCAATGATTTATTGCTTGAGCTCGACAAAATGGAATTCTATGTTTATGAGACAAAACAGATTATCAAAGCGGTAAAGCGCCCCATAGTAATCATTACCAGCAACAATGAAAAAGAATTGCCCGATGCCTTTCTGCGGCGCTGCTTTTTCCATTACATCGAATTTCCTGACACCGTTACTATGGAAAAAATTGTCGACGTACACTATCCCAACATCAAGCAGGAACTGGTAAGTCAGGCAATGGATATTTTTTTCAACGTGCGGAAAATTCCCGGGCTGAAGAAGAAACCCTCAACCTCTGAGCTGATTGATTGGCTAAAATTGTTGATGGCGGATGACCTTCCCGAAGATGTGCTCAAGAATCATGATGCAAAAAAAGCTATCCCGCCGTTATATGGTGCACTGATAAAGAACGAGCAGGACGTTCACTTGCTCGAAAAACTGGCATTTATGCATAGAGCCAGCAGATAGCAGGTAACAATCAGCATGCTGATAAATTTCTTCATGACTTTGAAGAGCGAGAAGTTACCGGTCTCGTTCACCGAGTTGTTCACATTGCTGGAATGCCTCAAGCAAAATATTATTTTCGCCAATGTCGATGATTTCTACTACCTGGCCAGAATCTGCCTGGTAAAGGATGAAAAAAATTTCGACAAGTTCGATAAGGCATTCGCAAAGTATTTCGAAAATGTCACGGCCCTGGACGACCTGTCGCTTTACCAGATTCCTGACGATTGGCTGCGCAAGCAAATCGAGTCCATGCTTTCAGATGAAGAAAAAGCCAAAATTGCCGCGCTTGGTGGTCTCGAAAAATTGCTGGAAGAATTCCGCAAACGCATGGAAGAGCAAAAAAAGCGCCATCAAGGTGGTAACAAGTGGATTGGCACCGGTGGTACCTCTCCATTTGGTGCGTACGGCTACAATCCGGAAGGCATCAGGATCGGACAGGAAGGAGGGCGCAACTCACGGGCCGTTAAAGTCTGGGACAAGCGCAATTACCGCGATCTCGATGATTCTGTTGAAATAGGTACGCGCAATATCAAGATGGCGTTACGCCGGTTGCGTAAATTTGCTCGCACCGGGGCAGCTGAGGAGCTGGATATTGATGACACCATCAGATCCACTGCGCGTAACGCAGGAATGCTGGATATTAAGATGGTGCCGGAGCGGCACAATGCCGTGAAGGTCTTGTTGTTTTTCGACGTGGGCGGCTCGATGGATCCGCATGTGAAATTGTGTGAGGAATTATTTTCTGCAGCCAGATCTGAATTCAAACATTTGAAGTATTTTTATTTTCACAATTTCTTGTATGAGTCAGTCTGGACAAAAAGCCTTCGTCGGCATGCTGAAACAACTTCCACGATGGATATTATCAACAAGTACAGTAAGGATTATAAAATAATTTTTGTAGGCGACGCGACCATGGCACCATACGAAGTGAGTCATATTGGTGGCAGTATTGAGCATTATAACGAAGAGTCTGGTGCGACGTGGATTAAGCGCATAGCTGACGCTTATGATCACCTGGTTTGGATAAATCCAACCGCAAAAGAATACTGGCAGCACAGTTACTCCATCGAGATCGTGCGCGAATTGCTAGAGGATAGAATGTTCCCGCTTTCAGTCAAAGGCTTGGAAGAAGCCATGACATTACTCACCAAATAGGGGATTGGGCACATGGAACAACTCCCTGACGATCTTCGCCCCGAACAATTCAGTTCTCTGAATGAAGTAATTGACTATATTTTCCGCGAACACGCTGCATTGCCCGCGTTCAGCTGTTTCGGTCGTACATTATCCTATTCAGAGATGAAGCGTTTGAGTGATCGGTTCGCCGCTTACTTGCAACATCACACTTCGTTGAAACCAGGGGACAAGATCGCGATTCAGCTGCCTAACTTGCTGCAGTTTCCGCTGGTACTGTATGGCGCACTGCGAGCCGGTCTGGTTGTCGTGAATACCAATCCGTTATACACGCCAGCTGAGATGCTTTATCAATTTCAGGACTCTGGTGTAAAGGCAATCGTTATACTGGAGAATTTCTGCTATAAATTACAACAGATTCTGCATGAAACCCAGATCGAAAAAGTCTTCGTGACCCAGCTCGGGGATTTGCAGAATCCATTCAAAAGACAGGTGATGAACCTGGGCGTAAAATATCTCAAAAAGCTGGTACCTGCGTATCAACTACCTGGCGCACTCGATTTTATGGAAGTGTTGCGCGTTCGAGAATCGGTGCAGAAACTGGACAAGCCCGCGCGCGGAAACGATGTGGCCGTATTGTTGTACACAGGCGGCACTACTGGTCGTGCTAAAGGTGCGATGCTTAGTCATAACAACCTGATCGCAAATATGATGCAATTGCGTTCCCGTTGCTTGCTGGTGATTAGAGACAAAGTAGAGAACATTGCTGCCCCGTTGCCGCTCTATCATAGTTATGCGTTTCTCTTGCATTGCCTGGCGATGCCCTTCGCAGGTAATCATAATATCCTGATTACCAATCCACGCGACCTTGATGGTCTTATCAAGCTGATGGCAACTACCCGGATTAACGGTTTTGTCGGGATCAACACCTTGTATCACGCAATGCTACGCCACAAAGACTTGTCCAAATTGGACTTTTCAATGATGAAATTTTGCGGCGCAGGCGGAATGGCGATGTCAACGGCAGTAACGCGAGAGTGGAAAACAGTAACCGGTACGGAAATCCTCGAAGGTTATGGCTTGACTGAATGTTCGCCAGTGGTTGCAGTCAACATCCCGGGCAAGAACAAGCCTGGTACGGTGGGGCCAGTTGTCCCTGATACCGAGATTAAGCTCGTTGATGACGCCGGCAATGAGGTAGCGCAAGGTCAGCGCGGAGAGCTTTGGGTGCGTGGACCGCAGGTTATGCTTGGATACTGGCAGCAGCCAGAGGCTACCGCGGAAATTCTGGACCAGGATGGCTGGTTGCGAACTGGCGATTACGTTGAGGTGGATGCGGACAATTGTATATCCATCGTTGATCGCAAGAAGGACATGATCCTGGTATCCGGGTTTAATGTGTATCCCAACGAGGTTGAGGACTGGGTAAATCAGCATCCTGGCGTGCTTGAAAGTGCCGCTATCGGAGTGCGCAGCGAGGACACGGGTGAGGCTATCAAGTTGTTTGTGGTGCTCAAGAATGAGCCGGTTGCGGCAGCGGATATTGTACGGCATTGCAAACAACGTCTTACTGGATACAAAATTCCGCACGAAATTGTCTTTGTGAAAGATTTGCCGAAATCCAACGTAGGCAAAGTACTGCGGCGTGAACTGCGGGATAAGTAGCATTGCGCCTTGCCGGGGAATTAGCTACAGGCGCGTCAGGAATTGCCTGTGTTTGAAGCTGAATATGCCGAGCTTGTCAGTAGCACCTTGTGCGATCGGCATGGATTAGGTCGGAAACTGCGTGAATTGGAAAAGCAGGCACACGCTGGCCGGTCAATTGAAACCGCACTAACAGTTCTGCGACGCGATATCTCTCGCTCCCAGCAATCCAGTCAGACACGTATTGATGCGCTCCCCAGGCAGATTGAGTATCCCCAGAATCTGCCTATCAGTGCCAGGGTAGGGGACATCGGTCGATTGCTGCGCGAACACCAGGTGCTGATTGTCGCCGGCGACACCGGTTCCGGAAAAACTACACAATTACCCAAGGTGTGTCTCGAAGCAGGCTTCGGACGCTACGGATTGATCGGGCATACCCAGCCAAGGCGGTTAGCCGCAGTGTCAGTGGCGAATCGCATCGCCGAGGAGCTCCACTGTGAGCCCGGGTCTGGCGTGGGCTACCAGGTACGTTTCAATGAGAAAGTTTCGGAGCGCACCTATCTCAAGTTGATGACAGACGGGATCCTGCTCGCCGAAATACAGTCAGATCGATTTCTCAACAACTATGAAGTCCTGATCATCGATGAAGCCCATGAGCGTTCCCTGAACATCGATTTCTTGCTTGGGTTCCTCAAGCAGTTACTGCCCAAGCGCAAAGATCTGAAACTGATCATTACTTCCGCCACTATTGATGTCGAAAAATTTTCGCAGCACTTCGCGAATGCGCCCATTGTGTCTGTGTCTGGTCGCAGTTATCCAGTGGAGGTGCATTATGCGCCGCTTGCGGTTGAAAAAGCCGAAACCGCCGAAGAGTCAGCGCAACTGCTGGCCATTCTGCAAGCGATCCGGGAAATCGAACTGATAGACAAAGAGCGCCAGCGTAATACGGGTGACGTTTTGGTGTTTCTCAGTGGCGAAAGGGACATCAGGGATACTGCAAACTTCCTGCGCAAACAACATTTACCAGACTGCGAAATCCTGCCGCTGTATGCACGCTTGCGGCACTCGGAACAGATCCGCATCTTTCAGCCACATCGAGGCAGGCGCATCGTTCTGGCAACTAACGTAGCGGAAACCTCACTTACTGTGCCTGGCATAAACTATGTCATCGACATCGGTCTGGCGCGCATCAGTCGCTATAGCTTGCAGAGCAAAGTACAGCGCTTGCCAATTGAGCCAGTGTCACAGGCAAGCGCGAATCAACGCAAGGGACGCTGCGGCCGACTCGCGGACGGCGTGTGTATCCGACTGTATTCAGAACAAGATTTCAATTCGCGTCCGTTGTTTACTGATCCGGAAATTCTGCGGACCAACCTTGCCTCGGTAATTCTGCGCATGAAGCACCTGCGCTTGGGAGATGCTGAAGACTTCCCATTCCTGGAAGCGCCGGAACAAAAAGCCATCAATGAGGGGACTCGCTTGCTGGCCGAGTTGAACGCACTCACACCCGCACGTGAGCTCACTGAATATGGGCGCAAGATGGCGACGATTCCAGTCGATCCCAAGCTTGGGCGCATGCTGATCGCAGCGGATTCGCAGCGCTGCCTGCGCGAGTTGTTGATTATTGTCAGCGCATTGAGCAGCCAGGATCCGCGGGAAATATCACAAGATAATCGACAGCTAGCCCTGCAGCGGCTAGCCGTGTTCAATCACCCGGATTCCGATTTCCTGAGTCTGGTAAATCTGTGGGATGCGTATGAGCAGCAGCGCCAGAATCTCACACAGGGACAGTTGCGAAAATATTGCAAGACCCACTTCCTCTCATTCATGCGCATGCGCGATTGGCGCGACCTGCATCGACAGCTACTGCTAAGTTGTCAGCAATTAGGCATGAAATGCAATCAGGACAAGGCTGAATATGCGCCGGTGCACCGCAGTATTATCACCGGCTCCTTGAACCAGATAGCCTCACTGGATGAGCGTAAAATTTACCAGGGAAACAGGAACCGCAAGTTTTCCCTGTTTAGTTCCTCGGTATTGGCTGCGAAACCACCAAAATGGATTGTAACAGGGGAGCAAATTGAGACCTCTGGCACCTTTGCCACAATGGCGGCCAAAATTGACCCGGTATGGGTTGAGCAAGCCGCGCTGCATCTGGTTAAGCGTGACTACTTCGAACCCCATTGGAGCAAGTCGAGACAGGAAGTGATGGCGTATGAAAAAGTGCAGCTATACGGTTTGGTGCTGGTGGAGAGAGCGCTGGTGCGATTTGCAGTTATAGATCCGGCTGCCTGTCGTGACATTTTTATCCGCGAAGCGTTGGCCGCTGAACAGATCGAAACCACGCTCCCTTTCTACCAACATAATCGTAAATTCCTGGCGGATATGGCACGTGAGGAAGACAAGCTGCGGCGGCCAGAATTGATCGTAAGCGAGCGTGAAATTGTCGATTTTTATTCAGCTCGTATCCCTGACCATGTCAACTCTACGCAGCAGCTGGAACAATGGTGGCGCGAAACAGCGGCAGTCGCGCCAGACGCGTTGCTGATGACGCGCGACAACCTGATTGAGTCTAGTGCGCTGCAGGACAAGTTAGCGGCCTATCCCGATGTTGCCGCCATGCAACAGAATCGATTGCTAATCGCTTATGTGTTCGAGCCGGGCCATGCCCGTGATGGCGCTACGCTGGAGCTGCCGCTAGCCGTGCTCAATCAAGTGTCCCAGGCCGATGTAGATTGGGCCGTGCCTGGCCTGCTCCGGGAAAAGTGCATTGCCTTGTTAAAAGGGCTACCTAAAACCCTGCGCAAGAATTTCATTCCTGTGAGTGGCTTTGTTGATGGCATTATCGACAGCATGCAGCCTCAGGACGGAGAGTTGATCGATGCCCTAGTGCTGCAGGCGCGAACCCGCAAGCGAGTGGACATTGATCCGGAGCTGCTGCGGCAGGTCAGTTTGCCTAACTACCTACAGGTCAAAATCAGCGTGCGTGACAGTGCCGGAATTGAATTGGCGCTGGGGACCGATATTGCACAGTTGCGCGCGAACTTGCTGCAGGATGAGCAGTGTGAAGCAACTGCATCGCAAACAGTCCAAAACCAACATGAAACCGAAGTGACCGGTATCACAGACTGGACTATCGGTGACTTGCCAAGCGAGGTGCAGATGGGTGACGGTTTGATCGTGGTCAGATACCCGGCACTGGTGGACACAGGCGAAACGGTTTCGGTCAAACTATTTGCCGACAAGGATGCAGCAAGGCAGACGCACAGGAGAGGTTTGTTACGCTTGTACATGCTCAAGAGCGTGCAGCAACGTAATCTGCTCCGCAAACAATTCATTCGTTTTGTAAACAAGCATGCTTTGCTAGTGCCAGCAGAATTTAAGAATATTGGCGAAGATGCCGTAATGACCAGCTATGCTGCGGCGTTTTCCATAGACCAGCAGGATGTGCGCGACGCGGCCGCCTTTGAACGGGCTCTGCAGGCAGGAAAGCCAGCTATCATTACCAGCGGAGAGCGGATCGAGCACGCACTGCAGCACGTGTTTGAGAGAAGTTTTAACATCAGACGCAGGTTACGGCAACTCACTGCTGCTTCACTTGAATATCTGAAAGCAGACATTGAACAGCAACTGGCAGCCTTGCTTCATGCCGATTTTCTTCTGACCACAGACTGGTACTGGTTAATGGAAATGCCGCGCTATCTGGAAGCGATTGAAGTACGGTTGGACAAGGCAGGTCAATCGGTGGAGCGAGACAAGTCGCAAACGCTGCTGCTCCAGGATTACTGGCAGCGCTACTTGCATTTAAGTTCCCGGTCAAAGAGTCGAAACATCAATGAGCTGCAGACCCTGCGCTGGATGCTGGAAGAGTTGCGAGTCTCCTTGTTTGCCCAGGGGTTGGGGACACGATTGCCGGTATCGCCCCAACGAGTAGACAAGCTATTTGCAAAAATACGCTAGTACGGAACCAGCACAATTGCGGTTCTTACGTTGTTGAACTCCCATTTCCGGAAACATGGATCAAGTATCTGCATTGAGCCAGATAATGCAAAAGCAAATCATGAATTTTTGTGTAGTTGGATCATCACATTGAATAGAAAGTACACAGGTGGTAATTACCGCATACCAGTTCTGGCGTTCGTAGCCATGTTCGGCCTGTGGGTTGCGCCTGCAGCAAACGCACAAACCACTGATCTCTGGCAGTCAACCAACGAAGGCGTCTTCAAATTCAATGACTACTTTGATCAATTGCTGGTTAGACCAGCGGCCCTCACTTACACCTTGTTTGTACCGCGGGTGGCGCGTCAGGGAATTGGAAATTTCTTCAGCAATCTTGACGACATCAATGTGTTCGCAAACGACATGCTGCAGTTGAAGCTGGATGCTGCGCTCTCCGACTCAGGTAGATTTTTGATTAATTCCACAATAGGAATGGCAGGGGTATTCGATTTTGCTTCGGGGTTTGGTCTAACCAAGAACGAAGAAGATTTTGGGCAAACCCTTGGTCGCTGGGGAGTGGCCAGCGGGCCATATGTCATGTTACCTGTTTTTGGCGCCAGCAATTTGCGCGATTCATTTGGCCTGGTATTGGATACCCTGTTCAATCCGCTACAGTATCATGAGCGCGAAGACTTGAAATTTTCCATGTTCCTGTTGCGCGAGACCGACTCGCGCTCCGGATTACTGGCTCTCGACGATCTGATTTCGGGTGACCGCTACCTGTTCGTCAGAGAGGCCTACATGCAAAGGCGGGATTTCCTGGTGAATGACGGTCGCGTGGAAGATGAATTCGGTGGCTTTTGAAGTTATTACAAAATGCTGTCCCTGATCTTTAATTTCGTGCGAATGAAATCACTGTGTCGGACATAGATTAGTTCAGACACTTTCCTGATCAAATGATCTTCATATTTATCCAGCTGTGAATCTGAATAAGCTACCCGCCACATGTTTTCCATTAAGCTGAGTTTTTCTTCATAGGTATAATTCACATTGATCAGCCCGGTGAATTCGTAAAGCGAGGTAGCCTGTCTGGCTTCACTCTGGGCGAGATCAACCACTTCACTCAGCTTATGCGCGTCTAACTGCAGGCTGGACTCAAGCACACCTACAAACGTTGCCATTTCCCTCGCATCCTGTGCGTGGTCGCTATTCATTACTTCGATCAGAAGTGCAGCGCATGCCAACTGGATCTTGTCGACTTGCGGCAGCTTACTCTCTGAACCAGTAGCGGCAATTGCCAGATTGGAAGCGAAAAAATTTTTGATGGCTGCGAGCATGTAACAGTCTCCATGTTGAATGATTATAGGCGCGGTGGGGCCGGTTGTTGCCGCAATCAGTTGGTAAAGGCCAGCGCGTCCAACACTACATTTATCCCTGCATTATCCTGATGGCAATATTCGCTGAGGTGCCGTCGAAATTGCTTGCCGCCCTGCTGACCTTTGAACAGACCCATCAGGTGTCTTGCCATGTGTCGGAGCGGGGTGCCGCGCTTGAGTTCCGCTTCAATATAGGGAATAAATTGCGCGAGGTAATCGCTACGGGTTTTGCTGCTCGCTGGAAGCCCGAATATTTTACTGTCGACCTCATGCAGGACATACGGGTTTTGATAGGCTTCGCGCCCCAGCATCACGCCATCTACAAATTGCAGCAGCTCCACTGCCTGGTCCAGGGTGTTGATGCCCCCGTTTATAACAATACGTAAGTGGGGGAACTGTTGCTTTACCCGAAAAACCCGTTCGTAATTCAGAGGGGGAATTTCCCGATTCTGTTTCGGACTGAGGCCCTGCAGGATTGCCTTGCGTGCGTGTATAACGAACACATGGCAGCCCGAATTGGCAACTGTGCCAATAAAATCAAAGAGTTCTGCCTCAGAGTCCTGGTCATCAATACCGGTGCGACATTTCACCGTAACCGGGATACTAACCGCGTCCTGCATGCTGCGAATGCAGTTGGCGACCAGCGGCGGATCGGCCATTAAGCAGGCGCCAAATGCCCCGGATTGCACCCGGTCACTGGGGCAGCCAACATTCAAATTAATCTCGTCAAATCCAGCGGCCGCACCGCTCTTGGCGGCATCTGCCAACTGCGCGGGATTGCTGCCACCCAATTGCAATGCGACCGGATGTTCTGCCTCGTTATGTTGCAACAAGTAATTTGCATCGCCGTGCTGCAATGCCGCGCTCGTTACCATTTCGGTGTAAAGCAGGGCACGCTGGGAGAATTGGCGCAGGAACACCCGATCATGGCGGTCGGTCCAGTCCATCATGGGCGCAACACAAAATTTATGTGTGTAATCAATCACAGTTCAGGTTGGGGCCAGTTGAGTTCAAAGCAGGGTAGTTTCAATTAATGCAGCAATGAATTTGGCGCATTTTGAAATATACGGTACCGCGTGCAGCTTGCAAGGGGCAGCATTGTTATAGATCGGGAAACAGTTAGTCAAGTCGTTATATGTCACGCAATGACGGCATAGGAATCATGTCACAATCGCGTATAATCGTCGCCTATCCGGATTTTCAAACTCCTATTCCTTCAAGGTTTTCAGCAGTTAATTCCTAAAATGAGTCAAATCAGAACCCGCATTGCGCCTTCGCCAACTGGCGACCCTCACGTAGGCACAGCCTATATTGCCCTGTTTAACCAGTGTTTCGCGCACAAACATGGAGGCAAATTCATTCTTCGCATAGAAGACACTGACCAGCAGCGCAGCTCAGCAAAGTCAGAGCTGGATATTCTTTCATCATTGCAATGGCTTGGCTTGCAATGGGATGAAGGGCCGGGCTGTGAAGGCGAATTTGGACCCTATCGACAGAGCGAGCGCACCTTGATTTATGCGCAGCAGATCAAGACCCTGCTGGCCACTGGCGCTGCATTTCATTGTTTTTGCACTGCTGAGCGCCTGGACTCGCTGCGACAACAACAAATGCAGGACAAGCAAACGCTGGGATATGACGGGCATTGCCTGCAGCTGACGGCAGCAGATGTGAAATCGAAATTGGCGAGTGGTGCTGAGCACGTCATTCGCATGCGGATACCGACCGAAGGTAAATGTGAGTTCAATGACTTGTTGCGCGGTAATGTCACTATCAACTGGTCGCAGGTTGATATGCAGGTACTGATCAAATCAGACGGCAGACCGACTTACCATTTTGCCAATGTTGTAGATGATCACCTGATGGAAATCAGTCATGTCATTCGCGGCGAAGAATGGATTAATTCCACGCCAAAACATATTTTGTTGTATCAATATTTTGGCTGGCAGGCACCTATATTTTGTCACATGCCGCTGTTGCGTAATCCAGACAAGAGCAAGTTGAGCAAGCGCAAGAACCCTACCAGTATCCGTTATTATCAGGCTATGGGTTATCTGCCGCAGGCTCTGCTCAACTATCTCGGTATGATGGGATGGACGATGCCGAATGCCCAGGAAAAATTTACACAGGACGAGATGAAAGAGAACTTCGATATATCTCGCGTTTCACTCGGTGGGCCGATTTTCGATATCGAGAAACTGGACTGGCTGAACGGCAAATATATTCGGGAAGATATCAGTGACGAGCAGTTCATCATCCAATATGCCGACTGGGCATTCAACAAGGAAAGAATGTTGAAGATCGTGCCCCTGATAAAACAGCGGGTGGAGCGTTTTACAGACGTCGCAGATATCGCCGCGTTTTTTGTAAGTGGAATTCCAGAATTACAACAAGCGCACTATGCCCACAAACAATTGACTGCTGAAATAATGGCGAAGGTTTTGCAATTCTCACTCTGGCAACTGGAACAATTACCGGAATGGACGCGAGACGATATTGAGCAGTGTTTGCAGAGTCTCGCCGGCAAGCTGAATCTGAAAATCAGGGATTTCCTGTTCCCCGTGTTCGTAGCCATTACCGGTAAACCAGTATCCACATCAGTAATCGAGGCCATCACGATTTTGGGCATCGACATAACCCGGGCGCGCCTGCGTGCCGGTATCGATGTGCTTGGCGGCATTTCCAATAAGCAATTAAAAGTGCTGGAACGGGAATATAGGGATTTGGCCTGATGCGGCCGATTGATTGACAGTGCAGGGACCTGTGCATAGAATGCGCCTTCCCTGTATTCCTGCGATTTTGGGGCCTTAGCTCAGCTGGGAGAGCGCGACGCTGGCAGTGTCGAGGTCATCGGTTCGATCCCGATAGGCTCCACCAATTCCATTTGAGCGCGATTTCCTCCCGGCAGTACCAACCTTGCTAACCCGGGTAATCGCGCTTCGTCTTTCCTTTATAGAGCTGTCGCGGGCGTCCGATTCGATAGGGACTACTCAGCATCTCATTCCAGTGAGCGATCCAGCCAGGGGTTCTGCCTGTCGCGAAAATCACAGTGAATAAACTGGTCGGTATGCCGATTGCTTTCAAAATAATGCCGGAGTAGAAGTCCACATTTGGATACAACTTGCGTTCGATGAAATATTCATCTTCAAGCGCAATTTTTTCCAATTTGCGAGCCACTCTGAAAAGTGGGTCATCAGCTCCGAATTCATCCAGCACTTCATCGCAAATCTGGCGCATGACTTTCGCGCGTGGATCGAAATTCTTGTAAACACGGTGACCAAAGCCCATCAAGCGGAAAGAGTCATTGGGATCTTTCGCGCGAGCGATGAAATCGTCGATGCGGGATTCGTCTCCAATCTTGTTCAGCATGCGCAACACTGCTTCGTTGGCGCCGCCATGTGATGGGCCCCATAACGCGGCAATGCCGGAAGCGATGCAGGCGTAGGGATTGGCACCACTGGATCCTGCCAGGCGCACAGTCGATGTTGATGCGTTCTGCTCGTGGTCGGCGTGCAACAAGAAAATAGTGTCCATGGCCTTGGCCAGAGTCGGGCTTACCCTCGGTTCCTCACAAGGGGTGCTGAACATCATGTGCAGGAAACTTTCAGTAAACGCCATGTCATTGCGCGGGTACATGTAGGGCTGGCCAATGCCGTGTTTGTAACACATCGCCGCGAGAGTTGGCATTTTCGCGATTATGCGATGCGCAGCCATCAGGCGATGCTGCGGATCATCAATGTTCAAGGTGTCGTGATAAAACGCAGAAAGCGCACCGACAACTCCGCACAGCATCGCCATTGGGTGGGCGGTGCGCGGAAAACCGCGGAAGAATTCGTGAATCTGCTCATCCACCATGGTGTGGTAACGAATGCTGGTTTCAAAGGTGTCTTTTTCAATAGCGTTAGGTAGCTCACCATTGAGGAGTAAATAACAGGTTTCCAGAAACGTGGACTTCTCAGCAAGTTGTTCAATCGGATAACCACGATGCAGCAGTATGCCTTTGTCGCCATCGATGTAGGTGATTTCGGAGTCACAGGAAGCGGTAGAGACGAATCCTGGGTCATAAGTGAAGATACCCTCACCCGCCAGACTGCGCACGTCTAACACATCAGGGCCAGTGCTGCCTTCGTAGACAGGAAGTTCAAATGCTTTCTCAATCCCATCAATGGTTAACCGGGCCTTTCTTTTGCTCATGCCAAACTCCTGTGAGATCTCTCATTCGGATACAGATTTAAGGTCCGGGATTACAACCAGTACATGGTTGCTGATGGGTTTTTAAGGTCCAGATCCGGCATGCGGACAGGGACGGCAATACTAGGTAGAGAGCTAGGCTTTTGTCAACTTTATGTCAGTCCATACAGTCTCTTAAGTCGCCTTTGCAGGGCACATGGCGACGGGCTTACACAGGCGCGCTGCAGTAATGAAGAGGCTGGTCGTAAGACAGCTTAGGCCGCGCTTCTCGGAGTAGTGACAAAGCATTGTCATTATTCCTTTCGTGAGCTTAACTTTTATTGTAAACCCGGTCCGCAGGGAATATACTTCTTGGCGTTCGAAATTTCCAAATATTGTAATCAATTCAATTAGTTTGCGCATTCCCGGTTCAGTGGGACGAGGGCTTGTCCCGGGTACTCGAATGGCTTACGGAACAGGCTAAAAGTGAAAGATACCAGACCGAAAAACCTCAATTTATTCGCAATTAAGTGGCCGCTCGCGGCCATCACGTCCATTACCCATCGCATCTCCGGCATCTTTATTTTCATCGGCGTTGCTATCCTGCTGTATTTGTTAGAAGTTTCGCTGGAATCGGCGGCCGGTTTTGACTTCGTGCTGGAGTTGTTAGCTAAGCCACTGGTGAAGTTGCTGGTCTGGGCAATAGTTGCCGGCTTGTTGTATCACCTGATCGCCGGCATTAAACATTTGCTCATGGATTTCGGCATCGGTGAGTCGAAGCAGGGCAGTCTGCGTGGCGCGCAGCTCACAATTCTGTTTGCCGTTATCGCCATTGCCGTAGCGGGGGTATGGATATGGTAACCAATGTAACCAATTTGGGACGCTCAGGCCTCGGCGACTGGCTAATACAGCGTTTCAGCGCCGTCATTCTTGCCGCCTATGCATTGTACATACTGGGCAGTTTCCTGGTGCATCCGGAGATGGACTATCTGCAATGGCGTGCAATTTTTGATTCCACGGCGATGCGTTTCTTTAGTCTCATCACCGTGCTCGCACTCTGTGCGCATGCCTGGATAGGTATGTGGACTATTTCAACCGACTATCTGACTTCCGTGCAACTGGGGTCACGGGCAACAGTTTATCGAATTCTATTCCAGGCAGTGTGCGCACTTATCACAGTCGTATACCTGTTATGGGGTATTCAGATTTTATGGTGATATAAATGAGCGGTATGCGCAGTATTTCATTCGATGCAGTGATCGTGGGTGGTGGTGGTGCCGGTATGCGGGCAGCCCTGCAACTGGCCCAGTCGGGTTATAAAACGGCAGTAATTTCCAAGGTATTTCCAACTCGTTCCCATACTGTGTCTGCGCAGGGTGGGATTACATGCGCTATCGCGAGCGACGATCCGAATGACGATTGGCGCTGGCACATGTACGACACCGTGAAAGGTTCGGACTACATAGGCGACCAGGACGCAATCGAATATATGTGCAGCGAAGGACCACAAACGGTCTTCGAACTGGAGCACATGGGTTTGCCTTTTTCGCGCACCGAGAGCGGGCGTATTTATCAGCGACCATTTGGCGGGCAGTCGAAAAATTTTGGCAAAGGCGGGCAAGCCGCGCGCACATGTGCTGCTGCCGATCGAACAGGACATGCCTTGCTGCACACACTTTATCAAGGCAACCTGAAAGCAAACACCGTATTTTTTAACGAATGGTACGCAACTGACCTCGTCAAGAATCAGGATGGGGCAATCGTTGGCGTAATTGCCATTTGCATCGAAACCGGTGAAACCGTATTGGTGAACAGTAAGGCCACGGTATTCGCCACCGGTGGTGCTGGGCGGATTTACGCATCCACGACCAATGCCCTGATCAATACAGGTGACGGTGTGGGCATGGCATTGCGCGCAGGTTTTCCGGTGCAGGACATCGAGATGTGGCAGTTTCACCCGACCGGAATTTACGGCGCTGGTACTTTGGTCACAGAAGGTTGTCGAGGTGAGGGCGGCTATCTGATTAACAAGGACGGCGAGCGCTTCATGGAGCGTTATGCCCCGAATGCAAAAGATCTCGCAGGACGCGATGTCGTCGCGCGTTCGATGATTCTGGAAATACTCGAGGGGCGCGGCTGTGGTGAACATGGCGATCACGTCATGCTCAAGCTGGATCATCTTGGAGAGCAGGTACTGAATTCCAAGCTGCCGGGCATTCTCGAGTTATCACGCACATTCGCGCATGTTGATCCGATCAAAGACCCAATTCCGGTAGTACCTACCTGTCATTATATGATGGGAGGTATTCCAACCAATATTCATGGTCAGGCCATAACTCAAGATGCACTGGGAAATGATCACATTGTGCCGGGCCTGTTTGCAGTGGGCGAGGTTGCCTGCGTTTCTGTGCACGGTGCCAATCGCCTCGGTGGCAACAGTCTGCTGGACCTGGTGGTGTTTGGACGTGCGGCTGGCAAGCATATCCAGATGATGCTGCAGCAGGGCATGGAGCAGCGTAAGGCCTCTGACTCTGACATCGCTCAAGCCATGTCCAGATTGGATCGCTTGAATAATTCCAAATCCGGCGAGAGTGTCGCGACTTTACGAGCAGCCTTGCAGGACATCATGCAAAAACACTTCGGGGTTTTTCGCAAGGGTGAATTTATGCAGGAAGGCATCGCGAAGTTAAAAGTCTTGCGTGAACGTATTGGTAACGTGGAATTGCAGGACAAGAGTAATACGTTCAACACTGCGCGCATCGAAGCACTCGAACTGGAAAATCTGTTTGAAGTGGCGGAGGCAACAGCAATCGCAGCGGAGGCCCGCAAAGAGAGTCGCGGCGCTCACGCACGAGATGATTTCCGGGACCGGGATGATTCCAATTGGCTGTGTCACTCAATGTATTTCCCGGGTGAAAAAAGAGTGGGCAAGCGCAGCGTCAATTTCGCACCGAAAACAATGCCAAAATTTGAACCCATGACTCGAACTTATTAGTTCGAAAATTATTCAACCAGCCTGAACAGACCAAGGTGAACCGTGTTAGTTAGCATTTATCGTTACAACCCTGATACTGATGCAAAACCGGTAATGCAGGATATTGAAGTAGACATGCCAGCAGGCAAAGACCTGATGGTGTTGGACGTTTTGGAGTTGGCGAAGAACAAAGACCCTTCGATCACATACAGACGTTCTTGCCGCGAAGGTGTATGCGGTTCTGATGGCATGAATATCAATGGCACTAACGGGCTGGCCTGCATTACTCCGATTTCCGTTGCTGTGAAGCCTGGCAAGAAACTGGTGTTGCGGCCATTGCCTGGATTGCCGGTTATCCGCGATCTGGTAGTCGACCTGACCATTTTCTACAAGCAGTTCGAGAAAATTAAACCCTACCTAATCAACGATACACCTGCACCGGGGATTGAACGGTTGCAGTCACCGGAAGACCGGGAAAAACTCGACGGTCTTTACGAATGTATCCTGTGTGCCTGTTGCAACACGAATTGCCCTTCATTCTGGTGGAACCCCGACAAATTTATTGGCCCGGCCGGATTGTTGCAGGCATATCGATTTCTGGCAGATAGCCGGGACACGGCAACAGCCGCGCGTCTGAGTGAACTCGATGATCCGTTCAGCGTATTCCGGTGCCGTGGCATCATGAATTGTGTCGCTGTTTGTCCAAAAGGATTGAACCCAACGCGCGCCATTGGCCACATCCGTTCTATGCTAATTCAACAAGGAACTTGAAATAGCGCCATGTGTTTTTTCAAGTGGCAAATTGTATCCGTGCTGCATCTGACAATCTCTGAGAGCTCATCATGCAAAGCAGTATAAGAGAGCTGATGTTAAGTACCGGTCATTTGTCCGGTGCCAATGCAGATTATGTTGAGGCATTATACGAAAGCTTCCTCACAGATCCAGAATCAATACCCAGCCAATGGCGCGACTATTTCATGGCGCTGCCGCCTGTTAACGGAGATTCGCATCAGGAAATTTCCCACGCCAAGATTCAAAAAGAATTCAAGGCAATCGGCAAGGTAAGTCGATTCGCTCCCGTAGTCAGCAATGATACGGTCATAAATTCAGAGCATGAACACAAGCAGGTGCAAGTTTTACTGCTCATCAGTTCCTATCGGGTGCGCGGACATCAAAAAGCCAG
Organism: Gammaproteobacteria bacterium; assembly: GCA_009692305.1. GTDB lineage: Bacteria > Pseudomonadota > Gammaproteobacteria > Pseudomonadales > Pseudohongiellaceae > UBA9145. The sequence goes on along the minus strand of SHZK01000013.1, from coordinate 43,153 downwards.
ACTTGATCCACTCAGTCTGATGCACAGGGAGCGGGTGCCTGATCTGGAACTGGAGTTTCACGATCTTTCGCCAATAGACAGCTCTACAATTTTTCGCACCGGATCCTTGTTCATCAAACAAGACAAGGCGCCACTACGTGAAATCGTTGCCACTCTCGAGCGTATCTACTGCAACTCGATTGGTTATGAGTTCATGCATATTGTTAACCTCGAAGAGAAGCAATGGATTCAACAGCGCATAGAAAGTAATGACGGCTATTTTGTCTTCGGCAATGATGTCAGGCGCCACCTGCTGGAGCGGTTGTCGGCTGCCGAGGGATTGGAAAAACATCTAGACTCAAAGTACCCGGGCACCAAGCGTTTCGGTCTCGAAGGCGGCGAAAGCCTGATTCCGTTGCTGGATGAACTGGTGCAGCGCTCTGGCAAATATGGAGCGAAAGAAATTGTGCTCGGTATGGCGCATCGCGGCCGTCTGAACGTGCTCGTCAACATACTCGGGAAGAATCCCGCAGACCTGTTTGACGAATTTGAAGGCAAGGCAGTTTACAAAAGTTCTGGTGACGTCAAATATCACCAGGGATTCTCCTCCAACATCATGACTGCTGGCGGTGAATTACACATGGCGCTCGCCTTCAATCCCTCACACCTGGAGATCGTTGCACCGGTAGTGGAAGGTTCAGTGCGCGCCCGTCAGATTCGCCGCAACGATCATGAAGGGAAGCAGGTTGTCCCCATCATCATTCATGGTGATGCCGCTTTCGCAGGCCAGGGTGTGGTCATGGAAACTTTCCAGATGTCCCAGACTCGCGCTTACTCGACCGGCGGCACGGTGCATATCGTCGTCAATAATCAAGTGGGCTTCACTACCAGTCGTCAGGACGATGCCAGATCAACCGAATACTGTACCGACGTAGCGAAAATGGTGCAGGCCCCGATTTTTCACGTCAATGCCGATGATCCAGAAGCGGTATTGTTCATTACCCAACTGGCGCTGGATTTCCGTTATAAATTCCGCAAAGACGTCGTCATTGACCTGATTTGTTATCGACGTCGGGGTCACAACGAAACTGACGAACCTTCCAGTACGCAACCATTGATGTATGACGCAATAAGACGCCATAAGTCAACTCGTGTACTGTTCGCTGAAAAGCTGGCGGCAGAGAGTGCCATCAGCATTGCAGAGTCTGATGCAATCAATACCAACTATCGTACCGCTCTGGATACTGGTGAGCACGTCGTGAAAAGTCTGGTTAAAGAGCCCTCTATTGAGCTATTCGTCGACTGGTCACCCTATCTGGGGCACGGCTGGGTGTCTTATTTCAACACCTCCCTGTCTAAAAGCATGCTGCAGGCGATGGGCAAGAAATTGCTCGAACTTCCCAAAAACTTTACTCTCCAAAAACAGGTTAAAAAGATCTTCGATGATCGTGCGAGCATGGCAGCAGGGGAAATACCTGTAGACTGGGGCTTTGCAGAAACCCTCGCCTACGCAAGTATTCTGGCGAGCGGCAACAAGGTGCGGATTACCGGACAGGATGTGGGGCGTGGCACTTTCTCTCACAGACATGCTGTGGTTCATGACCAGAAAACCGGTGAAGCCTACATACCGCTGCAGAAACTTTATGAAAACAAGGCACGCTTCACTATCTATGATTCTCTGCTTTCGGAAGCGGCGGTGCTGGCGTTTGAGTATGGTTACGCAACCACGACTCCAAATGCACTTATCATTTGGGAAGCGCAGTTTGGTGATTTTGCCAATTCGGCCCAGGTAGTTATCGACCAGTTTATCGCCAGCGGTGAAAATAAATGGCAGCGACTGTGCGGACTCACGCTGTTGTTACCCCACGGCTATGACGGTCAGGGTCCGGAACATTCGTCAGCCAGACTTGAACGCTTCCTGCAACTGTGCGCGGAACATAATATCCAGGTATGCCTGCCGACGACGTCGGCACAAGTTTTCCATATGTTGCGCAAGCAGGTGTTATGTCCGGTGCGCAAACCGTTGATCGTCATGTCGCCAAAGAGTTTGCTGCGCCATAAGGAATCCAGCTCGACCATGGATGAGCTAGCCGATGGCAGCTTCCAGGTCATTCTGGATGAGACGGATGATTTTAAACCTGAGTCAATCAGAAAACTGATTCTATGCAGTGGCAAGGTGTATTACGACTTGCGTCAGGAGCGTCGTGCCAGAGGAATTACTGACATCGCTATTGTACGCTTGGAACAATTATATCCATTCCCCCACGACGAGTTCGAACGCTGCGTCTTGCAATACAAAAATATTCAAACTCTCGTGTGGTGTCAGGAAGAACCAATGAACCAGGGCGCATGGTATTCCAGCCAGCATCACTTCCGACGGGTACTGAATCAGCATTTCCCGAAGATATTCCTGGAATATGTAGGCAGGGATGCGTCGGCTGCCGCAGCTGCCGGATATGCGGCACTGCATGACCAACAACAACAGAAATTTATCAATGAAGCACTGCTGTAGTTAACAATCAGCGAATGCATTGCAGGCCATGAAGCTGCAAGGACTAATCGTGACAATTGAAATAAAAGCGCCAACACTGCCTGAATCAGTTCCCGATGGAACCATTGCGACCTGGTACAAGAAAGAAGGCGAACAAGTCGCAAGGGACGAACTATTGGTTGATATAGAAACTGATAAAGTTATCATTGAAGTAGTATCCCCGACCGATGGTGTGTTGCAGTCCATCTTGAAGCAGTCTGGTGAAACAATTGTCAGCAATGAGGCTGTTGGCCTTATTCAGGAAGACAGCGCACCGAAAACAGCATCTGCCAAGGCAAAAAAGGCGACCAGTGCCCCTGAGAAGGGCGACGCAGGTGCCTCAAGCACGCCAGCTACAACTGCAGCCGATGATTCCGTAGTCAGCCCGGCCGCCAAAAAAATCATTGCCGAAAATCAACTTAGTGCCAACGCTATTGCTGGCAGCGGCAAAGCCGGGCGCATTACCAAGGAAGACGTTCTGAATTTTCTTGAAACGCCCGCTCCAGCGGCAACTCCTGCTATTCCGCAAGTCAGGACTGGGTCAACCCTGGGTCGACTGGAAGAGCGCGTGCCGATGAGTCGGCTACGGGCAAAAGTTGCGGAACGCCTGCTGCAAGCCAGTCAAAGTACAGCAATGCTCACCACGTTTAACGAAGTGAATATGCATGCTGTCATGGAGATTCGTAATCGTTACAAGGACGAGTTTGAGAAAGCCCATGATGGCGTGCGACTTGGTTTTATGTCGTTTTTCGTGCGCGCCTGTATCGAGGCGCTGAAACGCTACCCGGCAGTCAATGCCTCTATAGATGGTAATGACATCATTTATCATGGCTATCAGGATATCGGAGTCGCTGTTTCGTCACCGCGCGGTCTGGTGGTGCCTGTATTGCGCAATGCTGACATTTTGGGTCTGGCCCAAATTGAGAAGGAAATTCGCGGCTTCGGAGAGAAGGCGCGCGATGGCAAATTGTCCATTGAAGAAATGACTGGCGGCACATTTACGATCTCAAATGGTGGTGTATTCGGCTCTTTGCTGTCTACTCCAATTCTCAATCCACCGCAAACTGCCATTCTGGGTATGCACAAAATCCAGGATCGTCCGATGGCGGTCAACGGTGAAGTAAAAATACTGCCAATGATGTATTTGGCTCTCTCCTATGACCACAGGATGATTGATGGGAAAGAAGCGGTGCAGTTTCTGGTGACTATTAAATATCTGCTCGAAGATCCAACCCGGCTGCTGCTGGAAATCTGATCCCTTACGAGGACGCTACAAACTAATTCTGAGATACAGCTATGACGACACAATATGATGTAGTAGTGATCGGGTCCGGACCCGGAGGGTACGTGGCCGCCATCCGCTGCGCACAACTCGGCTTCAAAACAGCTTGCATTGAAAAATGGCTGACCAAGGATAACAAGTCTGTATATGGTGGAACTTGCCTGAACGTAGGTTGCATCCCGTCCAAGGCTCTGCTGGATTCGTCGCACAAGTTCTTCGAGGCTCAGCAACACCTCGCAGTGCATGGCATAACAACCGGCAAGGTAAGCATGGATGTGCCCGCCATGATTGGGCGCAAGGACAAAATCGTCCAGCAATTGACCCAGGGGGTGAAAGGGTTGTTCGCCGGAAATAAAGTAGAAGGTATCGCAGGCGTAGGCAAAGTTGTGGCCAAAGATAAAGTCCTGGTAACCGGACACGATGGCAAACAGCAGGAGTTACAAGCGAAGCATATCATTATCGCGGCCGGTTCAGTTCCAATCGATATCCCACCGACACCGGTTGATCAGGAATTTATCGTTGATTCTTCGGGTGCGCTGGATTTCCAGGAAGTACCGAAACGATTGGGCGTCATTGGAGCTGGTGTTATCGGCCTGGAATTAGGCAGTGTCTGGGCGCGTCTCGGTGCTGAAGTAACTGTACTGGAAGCACTCGAAGATTTTTTGCCAACGGTGGACAAGCAACTTTCCAAGGAAGCTTTTAAAATATTTACCCAACAGGGCCTTAAAATTCTACTGGGTGCGAGAGTCATCGGCAGCAAAATCGCCCAAACAGTAGTGACTGTTGAATACACGACTAAAGATGGTGCCCAAAAAATCCAGTTCGACAAGTTGATTGTAGCCGTAGGACGTCGTCCTTATACCAAAGATCTGCTTGATAAGAATGTGGGCATAGAGGTAGATCAACGTGGCTTCATAAAAGTGGATAACCAATGTGCCACCAATATTCCAAACATCTATGCTGTGGGAGACGTTGTGCGTGGCCCCATGCTTGCGCACAAGGGCATGGAAGAAGGAGTAATGGTAGCCGAACGCATCGCCGGCAAGAAAACCCAGGTGAACTATGATCTGGTACCCTCAGTTATCTATACACACCCGGAGATTGCCTGGGTTGGCAAAACCGAGGAGCAGTTAAAAGCCGATGGTATCGAATACAATGCAGGTACATTTCCATTTGCCATTAATGGCCGTGCCATGGCTGCGAATGATACTGACGGTATGGTCAAGCTGATCGCCGATGCGAAAACTGATCGAATTCTTGGCTGCCATATCCTTGGAGCGAGCGCTGCTGACTTACTGCAGCAAATGGCGATTGCTATGGAATTCAGTGCCAGCGCGGAAGACGTTGGCTTGACAATGTTTTCGCATCCGACCTTGTCCGAAGCAGTGCATGAAGCGGCTCTGGCACTTAATGGTCATGCAATACACATGGGAAATAAAAAACGACGCACTTAAAATCTCGGCGGCAGAGTGTTGCCTTGCTAAATCAAACAACAGAGTCGATTGTAATCGGCCACTTGCCTTGATGGTCTTAATGGAGAAGTAATGAATTTACATGAATATCAGGCAAAGCAGTTATTTGCCGAATATGGATTGCCTGTGTCGAAAGGTATTGCTGTTAATAGCGCGGCAGCAGCCGCCAAGGCAGCTGAGGACATCGGTGGCAAGAAATGGGTCGTGAAAGCGCAAGTACACGCCGGCGGCCGCGGCAAGGCGGGTGGCGTAAAACTGGTAAATTCACCAGCTGAAGCCAGCGCGTTCGCGGCTTCATGGTTGGGGAAAAACCTTGTTACGTATCAGACTGATGCGAAAGGTCAACCGGTTAACCGGATACTGGTTGAATCCTGTACCGACATAGCACAGGAGTTATATCTTGGCGCCGTAGTAGATCGTTCCAGTCGCCGCATTGTGTTCATGGCATCAGTAGAAGGTGGCGTGGAAATCGAAAAAGTGGCTGCAGCAACGCCTGAGAAAATTCTCATGGTAGGCATCGATCCCCTTACTGGCGCACAACCATTCCAGGCCCGTGACCTTGGTTTCAAACTCGGGCTCAATGCCACTCAAATGAAGCAGTTCACTGCATTGTTCCTGGGGCTGGCGAAACTGTTCGAAGACCTGGATCTGGCCTTGCTTGAAATCAACCCTTTAGTGATTACCTCCGAAGGCAATCTGCATTGTCTGGATGGCAAAATCAACATAGATAGCAATGCCTTGTATCGGCAGCCGCGCCTGCGTGAGATGCATGATCCAAGTCAGGATGATGCGCGCGAAGCACATGCCGCCTCCTGGGATCTCAACTATGTGGCACTGGATGGAAATATTGGATGCATGGTGAATGGTGCCGGTCTGGCCATGGGGACTATGGACATCGTGCAATTACACGGCGGCAGTCCAGCAAATTTCCTTGATGTTGGCGGTGGTGCCACCAAGGAGCGCGTGACTGAAGCATTCAAGATTATTCTCTCCGATGAAAATGTGAAGGCGGTATTGGTGAACATCTTCGGTGGCATAGTGCGTTGTGACCTGATAGCAGATGGAATCATCAGCGCAGTAGAAGAAGTGGGAGTGAATGTTCCCGTGGTTGTGCGTCTCGAAGGCAATAATGCCGAGAAGGGGCGCGAAGTATTGCAGAAGAGTGGCTTTAATATCATCGCCGCCTCTAGTTTGACTGATGCTGCTGAAAAAGTGGTGGCAGCCGCCGGAGCTGCACTATGAGCATACTTATAGACAAGAACACTAAGGTGCTTTGCCAGGGATTCACTGGCGCACAAGGCACATTCCATTCCGAACAGGCGATTGCCTATGGCACCAGGATGGTGGGTGGGGTGACGCCGGGGAAAGGCGGGCAGAAGCATCTGGATTTGCCGGTTTTTAATACCATGCAGGAGGCATTCGCTGCCACCGGCGCCGATGCCTCGGTCATTTACGTACCGGCACCCTTTTGCAAGGATTCAATACTCGAGGCCGCCGCGGCTGGCATCAAGTTAATCGTGTGCATCACTGAAGGTATACCCACGTTGGATATGCTAGTGGTGAAGGAGAAGTGTGACCAGCTAGGCGTGCGCTTGATTGGTCCAAACTGTCCGGGGGTCATCACGCCAGGCGCGTGCAAGATAGGCATCATGCCTGGCCATATCCATCTGCCTGGCAGAGTGGGCATCGTTTCCCGCTCCGGAACGCTGACCTATGAAGCAGTCAAACAGACGACCGATTTTGGATTCGGACAGTCGTCATGCGTCGGTATTGGTGGTGATCCTATTCCTGGTTCCAATTTCATCGACATCCTACGCATGTTTGAAGCCGACAGTCAGACTGAAGCGATCGTCATGATCGGCGAAATCGGTGGCACTGCCGAGGAAGAAGCGGCGGCATTTATTAAAGCCGAAGTATCCAAACCGGTAGTCGCTTATATAGCAGGTGTAACTGCTCCTCCCGGGAAGCGCATGGGTCATGCCGGCGCGATTATTTCTGGCGGCAAAGGTACAGCAGATGAGAAATTTGCGGCTTTGCAGGATGCAGGTGTCAAGGCAGTGCGCAGTCTCGCAGAGATTGGTCATGGCCTCGGTGAAGTAACCGGCTGGAAATAAAACAGGGAACAATTTACACTTTTTTTCAAGTGATTTGCTGGTAGAATTTTTGTGCATCAAAAGGTTCTAAACTGCAGATGGTATGTGATAGTCTTGCTCCGAATTTGGATTAACGCGCTGAATTTTAAGGACTAGTAAGCTGTCAATTCCAGGTTGAAAAGTTGCATTAAGCGCAGGGTTACCAAGCATCTCAATTTATTTTGATTTGAGTAGATTGGTAACTATTGCTTTGTATATCTGATGGAAATTGTTGTTTTCAAGCGATTAGGGAATAATCAGGAAGTACCCGGGCAGTTGCGAGCTTTTCGAAAGGACGAGTTCAGGTATATCGAGATTGCGGGAAGGGAATTCTGGATAGTAGTTTAGTAGTGTCCAATTAACAGGTAGTCATTTGTTCACGCCGTTAACTTGGATTTGATTATTTAACATAAAATAGGATGGCACATGAAAAACCGTCGAATAATAAATATGAGTATGACTGCTCTCGCTTTACTCATGTCCAGCATCATGAGTGTGGCGCAGTCTGCAGAATTACTCGTAGATAGCAGCGTCCTTGACCGGGCCATGGATGCGATTGCAGCAAAGAACACTGCCGCAGCCGCAACGCAGGAGGAAATCAACCGCCTCGCGAATTCCGCCAGCTCAGGATTTGAAGAGTTCAAAAGGGAAAATGACACCCTGGAAGCGCTGTTGGTATTAAATGCCGAATGGCGTCAGCGTATTGCTCGCCAAGAAACGAACATCACGCAACTCGATGAGTCTATTGCCAACGTTGAAGTTGTCACCCGGGAAATCCCGATGCTCACCCAAAAGATGCTGGACAGCGCCGAGCAATTTATCGAACTTGACTATCCCTTCCATCTGGATGAGCGCCGAGCCCGGGTAGCTTTTGCCCGTGACGCAATCACCAATCCAGCGGTGTCTATCGCTGAGCGATTCCGTCAAGTGCTGGTGCTGTATCAAACCGAAAACTCTTACGGCCGCACCATTGAAACCTATCCTACATCTATCGAAATCGGTGGCGTCGCGCGTGACGTCAACATAGTTCGTATCGGTCGCGTCGCACTTGTATATCAGACTACGGATCGTCAACTGACTGGCGCTTGGGACCGAGATGCCCGCACTTGGGTTGAATTGGCAGCCGGTGAGTATCGCACCGTCGTTCAAACAGCTATCCGAGTGGCTGCCCAATTGGATGCACCAAAAATTATTGAACTGCCTGTACACGTTCCGGAGATTGCTCAGTGAAAAATATAACTAAAATTGCGAAAATAGTTGCGACTACATTCCTGTTTGCAACAGCATCCCAGGTGTATGCGCAAGGTGTAGCTTCCTTAGCGAATCTGCTGGATTTGGTCGAGCAGGATCGCGTGTCTGAATCCGAGGAGTATCGCCAGCGCATTCAGGAATTTGAACAAAATGTGAATCGCCAGCAAGAGATCCTCGATACCACTTTACAGCGGGTTGCAACGGAAGAAAGTCTTGGCACCCAACTCAGTGATAACTTTGAAGCCAATGAAATTATCATTCGCGACAAGACTGCGATCCTGCGCGATCGACGTGGTGACCTGAATGAATTGTTCGGAACCCTGCAAGGTGTGGCAGGTGACTTCATGAGCAATTTCCAGAATTCCATCATTAGTGCCCAGTATCCTGGCCGCGTCGAATTTATCGAAAGTTTTATCGAGAAAGCCGGCAGCACCACCGATCAGTTGGCGATTCCGGAAATTGAGCGATTCTGGTACTTCATGCAGCAGGAAATGACTGAATCTGCCACCGTCTCCAAATACAACGGCGACGTGGCTCTGCCGAACGGCGATTTAGTCAATCGAAGCATCACACGCATAGGCTTATTTAACGCAGTTTCTGATGGCGAATACCTCAGCTACAACGGCGATATCGGCCATCTGCAAGTATTGCCCAAGCAGCCGTCCTCTGGGGTAATGGGAGCTGCCCGTGCACTGGAAAGTGCGTCCTCCGGATTTACCAAAGCGTGGATCGATCCGACTGGCGGCGTGGGCGGTCAGGTATTGGCCAACCTTATTAACTTCCCGACAGCCGAAGAGCAGGTTCGCAACAATTCGGGCCCGATCGGCTTCATCATCGTTGGCGTTGGTATTGTCGGTATCTTGCTGGGCTTCTTCCGACTGATTGCTCTAGAGCTGGTTGCCGCTAAAGTGCGCAATCAACTTAAGAGCGACAAACCTAACAAGAATAATCCGCTGGGTCGGGTATTGCTGGTAGCGGAAGCAAACCCTTCTGCAGATACCGAAACTCTGGAGTTGAAACTGGGCGAAGCTATTCTGCAGGAAACTCCGGCACTGGAAAGTTTGCTGACCGTCATCAAGATGGTTGCAACCATCGCACCTCTCGGCGGCTTGTTAGGCACAGTGACTGGTATGATTACTGTGTTCCAGCAAATAACTGTATACGGTGCTGGTGACCCGACTATCATGGCAGGTGGTATTTCCGTAGCCTTGATGACTACCGTTGAAGGTCTCGTCGTAGCGATTCCGACAATCTTCATGCATACGATAGTGAAGGGGCGTGCTGACAGTATTGTCCATATTCTCGAAGAGCAGGCTACCGGTATGATCGCACAGAAGGCAGAACGAATCGCATCTCGTTAATCCGGAAATAGAGGGAGTAAACGTATGTACTTTACATTTCTGGATACATTGAACACTGTCTCCGTCTTTATGGAAAAAGGCGGGTCAGTGCTCTGGGTAATTGCCTGGCTGTTGCTGGTTAAATTTTCGTTGGTAGTCGAGCGTCTCTGGTATCTGAATTCCACCCACAAGGCCAATGTGAAAGCGACATTGGCTGCCTGGAACGCACGCTCCGATACCAAATCCTGGAGTGCGCACCAGATTCGCACCATGATGATTTCAAAGATTTCACTGGATGTGCGCAATACTCTGCCCATGATTGAAGTTCTTGTCACCGTATGCCCTTTGCTAGGTCTGCTTGGCACTGTTACCGGTATGATCGAAGTATTTTTCATGTTGGCATTAACCGGCGGTGGCGACGCGAAGTCAATGGCAGGTGGTGTTTCCAAGGCAACGATTCCGACCATGGCAGGCATGGTGGGCGCGATTGTCGGCATTTTCGCCTACAATTATGTAAAGGCGAAAGTAGACCGTGACCTGGAATTACTCGAAGACCATATGCCCTTGAGTCACTAGGAATAGTCACTAGGAATAGTCACTAGGAATAATTGCGGTTCATTGAACGCGACAGTTTAAAGGAAGAATAATAATGAAATCAGGTTTAATGAAAAAGAAAGAGGGCGGAGAAGCGGGTGAGATCGACCTCACTCCGATGCTCGACGTCATCTTCATCCTGCTCATCTTTTTTATCGTGACATCGGTGTTCGTCACCGAGGCAGGAATCGATGTGGTGAGACCAGAAGCATCAACTGCGGAAAGCCAGCAAGGTGATCTTATTTTGATCGCCGTTGGCCCAGCGGGAGATATCTGGATCGATGGCGAAATAATCGATCCACGCTCTATCCGTTCCCGCTTTGAATTACGTCTGGCGGATGCGCCGAATTCATCCGTTATCATCCAGGCGGATGCAGAAGCGAATAATGAGAGCGTAATGCAGATTCTTGCAGCGGTTCGCGAAGCAAATATTGAAGCCGTATCAATTGCAGCGAGGGAATAGGCGATGGTAATTGTCAGATGGGCAGTATCAATGGTTATGGCCGTCGGTATTACGTTCGGTCTGTTCTACGGCATGCAGGCTTTGATCGCAACTGGTGCCAGCATCGAAGAGCGGGTCAACATCGTGAAGATTGTTGATGCAACAATGCCTGATATTGCACTGGAGGTAATTGAAGAGATCGACAAGCCGGAACCGATTGAACAAGTCGATGTTGAGCAGCAAGCCCCCGATAAACAGATTAGTATTTCTGACGGTCCTGCATTGAATATTGTGCGCGCATCCGTTGAAATCGAAACCAGCGGACTTGACTTGAGTAGTGCCTCAATTTCCGCCACAGATGGCGATTACCTGCCGTTGGTGGCGATTGCGCCCCAGTACCCAACTCGGGCTGCCCAGCGTGGCATCGAAGGCTGGTGCCTGGTTAGTTTCACGGTGGATGGGCTCGGCAACGTGGCTGAAGAGACGATAGTTGTGGTGGATGCTGAACCACCCGAGATATTTGACAGTTCATCAGAACGCGCCGCGGCCCGGTTCAAATTCCAGCCTCGAGTCAGAAACGGGGAAGGCATAGCCGTTCCTGGAGTTCAATATTTGTTCCGTTACCAGCTTGAGGACGATCAGTGATGAAAACCCGTAACAAGCTGAAACTTGGCTTTTTGATAGCACTATTAATAGCACCGCTGTGGCAAAACCAGGTATTGCTGGCCGGTGAAGAGCAGCGCGCAGCGCCGGAGGCACGTTCGGCCGGAACGCTGAGCGAGCCGGTAATGCGCGCCGTCAGCGAAATTCAGGAATTGATGACGCCAGAAGATCCGACCGATACGCCGGATCTTGAAGCTGCAAAGCAGGCATTGGACGAGCTTTACGAGAATCGCTACGACCGCATGAACAGCTTTGAGCAACAAACCATTCTGAATTTCTATACGAATTATTATTTGACACTGGAAAACTATCCGGAAGCAATTCGCATATTTCGACAATTACTCACGATAGAAGATCTGCGTGAAGATGTGCGGCTGCGGACACTGCGCTCGCTTGGTCAACTCGAAGCGGCCGAGGAAAATTGGCAGGCATCAATCGACTTTTACCAGCAGTGGCGTGATCTGTCGCTGGACGAAGATGACATCGTTTACCGCGGTCTGGCATACGCACATTATCAAATTGAACAATTCACTGAGGCCTTACCCCATTGGATTGCCTATATGGAACTGGTCAAAGACGGGGGTGGCGAACTGGGTAGAGATGACTACGCGTTCCTGAATGGTCTCTACTTCACCCTGGAAGATTATGACAATGCGCTCGAGATAACCAAGACCATGGTTATGTTGTTTGACAATCCAACAGACTGGACCAACCTCTACGCCATCTATGCCAGCCAGGATAATGAGCCACGGCGCTTACAGGCAATGAATCTGGTCTTTCTGAAGGGCTACTTCGACGATGAAACACCTTTTCTGAATCTTGGCCAATCCCTGGCAGGGGCTGACGTTCCATTAAGCGGCAGCAGGATTATTCAAGCTGGTTTCGCCGGTGATTTTGTTGAGGATAATGCCAACAACTTTACCGTGTTGACACAGATGTACCTGATCGCCAATGACTTCCAACGAGCGCTGGAACCAGGGCTCAGGGCTGCGGAATTGGATGATACGGGAGACGGGTACGACACTCTTGGGTATATTTACTACGTCCTGAAGGACTATGAAGCGGCAGTGGAGGCATTTCAGGCTGCGCTGAACAAGGGCAGTTTGTCCGATGTTGCTGACACAAATCTGTTCCTTGCCAGAGCCTTGATAGAACTTGATCGGTTCGAAGAAGCCGCTGCCGCCGCTACCGTGGCAGCCGATGCTGGTGACACTAACGATCGTCAATCGGCAGATAATTATCTGAAATTTGTCAACGACAGCAAGACTCGTTTCAATATTTTGGCTGAACGCCGCGAAGCAGCGAAAGAATATTACCGGACGTACCCTCCGATTCAGTAATTCGCCTGATCCGGTAAAGGGTCGCTTCTAAACCCTTGAAATACCCCAGTTAGACCCCAATTAACCCAGTCACAGTAATGTGGCTGGGTTTTTTGTTTTTCATAATGTGTAAATTGACGGAGTAGCCGTGATGTCTTCAGAGACAAATACAAACACGAAGGTAGAGACCAGGGGATTTGAAACAGAGGCAAAGCAATTGCTGCATCTGATGATCCATTCACTCTACAGCAACAAAGAGATCTTTCTGAGAGAGCTCATATCAAACGCCTCTGATGCCGCAGATAAACTTAGATTCGAAGCACTGTCGAAACCAGAACTGCTCGAACAGGACTCGGAACTAAAAGTGCAAATAGATTTTGATGCCAAGAAAAAAACCATAATCATCTCCGACAACGGTATCGGCATGACTAAAGAAGAGGTGATTACCAATCTCGGAACGATTGCAAAATCAGGAACCGCACAGTTTTTGGAATCGCTCACCGGAGATCAAAGAAAAGATTCGCAGCTGATAGGTCAGTTTGGCGTGGGGTTCTATTCGGCATTCATCGTCGCTGATGAAGTGGAAGTCCTAACGCGCAAGGCTGGAACTGCAGCTGACAGCGCAACACTCTGGAAATCGCGCGGGGAGGCTGATTACTCAATCGAGCCTGCTCACAAAGCTGAGCGGGGTACTGTGGTCACTTTGCATTTGAAGAAAGAAGAAAAAGAATACGCTGAAAGTTATCGAATTCGGAGCATCGTAAAAAAATACGCAGATCACATTGCGATACCGGTAATGATGGAGTGCAAGGATTTATCCGCAGATGACGACAAAGACAAAGCCAAGAAGAAAAAAGAGAGAATCTATGAAGCTGTGAATGCTGCAAAGGCACTGTGGACGCGCAGTCGAAGCGATGTTTCAGATGAAGAGTATAAGGAATTTTACAAGCACGTTAGTCATGATTTCGAAGACCCGCTTGAATGGAGCCATAATCGGGTTGAAGGCAAGCTAGAATATACGAGCCTGCTGTATATTCCTGCTCGTGCGCCATATGACCTTTGGAATAGAGATGCTGCTCGTGGTTTGAAACTTTACGTGCAGCGTGTGTTTATAATGGACGACGCCGAACAATTTCTGCCGCTCTACTTGCGCTTCATGAAAGGCGTGGTCGATTCCAATGACATTTCTTTAAACGTCTCCAGGGAGATTTTGCAAAAAGATCCAGTCGTCGAATCCATGCGCAGTGCCTTAACGAAACGAGCTCTCGATATGCTGGATAAGTTGCGTAAAAAGGATCAGGAGAAGTATGCGAAATTCTGGCAGCACTTCGGTCAGACCCTCAAAGAAGGTCCTGCAGAAGACTTCAGTAACCGGGAGCGAATCGCCAAGCTGTATCAGTTCACCACTACTGAATCAGCCGCGAGCAAGCAGGATCAAGGACTGGATGATTATGTGAGTCGCATGAAGGAATGCCAGGAGAAAATTTATTACCTTGTGGCTGATAATTTGAACACTGCCCGTAACAGCCCACACTTGGAAATCTTCCGCAAAAAAGGCATTGAAGTGATCCTGATGGTGGATCGCATTGACGAATGGTTGATGAGCCACTTGCAAGAGTTTGATGGCAAACGCTTCCAGGACATTGCGCGCGGCGAATTGGATCTTGGCAAGCTCGAAGATGCTGCCGAGAAAGAAGAATTGGAAAAGACTGAAAAAGAATTCCAAGACCTGGTGACTCGTATCAAGGAGCAACTGGGCGATCGGGTGAAAGAGGTTCGCATCAGTCATCGACTGACAGATTCTCCGGCCTGTCTCGCGGTTGGCGAAGATGACATGGGCGCGCAAATGCGCAAGATCATGGCGGCATCAGGGCAGACTATGCCTGAACCCAAGCCCATATTTGAAATTAATCCTGCTCACCCACTGCTTGCGAAACTCGACAAAGAAGTCGATGCAGAGCGTTTTGCCGATATTGTGACTATCCTGTTCGGGCAAGCCGGATTGGCAGAAGGCGCGCAGTTGGACAATCCAGGTGACTTCTCTAGGCGCTTAAATAAATTGCTGATGGCGTTGGTAAATTAACCAGCAGCATTGGCCAGCTTACATCTGCTCAAGGGTTTGGATACCGAGTAAATCCAGCCCTTGTTGCAGGGTAATGGCAGTAAGTTGCGCCAGCGCCAGCCGGCTTGACCGCACCGAGGGCTCTGCCTTCAGGATCGGGCAGGCTTCGTAAAATCGCATAAAGCTGCCGGATAGCTCGTATAAATAGAGGCATAGCGCATTCGGAAAGCAGTCGCTGGCAACTGCCTCTACACTCTCTGCAAATTGCAGAGCCTTCAGCAACAGTGCCCTCTCTGTTGGCGAATCAACCGCGGTTATGGTGCCGGTTGCTTCGTTAAGCTCCTGTTTTCGGACAATACTTTTAATTCTAGCGTAGGCATATAGTAAATAGGGCGCTGTGTTGCCTTCGAAAGACAGCATGGAGCTCCAGTCAAATATATAGTCACTGGTACGATTCTTGGACAAATCGGCATACTTGACCGCCGCGATGCCAACGACGTCGGCAATTTCCTGTTTCTCCTGCTCGCTTAGCTGCGGATTCTTTTCTGATACCAGAGCATAGGCGCGGCGTACGGCCTCTTCCAGCAACTCCACGAGCTTGATGGTATCGCCAGAACGGGTTTTGAAGGGTTTACCGTCAGCTCCCATCATCGTGCCATAGGCAATATGCTCCAGTGAGATTGCGTCGGTGACTAGACCGGCTGCGCGGGCAACGGCAAAAACCTGCTGGAAATGCAGGGACTGTCTGGCGTCGACTACGTACAGTGAGCGTTCAGCATGGAGGCTATGGGCGCGATATTGAGCCGCCGCAAGGTCGGTGGTGGCGTAGAGATAGGCGCCATCTGATTTTTGAATAATCACAGGCAGCGGTTCGCCTTCCTTGCCGATGAATTGGGGCAGGAAAACACAGCGCGCACCGTCTGAAATCGACAGCATTCCCCGTTCATTCAATAGTTTAACAATGCTCTCCAACACATTGTTATAAAAGCTTTCTGGCTTAAGGTCCTCCCGTCGTAATGTGATTTTAAGCTTGCGGTACACTGCCTCACAATGACGCAGCGACTCGTCTATGAAATGCGCCCACACTTGCAACATCTCGGGATCACCGCTTTGCAATTTAACCACGCTGTTGCGAGCCCGTTCCGCGAAAGCTGGGTCGTCATCGAAGCGGGTCTTGGCGGCGCGATAGAACTCTTCCAAATCAGCCAGCTTCGCCGCTACTTCCCCATGGGTGCTGCCAACTTCCTGCATATAACTGATCAGCATGCCGAACTGGGTGCCCCAGTCTCCAACATGGTTCTGTCTGATCACAGTGTGCCCACTGCTGGTCAGTACCCGCGCGAGACAGTCCCCGATGATAGTGCCGCGCAAATGCCCGACGTGCATTTCCTTGGCAAGATTGGGTGAAGAATAGTCAACGACAATGGCTTGTGGATGCGTGGCTTTGGGGAGCAGCAGTTCAGGTGCTTGCAGCAGCGCGGCGCCTCGCTTGGTCAGCAGTGAGTCCTGCAGGTGAATGTTAATGAACCCCGGGCCCGCGACTTCGACCTTGGCAAACATTTCTGGCGCCTGCAACAGCAAATGCGCCACGACTCTCTCCGCCAGTGCGCGCGGGTTCGTTCGCAATTGCTTGGCAGCGGCCATAACCCCATTCGCCTGGTAATCTCCGAACTCTGGTTTGGAGGCGGTAATCACGTTGGCGTTAGCGCTAGCGTCCGCGGTGATTGCGCCCAGGCTAGCCGTAACCAGTGTATTAAGCGTGTGTTTGAGGGTTTCCATCACGACCGAGGTGTCGAAAAAGGAGGGGATTGTACACCATTAAGGCGGTCATGGTTTGGTGTAATATGCTGACTTCTTTGCAGTTCTACAGGCTAAACTGCCTGCAGTAGAGCTGCAATATCAATTCTGAGGCTGGCATGGAAAATCGCGACAAGGTGCAGTTATTGCGAGTGCTGGAACCACAAGACGGTCAGCGCCTCGACAATTTCCTGATGCGGCGCTTGAAAGGGGTGCCAAGGTCACGGGTTTATTGGCTGATTCGCCGTGGTGAAGTTCGCGTTAACAAGAAACGCTGCAAGCCCGAACGCAAACTGGTACTTGGTGATGAAGTCAGAATCCCGCCCTTTACTGGCGATGCGGTGCAAAAACCTGGCAAGCCGAGCCCTGGTTTACAGCAGCTTCTGGTCGATCAGATTCTGTATGAGGATGACCACTTGCTGGTCATAAATAAGCCCGCCGGATTATCAGTACATGGTGGCTCTGGAGTGCGGCTTGGTCTCATAGAAGCACTGCGGCAAACGCGGCACGAATGGTCTGGGTTGGAACTGGCGCATCGCCTCGACCGGGACACGTCTGGCTGCTTGGTGATTGCAAAGAATTCCATATTTTTGAAGCAGATCCAGAGTGATCTTAAGGAAAGAAATGTAGAGAAAACCTATTTGGCGCTGGTGCAGGGCCACTGGCCTGACTCGGTGTTGCAGATTGAAGCACCACTATTAAAGAATGAACTCAGTGCCGGTGAGCGCATAGTCAAGGTGGCCCGCGATGGCAAGCCGGCATTGACCAGGTTTCGAGTGATTCAGCACTACCAGACGGCAACGCTGGTGGAAGCAAAACCAGCCACTGGCCGTACCCACCAAATTCGTGTGCACTGCCAATATGCAGGTTGCCCGATCGTTGGCGATGACAAGTACGGGATAAGAGTGACCGATGTGAAACTGAATCGCGTCAAGTCACTCTGTTTGCATGCCAGTGCCATCCGCTTTCGAGCGCCCCATCTATCGCAGTTGCTGGAGGTAACCGCGCCGCCCGATAAAATGCTGGAAAGTATTCTGCGGGGTATGGAAAAGCTCAATTAAAACATGAGGATAAAATACTTTTGTGGAACCAAAACAATTGCAGAAATCTTTGACAGTGCTGCCATGGACGCCTATCATTGCGCGCCATGTCGGATAGCCCGCTTCCAGAATACGTAGACACGCGGAAAATCTTCCAGCAGCACGCTGTCATTACCGGAACTGTGGCATTGGCAAGACTTGATCGGTTTCGAGGCTTATTAGCCAGTGAAGCGGGTAGTGTGCGTGTTGAGCTGGAATTTTTCGATGATGAGTCAGGGCAACATATCATCTCAGGCAAGTTACGAGCTGAGGTGGAAGTACTGTGCCAGCGCTGTCTGGAACCTATAGGGATTGTCCTGCACGACGATATAAAGCTGGCATTGCTTAAAGACGAATCGAAATCAGCAATGTTAAATCCAGAACTCGATCCATGGATTTGTGCCGATACCAAACTGGAATTGGCCAGTATGGTGGAAGAGCAATTAATGTTGTGTATGCCAATTGTCAGTTTCCACGAATCAGCTCACTGCAATAGCGCATTGGGTCAGAGCAATAGCGGAATGCTTGTCGATGACGACAATGTTGCTGCCTCTGAGAATCCGTTTGCAGTTTTAAAATCACTACAAACGAAAGACAGAACTAATTAAATATTTAGAACGAATAATCAGGAGATCGAAATGGCTGTACAAAAGAGCAAGGTAACCCGCTCCAGAAGGAATATGCGTCGGTCGCATGACTCCCTCAGCGGACCAACATTATCCACAGACAAGTCAACAGGTGAAATACATCGTAGACACCATGTGACAGCTGATGGGTTCTATAAAGGCAGGAAAGTTCTGGATCTCGGCGAAGACTAACGTTGAGTACAGGCAAACGCATAGCGATTGATGCTATGGGTGGAGAAGGTGGTATTTCCGTAACACTGCCCGCAGCCGCACAGGCCTTGCAAACCAATTCTGAATTGCAACTTTATCTGGTTGGTGACAAAGACCAGATGGACGTTTTTTTGCCTTTATTTTCCCAATCCAGTCGCTCACGGGTAGACATCATTCACACAATCGATGTCATCACTGACGATGACAAGCCCGCTAACGTGCTCCGCAGTGGCAAACAGTCATCCATGTACAAGGCAGTCGAGCTGGTGAAAAATGGCTCCGCACAAGCCATGGTAAGTGCAGGCAATACTGGCGCCTTGCTGATGATTGGCCGACATTTGCTTAAGACTATACCAGGCATCCAGAAGCCAGCGATGGTAGCGACCATACCGGGTGCTTCACGTCAAAGCTATTTGTTGGATGTAGGTGCGAATCCTGAGTGCGATGGCCAGCAACTGTTCGAGTTTGCAGTAATGGGTGCCGCTATGGCGGAGTCTCTTCTGGGTGAACAAGTTCGGGTTGGGCTATTAAATATTGGCTCAGAATATTACAAAGGTAACAACGAGGTGCAAGCGGCTGCAGCATTATTAAATGCATGCGCGGGCATCAATTACGTCGGATTTATCGAAGCAAACGCACTGTTTAAAGGATACGCCGATGTCGTAGTCTGCGATGGCTTCGTTGGCAATGTTACGATCAAATGCAGTGCCGGAGTTGCCAATGTAGTAAAGGGACTATTGCACGAGCAGTTCAAGCGCAGTTGGTTCAGCCGGGTTTCAAAAATTTTTGCAGCGCCACTGCTGACACGACTCAATGCGCAAATTGATCCGCATCAATTCAATGGAGCAAGTCTCCTAGGATTACAGGGGAGTATAGTTAAAAGCCACGGCAATGCCTCAATTGAAGGTTTTACTTATGCCATCAAGCAAGGGATTGTTGAAATCGAAAATGCAGTACCGCAACTGATCGCGAAAAAAGTAGCTGCAATCATGGCGGTCAAATAACTGGATTAAGCAAGTCGTTGAATGCCATAACTTGAGTGAAAACTTGGCGCTGCCGCGCCAAGAGGCACTAGATAAAAAGACAAACCTAACCGAGTAAGGTCATGCAAAAATTTGGATTCGTATTCCCAGGCCAGGGCTCGCAAAAGCTTGGGATGTTGCGCGAACTGGCAACGAAATACCCTGTGATTGAACAAACCTTCGCCGAAGCCTCGGCGCAGATTGGTCTTGGACTTTGGGACATTGTGCAAAATGATCCTGCTAATTCGTTGGATCATACACATATAACCCAACCGGCTTTGTTGGCAGCATCAGTTTCGATTTGGCGGATCTGGCAACAAAGCAACGGCCGCATGCCTGCTATTCTTGCAGGACACAGTCTGGGTGAGTATTCCGCTCTGGTTTGTGCCGGAGTGTTGGATTTTTCCAGCGCAGTAAATGTTGTTCATCAGCGCGGCCAGTTTATGCAGTCTGCAGTTCCTGTCGGCGCCGGCAAAATGGCCGCCATTGTGGGCCTGGAAAACTATCGCATTAATGAATTGTGTGACGAAGCTGCCGGGGATGAAATCGTGTCGGCGGCCAACTTCAATGCTCCCGGGCAGACGGTAATCGCAGGTAACGCTGCTGCAGTGGACCGGGCCATGGATTTGTGCAAACAAGCTGGCGCCAAGCGCGCCATTCCATTGAATGTAAGCGTGCCTTCTCATTGCGCACTAATGAAGCCGGCAGCGGATAATCTGGAACAAGTACTACTCACAGTACAATTTAAGCCAGCAGTTATCCCGGTTGTGCAAAATGTAAACGCGGAGATATGTGGTAACCCTGATGTCATCAGGCAAAACCTGATTCTACAAATATATCAACCACTGCAGTGGGTGGATTCTATTCGACTAATTCGCAAGGCAGGTATAAGCAAGCTCGTGGAATGCGGCCCGGGCAAGGTCTTGAGCGGCTTGGTAAAGCGTATCGAACCAGAACTGGCATGTTTTGGCAGCGATGATTGCGCGAGCCTGGATTTTGCGCTTGCTGAGATGGCAGGGTAGCGGTCCGTGAACCGTTTGAAATAATGAAGGATGCAATGTGATGAATGAAGCAGCAAAGGTCGCACTGGTCACAGGCGCAAGTCGCGGAATAGGTAAAGCGATTGCCCTGCAATTAGGTACACAAGGATTCATAGTATTGGGAACTGCAACCAGCGCACAGGGGGCCACCAATATTTCTGAATACCTGGCTTCGAATCAATTCCCAGGTAAGGGATATTGCGTTGATGTTGCCTCCGATGAATCTGTGGCAACCGTTATTGCAGCGATTGAAAGCGAATTCGGAGCGCCATTGATTCTGGTGAATAACGCCGGAATTACCCGCGATAATTTGCTGCTGCGTATGAAGTCAGAAGAATGGACAGACGTGATTAATACCAATCTGGGATCAATGTACCGACTCTGCAAGGCCTGCTTGCGGGGAATGACGAAAGTGCGCTGGGGACGAATTATCAATATCAGTTCCGTGGTCGGGTCGAGCGGTAACGCAGGACAAACTAATTACGCTGCATCAAAGGCTGGTATCGAAGGCTTCACACGCTCGCTTGCGAAGGAAATCGGTTCGCGTGGGATCACCGTGAATGCAGTGGCACCCGGTTTTATAGCAACTGATATGACTCGGGATTTACCGGCAAAACAAGCCGAAACCCTGCTTTCACAAATACCACTCGGGCGACTTGGCAGGCCGGAGGAAATTGCTGCAGTTGTTGGTTTTTTAGCCTCTGAAAGTGGCGCATATATCACCGGTGAAACCCTGCATGTGAACGGTGGAATGTACCTGTCTTAATTCTGAAATCGTCTCTAAGTAATTGAGTTTTCACGGGGTTTGTCAATACCGGTTAAATATGCAATTTAAGCATTACATCGCCATAAAATAGAGGTAAACTTGCGTCTCCGAATTACACGGCCAGGCAGAAATGCCTGCGGCCGTGATCGAACAGCAAGTAAACTGAAAGTGAAGATCTAAAAGAATTGCCGCACGAAACATCGTTTTAGGAGCTAATAATAGATATGAGTAGCATAGAAGAGCGCGTTAAAAAAATTGTCTGCGAACAACTTGGCGTAAAGGAAGAGGAAGTAAAACCATCTGCTTCATTTGTAGAAGATTTAGGCGCTGATTCTTTAGATACTGTGGAATTGGTCATGGCTTTGGAAGAAGAATTCGAAACAGAAATTCCGGATGAAGAAGCTGAGAAGATTACAACTGTCCAGTTAGCCTGCGACTACATCAACAATCATCTGTAAAAATTAATTGATGCAATATGTAAAAGCTACTCTGGAGCATTCTGGAGTAGCTTTTGTCTATTTTGTAGAGCGTAAAACAAGCTTAGGAGAACGCTTCATTGAATGGCAGAAAAGTAGTAGTAACCGGGCTCGGACTGATTACTCCTGTTGGCAATGATGTAGAAACGGCTTGGTCGGCATTGAAGAATGGGGCTAGCGGTATTAGCGCCATTTCTCATTTCGACACAGCTGCTTTCAGCACGCGGTTTGGCGGCTCCATAAAGGATTTCGATTGCAGTCTCTATATGGACAGCAAGGACGCGCGCCGTTTCGACATATTTATTCAGTATGGAATCGCAGCAGGTGTCCAGGCCTTCAAAAATTCCGGAATCGAAATCTCCAGCTGGAATCCAGAGCGCTTCGGTGTGGCAATTGGATCTGGAATAGGCGGCATCACCAGTATAGAAGAAACGTCACTGCAAATTCAAAAGAGCGGGCCGCGCAAAGTTTCACCATTCTTCGTGCCTGGATCCATCATCAATATGATAGCAGGCAGCCTGTCTATTCGATTTGGCTTGCAAGGGCCCAACATTGCCATAGCAACCGCCTGCACAAGCGGTACCCATAATATCGGTATAGCGGCAAACATGATCACGCACAATCAGGCTGATGTGATGCTGGTAGGCGGCGCCGAGATGGCAACATCACCAGTTGGTCTTAGCGGTTTCTGCGCAGCGCGGGCGTTATCCACTCGCAATGAAGACCCTGCCAGAGCCAGTCGTCCATGGGATCGGGACCGGGATGGATTCGTACTCAGTGACGGAGCCGGCATTATGGTGCTGGAGGAATTGGAGCATGCGCGCAAGCGTGGAGCCACAATTTACGCCGAACTTACCGGATTTGGCATGAGTGGTGACGCCTTCCATATGACCGCTCCCTCAGAAGGTGGCGCCGGCGCAGCACTCTGCATGCGGAACGCCCTGCTGAGCGCGAAACTTGATGCGACGGCTGTGGATTACATCAATGCGCATGGCACATCTACACTTGCTGGTGATGTCGCTGAAACGCTCGCCATCAAGTCAGTATTTAAAGAGCATGCGAAACAGCTTGCCGTCAGTTCCAGCAAGTCAATGATCGGTCATCTGCTAGGCGCTTCAGGTGCCGTCGAAGCAATAATTTCAGTGTTGTCCCTGCGCGATCAGGTCGTTCCGCCAACTATAAATCTGGACAATCCTGATACAAGCTGTGATCTCGATTACGTTCCGCATACCACCCGCGATCAGGCGCTGAAAGTAGTGCTGAGCAACTCGTTCGGATTTGGCGGCACCAATGGCAGTCTGATATTTTCAAGATTTGAGCAATAACTTCCCTGCTTCAACTTATGATCAGGTAATTCCTTGGAAACGATGATCAACGGAGTGCAAACCGAATTAATCTCTGTACGGGATCGAGGTTTGCAGTACGGAGATGGATGTTTCGAAACCATTCGTATAATCGCAAGAAAACCCATTCTGGTTTCAGAACATTTACTGCGATTGCAATCGACCTGCCGACTGCTGCGTATCAAATTGGATGACGCAGCTCTGAGCACTGAGTTGGCTGAGTTTCTTCACAACTGTCCCCCTGACGGCATATTAAAAATAATCATAACTCGTAGTATAGATGGAAGAAGGTACTCCGCACCGAAACAACAGTCCGCCAATAGAATACTTCGGTACTCTCCATTTCCTGATGACTACTTGATCAAAGCGTGTAATGGGGGTGAGTATCGGGATTTCTGAACACAAATTATCCAGCAATTCAGCACTCACTGGAATCAAGCATCTAAATCGACTTGATCAGGTAATGGCCAGTTTCGCATTGGACGACTCTGTAGATGAAGCACTATGTCTAAGCCAATCTGGACAGGTCATTGAAGGCACCAAAAGCAATCTCATTTTAGTTGTGGGGCAAAGGTTGGTAACGCCGCTGCTCGGCGATGCCGGTTTAAAAGGTACAATGCTTGATTATTTGACAGGGCGCTTCGAAGAGTCCGGCCACGCTATCCAGGTTGAAGCAGTGTCACTTGCAGATGTAAACGAAGCATCTGAACTTTTTTTATGTAACAGCGTATTTGGAGTCTGGCCCGTGCGCAAATTGTGCAGAAATGCTAGTGTGCAGGCTTGAACCATTGGCCCCTACACCCAGCTGGCGATGCGGTTTAACCATGAACTTATTAACCGTGCCAACTAAATCATTGCTGCGGTACACGCTTCTTTTTGTACTGCTCAGCGCGCTAGTTGCAGGCTTGATGTTCATTTACGTAATCAGGTATTTGCAAGCTCCCATTGTCGCGATAACTGAGCCCGTGGTCTTCGAGGTTGCAGCCGGCAGTTCATTGTCACGCATTGCACGTGATCTCGAAGTCGCGGGGTACCTGGAACACCCGCGATTTTTCACGTTGCTGGGCCGCTGGCGCGGCGTCGATAGCTCGATCAAAACCGGCGAGTATGAGTTGTCAATCGGGATTAGTCCCGAACAGCTTTTAGGCGTACTGGTGCAAGGCAACACCAGACAATACCGGATTACTCTCGTTGAAGGCTGGACTTTCAGTCAGGCTTTGGCCGCCATCAGGTCTGGAGAAAGGATTTCCCATGAGCTTACCGGAATTGAACCAGAACAAATCGCAAAGCTTTTAGGTCTCGACATTTCAAACCCCGAAGGCATGCTGTTCCCCGATACGTATTTCTATGACAGCGGCACTTCTGATCTGCAACTATTGAAAAGAGCTCACGCGCGCCTGTCAGAAGTGTTAAGTGCCGCATGGGTAGAGCGACTGGGAGCGCTGCCTTTTTCGACGGAGTACGAGGCTTTGATACTTGCCTCCATCATAGAAAAGGAATCGGCATTCGGTGCGGAACGCGGACATATCGCAGGCGTTTTCGTCAGGCGCCTCGAACTCGGCATGCGGTTACAATCTGATCCAACGGTGATTTATGGTCTGGGCGAGGAATATGCTGGCAATCTCACGCGGGCACATCTTGAACAACTAACACACTATAACACCTATCGAATCCCCGCATTGCCGCCGACCCCGATTGCGCTTGCGGGTCTGGACTCAATCACTGCAAGCATGCATCCACTACCATCCGAATTTTTGTACTTCGTTGCCAAGGGCAATGGTGAGCACCAGTTTTCCAATACATTGGCAGAACACAATGCGGCTGTCAGATTATACCAATCTGCCCCGGCGCCTAACCAAAGCCGGTAATTTAATTGGAGAAGAACTTGAAAATGACCATCGGTAAATTCATAACAATTGAGGGTGCAGAAGGGGTAGGAAAGTCCACCAACCTGGAGTTTCTGCAAGCGCTGCTCAATGAACATGGCATTGCATATATCGTCACTCGAGAACCTGGTGGCACCGTGCTGGGGGAGAAGGTACGTGAGCTGCTCTTGTCAATTTCGGATGAATCTTTGGACTCAATAGCCGAGCTGCTGCTGGTATTTGCGGCTCGGGCTCAACATATTGCGAAAATCATACAACCTGCATTAAATGACGGCATCTGGGTTCTGTGCGATCGCTTTACAGATGCAACGTTCGCCTATCAGGGAGCAGGACGGGGAATTGACCCGGGCGCAATTGCGACGCTGCAGTCACTGGTGCAACAATCGTTGCGACCAGACCTCACACTTATTTTAGATATGGATCCTGTAATCGGTATGCAGCGTGCAGAGAAACGGGGTGCGTTGGATCGTTTCGAGCGGGAGCAAATGGATTTCTTCAAGCGAGTGCGCGCAGCCTACCTTGACATTGCACGCGCTGATCCAGCTCGATGCGCTGTCATAGATGCCGCACAACCACTTGCCGCCGTAAAGATTGCACTGCTTAGTGCCGTGCGTTCGCGCTTTAAATTGTCATGAGCAATGAACCGCAAGAGACCATGGCGCCAAGTTTAACCCCGTTGCCATGGCAGCAGCCGGAGTGGCGACGCTTGCTTGAGCAACACAAAGCCGGACAAATGGCTCACGCTTATCTGGTTGCTGGCGAGCAGGGGATTGGAAAGTTTCAGTTTGCTCAAGCCTTTGCCCGTTATCTACTGTGCCAGCGGCCAGGGGCAGAGTTGGCGTGTGGCGAGTGCACCAACTGTCTGCTGGGAATTAACGGCTTTCACCCGGATATCACGCTCATTCAGCCTGAAGAAGGCAGCAGAGATATAAAAATTGACCAGATTCGCGCCGCTACTGCATTCATTGCCCGCACTTCCCATTCCGGTCTCAGGAAAGTAATCATCCTGAATAACGCCCATCACCTCAATGCAAGCGCCGCCAACAGCCTGCTTAAAACTCTGGAAGAACCTTCGAAAGACACTTATCTATTTCTGGTGACAGCTCGGGCCGATAGTTTGCCCGCGACGCTGCGCAGTCGCTGCCAGAGATTAGTCATGCCTACCCCAAGTCTGGAAGTTGCGATGCACTGGCTGAGAGCCAAAGGTGTTGCTGCAGATCAGGTAGAGTCCATTGCACTGGCGGCTGGCAGTCGACCATTGCATGCGCTGACCATCGTCGAGTCTGACGGATTAGTTCACGCCAACGAGTTCATGGTTTCCCTGGCAGCTTTGCTGCAGCGCACAGCTTCGATTCAGACAGTGGTGACGATAGCCATGAAAATTGGCGATTCGGTAGCAGTTGAGTATTTACTGCAAACTTCGTCTATAGTTATTCGAAGCCTGCTTACCAATGAGACTGAACATCCTGACTCGCTTAAGGCCTTGGCGCAGATTTTTAGCAGCTTTGAAGACAGGACTGGTTTGGTTAAACGGCTATTGCTGTTCAATCTGGCGGCAGAGAAATCACAACGACAATTATTGGGTGGTACCAATCCGAATGCACAGTTAATGCTGGAATCACTGCTGTGGCAGTGGAGCAGTCTGTATACGCAAGTGTCAGGAAAGCAAACAACAGACAGGGATGGCCAACACAGATGACCAATATGGCTGACCCAAAAACTGCCTAACTGGACTCTCTCCGCATGGATGCACCGAAAGTTCTCTACTTGCATACCCCCGATACGCATTCATTGCATAAACACTATATGAGTTTTCTGAAAGGAGGCGGCTTGTTTCTACCGACGGCAGGATTGTATGCAATGGGTGAACAGCTTTTCATATTGCTTGAATTGCCGGATACATTGGAGCCACACGTAGTCGTGAGTAAAATTGTCTCGATCACTCCAGCTGGAGCGCAAAATAAACGGGTGCGCGGCGTGGGGATGCAATTCCTTGAAGAAGAAAGCCGCGTGAAATTGCGCATCGAAAATTTGCTGGCAGGGATGATAGATGACTCCATGCAGACATTGACGCTTTGAAATGAACCGATGGAATTATTACTGCCGAATATCGCTACAACCAAATCAGAATTCAATTTCCCAATGAGCGCACCAAGTCGCGCACATACTCTCCAATAGCGAGACTGGCAGTGAGCCCTGGCGATTCAATGCCGAATAGCTGAATTAATCCAGGCATGAAAAATTCTCTTCCATCTTGTATCTGAAAATCCTGCGCAGGACTGCCAGCGAGGGCAAGTTTTGGTCGTATGCCCGCATAGGCAGGCACCAGTTTATCGGCACTGATTCCCGGGAAATAATTGGAAATGGCCTGCGCAAACAGAACTGCTTTGTGCGGGTCGATAGCATAATTAATGCTGTCAATATATTGCGCGTCAGGGCCAAAACGGAGTTGACCGGAAAGATCCAAGGTTGCATGGATGCCAAGTCCGGAGGCGTTTTTTCCGGTACTGGGTACACCAGATGCTGCAGCGAGCTGCGAGATCCATAGGTGAAATAATCACCTTTGCAAAAAAATATCTTGGGAGCTGGGATTGGCGAGGAGCCGGTAATGGTCCCAGCAATGGCAGCAGCATACAAACCTCCGCAATTGATCAATATCGAAGATTGAAACTGATACTGTTCTTTGGTAGCCCCATGCCTTATTGAGTTTGTTATGGTGAAAGTATTGAGATTCCATTCAATGTGCTCAACCGTGGTGAAGGGTGCAAATTCCACCGCTGCACTTCGAGCAAGGTCCAACAAACACTGCATAAAACTGTGGCTATCCAGAATGCCAGTTGAGGGCGAAAAGAGGGCGCTGCTCGCACGCAAGGCTGGCTCTGCTTTTTGCAAAGATTGCTGCGAGACCCAGCTTAAATCGACGACACCGTTCGTCGCTGCATTCGCGGCGAGCTGCTCAAGAGCATGCATTTGGTGTTCCTGCGCAACTATATATTTGCCCAGTCGTTTATAGGGTATGCCGTGCTGGTCGCAATGCTCATACAAGAGCTGCTTGCCGCGCACAGAAGGGCGCGCTTTCAGACTTTCAGCCGGATAGTAAAGGCCGGCATGAATCACTTCGCTACTGCGACTGCTGGTGTGTTGACGAAACCTGATTCCTGTTCAAGCACAACGATGCTGGAATGTTTGTGTGTCTGGCTCAGCGCGCGCGCAACTGATAGTCCGATGACGCCGGCGCCGACGATGCAGATATCAAATTTATCCACTCTCTTACCTCGTCTCCAGGCAGCTTGTAGCAACGTCGATCAAAGGATTTGCCTGAAGGTAAGGTTGATCCGGGGCAGGTCTAGCCCTTCCACTTTAGGTAACTGATGTAACCATTGGGATTGCAAGCCTTTACCCATAACCAAAACACTGCCATGGCGCAGCAATAACCGGTAATTATTGGCAGTGCCCCGTTGCTTGGGTTTTAGCTGGAAATAACGTTCGGCTCCAAAACTCACAGAGGCGATGGTCGGGTCAGTGCCTAGCTCTGGTTCGTTATCTGCGTGCCAGGCCACACTGTCTTTACCATCGCGATAATAATTAAGGAGTACCGAGTTGAATTCAATGCCAGCAAGGGCTTGGACGCGTTGCCGAATGGTAAGCACGGTGGTGTGCCAGGGAATGGGCAGTAAGCGCATGCCAGAGTAACCATAAAGACTGCTGCGATCACCCATCCAGCACTGCAGGCGTGGCACATTAATGCGTTTGCCTGCAATGTGTAATGCTTCCTGCCGCCAGGGAATGTCGCGCAAAAGACCGGACAGCAGGGTACTGGCCTCGCTTTCTGGAAACGCTTGCGGGAATTCGTGGATTTCGGCACCGCCCAGTGCATGCAGCTGACACTGGTCGATATTACCGGGTTGTAGAAAGAGGCTGGTTTGCATAAGCGGGTATCAGGGATAATGCTGTGTATTGTTGGCAACTGCCGGAAAATTTAAGTAAAGGATACAAGATCTTGCAAGAATTTGATTACGATTTGTTTGTCATTGGGGCAGGTTCCGGTGGTGTCCGTGCCTGCCGTGTTGCTGCGAGCTTGGGAGCGCGGGTGGCGATTGCGGAAGAACGCTATTTCGGAGGCACCTGTGTCAACGTCGGCTGTGTCCCGAAGAAGCTTTTTAGCTACGCCGCCCATTTTCGTGATGATTTCGAAGATAGCCGCGGGTTTGGCTGGACCACCGGAGACGCTCGCTTCGACTGGCATACTCTATTAGCTAACAAAAATAATGAAATCAATAGATTAAATGGTATTTATAAATCAATACTTGATACTAATGATGTGGCTGTGTTTGAAGCACGTGCCACCATTGCAGGTCCGCACACCTTGCTGGTTGCTGGCAAACTGATCACCGTACGCTACATTCTGCTGGCGGTAGGTGGTTGGCCCTGGGTGCCGGACTTCCCCGGCAATGAGCACGTGCTCAATTCAAATGATCTATTTGCATTAGAGCAGCTACTCCAGTCGATGCTAATCATGGGCGATGGTTATATAGCGGTTGAATTTGCCAGCATTTTCTCTCGACTGGGTTCCAACACCAGTCTCACTTTTCGTGGTGACAAGCTATTACGTGGGTTTGACGAGGCCATACGCGACTTTATCACTAGCGAAATAGGCCATGGCACCAATTTGCTGCTTGGCGCGTTGGCTGAGGAGTTTGTCCCCATGCGAACTAAAAGGAAGTCGCATACCCAGACCTGATTCGAGGATCAGGTATAGGTTTAATATGGCTAGCTAACTAATAGGAATTTTTATATTAAGAGGAAGTGTCGACTTTACTGCGATATCTGCTATTTCCGGTAATAAATATTACCGGAAATAGCAGATAAGCCTATGGATCAGGAAACCCCCAGCAACGTCAGAGTCACTACTCCCTGTGTACAGATCTTAAAAGATTGCAGCGTTGGCACCCAATTTGGTTTGAGGATTTAATCGTAGCTGACAATAGACGGGCATTGGTTCAGTTCTTGTACCACCGGTACGCCCCGCCGAATGCTCTTAGGCAGCAGAGGTTCACCCCCATCTACGGAGGCATCACCTTCGAACAAAGTCACTTTTGACTGAGGGTATATCTAACGTTGATGAGCATTAATACTCTCCAACTAACTATTTTATCGTCGTTTAGCAACTCCCGAATGGCTAGGGCTGGGGTTGCAATAGCCCGCTTGGTTTCGTGAAGTGATAATTACGACAGCTTGAGGTATTTGCTGAAAGGCCAAATTGACTGATAGCGCTAATTTGAACAGGCTTTATTGTTGCGCATACTATGCGGGCTTTGGCGCTGCTGAGCCGGGTATCGAGTAATGCACCTCCCAAATTTAGAGATGATTCTGGAACCAGGAATGCGAGGATAGCTGGCACTTGATGTCTCTATGCCGGCAGCGATGCTCGAAAGTGCTTTAAGTACAGCCAATTCGCTCTGCTAAAGTTCGCGAATACGGAGTTATTTTAATATAATTATCAATCTATTATGCCATAAATGTAATCTTTATTTTTGATACTACGGCGACACAGCTTTCAATTCTCAGTTAGTGTTTAGTCACGTTTGTTAACTTCGGGATGAGCATTCCCCCGTTGCTATGCTTGAAGGTGGAATCTGGTTGATAGCCAGTGTCGATTTATCCAACCAGTGAAATTGACTTCACTTGAGCAAACACGGCTTTCCCTGGCTGTAATTGCAATTGCTGTACTGAGTACTCAGACACGCGGGCCAACAGACTGTCACCAGCCACATCCAGTTTGACTGTACGAGTACCCTGCTCTATCTCCGGCGACAGCGCCACCACTGTGGCTGGCAAGATGTTCAATATGCTGCTCTCCTGGGCCCTTTGTAGAGACAGACTCACGTCGCGCGCACGTATTCGCAGGCGTACCACTGAATCTCCTTCGAGGGGCTGTCGTGGCACCTGCAGGACTTCGCCGCCTGCGGTCTGGACCGTAGTCAGGTAAGCCAGTTGATGGGATTTGATGGTGCAACGCATCACGCTGAAAGCTTCATCTGAAGCATTCAGTGGCGTGTCAATTTTGCCCAATACCTGCTTCAACTCGCCATGGGCGATCACCCTGCCCTGATTCATCAATATCAGGTTTTCCGCCAACCGGGCGATTTCATCGCTTGCATGGGAAACATAAAATATAGGTATTTCAATATTTTGAAATAGATTTTCAAGTATTGAGATTAAGTAATTTCGGCCGCCCTGATCGACCGCTGATAGCGGTTCATCAAGCAAAAGCATAGCGGGACGATTGAGCAAGGCGCGACCGATAGCCACCCGCTGCCTTTCGCCGCCAGACAGCAGTCCAGCATTACGATTAAGCAGGTCGTGAATGTTAAGCATTTCACAAACATGTTCTAAATCAATCTGGTAAGAGGAATTCTTCGCTCTATTTCGCGCATACAGCAAATTCCCCATAACGCTAAGATGCGGAAACAAGCAAGGATCCTGAAACACGAACCCCACCAGCCTCTCCTGCACGGACATGGAGTGCGAGCCCGACAGCCAGTGTGCCCCGGAAACAACTAGATTTCCTGTGACTCCCGCTTCCAATCCTGCCAAGGCCCTTAGTAATGTAGTCTTACCCGATCCGGAGGGACCGAACACACCGGTTACGCCACCAGCAGGAACCTCAAATTCAGCGCGCAATTCAAAACCCGGTTTTTGCAATTGGATATTGGCGGCAATCATGGCGCGGAGACCTTAAAGCCCCGTCGATTCGTGGTATAGACCACCAATAAAACGGCGAATGACAGTACCAGTAAAATCCCGGAAAGCCAGTGAGCCTGGCCGTATTCCAGGGATTCGACGTGTTCGTAGATTGCAATTGACAGCACCTGCGTGGAACCGGGAATGTTGCCACCGATCATCAGCACCACTCCAAATTCTCCCATGGTATGAGCAAATCCCAACACGATGGCGGTGACATAACCAATTTTAGACATTGGCAATACGATACTAAGGAAGCGATCTAAAGATTTCGCACCTAAAGTCGCAGAAACCTCAAGTAACTGTCTGTTGATTGAAGAAAAAGCTGTTTGTAATGGCTGTACAACGAAGGGCAGCGAATAGATAACTGAGCCTAGCACTAGCCCCCAGAATGAAAACGCTAATGAAGGTAGCCCCAGCGCCTGTACCAGGGATCCAATCGGACCGCTAGGCGATATGCTCAGCAATAAATAGAAACCTAATACGGTTGGGGGCAACACCAGCGGGAGCGCAATGAGAGCTTCGATTGGGCTGCGCCAGCGAGAGCGGGTCTGCGTCAGCCACCAAGCCAGCGGCGTGCCCAGCAGCAGCAGAATCAGGGTAGATACACCAGCCAGTTGGAAGGTGAGGACAAAAGCAGAGAGATCGTCAGCGCTCAACATTAAAGATTACCCTGCTGCAACTGCGGCGCGTAGTAGCCAGCTTGCTCCAGGATTGGCACCATGGCATCGCTACTCAGAAAGTTAAACAGCGCCTGACTGGCCGCCGACGGTCGTAACAGCACCATTTCCTGTTCGATTGGCGCGTAAGCAGCATCCGGAATCAGAACATGACTACCGCTTACTGGCGCAGCCAATACCTGAGCGTAGGCCACCAGGCCCAAGGCTGCGTTGCCGCTGTAGGCAAATTGAAAGGTTTGACTTATATTTTCACCCATAACTATTTGATTTTGTAGAAGTGTATACACATTGAGATAGCGCAGTGTCGCTGCCGCGGCCGCCCCGTAAGGAGCCAATTTAGGATTCGCGATCGCCAGACGTTGCGCGGCCCCAAGTTCCGATAATACTCGCAAGTCAGTTACTAGCGCCGCGTCCCTACTCCATAGCGCCAGCCGCCCTAACGCATAGATTCGACGCTGTTCGCTGTTGATTAAGCCTTCGAGTTCCAAAGCAGCCGGACGCGCGGTATCCGCTGAGAGGAACAGGTCAAAAGGCGCACCATTGATGATTTGTGCATAGTGACTGCCGCTCGACCCGGAAATGACGTTCACAGTGTGACCTGTAGCCAGCTCAAATTCAGCTGTTAGCAGCTCGAGGGTGGTTGCGAAATTGGAAGCTACCGCCACGTTGAGCGTGTCTGCCTGCACCGATATGGATAGAGATCGCGCCGCCAGCAGGCTGACGACCAACAATTTGGTGACTATTGCGCTATATCTTATTGATCTCATTGGTCTATGTATTCCGTTATGCAGCTGTCGATTATAGGCGATTAGCTGCGTGAGTTGCCGCGATTTTGGCAAATTATCCCAAGACCACTAAAAGTCAGCTCTGAGGGCCGCTTTAGGTAAAGTTCGTAGCCAGCAAACCGACTACCTTATAGCGGTTGCATGCTTAACAGAGCGCATTGGCTTCTGCGCTGTTTGACCGTATTATTAATTTTATTTATCAAAGAATTAAAGAATTCTGTTAATGCCAAACATTAAAATACCCTGCGCCGTTTTCGACACTATCGAAGCTATGCCCAATCCTTTCAAGCAGCCACTTGTGGAATTGGAGTATTTTGCCGGAGAGTGTCCATCACTGGCACTGGCGGACTATCAGCACGCCAGTGAATTCATTTACAGCTATCGCGGCAGCCCGGACACATTCAATACCTACAGGCGGGAACTGGAGCATTTCCTGCATTGGGTGTGGTTGATAGGCAAGAAATCGCTGCATCAAATAGGACGGGAAGATATCGAATCCTATGCCGATTTTACGCGCCATCCGCCAAGCAACTGGATTGGAGCGAAGAATGTGCCCCGCTTCATTGAGCAAGCAGGACTGCGCAAACCCAATCCTGATTGGCGTCCGTATGTGCTGAACTCAGGCAGCGAGTACGTTGTATCACAGTCCACTCTGCAATCGCTATTCGGTGTACTGAGCAGTTTCTTCAACTTCCTCATCCAGGAGAATTACCTCACAGCCAACCCAGTGGCGCAATTGCGCCAAAAAAGTAAATTCCTGCGCAAACATCAATCGAGGGGCCAGATTCGGCGCTTGTCTCCTTTGCAGTGGGACTATGTAATGGAGACAGTGGAAGCGATGGCCCAGGACAAACCTGCGGAGCACGAGCGGACGTTGTTTATCATGAATGCCTTGTTCGCGATGTACTTGCGTATTTCTGAATTGGTAGAAACCAGTCGCTGGCAACCACAGATGGGGCATTTTCAAGCTGATCAGGAAGGAAACTGGTGGTTCACCACCGTTGGCAAGGGCAACAAACAGCGCGAAATTTCAGTGAGTGATGCGATGCTGGAAGCACTCAAACGCTATCGCAAGTCCAGGGGGCTTTCTGCACTCCCTGCCCCGGGGGAGGCGACGCCCTTGATTCATAAGACCAGGGGCAAAGGCGGTATTACCAGCACTCGGCAAATTAGAGGCATAGTGCAGCTCTGCTTTGATCGGGCTGCCGAAAGCATGCGTAATGAAGGCTTCGGAGAGGATTCTGAACGCTTGCAGGTGGCAACGGTGCATTGGTTGCGGCATACCGGAATTTCAGAGGATGTGAAACACCGACCGCGGGAACACGTGCGGGATGATGCCGGGCATGGATCCAGCGCCATTACAGATCGCTATATCGATGTGGAACGGGCAGAACGACATGCTACGGCGCGCGGCAAACGGATCAAGTGATTGACTAACAAGACAGCTGGAATTCTGGATAATTTCCAGACCTAAATTGACAGGAAAAAACTTCTCTCAGCGGCTATTTTCGCTTAGTCTCTGAACTGGTCGTGATACCAGCAGAGGCTCCCAGGGCGAGCCATTTACATGACAATTAGAGTAATAGTGGGGTGCCATGAAGATTCAAAGCCGTAAGCTTCAACTCGGACGTATTCTCAATCTGCTGGCATTGAGTTACTGTGCATTGCTGGCTGCTGGCGTCAGCGCACAGGATGATCCAAGGCATCTCAACACAGTGCTCGATATTGATGCCTTGTATACCCCGCTCCAGAGCCAACCGATTCATGGCGAAACTGCAGTGCTTTTGCTGCGGGAACTGCAGACCAAGCACTACTCTGAAGTCCAGATTGATGACAATTTTTCTACCGTCGTGTTTGATAGTTTCCTGGACGCCCTCGACGGCTCGCATCTCTATTTCCTGAAAGCTGATATCGATCAGCTCAGTGCCTATCGCTATACCCTGGATGAAAGCTTGAAAAGCGGAAGCGTGGATACCGGCTTCGAAATCTACAACCTGTACTACAAACGTATATTGGAAAGGCTGATCTATGCGATTGACCTGATCGAAAACCACATTCCTGAAATGGACTTCACCTTGGCAGAAGCCATTGAACTGGAACGGGAAGACGCTCCTTTCGCGACCTCAATGGCCGAACTCGATGAACTCTGGCGCCTGCGCATTAAAAGCAGCGTGCTGAGTCTGAAGCTTACCGGTGATGATGATACTGAGATCGCGGAGAAATTGGCCAAGCGTTACCGCAATCAGCTTAGCCAGGTATTGAAAACCAACGACAAGGATATTTTTCAGGCTTACTTGTCTACGGTCGCACAGGCAGTTGATCCACATACTGCCTACTTCTCCCCTATTGATTCCGAAAATTTCAACATGGGGTTGTCGCTGTCTCTGCAAGGCATTGGAGCGCAATTAACCACTGAAGATGAATACACCAAGGTTGCCGAACTGATTAAAGGCGGCCCCGCAGAACGCGGCAAAGAACTGCAAGCCGGGGATCGCATCATTTCAATTGGTCAGGGTGTCGATGGCGATCTGTTAGATGTTGTCGGCATGCGACTGGATGATGTCGTTGCCCAGATTCGTGGCGAGAAGGGCACGGTTGTTCGGTTGAATGTCATTCCTGCAGACTCTGTGAGCGAGTCAGAGGCACACATCGTGAGCATTACTCGCGATACCGTCAAACTCGAAGACCAGTCCGCCAAGAAAGAAGTTATTGAGCTCAGTTATAACGGCAGTGATTACAAAATTGGCGTAATCAATCTCCCCACTTTCTATTTTGATTTTGAGGCGGCTTCACGCGGTGAGGAGGATTTCAAGAGCTCAACGCGCGATGTTAAAGTCTTGTTGGAAGAATTAAGGTCAGAAAATGTCGATGCAGTGGTCGTCGATTTGCGCAACAACGGCGGCGGTAGTCTCAGCGAAGCCAATCAATTGGTCGGATTGTTTATTGAAACTGGCCCCACGGTGCAGATCCGCTATTCAGGCATGCGTAATGGGTTCACACGCTCATTTGGCGATAATGATCCGGAAGTTGCATATGACGGGCCGCTCGCCGTACTGGTCAATCGCACCAGTGCCTCAGCATCAGAAATTTTTGCCGGCGCCATTCAGGACTATCAACGGGGACTGGTTCTCGGTGGGCAAACGTTTGGCAAGGGCACAGTGCAGGAAATTATCCCTATGGACTACGGTCAGGTGAAGCTTACCCGATCGAAGTTCTATCGTATTTCCGGCGCCAGCACGCAACATCGGGGTGTAATCCCTGATATCGGATTTCCAGACGTATATGACGCGTATGAAGATATTGGCGAAAGCAGCCTCGATGGCGCCCTCCCCTGGGATACTGTTCGCCCTGTCGAATATCGCGCCTATCACTCGATACAGGCACTACTGCCGGAATTGCAAGAATTGCATACGCAACGCGTGCAGGAATCCCCTGACTTTGTGTTCCTCTTGGGCCAAATCGAGCGCACGCGCGAATTGCGGGAGAACGAAACCCTCTCTTTAAATGAAGCAGTGGTAAAAGCAGAGCGGGAAGTAAGCCGACGCGCGGATTTTGAAGCCGACAATACCCGACGCTTGGCAAAAGGCCTGCCTGCACGTGAATGGGTTGAAGACGAACTCGATGAAGATGAAGCAGCAACTGTAGTACAGAACGATGATATTCAAAACAGTGATGCGGATGCTGCAGAAGATGAGGAATTGGAAGAAGTTGATCCTCTGCTTCTGGAAAGTGGTCGAGTGCTCGCTGACTTTATCTCACTGAATGCTCGCCGACTGGCTGCTGTTCAGGAAACGCCTGCACGTCGCTAGGCTACAACTACGGGGCGTTGCCGAATGTCTTATTGCATCTTCTAGCAAATGCCTCAGACGGTTGAACGATTCGTCCGAATGACTAAAAAGGTCCTCCAGTTCATAGATAGTATTTTTTCTAACAATAGTCAGGTCATCCAAAGGCTCGTTAATATGGGGGAAGTAGAAAGAAGTTATGAAAGCGCGCGCTGTGCCCGCTTAACTTTGAAAAAACAGCGTTTGTTTGCTCAATCTTCTGCAGAAGCTTCGTCTCCTATCTACCCAAGAGTAATGGGGGAACAGATGAGGGAACAACAGTGTTTGAGGCCTTGTAACCCGCGTAAACACTTGACAAGTGGCGGAGGAGGAGAGATTCGAACTCTCGGAGGACTTTCACCCTCGCTGGTTTTCAAGACCAGTGCATTCAACCGCTCTGCCACCCCTCCGCGGTAGGGGCAGCATCTTACTATAAACAAGCCCTCAGTCAAACAGACTTCTGCATCTGGCAAGCACTCGGATATCACGGTTAACCTAAGCGAAACTCATTGATTTTAAATAGGTTGTCAGTATCATCATTGGCTGGTGCAGGCTCTATGCTGGCTACCTCAAACCATTGAATTTATTCGCCAGAGCCCCCATAAGGGGTATAAGAAAACAATTGCTGCTGTTAACAAAAGTTTAATTTGGTCCCCAATCATTATTGCTGGAGAAAACGATGAAAGAAGTTGAGTTAAATATTGGTCGAAGCCAGGAATCTGCGATCTCGACCAACAAGGTTATTCGCAATACCTATACCCTGCTGTCCATGACGCTGTTTTTCAGTGCGCTTTGCGCCGTTGCAACAATGGCGCTGCAAGTCAGCCAGGGTGCTGGTTTCTTGATGATTATTGGTGGTTTCATCATGACATTTGTGGTGCGTGCCACCGCGAATTCGGCGAAAGGGTTGATTGCAGTATTTATTTTCGCCGGATTGATGGGCGGCTCACTGGGACCAGTCATCTCGGTCTACACCGTTGCCTATACTAACGGTTCTGCCATTGTCGCCCAGGCGCTTGGAGGCACTGCACTGATCTTTCTTTCCTTGTCAGGTTATGCCCTGACCACCGGGAAAAATTTCAATTTTATAGGCGGATTCCTGTTTACTGGAATGATCGTCGCATTGGTGGCAATGATTGCAAATATCTTTCTGCAGATACCGGCTTTGTCCCTGGCGATTTCCTCTGCAGTCATCCTGTTAATGTCTGGCTTCATTTTGTTTGACACCAGTCGCATCATTAACGGCGGCGAACGCAATTACATAATGGCGACGATTTCGCTCTACTTGAGTATTTTCAACATTTTTATTCACTTGCTGCATCTTCTCGCCGCACTGAGCGGAAGGCGCTAAACCAGCAGGAACAAACCCTGCCGTTTTAACACTAAAAGCCCCGCTAAAATGGGGCTTTTTTATTAAGGGTACTTCGAGCCTGATTTTTTCGAGGCATTAACCCCACACTATGAAATTTACAATTGTCGTCTATGCTGCCCCCTACTCCTCCGAAGCAGCGCACTCTGCATTACAGTTTACAGCCGCACTGCTAAAAGCCGGTCATGAAGTGTATCGCTTGTTTTTCTTCGGCGACGGAGTTCACAACGCAAATCGCTTCACAGTAACTGCGACGGACGAAGAAAACCTGCCGCTATCCTGGCACAGGCTTATCCTGGATAACAATCTTGATGCCGTCGTGTGTGTGTCGTCTTCGCTCAAACGCGGATTAGTCGATGCAAGTGAAGCAAAACGGCACGATTTCGATGCTGGCACTTTATTCGACAGTTCCGAGATAGCAGGTCTTGGGCAGCTAGTAGATGCCACCACGAACTCTGACCGTGTCGTCAATTTTGGTTGAAACCGAGCTTGCTATGACGCACAAAAAATTCATAACATTTGTCTCGAGGTCTGCACCATATGGCACGCACAATGCGCAATTGTGTCTGGACATGGCGCTCGCTTGCGCGGTGTTTGACCAGGAAGTGAACTACGTCTTTCTCGATGATGGTGTGTATCAGCTTAAAAGAGAACAACGCGCTGCCGCTATCAAGCGCAAGACACTTGGAAACGCTATAGAGGCCTTGTCCCTGTATGGAATCGAAAACATTATGGTAGACGGAGCATCAATGCAGTCGCGCGCATTGCAAGTAGCTGATCTGGTGTTGCCAGTAACCCTGGTAGACCGCGCTGACATTAGCGCCTTGCTGCAAGCTTCTGACGTGGTGTTTAACTTGTGAGTTGCCTCCACACCATAAATCGCAGCCCGCGCTTTGCTCAATTGGACAGCTGCAGTTCCCTACTGCTGCCCGGTGACGCCGTTTTGTTCATCGAGGACGGTACTTATTACTGCTCAGGCCCGCACAAGATTCCGGCGACAATGTCTGGGGTAGAGCTCTACGCCTTGCAGGAAGACATGATTGCTCGTGGTACTGAAGCAACTTGCGTCAAAGAAGTTACGCTGGCGAATTACAGCAAATTTGTAGAGTTGAGCTGTGAGTTTGATAAAGTAATTAGCTGGTTCTAGTACGTAACAATGACCATGGTCAATTCGATTCAGATAAATCAGCAGCAAATTCGTCTAGATGACGAAGGCTATCTGCGCAATTTGCAAGACTGGAATGAAGCTGTCGCAATAGAGTTGGCTAAACTGGATAACATTATGTTGAGTCCAGCCCACTGGGAAGTGCTGTTGCTATTGCGCAACTTTTATCAGAGGCACGAGATGTCACCCGCTACCCGCGCAATGGTCAATCTGGTGAGGCGTGATTTAGGACCGGAAAAAGGGCGCAGTGCGTACCTCATGCATTTGTTCCATGGCAGTCCTGCGAAAACGGCCAGCAAGATTGCTGGCCTGCCAAAACCCGATAATTGCCTGTAATGGCTGCGATGGATTGACCCCCCGTACCCGGCTCAACTTCCGAACCATGCAAGCTCCTTTCTTAAGGTCACTACACGCCCGATGATTATCAGAGTTGGTGCCACCAACGCTTGAGCTTCGACCAGTCCGGGCAGGTCTGACAAGGTGCCAACTACGACTTTCTGGTTCGCTGTCGTTCCTTGCTGAACCACTGCAGCAGGCATCGCAGCATCCATGCCATGGGCTATCAATTGTTCGCAGATTGTTCGCAATCCCAGCAGTCCCATATAGAACACGAGAGTCTGCTGTTCCATTACCAGTAATTTCCAATCCAGCTGTAACTCGCCTTGTTGCAAATGTCCGGTCAGGAATCGCACTGATTGGGCAAAATCCCTGTGGGTCAGTGGAATACCTGCGTAGGCAGCACAACCAGATGCAGCCGTGATGCCTGGCACTACCTGAAAGGGAATGCCAGCCTTTGCGAGCGTAGCGAGTTCTTCACCGCCCCTGCCAAATATGAATGGGTCGCCGCCTTTGAGTCGTAATACTTTCTTGCCTTCGCTTGCCAGTCTTACCAGTAGCTGATTAATCGTTTCCTGCTCAACAGTATGCATAGCGCGCTGCTTGCCTACGTGAATTTTTTCCGCATCCGGTCGCAGTTTCTGCATGATTTCTTTTGACACCAGACGGTCATACAGGACCACGTCTGCTTTGTGCATTAGACGCAATGCGCGCAAGGTCAGCAAATCAGGATCGCCGGGGCCTGCACCCACCAGATAAACCTCACCTGTGTGAGCAATATTATCCAGCTGATTAAGCTGCTGCAGCAGCAATGACTCTGCTGCCGCCTCCTGTCCAGCATAAACCAGTTCAGGCACCGCACTTTCCAAAGCATTTTCCCAGAATCGAATTCGATCGTTAAACTTTGGAATGTGTTTTTTAACTCTGGCGCGTAAACTGCCAAGCAATATCGCGAGCCTACCTATGTTCCCCGGCAGAAATGTTTCATTAAGTTCTTTCAATTTACGGGTAAGAACAGGAGAAGTCCCGCTAGTTGATATGGCAACGATAACTGGAGAGCGGTCTACTATTGCCGGTAATATAAAACTGCAGAGAGCTGGTTGGTCGACGACATTTACTGGAGTGTGTTTCGCATTTGCACAAGTGCTAACCGTCGTGTTAACTGCCTGGTTGTCAGTGGCAGCAATGACCAGCTCAGCTCCGTCGAGATCTGCGCTTTCGAATTTCCTCAGGGTAATTGCTGCATTGTTAGCTGTGCACAGAGCGGCAAGTTCATCGCATACTGTTTCGGCGATGACATGAACATTGCCTCCTGCACGTAGCAGCAGGGTAGCCTTGCGCAAGGCAACCTCCCCGCCTCCGATGATGACGCACTTCCTGTTTTTGATATTCAGGAATATTGGTAACAGATCCATTAACCCAGATACTCTAGACCATGCATATAAGCAACTAGCGCAGAAGGAATTCGAATACGGCCATCCGCTTCCTGGTAATTTTCCATAATGGCAACAAGTGTGCGACCTACAGCGAGCCCAGAACCGTTGATTGTATGCACGAGTTCAGGCTTACCGGTGGCCGGATTGCGCCAGCGAGCCTGCATGCGTCGCGCCTGATAATCGGTAAAACTACTGCAGGACGAAATTTCCCGGTAACACGTTTGCGATGGCAGCCACACTTCAAGATCATAGGTTTTGGCAGAGGCAAAACCCATGTCGCCGCCGCACAAGATCACCTTGCGATAAGGCAAGTGCAGTAATTGCAGGATGCGTTCAGCGTGTGCAGTAAGTTCTTCCAGAGTACTATCTGACGTCTGTGGAGTTACAATCTGAACCAGCTCCACCTTTTCGAACTGATGTTGGCGAATCATGCCTTTTGTGTCTTTACCATAACTTCCTGCTTCAGAACGAAAGCAAGGGCTGTGACAGACAAATTTGATTGGCAGACTGGCACTTTCCAGAATCTCATCACGGACTATATTAGTTACCGGAACCTCGGCGGTGGGTATCAAGTAATACGCCTGTTCCCCGCGCAGTTTGAACAAGTCCTCTTCAAATTTGGGTAACTGCCCGGTACCGGTCAGCGAATCACTATTGACTATGTATGGTACATTGACTTCCTCATAGCCGTGATCCCGCGTGTGCGTGTTCAGCATAAATTGAATTAGCGCGCGGTGCAGCAATGCGACTTGTCCGCGCATTACTACGAAGCGTGACCCGGTTATTTTCGCAGCAGTGGCGAAATCCAAACCTTCAGCAAGACCCTCTCCAAGTTCGGCATGATCTTTCACAGCGAAGTCGAATTGCTTCGGTTCGCCCCAGGTTGAGACTACCAAATTTCCTGACTCATCATTGCCTGGCGGGACGGATTCATCCGGCACGTTGGGCACGCCCATCAGATAGGAGTGAAACTCAAGTTGCAAGGCGTTCAGCAATTCTTTCTTCGTTTCCAGTTCAGTCTTTAGCTGCTCCATCGACTGGAGTATCGCGTCGACATTTTCCCCAGCTGCCTTGGCCTTACCAATAGCCTTGGAGCGGGTATTCCTCTCGTTTTGTAAATTTTCAGTTTCAAGTTGTAACTGCTTGCGCTGGCCATCAAGTTCGGCGAGCCACTCGATATTCAGCGAATACTTTTTCTTGAGAAGTCGCTTTGCCAGAGCTTCAGGCTCTGAACGAATCCACTTGGGATCTAACATTTGAATTTCCTGTGAGCTAGAACAGTAATCGGGTAGCTTGCATGCCAGCAAATGCGGCCAGCAGACAGACCACGACACTGCTTGCTATGTATAGAAGAGCTGTATTGTAGTGACCTTGTTCGATCAACAAAAGGGCTTCAATAGTGAAAGAAGAAAATGTCGTCATGGCACCGAGAAATCCGACAATGACCAGCGGTCGCCACTGTTCGCCCAGCTGTATTTTTTCGGCAAATACTATGAAGAAAAT
>SHZK01000012.1 GCA_009692305.1 Gammaproteobacteria bacterium | reverse complement strand
AATATGCATCAATTTTTGGCGGCTTGGGCTGCAAGGTTGAGCTGATGAATCCGGCCGGCAGCCTGCTGTCGTTCCTGGATTCAGAAATCTCTGATGCGCTCGCCTATCATCTGCGCAATCTTGGCGTGCGCAGTCGCCACAACGAACAATTTGCGAGCATGGAATATCACGACGATTATGTGGTGACCTATCTCGAGTCCGGCAAGAAGATCCAGAGTGATATCGTTTTGTGGGCCAACGGTCGCAGGGGTAATACTGGGGACCTGGCACTGCAGAACGTCGGTATCAAGACCAACCGCCGTGGTAGGCTGGCCCTCGCTGGCCGGAGCTGCCTATGATCAGGGTCGGGCCGCCAGTAATGCTATCGTGGCGCCGGATGAATGCTATGCGGTGGAGCAGGTTGCAACAGGCATCTAAACCATCCCGGAGATCAGCACACTGGGCGCTACTGAAGCCGAGTTAACCGCGGCGAAGATTCCCTATGAGGTGGGCAAGGCGTTCTTCAAGAATACGGCGTGGGCACAAATTACGGGTGAGCAAGTGGGTATGCTCAAGCTGATATTTCATTTCGAGACGCTGGCACTGCATGGTATCCACTGCTTCGGCGACCAGGCTTCCGAGATTGTGCACATTGGACAGGCGATCATGCGACAACCGGCACCAGCCAATACCATGAAGTATTTTTTGAATACGACGTTTAATTATCCCACAATGGCCGAGGCATATCGAACGGCGGCGCTCGATGGATTGAATCGGGTGTTTTGACAGCGTCACCAAATATTGGCGACCACTCCAAATGCAACTGGGGGAGGCTTGCCAAGAGGCAAAAACAGGGTTAGTTTCAATCAAACCCACGCTACAGTTGCATACATGCACAACCGCGGACAGACGGGAGCTATTAATGAAAAGAACCGCTAAAGACATTCTCAAGGAAAAGGGTGGCCACATGGTGACCATCAGCTCTGATGCGACTGTATATCAGGCGCTGACCGTAATGACCCAGAACAAGGTTGGGTCAATTGTGATTGTGGACGAGGAA
Source organism: Gammaproteobacteria bacterium (assembly GCA_009692305.1). Lineage (GTDB taxonomy): Bacteria > Pseudomonadota > Gammaproteobacteria > Pseudomonadales > Pseudohongiellaceae > UBA9145. The sequence continues at coordinate 72,320 of SHZK01000012.1, read as the reverse complement.
AAAAATCGTGGGTATCTGGACCGAACGCGATCTCATGTTTCAGGTGCTGGGAGAAGGCTTCGACGCAAGGAACGCGCGACTGCGTGACAACATGAGTGATCATTTGATTTCTGCGAACGTGAATGATCCAGTCTACAAGTTATACGATAAATTCCTCGGCCGTCGCATTCGGCATCTGCTCATAGAAGAAGGTGGTGACTATATTGGTTTACTCTCCGTTGGCGATGTTATGAAAGCGAGCTTGCAGGAAATGCATGAAGAGTTGGCTGAATTGAATAATATGGTGAGTCTGGAATATTACGAAAACTGGAAAGAGATTCAGTCACAACGCTAATTTTCCTTCCCGCATTGCGCTGCCAGGAAATTCAAAATCTGAGTATCTGAGTGACAATTGCAGTACGGACAAAACGCTTGCTATCGGCGTCCTAACCATTTAGAATTTTGATGTTCTGCGTGGGTCTGTGATGTGGCTAAAATATGCACACAGACTGAGATTCAAGTTTCCAAAACGCAAGCGGATGCGTGGCTGTAGAAGGTAACTACAGAAAGAAGAAGAAAAGAGCAGAACAAAAAAGAGCCGCGTTCCTTAATCTGATCACCAATTTGTACTATGCACCAGCGATTACGGCTGGAACATAAATTGTCAGGTTATCGGGCTTCCAGTTAAGAGTGGATTTACCCTATGGGAAGTGACAACAAGTCCCTGGCACCTGCTGCCGCAACCCGTGATCAGGCAGTTGATCGTACGGAGGACTTGACTTCCACAGTATATTCTCCAGCCAGTGCCCTCAGCGCGCGGCTCACCCATCGATTCCCCAGCTTAATAAATAATGTGTACAAAAGTTCCAATTGGGCCGGTTGCCAATGTATGTTCCAATTAAATTTTCTGAATGTAATCCAGAGTTCTCGCTTACTGTTTAGTACGTCTGGCCTTGAGCATGCGTGTTAAGGTGACGTTCTACATGTAGTGATTGCGGCAGTGGAGTTGGTAGCGTGGAAATATCGAACGATGTAATCGACGGCTTGGGTCCGTTCTTCTTCTATTTCGCACTCGTATTGGCGGTGGTCTTTACGATGTTGGGGCTATCGTACTTTCTGGGACAGAAGGTTTCCCGCCCGAACAAGGATCTGCCCTTTGAGTCCGGCATCGTGTCTGTAGGTAGTGCCCAGTTCCGTATCTCAGTTCAGTTTTATCTACCTGCCATCCTGTTCATTATTTTCGATCTCGAAGTCGTGTTCCTGTTTGCCTGGGCAGTGGCCGTGCGCGAAACCGGTTGGCCCGGGTTCATCGAAATCTCCTTCTTTGTATCAATTCTCCTCGTAGCCTTGTTTTACCTGTGGCGTATCGGCGCACTGGACTGGCGTACCCAGACCCAGAAACGGGAGCTGAGGATATTGGCGGGTCCAGGTGGGGTGGTAAACAGAAAGGAATTCAAACTATGAGCTGGCAACTGCAACCAGTAGATGAAGCGCAATCGCCCCAACCCGGTGGCGGCAGCGTGGACGATTTCATTCGCCGCAACCTGATGCTGGCAAAACTGGAAGATATGGTGGCCTGGGGCCGCAAGAATTCACTGTGGCCTTTTAACTTTGGCCTGTCCTGTTGCTATGTCGAGATGGCCACCGCCTTCACCAGCCGGCATGACCTGGCACGGTTCGGTGCCGAGGTAATCCGCGGCACCCCGCGTCAGGCAGATATGATCGTGATCGCGGGTACAGTGTTCCGCAAGATGGCGCCGGTGGTGAAGCTGCTGTACGACCAGCTGCTGGAACCGAAATGGGTTATTTCCATGGGTTCCTGTGCCAATTCCGGCGGTATGTATGACATCTATTCAGTGGTGCAGGGGGTAGACAAGATTTTGCCGGTGGATGTGTATGTTTCGGGTTGCCCGCCGCGCCCGGAAGCGCTGCTGCAGGGCTTGATCTTGTTGCAGGAATCCATCGGTCGGGAACGTCGGCCATTGAGCTGGGTGATCAACGATCAGGGCATTATTCAGAAAACAGCAAAGCCGGTTCAGCGGGTCCTGCGGGGGCCGGATCGCATCGCCGCCAAAGAGCTGCGTTCGCCGGATGGTGTGTAGGTAATACACTAATTATTTCAAACAGATAAAAAGCTTAATAGAAGTAATAGATTATCCATGCAAAGCGCTATAAACACCGCCGGGAAGAGCCACGGGAGCAACGACTTGCTGGCCCATATGCGGGCCGAATTTGGTCCGCGCATCCTGGCCGAACAGGTGACCTGCGATGGCATTCCAACCCTGTGGGTACAGCGGCAAGACCTCAAGGCCGTGTTGCAGGAACTAAAGGAAGACTGCAAGCCACACTTTGAGATGCTGTTCGATATTACGGCCATCGATGAGCGCATGCGGGTACATCGAGACGGGCAACCAGCCAGCGAATTCACCGTGGTCTACCACCTGATGTCATTTTCGGGAAACTGCGATTTCCGCGTCAAGGTGCCATTAATGGATGCCGACCTGGTAGTGCCATCCGTTATCAGTATCTGGCCGAACGCGAACTGGTATGAGCGCGAGACCTGGGACATGTTCGGCATCAAATTCCAGGGGCACCCGAATCTTTATCGAATCGTGTTACCACCTACCTGGAAGGGTCATGCCCTGCGCAAGGAGCACCCGGCGCGTGCTACCGAGATGGAACCCTATTCACTGAACGATGAGCAAGGAGCGTTCGAACAGGAGGCGCTCAAGTTCAAGCCGGAAGAGTGGGGCATGCAGCGAGAGTCGGAAAACTCGGAGTTCATGTTCCTGAACCTCGGCCCGAACCATCCCAGCGTACACGGCGCCTTCCGCATCGCCTTGCAACTGGATGGCGAGGTGCTGGTAGATGCGGTGCCCGATATTGGTTACCACCATCGTGGCGCCGAGAAGATGGGCGAGCGCCAGTCGTGGCATACCTATATTCCCTACACCGACCGCATCGATTACCTCGGCGGCGTGATGAACAATCTGCCGTACGTCATGGCAGTGGAGAAGATGGCGGGTATCAAAGTGCCCGAGCGCGTGCAGGTTATTCGCGTAATGTTGTGCGAGATGTTTCGCATCTGCAGTCATCTGTTGTTCTATGGCACATTTGCGCAGGACGTCGGGCAGCTGTCTCCAATCTTTTACATGTTCGTCGAGCGCGAACGCGTTTTCAATATCATCGAATCTATTTGTGGTGCGCGCATGCATCCGGGTTGGTTCCGCATCGGTGGTGTCGCGCAGGATCTGCCCAATGGGTGGGACAAGCGCATTCGCGAATTGCTGGATTTCATGCCGGCGCGACTGGATGAGTATGACAGCATGGTTATGAACAACGGCATCCTCAAGCGCCGCACCCAGGGTATCGGTGTCTATGACACCGCGGAAGCACTGGCCTGGGGAGTCACTGGCGGCGGCTTGCGCGCCACAGGCTGCGAATGGGATTTCCGCAAACAGCGCCCTTATAGCGGTTATGAAAATTATGAGTTTGACATTCCCATCGCTGTGAATGGCGATTGTTATGACCGTTGCGCCATCCGCGTGGAAGAGATGCGCCAGAGCCTGCGTATTATCAAGCAATGCATGGACAACATGCCTTCGGGTCACTACAAGTCAGACCATCCGTTGACCACGCCGCCGCGCAAGGAAAAGAGTCTGCAGGATATTGAGACGCTGATTAATCATTTTCTGAGTGTGAGCTGGGGACCGGTAATACCACCAAATGAAGTTACTGTGGCCATAGAAGCAACCAAGGGCATTAACAGTTATTATCTAGTGAGCGATGGCAGCACGAACTCCTATCGCACGCGGATCCGAACACCGTCGTTTGCCCATCTGCAGATGATCCCGGAGATTAGTCGTGGCTTCATGGTTGCCGATTTGATTGCGATCATAGCCAGCATCGACTTTGTCATGGCGGATGTAGACCGATGAAAGCGCCAAATAAAGCCAGCCGTATGCAACATGTCGTATGCAACATATAGAAACAGGATTATGAATTCTGAAGTCATAGCCAGCAATGCAAAGCGACCACGCAAACTCAGCACGGAAGAGATTGCGGAGATCGAACACGAGTTGACGCTGTACCCGGACAAGCGGGCGGTGGGACTCGAGGCATTAAAGATAGTACAGAAGCATCAGGGCTGGGTTTCTGATGAGAGCCTGTTGGCTATCTCGAAGTATCTCGATATTTCGCCGAGTGATCTCGAAGGCGTGGCCACCTTCTTCAATCTGGTCTATCGGCAGCCGGTAGGGCGCAACGTGATGCTGTTCTGCAACAGTGTGAGTTGCTGGATCATGGGTTGTGAAGGTATCAAGCAGCACATCAAGGACAAGCTAGAGATTGAATTCGGCGAGACCAGCGCAGACGGCGATTTCACTTTGATCCCGGTGCCTTGCCTCGGCGACTGCGATCGGGCGCCAGTGATGATGGTGGGTTCCGATTTGCACCGAAACCTGACCCCGGAAAAAATCAACAAGATTATTCTGGATTACAGAAACAAATAGCACGTAAACAAATAGCACGTAAACAAACAGCAAAGGAACAGGAAATACCACACCGCCATGGTCACCAAACCACTTACAAAAAACATCGACATGTCGCGTCCGCCGCTGGATTTCCGCGCGTATGTCGCGGCGGCTGGCTACCAGAGTATGCGTGTTATAGCAAAGGGCATGACGCCGGCTGATGTCTTGCAGATGGTGAAGGATTCGGGCTTGAAAGGGCGCGGTGGTGCCGGTTTTCCGACCGGCCTGAAATGGAGTTTCGTGCCAATGGGCACAGGCGCCGAACAACAGAAGTATCTGGTCGTCAACGCCGATGAAATGGAACCAGGCACATTCAAGGATCGCTTGCTGATGGAAGGTGACCCGCACCTGCTCATCGAAGGCATGCTCATCGCGGCGTATACCATTCAGGCGAGCAAGGCCTATATCTTCCTGCGTGGTGAATACTTCGTGGCCGAAAAGGCCTTGCAAAAAGCCATCGATGAAGCCTATGCCGGCGGCATGCTTGGTAACAACATTCTGGGAACGGGATTTAATCTTGATATCGTGTTGCACACTAGCGCCGGGCGTTATATCTGCGGTGAAGAAACCGCCTTGTTGAACGCGCTGGAGGGGAAGCGGGCCAATCCCCGGGCGAAACCTCCATTCCCGCAAGTGAGCGGTCTGTGGGGCAAGCCCACTATTGTTAATAACGTGGAGACGCTGTGCAATTTGCCCGGCATCCTCACCTACGGCATTGACTGGTATCACTCCCTCACCAAGGGCAGTGACCACGGCACCAAACTCTGTGGCGTCAGCGGCAAGGTAAAGACGCCGGGGTGCTGGGAGTTACCACTGGGCACGCCGATACGGGAATTGCTGGAAGATTATGCCGGCGGCATGCGGGACGGATTGAAGCTGCGCGGTTTCCTGCCAGGCGGTGGCTCTACCGACTTTCTGTTGCCGGAGCACCTGGATCTGACCCTGGACTATGACGTGATCGGCAAGGCAGGCAGTCGTCTGGCTACTGGCACCATGATCATCCTCGATGACCACACCTGCCCAGTGGGTATGGTTGGTAACCTAATGAAATTCTTCGCGCACGAGTCTTGTGGCTTCTGCACCCCGTGTCGTGACGGACTGCCCTGGGTGGATGAAATATTCAATGATTTCGAGAACGGCCACGGTTCGGAGAAGGATCTCGCCATATTGCATGACCACGTGGAATATCTTGGGCCTAGTCGCACTTTTTGCGCGCTGGCTCCGGGTGCAACCGCGCCACTGGGCAGCGGATTGCGTCACTTCCGGGAAGATTTCGAGCGACACATAAAAGAGAAGCGATGCACTTATAAATAGATAGTTGATTTAACGAGCCGTGCGCATTAACCGGCAGTTGAATCCTGTAAACAGTTTTTGAATTTAACGAAAAGCGTTGAGAAGCAGGAAGAATCGATGGCGAAGATTGTCATAGACGGGAAAACATACGAGGTAAATCCTGCGAATAATCTGTTGCAGGAATGCCTGTCGCAGGGTCTCGACTTGCCTTATTTCTGCTGGCATCCATGTATGGGATCGGTTGGCGCCTGTCGTCAGTGCGCCGTCAAACAATTCCGTAACGCCGAAGATACCAAGGGCGCGCTGGTAATGGCATGTATGACGCCAGCTAATGATGGCGCCATCATTTCCATCGAAGACCCGCAGGCGCAAAAATTCCGCGCACAGGTCATTGAAAGCCTGATGATCAGTCATCCCCATGATTGCCCGGTTTGCGAAGAAGGCGGCGAGTGCCATTTGCAGGACATGACCCAGATGTCTGGCCACAACTACCGGCGCTATGACAAGAAGAAAGTTACCCATAACAATCAGTACCTGGGTCCATTCATTAATCATGAAATGAATCGCTGCATCACATGTTATCGTTGTGTGCGTTTCTATGACGATTATGCCGGCGGCACAGATCTGTCCGCACAGGCATCGCACCACCACGTGTATTTTGGCCGCCATGAAGAGGGAGTGCTGGAGAGTGAATTCAGCGGCAATCTGGTGGAAGTGTGTCCAACCGGGGTGTTCACGGACAAAGTCTTCAGCGAACACTACTCGCGCAAATGGGATTTGCAAACTGCGCCCTCGGTGTGCGTAGGTTGTGCAGTTGGCTGCAATACCACGCCGGGTGAGCGTTATGGCAGCCTGCGGCGTATCGTGAATCGATATAACAGTGAAGTGAACGGCTATTTCCTGTGTGATCGTGGTCGTTTTGGTTTTGAATTCGTTAACAGCGATGAGCGTATTCGCGAGGCGCAACATGTTGTAAATGGCAGCAGTTCGCCACTTACTGATGCGCAGGTGAAGTCCGTGTTCGCAGAGTTAAAGAGTGCGCAGGCTATCGGAATTGGCTCACCGCGCGCCAGCAACGAGGCGAATTATGCCTTGCGTTGTCTCGTGGGGGAGGAGAATTTCTACGCCGGCATGTCCGCTGCCGAATTCGATTGCGTGCAGCTGCATATTCAGTTGGCAAGAGATCCAGCGTTTCATATACCAAGTGTCAGGGAAATTGAACAGGCCGATGCGGTGCTGATCCTAGGAGAAGACGTCACGAATGTGGCGCCGCGCATTGCGCTGGCCCTGCGTCAGTCCGTCCGCAACAAGGCAAAAGAGCTTGCGGCAGCCTGCAAAATCCCGCAATGGCAGGACGCGGCGGTGCGAGAATTGGCACAGCGGCAAAATAGCCCGCTGTGCGTACTGTCGCCTTATGCTACCCGGCTCGATGATATTGCCTCGGATTGCGTGATAGACAGCTACGCCGTGCTCACGAATGTGGCGTATGCAATCGCCAGCGCCATTGCACCAGCGGCACCCGAGGCGAAACCAGCCAGGGAGCGTGCGGAGCTCGTGCAGCGTGTGGCCGCCCAGTTACTCAGCGCCAGGCGGCCGTTGATTATCGCCGGCAGCAGCGGTGGCGCCGTCATGCTGCGGGCCGCGGCGAATATTGCCAAAGCTTTACAGGGATCGCGCCATAGTCCGGTTGATTTATGCATTCTGGCCCAGGAAGTAAATTCGGTTGGTTTGGGCATGCTCGCCGGCTCCGGCCAGAATCTGTCGGCGGCATTGGCGCGCATCGCACGCGGCGCCGAGAGCCGAGCCATTGTGCTGGAGAATGACCTGTTCCTGCGAGCTGAACATGGCGCAGTTGCGGCGGCAATAGACAAGCTCGAGCAGTTGGTGGTGGTGGATCACATTGCCACGGCTACTACGCAGCGTGCCGATTATCTGGTGCCATCAACCGCATTTTCAGAACATGAAGCGACTTATATTAATTATGAAGGCCGGGCTCAACTCAGTTATCAGGTAAACCGTTGCCATAGTCAGGCGCAGCCGGCGTGGCGCTGGCTGCACACGCAATCTGATATGCACGTCGCGAACCTGGTCGATCGCTGCGCTGCCGAAGCGGCAGGGTTTGCCGGTTTGCAGGCTGTGCTACCTGACACCAGTCAGTTTATTGCCGGTATGAAAATACCACGCCAATCCCATCGCTACAGCGGTCGCACGGCCATGAAGGCGAATCTGAATGTACACGAGCCAAAACAGGCAGTGGATACTGAGTCGCCCATGGCGTTTTCCATGGAGGGGATTCCCTCACAGAAGAACGCCAGTATTCTCGGCGCCGCGTGGGCGCCGCAATGGAATTCGAATCAGTCGATCAGCAAATTCCAGGCCGAAGTTAACGGTGAATTAAAACAGGGAAGTGTGGGCGCGCTGTTGCTGCAAAAGCAGGCTGCATCCGGTGGATTTTTTTCCCATGACCTGTTGGCGCGACCAGCCTCCAATGATGGTTTGCAACTGGCAATTGCCTACCAAATATTTGGCAGTGACGAGTTGAGTGCCAGGTCGCCCGCGATCAGGGAGCGCATGACAGCACCATATATAAGTCTGTCTCCTGCTGACGCAAGGTCCCGTGGGCTCGCACAGGGCGACGAGGTCGCTATCGCCGACACGAAATTTACTGCCACGGTATGCATTCGCAGCAGAATGCAGGATGGCACCGCCGCCTTGTACTGCGGCGCTAACGAGATCGATCAGTTCAGCCTGCCGACCCAGGTTGAGTTAAGCAAGACGGGCTTCAATTCGGCACGCGGCATGCGCGGCCTGATTGTCAGCGATCTCCATGAAGAAGGGTATTAGTCTATGACGTTTGAGGTAGGCTCAGGTCTGAGTATTGGCAGTATTCTGTTCACAGTAATCATCGTGGCTGCCATGTTGATCTGGGTTGAACGTCGCCTGCTGAGTCTGTGGCAGGAACGTCTCGGGCCGAATCGCGTGGGTCCGTTTGGTTTGCTGCAGGTCGTCGCCGACATGATCAAGATTTTTACAAAAGAGGACTGGGTGCCTCCGTTCGCCGACAAACTCAGCTTCGTGCTGGCACCGACCGTGATCATGATCGTGATCCTGCTCAGTTTTGCGGTCGTGCCGTTTGCGCCCGGAGTCGGTGTAATCGACTCCAACATTGGTGTGCTGTTCGTATTGGCGATGGCATCGCTTGGTGCTTACAGCGTAATGCTTGGCGGCTTGGCCTCGGACAACAAGTATGCCTTGCTCGGTAGTCTGCGCGCAGCGGCACAGATGGTCAGTTATGAAGTATTTATGGGTATATCACTGCTGGGTGTGGTGGCTCTTGCCGGCAGCTTCAATCTGCGCGAGATCGTACTTGCGCAGGAAGGCGTCTGGTACGTGATTCCCCAGTTTGTGGGCTTTGTAATTTTCCTCATTGCCGGCATTGCTGAAAGCCATCGCTTGCCGTTCGATATTCCCGAAGCAGAGCAGGAGATTGTGGCGGGTTACCACACTGAGTACTCGGGCATGAAATTCGGCATGTTCTTTGTCGGTGAGTATCTCGGGCTGGTACTGATTTCTTCATTGATAACTGTGTTGTTCTTCGGCGGTTGGATGGGGCCGTTTCTGCCGCCGATCATCTGGTTCGTGATCAAGGCATCACTCTTCATCGCGTTCTTTATATTACTGCGCGCGGCAATTCCTCGTCCGCGCTACGACCAACTCATGACATTTGGCTGGCTCGTGTTATTACCGTTGTCGCTGCTTAATCTCATGGTTACAGGCGCAATTATTTTGAGTATGCAATGATGCAGAAAAAGGCGATTCAGGGAAAAAAACATGCAACAAATTTGGTGGAGACCATCATGTTGAGCTTGTTTAAAGACACATTCACGAGCCAGGTGAAGACACTGTATCAGGTGTTCATGCACGCGTTCGTGAAAGCTGACACCGTGGAATATCCGGAAGAGCAGCCCTACATGTTTCCGCGCTGGCGCGGTCGCATCATCCTCAGCCGCGATCCGGACGGGGAAGAACGCTGTGTTGCGTGCAACCTTTGTGCCTGCGCCTGTCCGGTGGATTGCATCGCCCTGCAGAAAGCCGAAACCGAGGATGGACGCTGGTACCCGGAATTTTTTCGTATAAATTTTTCTCGTTGCATCATGTGTGGATTCTGCGAAGAAGCCTGTCCTACCAATGCGATTCAGTTAACTCCGGATTTCGAGATGGCGGAATATATCAGGCAAGATATGGTGTGGGAGAAAGAAGACCTGCTGATTAATGGTACCGGGAAATACCATGACTACAATTTTTATCGGGTAGCAGGCATGGCAATCAAGGGCAAAGGCAAGGGGATGGCGCAGAACGAGGCGCCACCAGTTAACGTGAAGAGTTTACTGCCATGATCATACTATTCTATTTGGCGGCTGCCATCGCCATTATCTCAACCGTATGTATGGTATTGCAAAACAATATCGTGCACGGATTGATTTACCTGATTCTGTCACTGCTGGCGGTGGCGATCGTGTTTTTTCTGCTGGGAGCGCCATTCGCCGCGGTGCTTGAGGCAATCGTGTATGCCGGAGCAATCATGGTGTTGTTTCTGTTCGTGATGATGATGCTCAACATGGGGCAGCACAGTGTTGATCAGGAGCGCAGCTGGATGGGGGGGCGCGTATTCATTGCGCCAGCCATCATGTCTGGTTTATTGCTCGCTCAGTTTCTGAATGTGCTGCGGGATTACGAGTTTGAATTGGTCCCGACTGAAATCGGGGTAATGCAGGTCAGTAGCTTGCTGTTCGGACCCTACGTGCTGGCGGTGGAGCTGGCGTCAATACTGTTGCTCGCGGGCCTCGTGTCGGCTTACCACCTGGCGAAGAAATAAGCAGTGCACAAGAGTCATTAGTTGATTGAGAACTTAACATCCAGAGTATGACCTGAATGAAAATTCAAGGAACTGATTAAAGCATGCCGCAGACCATACCTATCGAACACGGTTTGATGCTGGCAGGAATTCTTTTCTGCCTCGGGCTCATCGGTGTGTTGACGCGACGCAACATCGTATTTGTGTTGATGTCACTTGAAGTCATGCTCAATGCCAGCGGACTGGCGTTTATTGTTGCCGCATCCCGCTGGGGCCATGCAGACGGCCAGATTATGTTTCTGATGATACTGACTCTGGCCGCTGCCGAGGTCGCAGTGGGTTTAGGGCTCATCATCCAGATGTATCGACGTTTTCACACCACTGACATCAACGTACTCAGTCAGATGAAAGGATAACGGCAGCCCCATGTTAGAACTGATCTGGTTATTACCCACTTTCCCCTTGCTCGGTTTTCTGAGCCTGGTGCTCACTGCCGGCAAATTGCCGCAGCGGGTGGTGGCAATAATTGGTGCCGGTTCGATCGGCCTTGTCTTTTTGGTCGCCGCGCTGATTGCGAGCCAGTTTCTCGACTCCGGCGCCGAACAGTTTGTGTTCACCGCGTGGAGCTGGATGTCGGTAGGCGAGTTCACACCTGGCTTTACTTTTTATCTGGACGGGCTGTCACTGGTCATGATGCTGATCATTACCGGAGTGGGCTTCCTGATTCATCTGTATTCAACCGGCTTCATGCTGGATGATCCGAGCTATAGTCGCTTCTTCGCTTACATGAACCTGTTTGTCGCTTCCATGCTGATGCTGGTGCTGGCGGATAATCTGGTGCTGCTGTATCTCGGCTGGGAAGGTGTCGGTCTGTGCAGCTACTTGCTGATTGGTTTCTGGTACCAGAAACCGGCGAATGGCTATGCGGCACGCAAGGCCTTCGTCGTTACCCGGGTCGGCGATACCTCCATGGCGATCGGCCTGTTTCTGTTATTTTCCCAGTTGGGCACACTCAATATCCAGGACATGCTGCACGCGGCTGACGCGCAGTGGGCGATCGGCTCCAACTATGCGGTGCTGGCATCGCTGTTGCTGCTGGGTGGTGCCGTTGGCAAGTCGGCGCAATTGCCACTACAGACCTGGCTGCCGGATGCCATGGCTGGCCCGACACCCATCAGCGCCCTGATTCATGCGGCGACGATGGTTACGGCGGGTGTGTATCTGATCGCGCGCAACCAGGTATTGTTTGAACTCGCGCCTGACATACAGCTGCTGGTAGCCTGGATTGGTCTGGCCACTTTGTTAATGGCTGGCTTTACCGCGATGACCCAGCATGACATCAAGCGGATTCTGGCTTATTCCACTATCAGCCAGATTGGTTACATGTTTCTCGGTCTCGGCGTTGGCGCCTGGTCTGCCGCTATCTTTCACCTGATGACCCATGCGTTTTTCAAGGCGCTGTTATTCCTCGGTGCTGGTACGGTAATCCTGAGCCTGCATCATGAACACGACATCTTCAAGATGGGCGGCAAACGCAAGCAATTGCCGGTGGCCTTCTATTCCTTCGTGATTGGCAGCCTGGCGCTCGCGGCATTTCCATTTTCTTCCGGTTACTTTAGCAAGGACGAAATCCTGCTGGCGGCACTGGCGCTGGAAGGACCCGGTATCTGGTTATGGGCTGGCGGTGTACTCGGCGCATTTTTTACCGGGCTCTATAGTTTTCGTCTGGTGTTTGTCGTGTTCTTTGGTGAGAGCAGGGGTCATCATGATGCGCAGGAAGTCGCTGGTTTCAGCATGGCAACGCCACTGTTTATCTTAATGTTTTTTTCGATCTTCGGCGGCTGGATCACGATTCCGGTTGAATCTGTATTCAGTCATGGCGAAGCGCACGTGGAGCACCATGTAAGCGCGCTGCTGCACGGCATAATGATAGTGGTGCCATTGCTTGGCATCGGGGTCAGTTATCTGTTCTATGTCAGCAAGACGTTTTCGGTGGAGAAGTTGATGGCGTCGTCCCTGGCACAGGGGCTGCACAAGTTCTGGTTCAGTGGCTGGGGCATGGATCGGCTGTATGACACCTTGTTCGTAAAACCATTTCTCTGGCTGGCGCGAATCAATCGCAATGACCTGGTGGATTGGCTCTACGCATTGATCGTCGAGCTAACCCGTGCCGCCCACGGACTGGTTGTGCGATCGCAGACGGGATCGCTGCATTGGTATGCCCTCAGCGTTGCCGGTGGTCTGTTGCTGCTGGTATTTTTGGGAGTGCTGCTGTGATTCTCGTCCTGCTGATCAGTATTCTCTTCATAGGCGGTTTGCTGGCCTGGGTGTCTGAAATCTTCGATCCGGCACTTCCGCGTATCGTCGCCTTGGTAACGGTGATCGTTGAGTTATTGGTGATGCTGACCCTGCTGGGAGCCACGGATTCGCCTGATCCGGCCTGGCTCGCGTCGATCAATGCAGCCTGGATGCCGCGCTTCGGTATCGGCTTTCATCTGGCAGCTGATGGACTCAGTGTACTGCTGCTCCTCCTCACAGCTTTTCTCGGGATCATTGCAGTGGGTTCGGCCTGGAATGAGATTACCGAGCGCGTCGGCTTCTTCTATTTCAACTTGTTGTGGACGCTCGCCGGTGTTGTCGGTGTGTTCACCGCGCTGGATCTGTTCCTGTTCTTCTTCTTCTGGGAGGTCATGCTTATTCCGATGTATTTCATCATCGCGATCTGGGGGCATGAGAACAAGAATTATGCCGCGATGAAGTTTTTCATCTTTACGCAAGTGAGCGGACTGCTGATGCTGGTATCAATCCTGGTGCTGGCCTACTTTCATTATGAGCAATTCGGATTCTTCAGTTTTGATTACTTTGATCTGCTGCGGGTAAATACCACTGGACCACTCGAGATGCTGGTGATGCTCGGTTTCTTCATTGCGTTCACGACGAAGTTGCCGAGCATGCCATTCCATTCCTGGTTACCTGATGCGCACAGCCAGGCGCCGACCCCGGGCAGTGTAATCCTCGCTGGTGTACTGCTGAAGACTGGCGCCTATGGTTTGATTCGTTTCGCTGTGCCCCTGTTTCCAGAAGCTTCCATGCAGTTTGCTCCGGTGGCGATGACATTGGCAGCGATCAGCATTCTATACTGCGCCAAGGTGGCTTTCGCCCAGACCGATATCAAACGTCTTATCGCTTACACGAGCGTGAGCCATATGGGCTTTGTGTTGTTGGGAGTGTATGCGTGGAATGAGCAGGCTCTGCAGGGCGCCGTGATGACCATGCTGGCCCATGGCCTCAGCGCCGCGGCATTGTTCATGTTTGCCGGGGGCTTGCAGCATCGCATCCATACTCGCGATATGACACAGATGGGTGGGTTTTTGGCAAAAGTACCGCGCATGGCTACCGTCGCTCTGTTCTTTTCCATCGCCGCTCTGGGCATGCCGGGGCTGGGTAATTTTATCGGGGAATTCCTGGCATTGCTGGGTGCCTTCCAGGCGAGCATATGGGCCACGGTTGCGGCTGCGCTGGGTCTCGTGCTCGCATCAGTCTATTCACTGTGGGTGATCCAGCGGGTGTTTCATGGCGCCTATCGCGCGGAAGTCGGAACCGCGCAATTCAATGAATCACAGCTGCTGGATTTTGATCGGCGCGAGATGGTGTATTACGGATTGATGATGCTGGGGCTGGTGTGGATGGGTATGTACCCGCAACCGTTTCTTGATTTGTCTGCGGGAACACTGCAGACATTGCTGGAGAATTCGCGCCAATTACTGGCAGCGGTACCGAATTAATCATGAATTCAATAAGCTCATTTTCAGATCTGCTGCCACTAAGTCCCATGCTGATCGTCATCGCCACAGCAATCGTGTTGATGCTGTTGATAGGCATCAGGCGCAGTTATGTGGGTACGTCTGCAACGGCAATAACTGGTTTGTTACTGGCCACGATAGTGGCAGCGGCAATGCTGCCTTACACCAATCAGCAGGTAACGCCATTGCTGATCGTGGATCAATACAGTCTGTTCTTCACCCCGATAATCTGCGCGCTGGCGATGTTCATCGCCATTCTGAGTTTTCCCTATCTGTTCCGGCTGAATGATGACAAGGAAGAGTATTATTTATTGCTAACGGTTGCGACTGTCGGCGCCATTATAATGGTCAGCAGTAATCACTTCATTAGTACCATTCTGGGGTTGGAAACTTTAAGCATGGCTCTGTATGGAATGGTTGCTTATCCATTGCACTGCAAGGAATCGGCGAAATATCCGCTGGAGGCCGCAGTAAAATACTTGGTGTTGTCGGCTGTTGCCACGAGCTTTATTCTGTTTGGTATGGCGCTGCTTTATGCCAAGACCGGAACATTGGCCTTCTCGAATGTTACTACTGCTCATGAGCTGGAAGCAGGGGCGACTTATATCGGGGTGACTAATATAGGACCTATGCAAGGATTGAGTGATAACTATACGATAATTGCGCTGCTTTTGATTATCGCCGGCATAGCCTTTAAATTGTCGCTGGCGCCATTCCACATGTGGACCCCGGATGTGTACGAGGGTTCGCCACTGCCGGCAACCGCGTATCTGGCTACGGTCGGCAAGGCAGCGATGTTTGTCGTATTGCTGCGATTTCTGGAAATCTCCGATGCACTGGCGTTCGACTCTGTGGTTACTGCGTTTACCCTCGTTGCGTCGCTGTCTATTCTTGTGGGCAATCTGCTGGCGTTGCTACAGGACAATCTGAAACGGATCCTTGCCTATTCATCTATTGCGCACATGGGTTATTTGTTGATTGCCGTTATCGCCAGCCAATATTTGGCTGGTACTATCAGCGTTGAGGCAGTAACTTTTTACCTGATCGCCTATGTCATCATGACACTGGGCGCGTTTGGTGTTGCATCGGTGATTTCCTCCAGTGAAAAAGAATTTGACGAAGTCTCGGATTATCGCGGTCTGTTCTGGCGCGAGCCATGGCTCGCTGGAATATTCACTGCCATGTTGCTGTCGCTTGCTGGCATTCCGTTGACGGTTGGTTTTATCGGCAAGTTCTATCTCGTGCTTGCGGGTGTCGAATCTGGTTTGTGGGTGCTGCTGGGAGTGTTGGTCGTCGGCAGTGGCATTGGTCTCTATTATTACCTGCGGATTGTGTATCGCATGTTGTTACCGCAGCGTGATGCCTTCGCGTACCGCGAAGCAGGTATCGAGAGCCTCAGTTCCTATGGGGTGCTGGCGCTGCTGCTCCTGCTGCTCGTGGTATTGGGCATCTACCCAACTCCGTTAATGACGCTGATCCAGTCTGTAGCTGCTGTTATCTAGTACTATTTTCGCGAACTCTATGAAATCGAAAAAGGCACTGTCCATACTGGGAGTGACTCTCTGTCTGTTGGGTGCTGTGGTCGCGTTCAATTTGAGCAATCGAACTGGACTGATAGCGAGCCAGCAGAATTTTGATCGCGTACAACTGTAGGACTTTTTCGCAGCAGGGAGTTTTCATAATGATCTGGTGCTGGATACGTATCTCATTCCCGCACATGGTCAACATAGTAAATTGCTGAACCTGCATTTATTGGAATTGCGCCGCGATCGTTATGCTTATTTGGCGAAGAAGGCGGGAGAGGTGGTGGCAATTGCGATACCGGCAACAGCAGAAGATGGATTCAATGGCACTATCGATCTGCTTGTCGTCATCGATATGTTCGGGCGCATCTCGGCTGCGCGCGTGATTGAAGATATAGATTTACACTCTCTCTATGGTGTGATCGACGTGATCGAATCAACCTGGATGCAGCATTTGGCCGGCAATGCCATGCGCGATATCCGACGCATCAGCTGGCAGAGGATTGAGGCTGATAATGAATACGATCAGTTCGTAGGCGCATCCATCACGCCGAAAGCAGTGGCCGATCGTATCTATAATGCCATGGTTTTTTTCCAGTCCAATCGCATCGCCTTGATGGCTGGCGAGCCAGTGAGTGGTGGGTAAATTCGTGCGCCATGGTGGAGCCTGGTCGTCTTGGTATTCCAATGCATTCGGACTATTATGGTCTGGAATTGCCCTAGGTTACGACGCTGAAACCGGCGCCAATGACGGCAATATTATTAGTGATATGCAGGGCGTGTAATGACAATCAGAAAGGTTTCCGTAATCGGTGGTGGCAGTTTTGGTACGGTGATTGCCAATATCATCGCGCACAATGGTTACGATGTTAGCTTCTGGATGCGCAGCGAAGCGCTGGCGGCGGAGGTTAACGAGCTGCATGAAAACGGGAATTACTTACCGGGCTATGTGCTCAGTGACCGCGTGCGGGCAACCCACGATATGGCCACTGCAGTCGCCACCAGTGATGTGATATTCGTGGCAGTGCCCAGTTCCTCATTCCGTCAGGTAGTGCGAGATATGATGCAACATGCGCGCCCGAATGTGATCCTGATCAGTGCCACGAAGGGTATCGAAGCGGGCACATTTCATTTTATGAGCCAGATTCTCCAGGAAGAAGCGCCCCAGTCGCTGGTGGGAGTGCTGAGCGGCCCCAATCTGGCGAAAGAAATAGCGACCAGTCAATTGACTGGTTCGGTCATTGCCAGTAATCACGATGAAGTAAGGGAGGCTGTGAAGCTCCTGCTGAAATCCAGATTTTTCCGCGTGTACACCAACGATGATATGTTCGGTGTGGAGCTCGGCGGATCACTGAAAAACATTTATGCCATTATCGCTGGCATTGCGGCATCGATGGGGATGGGGCACAACACGAACAGTATGCTGGTCGCGCGCAGTCTGACGGAGATGGCCCGCTTTGGTCGCGAACTTGGCGCTGACCCGATGACCTTTCTCGGATTGGCAGGAGTCGGCGATCTGGTTGTTTCCTGTTCATCGCTCCTGAGCCGCAACTATCGGATTGGCTTGCTGCTTGGAAAGGGCAGCAGCATTGATCTTGCGATCAAGGAAGTCGGCCAGACCGCGGAAGGTGTAAACACTGTGAAACAGGTCAAGGATAAGGCGGATAAAATTGGTGTCTATATGCCTCTGGCGAGCGGTTTGTATGCGATCATTTATCAAGGTGCATCGATTGCCAGTATCCTCACTTCCCTGACCCAGGGCGAGCTGGCGCTGGATGTGGAATTTGAAGCGATGCAGGAAAAAATTCTTGAGGACCGGTAAGGCACCAGCGCATGCGCTATGCCGGTTGTAACCCGCGCATTAGCCTGCAGGCATGTTAAACTTGGCGCGTAATTTACGGAAAAAAAGGGGGTGCGTATGGCAGATGATATGGATCAAATCGTCGACAATCTGAAGCAATCATCGAGCTGGATACGGGTGCTATTCATGCTTGGCTACGCAATCCTGCTATATGTGATTGTCGCGCCAGTAATCATTGTGTTGATGATCGTGCAAGCATTGTTCGTGCTGATCACTGGCACATACAATTCCAATCTGAAATATCTCGGCGCGGCTCTGGCGCAGTATGTGCAGCAGATATTTTTGTTCATTTCGTATAACTCAGAGCTAAAACCTTTTCCCTTTGCTGATTTTCCCGGCTTTGATGCCGAACCGGCAGCAGCCGGAGAGAGCGAAACAGGGGCCTGGGTAGATGCAGTTGCAGGAAAAAAATCGACGAAACCGAAAACTGTTGGCAAGAAAAAACCATCAGAGCATAACACCTCGCATCGCAAAGCAGCGCATGATAATAAGGATGACGGCGATGGTGGTGCAATAATAGACTGAAACAAGTGAGTAGCCAGTTATGATGATTTATTTACTCCGCCATGGCATCGCGGAGCAGAAGGGTTTATCAGATGCAGCTCGCGAACTGTCGCGGGAAGGTGTCATGCAGACGCGGGCCATGGCAGAGAAATTCAAACTGTACGAACCGCAGGTGGACAAGGCATTCATGAGTCCATTCCAACGAGCGCGCCAGACCGCATCGATATTGCGCGTGGTGTTTCCGAGCCTGCGCTTCGATGTGGAGCGAGCTCTTGAGCCGGAGGCTGATGTGTATGCCCTGTTCGAAAAGTTGGAAACTTACAATGTCCAGAACCTGCTGCTGGTAAGTCACAATCCATTGCTCTCCAAATTGTTGTCGATAATGCTTGACGCTACTCTGGAAACAGCCCGGCCATTTGAGCCCAGCCATCTATATTGTATTGAAATGGATTTTGTAGCGCCTGGCTGTGGCACGCTCAAATACGTGTTGCAGCCATGAGGTATAATCATTTACTGCAGCTGCTGAGTTTGTCCTTAAGTCTGCTGCTGGGGCTAAGCAGCGCGCCCTTAGCAGCGCAGCTGCCACAAACACCTTCCGGGTTTACTGATCACCCTCTGCTTGAACGATTTCCGGATGCGCAGATTGTGGAAGCGGAATATCGTGAAAGCGTGGTTCACACGCTTGTTCTGGGAAGTCTGCAACGGATCCGCGAGCAAGTCGTGCCCGATGCGTTCGATCGGATTCGCGGTAATGTGACTCGCATACTCTATGAAATTTCCCAGGAATATTCTGGTGCTGATGTTTATGAATTTTATCGTGAACAAATGCGCGAGAAGGGCTATGTGTTACTGTTCGGCTGTGAAGGTAGAGTGTGCGGCAGCAGCAATTACTGGGCAAATGATATTTTTCACAAGCGCATCTTATATGGCCCTGAGCGCAACCAATATTATGTCGCCATGCGCACTAATTCTGGCGTCAAAAATGCATCGAGCATGTCGCTCTATATCATCACCCGAGGCAATCTCCGCAGTTACGCGTATGTGGAAATCATCGAATCAGGTGGCGAAATACCGCCAACAAATTCAGTCGATTCGAAAGCAATCCTGAGTCTGCTGCAAAAGGACGGTAGTGTGGTGCTACCGGGGATTGCTTTCGAATCCGACGATCGCCTCGACCCGCAGAGCAATCTTGATTATTTAGTGGAAATCCTGCAATCAGAACCAGGGCTGCAAGTGTTTCTGGTTGGTCATTTGCAGGGTTCAGACCCATTTTCGAGTTTAGTGCAGCGATCCCTGGCGCGCGCCGGGGCATTGCAGCAGGAACTGGTCGAGCGTGGCGTGGCTGCGGCACGCATTGAAGCGCAAGGAGTAGGGCCGCTGGCGCCCATGTGCGCAGCCAGCGACTGCAGCGCACGCATCGAAATGGTACTACGATAAATCTGCGTGGCCCGGCTCGATTGAGCTATCGATGAACTATAGATATTGATCAGGACTAGGTATTGATCAGCGATAGAAATTCATTGCGGGTGCTTTGACTATTGCGGAAAGTGCCGAGCATGCAGGAGGTGGTCATCACCGAGTTCTGTTTCTCGACTCCGCGCATCATCATGCACATATGCTTGGCTTCGATAATTACACCTGCACCTGCTGCGCCGGTTTTTTCAATAATACAATTTGCAATTTCATTCGTGAGGTTTTCCTGAATTTGTAGTCTGCGCGCGAACATATCCACAATGCGCGCGACTTTGGACAATCCGATCACTTTTCCTTTGGGTATATAGGCGACATGGCACTTGCCGATAAAAGGCAGCATGTGGTGTTCGCACATGGAATAGAGTTCGATGTTTTTCACGATGACCATTTCGTCCGTGTCGGAAGGAAACAGGGCATTGTTGATCACCTTGTCCACATTCAAGGAATAACCCTGAGTGAGAAAGCGCAAGGCATTTGCCGCGCGTTTGGGTGTATCTGCCAGCCCGGGACGAGACGGGTCTTCACCGATGTCTTTGAGGATTTGCAGAAAAGCCTGTTCCATGATGTCGCTCGGAATTAAATTCAAATGTGGTCGCTACCCTACGATAACCACTTTAATTGGTAAAGCTTTTTCAAACAGTCAGGATAGCCGGGGCAAACACGTACCGAATGAAAGTTGCAGACTACATCCAGCAGGTGGCGGCGCGCTTCGAGCAGGCGCCATTGTGCTATGGGCACGGCACGGACAATGCATTGGACGAAGCAGCCTATCTGGTGTGCGCAAGCCTCGGCATTGATTTCACCGATGCAGATATACTTACTACCAGAGAGTTGCACTCTGACGAGATGGCGCAGCTGGAAACCAGGGTAAGCAGGCGCATCGACCAGTATGAGCCGGTCGCTTACATCACCGGACAGGCCTGGTTTGCTGGACACTGTTTTCATGCCGATCCGCGTGCATTGATACCGCGTTCGCCTATTGCCGAACTTATCCAGAATCGATTCGAGCCGCTGTTAAAGACCGCTCCTCTGCGCATTCTCGATTTGTGCACCGGTGGCGGTTGCATCGGCATTGCTGCGGCGCTGGAATTCCTCGACGCGCGGGTGGTACTAGCGGACATCAGTGCGGATGCGCTCGCATTGGCGGCGGAGAATATTCTATTGCATGGGGTGCAAGACAGAGTAACGATCGTTAGGTCTGACCTGCTTGAAAACGTGCGCGGCAAATTTGACCTGATCCTGTGTAACCCGCCCTATGTGTCTCGAGCAGAGGTCGATTCACTGCCTGCGGAATATATCCAGGAGCCAGAACTTGGCTTGTTGAGTGAGGACGATGGTCTGGAAATTCCGCTGCAAATATTGCAGACAGCTGCTGCGCGCCTGCATGCAGAGGGATTGCTGGTTATGGAGGTTGGTTTTAGTCATGCCTTGCTGGCCGAGCGACTGCATGAGGTGCCACTACTCTGGCTCGAATTCGAACACGGTGGTGAAGGTGTATTTGCTTTAACAACCAGTCAGTTACAACAATACGGCGGCTGCTTTAGTTAACTATTTGCGCGCCGCCTGGTGTATAATCTCGGGCTGTTTTTGTCCCGCCCGATTTTTACCCCAGTACACGAGCGTCCCTATGTCAGGCAACAGCTTCGGGAAGTTGTTCACAGTAACGAGCTTTGGCGAAAGTCATGGTCCTGCGCTCGGCTGCGTGGTGGATGGCTGTCCTCCCGGAATGGAGTTGTGTGAAGCGGACATGCAGCACGATCTGGATCGACGCAAGCCAGGTCAGTCGCGTTTCACCACGCAACGTCGCGAGGACGATGCGGTCCGAATTTTATCCGGCGTGTTCGAAGGCAGGACGACCGGCACACCAATTGGCCTGATCATTGAAAATACAGATCAGCGCTCACAAGACTACGGCAAGATCAAGGATCAGTTTCGTCCGGCGCACGCTGACTTCTCCTACTTCAAAAAATACGGTATCCGGGATTATCGTGGTGGTGGACGGGCGTCGGCCCGTGAAACAGCGATGCGGGTGGCGGCGGGAGCTATCGCCAAGAAATATCTGTTCGAAGCGTGTGGCACCAGGATTCGTGGTTATCTGAGCCAGCTTGGTCCGATTGCAATCGACACTGTGGATTACGCCGAGATCGAGAATAACGCATTTTTCTGCCCCGATGCCTCCAAGGTAGCGGCCATGGAAGAATATATGGCGGCCTTGTCCAAAGAGGGGAATTCCATTGGTGCGCGCATCACTGTGTGTGCCAGCAACGTGCCCGCAGGCCTCGGTGAACCGATTTTTGATCGACTCGATGCCGACATCGCTAAAGCCTTGATGAGTATTAATGCCGTGAAGGGAGTAGAGATCGGAGCGGGTTTCGCCTCGGTAAGCCAGAAAGGCAGCGAACACCGGGATGAAATCACGCCTGCGGGTTTTCTGAGTAATAACGCGGGTGGAGTGCTGGGTGGGATTTCTAGCGGGCAAGACATCATTGCCAGCATGGCGCTAAAGCCTACCTCAAGTATTCGCTTGCCAGGCAAATCGATTACCATCAACGGCGACCCGGTAGCAGTAGTTACCACTGGCCGCCATGATCCCTGCGTCGGCATTCGGGCGACACCGATTGCCGAGGCCATGCTGGCATTGGTGTTGATGGATCACTTCTTGCGGGACCGGGGCCAGACGGGACAGCTGCGCAAAGCCAGTAACACCCCGCTTTAAGCGGTCACGCCATACTCCGGTCCGGAGTCGTGACCTGAATCGAAATATCAGTTATTAATACATTAAATACAATTAGTTAAGAGTTCTATTTAAATTAAATTTTAGTGGTGTGAGCATGAGCGGTAAGACACTGTACGACAAGATTTGGGATGCCCATCTGGTGAAGCAGCGCGCGGATGGCACTGCCCTGATTTATATCGATCGGCACCTGATTCACGAGGTCACCTCGCCCCAGGCCTTCGAAGGGCTGCGCCTTGCCAAGCGCAAACCCTGGCGCGCCGATGCCAATTTTGCCACTCCTGACCACAACATCCCCACCACGCGGGATGAGCGCAGTCAGGGACTGGCCGGCATCAAGGACCCGGTGTCCAAGATTCAGGTGCGAACGCTGGATGACAACTGCAAGGAATTCGGCATTTTCGAGCTGGATATGAATGACGCGCGGCAGGGCATCGTCCACGTGGTGGGTCCGGAGCAGGGCGCGACCCTGCCAGGCATGACCATTGTGTGTGGCGACTCCCACACCTCCACGCACGGCGCGCTGGGCGCGCTTGCCCACGGCATTGGCACCTCCGAAGTTGAACACGTCTTGGCAACCCAGTGCCTGATGCAGAAAAAAGCCAAAAACATGCAGGTGCTGGTAACTGGCAAGCTGCAGGCTGGAGTAACCGCGAAAGACATCGTGCTGGCTATTATTGGTCGCATCGGTACCGCCGGTGGCACCGGCTACACCATTGAATTTGCTGGAGAAGCTATTCAAGCCTTATCGATTGAAGGGCGCATGACTGTATGCAATATGGCGATCGAGGCCGGTGCGCGCGCTGGTCTTATTGCAGTTGACCAGGCCACCCTGGATTACATCAAAGGCCGTCCATTCGCTCCGACCGGCGCCATCCTGGAACAGGCGCTGGTAGCCTGGCGCAGTCTGGTCAGCGATGCGGACGCCGTCTTCGACAGCGTGGTAGAGCTGGATGCTGCCAGTATCGAGCCACAGGTAACCTGGGGCACGTCTCCGGAAATGGTGACTTCTGTGAACGGGCGCATTCCTGACCCAGCCCAGGAGCCGGACCAGACCAGGCGCGGTAATATCGAACAAGCCTTGAAATACATGGGCTTAAGCGGTGGTTCTGCGATCAAGGATATCAAACTGGACTGCATCTTTATTGGTTCTTGTACTAATTCCCGGATCGAGGATTTACGAGAAGCCGCCAAGGTAGTCGCCGGTAAGCGGGTCGCGTCGACCGTGGAATTGGCCATGGTGGTGCCCGGTTCGGGGCTGGTCAAGCAACAGGCCGAGTTAGAAGGACTGGATAAAATCTTTATCGCGGCCGGCCTCGAGTGGCGGGAGCCGGGCTGCTCCATGTGTCTGGCCATGAATGCCGATCAACTGGGCGCGGGCAAGCATTGCGCATCCACCTCCAATCGTAATTTTGAAGGACGGCAGGGCTTTGGTGGCAGAACCCATCTGGTAAGCCCGGCGATGGCCGCTGCTGCCGCTATACACGGCCACTTTGTCGATGTGCGTGAACTGGCTTAAAAACTAATTAAATTAGAGTGTTAATACTGAATCATGAAAAAATTTATAACTGAGAAAGGACTGGTAGTGCCAGTGGATCGGGCCAACGTGGATACGGACTTCATCATCCCGAAGCAGTTCCTGAAGTCCATTAAGCGCACCGGTTTCGGCGTTAATCTGTTCGATGAGCATCGCTATCTGGACAAGGGCTTGCCGGATGCGGACAACAGCCAGCGCCCGTTGAACATGGACTTCGTGCTGAATCAGCCGCGCTACCAAGGGGCGTCAATTTTACTGGCCAGAGATAACTTCGGCTGCGGCTCGTCGCGCGAGCACGCGCCCTGGGCACTGGATGACTATGGATTTCGCGCCATACTGGCACCAAGCTTTGCCGATATATTTTTCAATAATTGCTTTAAAAATGGCTTGTTACCAATTGTTTTATCAAAGGAAATAATTTCTGAGTTGTTCGCAGAAGTGGCCGCGAAGCCAGGCTATCAACTAACCGTAAACCTGACCGAACAGTTCGTGATCAGACCGGACGGTACTAGTATCCCGTTTGCAGTTGACGCATTTCGCAAACACTGTCTGCTAAATGGACTGGATGATATTGGCCTGACCCTGGAAGACGCTGAGCACATCAAGCAGTTCGAGGCCAACTGGCGTCAAGCAGCGCCCTGGTACTTTGCCAATGGCAATCCGAATAACCGGGCCAAAACCGCATAATTGCTGGCGGCGGTGGCATCCACCTGTAACTTAACCGGCGGCTCTCAGGAGCCGTCAAGACGCAAGTCCCATCAGTGAATGAAATGAGAGAGGCATGATGAGTAGCTACAACGTTGCGGTAGTGGGCGCGACCGGCGCCGTAGGCGAGGCGATGCTTGAGATTCTCGAGGAGCGCAATTTTCCCGTAAATCAACTGTATCCGCTGGCCAGCGAACGCTCTGCCGGCAAAACGATCATGTTCAAGAACAAGGCCTACAAAGTGGGCAATCTTGCTGAATTCGATTTCAAGAAGGCCCAGATTGGCTTGTTCTCAGCCGGTGGCAGCGTGTCTGCTGAATTTGCGCCAAAGGCAGGCGCGGCGGGCTGTGTAGTCATCGACAACACCGCTCATTTTCGCTACGACGACGATATTCCGCTGGTAGTACCGGAAGTAAACCTGGCCGCAATAGCCAGCTATCCGAACCGCAATATCATTGCCAACCCGAATTGCTCCACCATTCAAATGGTGGTGGCATTGAAGCCAATTCATGATGCCGTGGGTATCAAGCGCATCTGTGTAGCTACCTACCAGGCGGTTTCTGGTACCGGGACCAAAGCCATTTCGGAGTTGGCGAAGCAGACCGGGGAGCTGTTGAATGGTCGTCCTGTGGAATGCAATGTGTATCCAAGGCAGATCGCGTTCAATGTAATTCCCCAGATCGATAAATTTATGGACAACGGCTACACCAAGGAAGAAATGAAGATGAGCTGGGAAACCCGCAAGATCTTTGGTGATGACAGCATCCAGGTGAGTGCGACCTGTGTCCGCGTGCCGGTGTTCTACGGACACTCGGAAGCGGTGCAAGTGGAGACGCATAAACACATTACTGCCGAAGCAGTGCAGAAACTGCTGTCGCGTGCAGCGGGGGTAACCCTGATAGACAAACGTGAAAATGGCGGGTACCCCACTCCAGTGACCGATTCTGCGGGTCAGGACGCAGTTTTTGTAGGTCGAATTCGGCAAGATATTTCGATAGCTAACGGCATAAGTCTTTGGGTGGTTTCGGATAATGTCCGCAAGGGGGCAGCTCTTAACTCGATCCAGATTGCCGAAGAGTTGATAAAAAGCTACTTATAATGAATACTTGCACGCTCTAGTGAAGGAACAGTCTTAATAAAATTCAGTGTTGAAGCTGAGCAAAATGCGTAGTGTTCACTAACCGGCAAAGCCATCCACTGGAGAAATACCGGGGCAAAACTTGACAGTTCTGCCCCGGGGGTCAAGAGAAAAGGGACTATGCTACGTAAATCTGTTGTCATCCTGGCCATGCTGCTGAGCAGCCTGGCATCTCAGGTATTTGCCCTGGGACTGGGCACAGTCACGGTTGAATCGGCACTAAACCAGCCACTGCGAGTCCGCATCGAAATCCTGCAATTGGGAGACACGCGACTGCAGGATATCTCCATCCAGATGGCCTCGGTGGACGATTTTCAGCGCTTCAATATCGAGCGCATCGGGTTTCTATCCGATGTCAGTTTTAGCATAGCGGTCTCGCCCAATGGCAATTTTGTCACTCTGACTTCAAGCCAGATCGTGCGTGAGCCGTATCTGAGTTTTATCCTCGACACCCGCTGGCCCAATGAACGCTTGCTAAGCGAACACACTGTATTGCTGGATTTGCCAGTATTTGATAGCCAGCAACGAATACCAAGTATTAGGCAGCCAATCAGCCCGGTACTGCAGTCGCCAGGTGTAGCAGCACAGCCGCAAGTCAGCGCTCCGGTTACTCCGGCGCCACAGGTGACAGCGCCGGTAACTGCGCCTGCGCCGGCACCAGCAGCGAGCGCCCCGACCGCACCAGCAGCGGCTGAAATTCATGCCGAACCGGTGGTTGTACCCGAACCCGCGGCACCGGTAGCAGTTGCGCCAGCTCCAGCGACAAACGTTGATATTGCTCCTCCCGCCGCTCAAGCCGAACCAGAACCAGCGCCAGTACCAGAGCCTGCCGATGTAATTCCCGCACCGGATGCAGCCGCAGCAGCAGAAACCATTGAGACCTCGGATGAAGACACCTTGTCTGATATCGCCTTGCAAGTGCGACCGGATGACTCCGTATCAATGCAGCAAACGATGCTGGCTATTCAACGTCTCAATCCTGACGCTTTCACTGACGGCAATATTAATCGCATGCGCTCAGGTCAGGTGCTGCGTGTGCCTGATCTGGCAGAAATCCAGAGTCTGGATGCCCGTGAAGCCGCGAGCGAGATAAATCGCCAGAATCAGGAATTTTCCAGCGCGGATGTGCAGCCATTGGCCGCGCCGGCGCCCCAAGCCCCAGCTCAGGATGCAGCACCCCAAGGCCAGTTAAGTGTGGTCTCTGCCGACGATACTGCGATTGACGCGAGCGGCGGAGCAGGCCAGCTGGAAGCGGCAGAAAATACCGAACTCGATCAGCGAATAGCACAATTGGAAAACCAGCTGGCCACACAGCAGGAAGAAGCCGATCGCGCACGCATCGAACGGGAAGAACTCGATGCACGGATGGATGAGCTGGAACAGCAAATTGCTGCCGCGCAGGAAATCATTCGTCTACAAGATTTGCAATTGGCCCAGCTGCAGGATTCTCTGGCACAAGCCGCCGAGCAGCAGTCCATACTTGCCGCTCAAACAGCAGAACGTACCAGCTTGCTCGGCGACGTCATGCGAATTATTTCTGGCAATTTGCTATTCGTCGGATTTGGCTTGGTGCTGGTGATACTGCTGCTGGTAGTACTGTTACTGCGGCGGAATCGCGCCAAGCTGGATGACGCCGATCTGAATGTATTGGAACGTGACGATTATATTCCTCAACAAACCCGCACTGATGGGGACGATGAAGATCAACTAAAGGACTTCCTCTCAGGTGATCTTGACGATGAGCTGGATGATCTGGATTTCTTGTCAGACGGTGACGCAGTAGAGATTGAATCAGTAGGGAATGTAACCGAGTTGTCAAATTCCGACGAAGTAGCGACGAAGCTTGAGTTGGCCTATGCCTATCGCAAGATGGGCGATGCCGAAGGAGCCAGAGAGATACTTGCGGAAGTTTTAGAGGAAGGTACGCCAGATCAGGCCAAAGAAGCCAAAGACTTGCTTGCGTCGATCAAAAATGACTAACTGCGTTAACGCGCATTGCCCCCGTGTCTACAGCTGATAATCCCCGCGAAAATACTGAGCGCATAGCGCTCAGTATAGAATACGATGGCGCCGCCTTCTCGGGTTGGCAAAAACAGTTGTCGCCAATGCTAGCCACAATTCAATTTGAAGTGGAGACGGCATTAAGCAAGATAGCGGATCATCCGGTCACAGTAATATGCGCCGGCCGAACTGATGCCGGAGTGCACGCAACCTGCCAAGTAATACATTTTGATGCCAAGGTCGATCGCCCTGAGAAGGCGTGGGTAGTTGGTAGTAATAGCCTGCTGATTAAGTCTGTGCGCGTGCTCTCGGCATCCCGTGTCCCATTCGATTTTCACGCCCGCTTCTCGGCGACATATCGTCGCTATTTCTATGTCATTCTGCAGCGCAAGATAGCGCCAGCCATTCTCTACAAGCGTGTCACCCACATAGCGCAGGAACTGGATGTTGCTGCTATGCACACGGCCGCCCAGGCTTTGCTTGGGGAACAGGACTTCAGCAGTTTTCGAGCGGCAGGCTGCCAGTCGAAAACGGCGATGCGTAATGTGATGCGGGCGACCGTGCATCGGCAGGGTGCGTTTGTGATTCTGGATATCCAGGCAAATGCATTTCTGCAGCACATGGTAAGGAACATTGTTGGTGCTTTGCTCGAGGTGGGGCAGGGACAGCGTAGCGGACAGTGGCTAGCCGAATTACTGGCCCGGCGTGACCGCACCGAAGCGGGGGTAACCGCCCCGCCTGATGGCCTGTATCTGGTCGCCGTCGGCTACCCGGATAAATTTCAATTGCCGTGGCGTTGCACGCTACCAAGTTTTCTCGACTCAGAGAACCCTTGAGGCGGCGGTTGCCACGAGCAAGCTTGATTGGATAGGCTGTAGTCAATGTATTTGCTAGAATAGCCCGCTTTCAAGAGCGTTCGGCCCACCTTGTCACCAATCTGGATCAAAATTTGCGGCATCACCCGCGCAGAAGATGCACTCGCCGCTGAGGCGCTGGGTGTCGATGCGATTGGACTGGTGTTCTACGCTCGCAGTGCACGTGCTGTCTCCCCCGCGCAAGCCGAGCGCATACTGGCGCGGGTGAGTGACAAGCTGCAAGTATTCGCGCTGTTTGTAAATCCAGACCGCGCACAGGTATTGGCGGCGTTAAGTGCGAAGCGCATTGATCACCTTCAATTCCATGGCGAGGAATCTGCCTCATTCTGCCAATCCTTCGGATTGCCATACATGAAGGCATTTCGGGTGCAGTCATCTGCAGCTGTGCTGGAAGGAATTCAGAACTACGAATCTGCAAAACACATTCTATTGGACAGTTATGAGGTGAACGTGCCAGGTGGCACAGGCAGGACATTTGACTGGACACAGGCAGCAACCATTGTGGCTCAAAGCAAGCGCCAGGTAGTGTTGGCTGGTGGTCTGCAACCAGAAAACGTTGGTAAGGCGATCGCGTCCGTGCGTCCTTTCGGCGTGGATGTAAGCAGTGGGGTAGAAGCGGCGCCTGGTATTAAGGATATGGATAAGTTGCAATCATTTGTTAGAGGAGTGCGCAGTGTCGAATTATAAGCAGGATGCATCTCAGTTTGCTGGTCCGGATGCAGCGGGGCATTTTGGTCCCTACGGTGGCATTTTTGTTGGCGAAACCCTGATCGCTGCCGTAGAAGAACTGGCAGAGGTGTACGCGCGTCTGTCAAAGGATCCGGCTTTCTGGGCCGAATACGACGCTGACCTGAAGCACTACGTGGGGCGACCTTCACCTCTGTATCTAGCGCAGCGATTGACCGATCAATGCGGAGGAGCGCGCATCTACCTGAAACGGGAAGATCTGAATCACACCGGTGCGCATAAAATAAATAACACGATTGGCCAGGCCTTGCTGGCAAGGCACATGGGCAAGACCCGGATCATTGCCGAAACCGGCGCCGGTCAACACGGTGTCGCTACGGCTACAGTTGCCGCTCGACTGGGTCTGGAATGCCATGTCTATATGGGTGCGGATGACATCGTGCGGCAGGCTCCGAATGTATATCGCATGAAATTGCTTGGTGCCAATGTGGTATCGGTAAAATCCGGGTCGCGCACATTAAAAGATGCGCTGAATGAGGCTCTGCGCGACTGGGCTACGAATGTAGACAACACCTATTACATTATCGGCACTGTCGCTGGCCCGCATCCTTATCCGCAACTGGTGCGCGACTTTCAATGTATTATCGGGCGTGAAGCCAAGGAACAATCGTTAGAGCAAATTGGGCGTCTGCCCGACGCCCTCGTTGCCTGTGTCGGTGGCGGTTCCAATGCCATTGGCTTGTTTCATCCATTCCTGCGCGATACTGACGTGGCAATGTACGGAGTTGAGGCAGGTGGTCGTGGTCTGGAAACCGGTGCCCACGCGGCGCCGCTGAGTGCCGGCCGACCTGGTATTTTGCATGGCAATCGTACTTATCTCATGACCGACGCGGCCGGTCAGATTCTCGATACACATTCTGTGTCAGCGGGGCTGGATTATCCTGGGGTTGGTCCCGAGCACGCCTGGTTGAAAGACATCAAGCGCGTTAACTATGTTACCGCAACTGACACGGAAGCACTCAAGGCGTTTCATCAACTGACCCGATTGGAAGGCATTATCCCGGCGCTGGAACCGAGTCACGCTGTGGCTTATGCCACCCAATTGGCTGCGCGCATGCCTGCAGATGGGGCCATTATCGTCAATTTATCTGGTCGCGGTGACAAGGACATCGAAACTGTCGCCCGTATCGAAGGGATATCATTGCAATCATGAGCAGATTGAAGCAAGTCACCGCCGCGGCGGCCGCGCAAGACCGTAAACTCCTGATTCCCTATCTGGTGGCCGGAGATCCCGATTTGGCATGCACTCTGCGCCTGATGCACAAACTGGTAGCGAATGGTGCCGACATTATCGAACTGGGAATTCCCTTCAGTGATCCCTCGTCTGATGGCCCGGTAATTCAGGAAGCTGCGGAACGTGCGCTGGCGGGCGGTACTACCCTGCGCCTGGCGCTGGACACAGTGGCGCAGTTTCGCCAGCAAGACCGGCTCACTCCGGTGGTGCTGATGGGTTATCTCAACCCGATCGAGATTTTGGGATATGAGACATTCGCGCGCGCCGCTGCGGAGGTAGAAGTGGACGGTGTGCTGGTGGTGGATATGCCTGCTACCGAAGCAGGGGATTTGACCACGCTGTTACGGCGCCGCGACATAGATACGATCTATCTGATCGCGCCCACCACGCGGGCTGCGCGCGCCAAGACCATTGCTGCCCAAGCATCCGGTTACCTGTACTATGTATCCCTCAAGGGAGTCACTGGTGCGGTCCTTACAGATCATGCGTCAGTAAGGAAAAATATTGAGTATTTACGGGAACTTACCGATTTACCCATCGTGATTGGCTTTGGTATAAAAGACGCGGAAAGCGCAGCCGCCATGGCAGCCCTGGCTGATGGCGTGATTATTGGTAGCGCCCTCGTTAGTGCCATCAAGCTACTCGGTGGCAACAGTGCAAAAAGCGAGCAACAGCTGGAGACAACAGTAGCTGTGATTCGCTCGGCGCGTGCGGCACTGGATCGTTTAAAGCGCACTTAATAACCTTAATAAACAGTTTTAACTTATTGATTTTAATTGGTATAAAATGAGCTGGATTGACAAGATTTTACCCTCGATCTCATCTGCGACGACAGCTGGTAAAGCCAAGACGAACAAGAAAGCCACCGTCCCGGAAGGTGTCTGGAAGAAGTGCCCGCGCTGCGAAGCGGTGCTATACGAGAAGTCACTCAGTGATAACCACGAGGTTTGTCCGAAGTGCGATCATCATCTGCGCATCACGGCACGACGCCGGATCGAACTGTTTCTCGATGCTGGTGAGCAGCAGGAATTGTTCGCCAGTCTGGAGCCGGTGGATCTGCTCAAGTTCAAGGATCTGAAGAAATACAAGGATCGACTCAGTGCCGCCCAGAAAAGCACCGGTGAGAAAGATGCATTAATTGTGGTCAGAGGGCGCGTCAACGGCACGGTCGTGGTAGTGGCCGCGTTTGAATTCGGTTTTATTGGCGGCTCCATGGGTGCGGTGGTGGGTGAAAAGTTCACGCAAGCCGTCAACACCTGCCTGCGCGAGCGGCTGCCTCTGGTTTGTTTCTCCACCAGCGGCGGCGCCCGCATGCAAGAGGCGTTGATATCATTGATGCAGATGGCCAAGACCTCGGCGGCGCTGGAACGCCTCAAGGAAAACCGGCTGCCCTACATCTCGGTGCTGGTGGATCCCGTGTATGGTGGCGTCTCTGCCAGTCTGGCCATGTTGGGTGATGTAAATATCGCCGAACCGAATGCACTGGTGGGTTTTACCGGCCCTGATGTAATTCGCCAGACGGTGCGCGTGAAACTGCCCGAGGGCTTCC
Source organism: Gammaproteobacteria bacterium (assembly GCA_009692305.1). Classification (GTDB taxonomy): domain Bacteria; phylum Pseudomonadota; class Gammaproteobacteria; order Pseudomonadales; family Pseudohongiellaceae; genus UBA9145. Next base: position 39,977 of record SHZK01000012.1, on the reverse strand, counting down.
AGCGTAGCGAGTTTCTGCTGGAGCATGGTGCTATCGACATGATCGTGCACCGGCGTGACCTGCGTGGCAAGATCGCCTCCTTATTAGACAAACTCATGCACTTTCAACGAACTGGCTCTTGAGCGCCCGCAATCTAGCAGATTGGCTCGATTACATAGAACGCATCCATCCCCGCGAGATTGAACTGGGACTGGAGCGGGTGCGCGCGGTGGCGGCGCACATGTTAATAAGCCGACCCGGACCGCTGGTGATTACCGTCGCCGGCACCAACGGCAAGGGTTCCTGTGTTGCCACTCTGGAAGCGTTGCTGGAACAGTCAGGTTATCGCACCGCCAGTTACACCTCGCCCCATATTCATGTCTTTAACGAACGTATTCGGATCGGCGCAGCTAACGTGTCCGATGCTGAAATATGTGCGGCGCTGGCTGTAGTGGACAGTCAGCGCGCGGGGGTCTCACTAAGTTATTTCGAATTCGCGACCCTGGCAGCGCTGTGGCTTTTTCAAAACGCCAACGTGCAAGTGGCAATCCTCGAGGTTGGTCTTGGTGGCAGACTGGATGCGGTGAACCTGATTGATGCCGATGTGGCTATCATTGCCAGCATCAGCCTTGATCATCAGGATTGGCTGGGTGACAACGTGGAGAGTATCGGCGCCGAAAAAGCCGGCATATTGCGCGCCGGTCGGCCAGCACTATACGCCGCGCCGAATCCTCCCCTCAGCATCGTTGCGCGCGCACATGAATTGGCTGCGCCGCTGCTGCAGTTGGGTGTGGATTTTGGTTATAGCGAACATGCAGCTGCGGATATCTGGGACTGGTTTGGCGCCAGTCACAGCGGCGCTTCGATCCGATGGGAGAATTTACCGCGACCGGTGTTGGCCCTGTCGAATGTCGCCGCGGCAATTCAGGCATTGCACCTGCTGCCAGTGCAGCTATCACGGACCGGACTGGCGGACACCATCGGGCGCTTGGCTCTGGCCGGGCGTTGTGAATTGCGCACCGATCTCGCCAGCGGTCGCAGGGTGCTGTTGGATGTCGCGCACAATCCCGCAGGAGCCGCCATGTTAGCGGAAAATTTGCAGCGATTGCGCGGCAGAAACCCTGGTTTGCAGCGCGTTATTGCAGTAGTCGCAGTGCTGGCAGATAAAGATGTAGAAGGCATGGTTACAGCCTTAGAAACCTTTGTGGACATCTGGTATATTGCGCAAGTCGAAGTGTCCCGCTGCCTGTCCGCGGACACAGCCGTAAAACGCATCACTGCGACCGGCTTACAACTGCATATAGAGGGCTTCGATTCGGTGCAGCAAGCTTATTTAACAGCCTGTGCGCAGGCCACTGCTCAGGATCTGGTACTGGTAACCGGTTCATTTCATACCGTGGCGGCGGTCAGGGAAATGAGTCATGCCGACATCATTGCTATAGAGGCTCCAACGCTTTGAATCAGGGAACCAAGCAGAGAATAGTTGGTACCGTCGTGTTGCTGGCACTGGCATTGATTTTTCTGCCGATAATTTTTGATGGAGAAGGCAGTTACGAGACACCGCTTTCCAGCCGTATTCCAGAACCACCAGTAATAACACTTTTACCAGACCCGGAACCCGTGCGGCCGGTACTGGCTATTGCCGACCCGCTACCGACGGTTGCTCCCGAAAGCACAGCTGAGCCTGTGCTAATAACGCCGGAACCACCTGCCACTGACGCTGTTATTGGCGCTACTACTGATGTCACCGCGGCAACCACCGAAACAATTGCAGCAGCTGTGACCACGCCAGAACCTGTAGTCAGTGGTGAGCCGCCAACCCTGGATCAGAATGGACTGCCCCAGGGCTGGAGCGTACGCCTCGGTTCCTTCGCCGACGCCAGCAATGCCAGCAGTCTGATGCAGCGATTACTGGCCTCCGGTTACCGCGCTTACACGCGTCCAATGCCAGGCAGTGGCGGACAAATGACCGGCGTATTTGTCGGACCCTGGTTGGAGCGGGAATTAGTAACTGGTTATCAGAAGCAATTACAGGACGAGTTCCAGTTGTCCGGGCTGGTGGTACGCTATGAAGTTGATCCATTACAGGAATAATGCAGTCAGCTTATGAACGAGACCGATACGGCCATTATGATTGTTATCGGCATATCCTGTTTATTCGGGCTATGGCGTGGGCTGATCAAGGAAGTTTTGTCCTTATTGACCTGGATCGCGGCAATCCTGGTGGCAAGAGTTTACAGTGAACATCTGGCTGAATTGTTGGTGAATCTGATCGATAGCAGCAGCATTCGCTACGTAACCGCGTTTGCCATCCTGTTTGTAGTGGTGATGATGCTCGGTACCTTGATGAATCACTTCATGTCAAAATTGATAACAGTAACTGGACTCAAGTTTGCAGACCGCTTACTGGGAGGAGTGTTCGGCTTCGCGCGCGGCTCGATTATCGTGCTGGTAATCCTGTTTATCACTGGCATGTTTGTAGCAGAGACAGAACAATGGCAGCAGTCGCGGCTGATTCCTTATGGTTTGGCTGCCATTGAGGAATCGCGAATTCTGATCGGAGATTTTGGCGTGGTGTTGCCCTCGCAGTTGCCCGCTTCGCTGCAGGACCAGATACAGGATCAGATACAGGATCAGATAGAGGACCAGTTGCCGACCGAGTTAGGGCCACCGGATGTGGTCCCGGTACAGTAAGCAGAAATGAATTTACGGAGTAAACTATGTGCGGATTGGTAGGTGTTGTAACGAGTAACGATGTTGGTGTGTGCCTGTATGACACACTGACAGTTCTACAACATCGCGGCCAGGATGCCGCCGGCATCATGACCAGTGATCACGGCAAACTCAATCTGCGCAAAGACAATGGTCTGGTGAAAGACGTGTTTCATACCCGGCACATGAGCCGGCTCACCGGGCAAATGGGTATCGGGCACGTGCGCTATCCAACCGCCGGCGGCACCAGCCCGGCGCTGGCGCAACCCTTCTATGTGAATTCACCTTACGGACTCAGTCTCGCCCACAACGGCAACCTCACCAATACCGCCGAGCTGAGCAGGGAACTGTTCAAGGAAGATCTGCGGCACATGAATACCGACTCGGACTCCGAGGTGCTGTTGAATATATTTGCTCATGAGTTGCAGCGGCGCGACAAGATGCAACCGAGTCCGGAAGATGTGTTCGCGGCCATCACTGGCGTGCACCAGCGCTGTCGCGGAGCCTATGCCGCCATCGTCATGCTGGCCGGTTATGGCATTGTCGGTTTTCGGGATCGCAACGGCATTCGCCCGCTCGTGTTTGGCAGTCGCAAGACCGCCACGGGCAAGGATTACATGATTGCCTCAGAATCTGTGGCGCTGGATTCCCAGGGTTTTGACATCGAACGTGACGTCGCTCCCGGGGAGGCAGTGTATATAGACGTGAACGGCAATCTGCATACCCACATCTGCATCGAACCGGGTGAACACACACCCTGTATTTTTGAACATGTGTATTTCGCGCGACCCGATTCCCTGATGGACAGTATCTCCGTATACAAGGCGCGGCTGCGCATGGGCGAGAAGCTCGCGGACAAGGTGAAGCGGCTGCGACCAGACCATGATATCGACGTTGTGATCCCGATTCCGGATACGAGTCGCACCTCCGCACTGGAGCTGGCCAACAGGCTTGGTCTCAAATACCGCGAAGGCTTCGTCAAGAATCGTTATATCGGTCGCACCTTCATCATGCCGGGGCAGAATCAGCGCCGCAAATCCGTGCGCCAGAAATTGAACGCCATCGATCTGGAATTCAGTGGCAAGAAGGTGTTGCTGGTGGATGATTCCATTGTACGTGGGACGACTTGTCGCCAAATCATCCAGATGGCGCGGGAGGCGGGCGCCGCGAAGGTGTATTTCGCTTCCGCGGCACCACCAATCCGCTACCCTAATGTCTATGGCATCGATATGCCAGCGGCGTCAGAACTTATAGCCTCCGGTCGAACGGAAAAAGAGATCGAGGAGTTGATTGGTGCTGACTGGTTGATCTTCCAGGATCTGGATGACTTGATTGCTTCCGCGCGTGAAGGCAATCCTAATATCACGCGTTATGAGTGTTCAGTATTCGATGGCAAATACATTACCGGTGACGTAGACGAGGTGTATTTAAAGCGACTGGAAAACACTCGCAGCGACTCCGCCAAAATGGCAAAAAAGAAACACGGCCATTCGAATGGACAGAGTCTCGCAACAGAGTTCCATGTTGATGCCTGAGTCTTGTTGAAAGCGTGGAGGCGTAAGGCATGTACTCACTGAACCTGAACAAGAAAGCGGCGCAGCGGGCACAGGTTGTCGATACCGCGTACTCACAGCAGGTGGAACTGGCAGTCACTGAAGTCAGCAAGGCCCTGCTGGGCAAGGATCATCAGATTCGACTGGCTCTATGCTGCTTGTTTGCCGGTGGGCATCTGCTGATTGAAGATCTGCCGGGAATGGGCAAGACCACGCTTTCCTATGCGCTGGCAAAGGCCCTTGGTCTGCGTTTCAATCGCATCCAGTTCACCAGCGATTTGCTGCCGGCAGATATTCTCGGCATCTCCATCTTCGACCAGGCCAGCAATAAATTTTCGTTCCATCCTGGCCCGATCTTCAGCTAATTGGTGCTGGCCGACGAAATCAATCGCACCACGCCCAAGACCCAGAGTGTACTGCTGGAAGCCATGGAAGAACGACGGGTTACAGTCGAAGGCGAGACACGCAGATTGCCTGAGCCATTCTTTGTTATCGCCACTCAGAACCCGTCCACCTTGGCTGGAACTTATCCCTTGCCGGAATCACAACTGGATCGATTCCTGATGCGACTGCAGTTGGGATATCCGGATCAGCAGGCCGAGCGCCAATTGTTTATGATGAGCACCGAGCGGGACCGGGTTGAAGATGTTACCCAGTGCCTTTCAACTGAGGCGGTCAACAATTTCCGGCGCAAGTCGGCTGAAGTTATTGCGAGCGATGCCTTGCTTGATTATGTGCAGCGACTGATCGCATTTACGCGCGGCAAGGCAGAATTTCACTTTGGCCTGTCGCCACGGGGTGCTCTATGTGTCATGCGCGCCGCCAAGACCTGAGCGCTGATGTGTGGTCGCAACCATGTTGTGCCTGAAGACGTGCAGACCATTCTGCCTTCGGTGGTGGAACATAGACTGCGTGCAGTTACCGACGATGACGGCCATACCGGCGCTTCTCTGATGCAACGACTGCTGAATGAAGTAGATGTTATTGAATAGAGTTGCCGCTTTTAAATCAGGGCGGCTACCTGTGCTCCGCTATTGTTTAGCGGTCTGGCCATTTCTGGTCTGGCAATTCCTGGATTGGCCAATGCTGACTGCCTTCAAACAAAAACTCAATGTCAGCAAGGAGCGCTGGATCGCCCGGCGGAATCCCCCCTGTGCACGCATCACGCTTGGCTTGCGCAACATCTATATCATTCCCAGTCGCAATGGCCTGCTTTATCTGCTCAGCCTTGGCCTGATCTTCATCGCCGCCATTAACTATGCTGCGAGCCTGGCGTTCGGACTGGCATTCCTGATGGTCAGTATGTTTATTCTCGCTATTCTCTACTGTTTCAATAATCTGAGTCAGCTCACCCTGTCCGGGATGCCGGCACCTGCGGTTATCTGCGGGGAAGAGGCATGTTTCAAGGTATTGCTGTCGCGCGCTGCCAATAACACGCATGAAGCCTTGTTGCTGAATTTTCCAGATCGAACAGCGAGCCATGTTGATCTCATGGCGCATTATCAGGATCAGGTTGACGTGTTTGCGCTTGCTGGTAAACGTGGACGCATACAGGCGCCGCGTCTGCGTGTAACCACGTACTATCCGTTAGGTCTGACTCGAGCATGAGCAATTATTGATCTGGATATGCATTGTATCGTCTATCCGAAACCAGTTCCCCATGCGCTAGATCAATTTACCCGGGGTGCTTCCGGCAGCAATGATTCGGCGATAAGCAAAGCGGGAACTGAAGATTATTATGGCTTGCGTGAATACATACCAGGTGATTCCCTACGCCAGGTAGCCTGGAAAAACGTGGCGCGCGGTCAAGGCATGCAAGTCAAACAATTCGTCGATTACGTTGATAGCAAGCTCTGGCTCGACTGGGATATGTTTTACGGTTTCAATACCGAGGAACGCCTGTCGCGCTTGTGCTATTGCGTACTGAAACTGGCGCGCGGCAACAATCCGTTTGGGCTGAAAATACCCGGTGTGGAAATCAGTCCCGCTACTGGCTTGGAACATCGTAATCGCATGTTAAAGGCGCTGGCATTGTTTGGTCAGGGCGAGGTCGTCTAAGTGGATATAACCTACCAGATTCCACGCGCAGCCTTACGCTGGGTACTCGCGTCAGTAGTGCTGGTGCTGCTGCCGCAAACACTGCGCATGCCAATTTGGGTCAGCGTCATTGCATTAACATGCATCATCTGGCGTATCCTGATCCATGCGGGCAAATTAAATTATCCGGGACGGCAACTGCGAGTCGTCATCGTCGTCTTCACGCTGTTCGTGTCTGCATCCCAGATACGCGCGTTGGGGGGGGTGGCCTTGATTCAGCGGCGAGTTTGTTGGCGTTGGGATTCGTGTTCAAACTCATCGAGATGCGCTACAAGCGCGACATCTACGTCGTCATCTCCCTGTGTTTCGTGATGTTAATGGTCGCATTTCTCTATTCACAAAGTGTTGTCTCCACGCTCTATATCGCTGCCAGCATTGTCGTCGTTACGGGGTCAATGGTAGCGCTGAATCGCTCGACTCTGCTGCCAGACGTCTCCGGTACCGCCAGGTTAGCCTTAAAAATATCCATGCAGGCTTTGCCCCTGACCTTGGTGCTGTTCATGGTGTTTCCGCGCATTGCACCTTTATGGGCTGTACCCATGCAGGCGGCAACGAGCTCAACCGGTGTTACTGACGAAATGTCCCCGGGAGATATCAGTCAGTTGGGTCGTTCCGGCAGTCTGGCGTTCAGGGTTAAATTCGAGAATGCAGTGCCGCCATTGCATGAAAATCTCTACTGGCGTGGGCTGGTGCTGGATGACTTTGATGGCGAGACCTGGCGGCGCACGCGTGGTTCTTCCTCGTATTCCATGGCTTCACAGTTGGCAAACTTCCAGTGGACCTGGGAAGACCGGGTGCGCACCGAGGGCACGCCAATCCATTACAACATTATTCTGGAGCCCACCCAGCAACCCTGGATCTTTGGTTTGCACCTCGCCGAGCCTGTGTCCAGGAATCTGTTTCAGAGTCGCAATTTCGAGTTGTTCAACAATGGCCTTATCACCCAGCGCCTGAGTTATGACCTGCGCTCCTTTAGCGACCACCAGACCGATGTGATTCTGCTCGATAGTGCGCGCAATCGCAGTCTTGATTTGCCTGCAGACGGCAATGATCTCAGCCTAGAATTTGCCGGTGCGTTGCGCGCTTCGGTTAGCAGTGACCTCGATTATGTATATGCCGTGCTCGCGCATTTTCAACAGAATCCGTTTTTTTACACACTCAATCTACCGCTGCTCGGGGCTGATCGTGTCGATAATTTTCTGTTCAATACGCAATCCGGATTCTGTGAGCACTACGCCAGCAGTTTTGCTTTCTTGATGCGAGCCGCGGGCATTCCGGCACGTGTCGTCATCGGCTATCAGGGAGCGGAATACAATCGTTTCGAAGACTACCTGATGGTGTATCAATACAACGCCCATGCCTGGAATGAAGTGTGGCTGGAAGGTGAGGGCTGGGTGCGGTTTGATCCAACCGGAGTGGTGTCTCCAGAGCGGATTGAACTCGGTGTGGAAGAGGCGCTGCGAGATAATCCGTCATTCCTGCAGGAGTCATTGTTGTCACGGGTTACACGCGGCAAGTTCAGTTGGATAAATACCCTGCGTCTGCGCTTGGATGCGATTGAATATGAATGGAACCGACGCGTGGTGAATTACGACGAGGATGTGCAATTCGAATTATTCCAGCGCCTGTTTGGCGAGGTGACAGGGCGCAAGGTGTTACTCCTGCTGTTTACGCTGGCCGGCATCGTCGTGCTTGGCATCGCACTTACAGTGCTTCGTTTCGCGCCCGGCTCCAGACGTGCGCCGGTTAACACACTCTACCGGCGCGTGAGTGTTGAGCTGGAGCGCATCGCTCTGTGTCGGCACCAAGGTGAGGGGCCGCTGGATTATTGCGCACGGGTCAGCGCGGCACGGCCGGAACTCGGTGAATTAATGCATGAACTTACCAGGCTTTATCTGGAGTTGAACTATCAGGGCAGGGTATGGAGTGCGGACGCGACGCGGCAGCAACTGAAGCTGATAAAAGCGATTTACCTCCAGCTGCGTTTCAAGTTGATGCCGCTTACTCATCTGCGCAAAAAATAATCGGGCTTGAAGCAGAGTCAACCGCCCGTCAGTTTGATTTTTTGCTGCAAGCGCTGTTCGAGGTATGTTTGCACCTGGGTGCGATGGTCTCCCTGCAATTCAATAACCCCATCTTTGATGCTGCCGCCTGACCCGCACAGGGTTTTCAGTTCTTTCGCGAGCAACTTCAGATCCGGTTCGGACAGGGCAACGCCGCTAACGAGTGTTACGCCTTTGCCTTTGCGTCCCTTCGTCTCGTGACTGATCCGCACGACTCCATCTTGTGGCGCGCCCGATTTTGTCTGGCCCTGACAAGTACAATTCTTGCGTGGCTTGCGACAGTGAGGGCAAGTGTTAGTGCCAGTCGTCGAATACACGAGGCGAGAATTGTTCATGGGGCTATTTGCTGAGGGGATTTCAGGTTTTATACAGTGGAGGCAGGGCGTAAAGTTGTTGCTGGAGCTGCTGCTTGTGCTTCTGCAGACGGTTGCTGCGGAGGAATCCAATCAGCGTGATGAGTTCGAGACCGTTGAATGCGTTGACTGCATTTGGATCCGGGTTATACAAGGCTGACTGAATTGTGCGTGCTGGTTCGTGTAATTCTTTGGCTTCAGTTTGCTGCAGAATATCTTCCATGCTGCGTACAGCGCGCATGGTGATGAAGTGTTCGCACCATTGAATCAATGTGAGGCGTACCTGATTGATGTCGCTGCCGCGACAGGCAGCGCTTAATTGCCGGAACGCCACGCGCTCGTTATTTTCGGGGCTATAGTAAGCCGCAATGCGAGTGCGCTGACGGCGAATGTAGTTATTGATTGCCTTGCGATTTTGCACCAGCACCAACCGGTAAACGCTGATTGCCACGATCAGGAATGAAAGCCCTATGGCGAGATTGAGCCAGAAAGAATCCACTGCGATAACTTCGGCGGCGTTCTGGGCATCGATCATCGCCTGATCGACCACTGGAACTGCGGCTAACAATGTTTCCAGGTCGCCACTGCTGGCAATGGCCTGTTCAGCAGGTGCAGCGCCAGCGATCGCTGCCACGGTAATGCGCGTGGCAGGTACGACAGCCACTTCGGCGGCATCTGTATTCACGTTCCACCAGGGAACGGAGATCTGTGGTATTTCAATAAAGCCGCTTTCGGTGGCTACGATGGACACGGTCTCGGTGCGTGTGCCGACAATATTGCCATCGACGAAAGTGCGTTCGATATTTGGTGGATCGGGGTATACATTGGCGCCGGCCAGGGTCATGTCACTGAAGGGTGGCAACACAGCGCCATCGAGTCCGTCTGCCACCATGGATACAGTGCGGGATATCGTATCACCCACCTTTAATTCCGCGAGGGGTGGGTTCCACTGCTCTTCGAGAGTGAGGTTGGTTACTGGTAACCAGAATCCATCTGCCTGCACGCTGGCTGGACGCTCCATCACATCGATGGTAATGCCCTCGATAAACGCAGTTACCCGGCGTGTGTTGAGATTGCGGAATACGAAGTTGCTGGAACCATCAGTCACTTCGCCGCGAAACAGGATGTCTGGTATTTCCAGCGGGCCGCTGCGCTGGGGAAAAATAACGTAGCGTTTTTCATACACGCCAAAACGTACGCCATCGAGCAGTTTCTCGTACTGATTTGGCGAACCAATCAGCTGGATCACCGAGTTCTCCATTTCCAACTCGGTGAATTGCGGATTACGGATGCCGTTAATCGTGTAATAGAGACGCACCGTGAACAGGAGTTGTTCCTGCACATAGAGCGAGTCTTTGTTGGTTTCAATCTCCAGATAGAGTTCATCATTGGACTGGTTGGAGCGGGGACCTTCATTGACTACAGTAATTGCGATTGGAGCAGTGGTCTGGTTACTGATAGTCAGGGCAGGAATGGTGAGTTCACCTTCCTCAAGCGGGAACAAGGTGATGATGTAATCAGTCCAGGATTCTACGGCGCCATTGATGCTGCGAATCTGGCTGGAAGTGCGAGTGCCGAGTACATCAAACGCGGTAGTGAGCGGCGTCAGGTCTAATTGCATGCCCTGGCGTTGGTCGTATACCCGAATTGTCAGTGTCAAGGTTTCACCGCGGGCGACTTCGTTGCGGTCTACTGTCAGCTCCACTTGCTGCGCGACAGCAGCGCTACTGCCGCACAGCAGTACGCAGAGAAACCAGCGTGAGAGGACGTTGCACAGCCGGGTGCTCACCAGATCTGCCCTCCATTCTGAATGCTGTTAGCGGTGCCATTTAACTGTCGCTGGCGATACTGGAAACGAAATTTGCGCCGCAACAGTTCGCCGGGATCATCCTCGATGCGTCGCAGCCACTGTTCCAGTGCCTGTTGTTCCTCGAATTCCTCGTTGCTGGTATCGCTGGGAGTATTCTGTTCGCTATTGGATTCAGAACTTTCCTGTTCTTCAGGAGCCTCGTTTTGTTGCTGCTCCTGTTGTTGCTCTTCATTGCCTTCCTGGCTTTCCTGATCTTGCTGCTGACTGCTTTCTTGCTGCTCATCAGATTCATTCTGTGAGTTTTGTTCTGACTGTTGTTCCTGGCTGTCACCATCCTGATTTTCGCCTTCCTCGGACTCTTCTTGCTCTAACAATTTCTCTACAATCTCTTTGTTGTGGATGGCGTCAGCATGGTTCGGATCCATACTAAGCGTCAGCTCATAGGCAGCGATGGCTTCAGCATAATTGCCGAGTAATGCCAGGGAATTGCCGCGATTGTAGTGTCCATCCGGAGTGTTGAAGGCGCTGAATCCGGCGATTGCCGCCTCGTAGTCAGTCGCACGGTAACTGGCTGCGCCTTGCCAGTCAGGGAGCTGGAACAGGGCCGCGGCGGTAGCATGTTCATCTGCGGCAAAGGCTTCTGCGGCTTGCTGATTCTTGGTAAGCCACAGATCCCGCCATTCCAATGCCTGCGCCGGTGGTGCCGGAAATAGCAAACCGCCACCCAGAACCAGGCTGCAGCCGAACAACCAGCCGCGCCGGAATGTCATCGCTGCCAGTGGTAGCGCGAGCAGCAGCAGCCACGGTCCGGTCTCATACCAGATGTCAAACTCTTCTTCGACGTCACTCAATTCCGGTTCTTCAAGCAGGGCGAATTCAGTCAACAAGTACTCCAGATCGGAATCAGCCAATTGAATGTCGTGATAGCGACCGCCGACGCGATTGGCCAGCGATTGCAGAACATTGCGATTCAGCGTCGGAATGACCATGGCGCCGCTTTCATCGGTCAGCAAGCTGCCGTCATTAGTCCGAATTGGTGCCCCTTCTTCAGTACCTATACCCATGACCAGCAAAGTAAAGTTGGTGGGCTCTAGCTGCTGCGAGATCAGCAATTCCTGATCGAAACCACTGATGCCGTCGGTCATGAGCAATATCTTGCCATTGGTAGTGCCGGTATCGCTGAGCAAACCTATGGCAAGATCGATGCCACTCATCGGGTTACTGCCAAACAGAGGCATGATGTTAGGCGAGAGTGAAGGCACCAGCGCTGCAATGGTAACTACGTCATCAGTCAGCGGAGTTACGGTGTGAGCATCGCCGGCGTATACCACGAGAGCTGTCTGGCCTTCTGCGCGCAGAGTGAGTATGTCGCGTAACTTGCGCTTCGCCAGGTCGAGGCGATTGGGGACATGATCGGCGGCAAACATCGACAGGGACAGATCGAGCACGATTACGAGGGCATCTTCCCGTTTCTGCACTGGCTGTGGCAATTGTTCCCATACCGGTCCAGCCAGGGCGAAGGTGGACAGTAGCCAGGCCGCGAGCAGCAACAATAAAGGTGTGCGTTGTGAGGCGTTCTTGCTGCGATCCAGCAGGTAGGGCAGCAGCGCCTTATCGATGGCGCGGTCCCAGGCAGTGACAACGGAGTTCACGCGCCATAACGAAAATATAAATACCAGGGCTGGCAGCAAGCCCAACAACCACACCGGGCGCAGGAAATGGAAATTCTCAATCAGGTTCGCTGGAATCAGGAGTTCCATCAGGCTTTACCACCCTCAGGCAAATTCGAAACATCAGATTCAGCGTCATCATCGCCAGCGAGATCATCTATGCGCACCTTGCCCGCCAGTGACATCCAGGGAATGGAAAATAGCGCGAGGATAAAGCTGATAATTATGGCTGCGCCGAGTGGCCAGTAGAACAACACGCGAGTGGGTCGATAGGTTTGCGGATCCTGTTCGATGGTTTCCAGTCGATCGAGCTCTTCATAAATGCCCACCAGATCACTCACGTCACGTGCGCGAAAATAGCGACCACCGGTGGATTCGGCAATTTGCGTGAGTACGGCTTCGTCGAGTTCTGCTGACGGATTGATTGCGCGCGCACCAAAGAACGTGCGTTGTACTACCTGGTCAGCGCCGACGCCGATGGTATAAACCTTGATATTTTCTGTGCGCGCCAGTTGCCCAGCTTGCTCGGGAGATACGGCGCCAGCGTTGTTGACACCATCAGTGAGCAGAATCAATACGCGGCTATTTTCTGGCCGGGTACGCAGGTGGATCACAGCAAGGCCAATGGCATCGCCAATGGCGGTGGCGGATTCCTCGATGATACCGATGTCTGCTTCAGCCAGCAGTTTGCCGACAGTCTCGCGGTCAAAGGTCAAGGGAGCCTGAACATAAGCGTGTGCGGCGAACAGAATCAGGCCGAGGCGGTCGCCCTGGCGGCGCTCGACGAAATCTCCCACCACTGCCTTTACTACCTCAATACGGGATACCTGACGATTGCCCACCACCATGTCCTGTGCCTCCATACTGCCGGAGATATCCACCGAGAGCATGAGGTCACGTCCGGTTGAAGGCAGTTGCACTGGCTCGCCAAGCCACTGTGGCCGGCTGGCCGCCAATACCAGCAGCAGCCAGATCAGGCTGCAACAAATCAGATTGAGCAGGCGCCCGCTGGTCAGGTTTTCATTCTCCGACTGGAGACGGCTGAGGACACTGAAAAATGGCACATACAGAGCCGCATCCTGACGCGGTGCCCTTGGCATCAATTTATAGATGAGCAGGGGCAGGGGCAGCATCAGAAATACATATGGCCAGGTGAATTCGAGCATTAGTGACTCAATCCTTGGGGTTCGGCCGGTTTTGGCGGACTTAGATACAAACTGCTTACCCAGCGGCGACCGAAGCCATGCAGTGCATCTACGTCGACCTGGCACTGTTTTTGGAAACGGCCAAAACTCAGTGCCGCCGCGATCTCTGCCGTCATGGCGGAAGATTCACCCTTTTCCTTTATAAAATCAACCCAGGCGGCGCCGTCCAGGCTGGCACTGGCTGACTGCGGGAAATGGACCAGAGCAACCCGTCTGAGGACGCTATTCACCTCATTTATATAGCGCAATCTGGAGCTGTCGGCGGCGTCATCGGCAGCGACGGCAACTTGCGCGTAGCAGCGATCCAGTTCCGACAAGGCGTGATTGCAGATCTTGTGCAAGCGCGAGTAGCGCAGATACCTGCGCGCGACGAACAATGCCAGAATCAGCAGCACGAGGGCGAGTATCCACCAGCCAGGGGCGGGCGGCCACAGTCCAACCGCCTGCGGCAGGTGAATGTCGGCTAGTTGGCTTAGTAGTTCTTCGCTATCCATTCGCGGATCTGCTCTACAACGAGTTGATTGGTACGTATCTTGATCAGGCGAATCTGGAGCCGATCGAGCTCTGACACAATTTTTTCCATGCGCTCCTGAAATTGTTCACGATAACGTTGGCGCGCCTTGTTGCTATGGGTATTGATGGCACCTTTGCGGTTACCGTCGGTAATGCTGTAGATGCCCGGTACCGGCAGGGTTTCTTCCAGTGCATCATAAATGAAGCAACAGACGACATTGTTGTGGCGCGAGAGTTGATTCAGGTACTGCAAGGCCTTGTCGTCCAAGGTGGAGAAATCGGAGATGACATACAGTGTACTGCCGGGCTTGGTGATACGCCGAATCTGACCCAGAGCGTGGGCCAGACCAGGCTCGAAGCCAGGCTCAGTGGCAGTCTGGGTCACCGGGTCTGGCGCATGTTGCAGGCGCTGGTTATAGAGATAGACCTGATTTAGCAAGTGCAGCGCCGAACGGCGGCTGCGCTTGGGTCGGACCAGACTGGACTCAAGGTCTGAAAATACGAGGCCGCCGACGCGGTCGCCGTTGTCGATCGCCAGCCAGCAGAAAACAGCAGCGGCTTGCGCGGCGATTACGGATTTGAAGGCAGTCTTGCTGCCAAAAAACATGTTATGGGTCTGATCGACGGCGATGATTACCGGGCGTTCGCGCTCTTCACGGAACACCTTGGTATAGGGTTTGCCATGGCGCGCGGTGACGCGCCAGTCGATCAAACGGATATCGTCGCCAGCTTGATAGGGGCGAAATTCTTCGAAATCGATACCGCGGCCGCGCATCTTGGACAAATGCAAGCCAGAAGTGCCAGCAATTGAACGAGTATGGGCAAGATATTCCAGGGTTTTGGCTGCATAGCGCTGTACCAGCAACTGCTGCAGGGTAATCAATGCACCCTTGCTCTGGTAGCGCTCGTGCAGAGGATCAATTTGGATAAACTTGGTGGACATGCGGCGTCGCCCCTAACAATCTAGGCTGATGGCACGCGTTCGCGAATTGTCTCCAGGACCTTGTCAGGCGTAATGCCGCTCGCTTCTGCCTCAAAGCTTAAGAGGATACGGTGGCGCAGTACGTCAAACATGATTTCCTGGACATCATCCGGACTGACGAAATCGCGGCCTTGTAACCAAGCGTGAGCGCGGGCGCAACGATCCAGTGAGATAGTACCCCGTGGGCTTGCGCCATATTCCAGCCAGCCGTCAACATCGGCACCGTAGAGCTTGGGTTGGCGGGTAGCCATGATCAATTGAATTATGTATTCCTCGACTGCGGGCGCCATATGCATTGCCAGAACTTCCTGACGGGCAGCGAACAAATTAACTTGTGATACTTCAGTAGGTGGAGCTGACACCTTGTTCCTGGCTTCGTTGCGCACCAGTTGCAGAATCTCCCGCTCGGCTTCGACCGCAGGATAGCCAATCGTAACGTGCATCAGGAAACGGTCGAGTTGTGCTTCCGGCAAAGGATAGGTGCCTTCCTGCTCAATCGGGTTCTGGGTAGCCATCACCAAAAACAGGGGCGGCAGCGCGAAAGATTCACGACCCACGCTCACTTGTCGTTCACCCATCGCTTCCAATAAAGCGGATTGCACTTTCGCAGGTGCCCGATTGATTTCATCGGCCAGTACCAGATTGTGAAATATCGGACCCTGCTGAAAGCGAAACGAACCATCTTCTGGTCGGAATACTTCGGTGCCGGTGATGTCGCTGGGTAACAGGTCGGGGGTAAACTGGATGCGGTGGAAATCGCCTTCGATGGCGCGGGACAGATCTTTAATCGCCTTGGTTTTTGCCAGACCCGGAGCGCCTTCTACCAGTAAATGACCATCAGCCAGCAGTGCAATCAGTAATCTGTCTAGTAAGCGTTCTTGTCCTATGATTTGATGCGATAACCAATTTTTGAGTTCTGTTATTATTCCGTGCTGGCTCATATGAAGAATTCTCGTGTAGGCGGCGTGCGTAAGGCAAAGTCAGGGATTGTAAACGTTTTATGGTGGATGTCTAGGCAGACATTGTAGCGTAATGTAGCTCTGCTGCTGCATTGCAAATATGTGAAGAAAATATCCAGTTGGTGTGCAGTTTAGTTAATTAAAACTGCACGAATCCAATCAATATCCCGGAATGCTTGTATTGATCGGACAGTGATTGAGAGCAAAATATGAGCAACACAGCCATTACTGAAAATATCTTGCTGGCCCCTGTTAATCGGAAAATCGACGGCGCATTCTCCGGTAAAAAAGCATTGGCTCTCAAATTGTTTGCGCGGCAATTTTTTGCCAGCACTTCCAAGGCTGATCTGCGGCAAATACCTGAAGCCGAGTTGTATCGGCAAATCCTCGAGGCCTGGAAGTTCATTGCTGAGCGCAAGAGGGGTGCGCCGAAAATAGCATTCATTCAACAGGACGTGAAACTTGGTGAAGAGCGCAAGCCAATCACAAGTATCTACTTCTTGCTTGATGATATGCCGTTTATCGTGGAATCCATCAGACAGGGTTTGAATCGCGCAGGTGTCACAGTCAAACGGGTTAACAATGCGGTAATTTACGCGCGGCGTACTGCGGCCAAAAGTTTGTCACCAGGTGCCGCCAAAAGCAAGGCGCGAGCCGCGGCAGAATCTGAAGTATTGCAGGATCTTGCTGGTGGAACTCAAGCAGGCTATCAGGCAGAGGCAATATGCCGAATCAACTGTCTGCATTTCGACGCGTCGCGTTGCCAGGCAATTGAAGCCGAGATCGTGGAAACCCTGCAGCATGTTACCGCCGCGGTGACTGATTATCCGGCAATGTGCAAACGCGCACTCGATATTCGGGACTCGCTCCGGGAGAAAGCTGGTCAGATTCCGCTGCCTGCCGTGGAAATCGATGAGTCTCTGGAATTTATTGCGTGGTTGGTGGATAACCATTTCACTTTTCTTGGTTACGAAGAGTATCGAATAAAGAGATCCAAGCAGGAGCGTTATGTGGAATTGCAGCAAGGCTCAATGCTGGGAGTCGCTCGTTTCAAGACGTCATTGAAAGCGCGGGCGAACATCTCCAGTCTGCATCCCGGTACCGGTGATTTGATCCTGAAGAAAAAGATTTGCGGCTTCGCCAAGTCTGGCATTCGCTCCAGAGTGCATCGTCATGTGTATCAGGATTATGTGTTGCTGAGAGAGTTTGACAAGAATGGCAAGGTTGCGATTGAGCATCGCTTTATCGGGCTGTACTCTTCAGCGGTCTATTACCAAGCGGCTTTGGAAATTCCGCTGGTTCGCAAGAAAGTAACGCGCGTACTCGAGCGCTCCGGATTTGCCCCTAATGGTCACAGCATCAAGGAATTGTTGCAGGTTATCAACGTGTTTCCCCGTGATGAATTGTTTCAGATCAGCCACAAGCAGCTCGCCAGCACTGCCATCGAAATTGCCAAGATACAGGAAACCCGCACCAGCAGGTTATTTATCCGGCGCGACTCCTATGGCAAGTTTTTCTCCTGCCTGGTCTATGTGCCAAGGGATATATTCAACACGAGTGTGCGCCTGCGAATACAGGATTTCCTTAAGCAAAGATTGCAGGCTGAGGAGATTGATTTCAACACCAATATGTCTGAATCGATACTGGTGCGTGTCCACTTCACACTGCGGGTACCAGCCATCCATCTGGTGAACTACCAGTTGCCTGAGATCGAGCGCGAGCTCATAGCATTGGTCAAGCCATGGGAAGATTATTTTCAGGAAGCATTATTGGCACGCTACAGCGAGCAGCAGGCTACAGAGTATTATGACTGGTACGCCAGCTGCTTCTCTTCATCCTACAAGGAGAGCTATGGCGCTCAGGCAGCAGCGGACGATGTTGAACACATAGAGCGGGTCGTCCGCACCAATGAGCTCTCACTTAAACTTGCCAGCTGCTCTGCGGAAGCAGGCGCGGAACTGAGCTTTAAAATATTCAGCCACAAGCACCAGCTGTTTTTATCCGATGTTGACCCGATATTGGAAAATCTTGGGCTCAACATCGTCAGTGAAAAATCTTTTCGATTACAACCGAATACTGATTATCCGGTGTGGTTGCATGAGTTCAGCTTGTACCACAAACACAGTGATGAAGAGGCCAGCGCCAATCTGCGGCAGAATTTCGAAGAGGCTTTCCGTGCGGTATGGAGCGGGCGCATCAATGATGACACGTTCAACGCGCTCGTCACCAATGCCGACGTATCGTGGCGCGATGCAGCGTTGCTGCGTGCGTATGCTGTATATCTGAAGCAAATTCAGTTTGGATACGGCATAGGCTTCATCGCCGAAACATTGTCGCGGCATCAACACGTCAGTCGTCTCCTTATAGAGTATTTTCATGCGCTGTTTGATCCTTTGGCCCAACATGGCGCCTCTGCTGGGTCGAAGATAGTGCGCGAGAAAATTGCTTTGGCTATCGACGCTGTCGTGAACCTGTCCGAGGATAGCGTTTTGCGCGCCTTCCTGAATTTGATGGACAGTACCTTGCGTACCAATTTTTTCCAGAAAGATGCAGCTGGTCAACCGAAGGATTATTTTTCCTTCAAGTTCAATGCGGAACAAATAGATGGTGTGCCATTACCCCGACCCAAGTTCGAGATCTTCGTGTTCTCGCGGCAAATGGAGGGTGTGCACCTGCGCGCTGGCAAGGTTGCGAGGGGTGGATTGCGCTGGTCTGATCGCACCGAAGACTACCGCACCGAAGTGCTGGGTCTGGTGAAGGCGCAGCAAGTCAAGAACTCGGTGATTGTGCCAGTGGGCGCGAAAGGCGCGTTTGTGATCAAAGGCGCGACTGCCGGTATGCCGCGGGACGAGTTTATGGCATTGGGGGTGCGCTGTTATCAGACCTTCGTCAGTGGCTTGCTGGATATTACCGACAATCTGCGTGGCACCGAGGTGGTACCGCCGCCCTCGGTTATTCGGCGCGATGCAGATGATCCCTATCTGGTAGTGGCGGCGGATAAAGGCACGGCGACTTTTTCGGATATTGCCAACAGGATTTCTGCCGAGTACGGCTTCTGGCTGGGCGATGGTTTCGCCTCGGGCGGCAGTAACGGCTATGACCACAAGGCAATGGGGATTACTGCAAAGGGTGCCTGGATCTCGGTGCAGCGGCATTTTCGCGAACTCAATATTAACGTGCAGCAACAGGATTTCACCGTTGTTGGCATCGGCGATATGTCCGGTGACGTATTTGGCAATGGCATGTTGCTTTCGCCTCACATCTGTCTTGTGGCAGCGTTCAATCACATGCATATATTTATCGACCCGGACCCTGCATCCGCTCTAAGTATGAAGGAACGCGAGCGACTGTTTCGATTGCCGCGCTCGACTTGGGCAGACTACGACCAGAAGTTGATTTCCCGCGGCGGAGGTGTGTTCGAGCGCAGTGCGAAAATTGTAAAGATCAGTCTGGAGATGAAGCGACGGTTTGCCATCACCGCTGATGCATTGACCCCGAATGAGTTGATCAGGCATTTGCTGCGCAGTGAGGCTGACCTGCTATGGAATGGGGGCATTGGCACTTATGTCAAGGCAACCGCGGAATCTCATGCGGATGTTGGCGACAAGACTAACGATCCGCTGCGGGTGAATGGCTCTGAGCTGCGCTGCAAGGTTATCGGTGAAGGCGGCAATCTGGGAATGACGCAAGCAGCGCGCATTGAATATGGCAAGCGTGGTGGCATCTCACTTACTGACTTCATTGACAATTCGGCCGGTGTCGATTGTTCGGATCACGAGGTCAATATCAAGATCGTGCTGAACAAATTGCTGGCGAATAATACGCTGACAATCGCGCGCCGCAATAAACTGCTCGGGTCTATGACTGACGAAATCGCCGCGCTGGTGCTTGCTGACAATTACAACCAGGTGCAGGCGATAGGCATCGCGAAGTCGCAGATGGAGCTCCGCAACAAGGAGTTTGCGGGGTTGGTTAACTATCTTGAAGCGCATGCGGGGCTGAATCGCAAACTAGAGAATCTGCCAGACAACGACCAGCTGGAAGAGCGCTATGCGAAAGGCCAATATCTCACCAGGCCGGAAATCGCCATTATCACCTCGTATATGAAAATGTTTCTGAAGGCGCGGCTCGTGACGGCGCCTTATCTGGAAGATCCATTTCTGCACAATTACCTGTTCGGCGCATTTCCGCGCAAGCTGGTGAAGACATACAAGGATGAGGTTCTCCGGCATCCATTGCGCAAAGAGATTATTGCCACCCAATTGGCGAACTCGGTCGTGAACCTGGTCGGCCCCAGTTTTGTATACCGCATGGCAGACTCGACCGGAAGCACGGTAGCTGAAGTGGTAAAAACCGCCGTTATCGTCAAGAAAATGTTCCAGATTCAAACGCTCTGGGAAGCGATCGAGGCACTTGATTACAAGGTCGCCGCTGCAGTCCAGATCGATATGATGTCGCGGTTAATCCGCTTGATCCGGCGTGCCACGCGCTGGTTGTTGCGCAACCGTCGCAAGGATTTGGGTTTCAGTGCCGAAATAGATTTTTTTGCAAGCATGCTAAACGAGACGCGCGCGATGCTGCCTGGGAGATTGCCACCGGACTTCGCGGCAATGTTTGCGGACAAGCTGGCATATTTGCAGGCGTCGCAGGTTCCGATGCAATTAGCGCAACGAGTAACGGAGAGCGAGTTCTTGTATCCGGCCATCAGCTTCATAGAAATCAGCACAGGTACAAAAGTGAAACTTGGCAGGGTAGTTGATACGTACTACGCCATTGGTGAAGAGTTGCAGTTAAACTGGTTAGGCAAAATGATCAATCAACTCGGTGTCTCCGGCTACTGGCAGGCAATGGCGCGGGAATCTTATCTGGATGATCTGTCACGGCAGCAACAGGCCTTGACCTGTAATGTAGTGTCGCAGCACAAGGGTAATGTGGATGCTGAGGTCGTGGTCGCGCAGTGGGCGGCGCAAAATGCTGGAGCGGTCGCGCGAGTGAAGCAGATGCTCAAGCAACTGCAGACTGAAGTGCAGCCGGAGTATTCAATGTTTTCCGTTGTGCTGCGCGAATTACAAACCTTGTCGCGAATTACCGGGGCGGATGCCTGAGTGAAAAACCAAGCTGTCTGGTGTGTATTCAATGTTCTATAAATTATTGCGAGAGCTGCTTTTTTGTCTGCCAGCGGAGGCATCCCACACGGTAGCCCTGCAAGCCATGGCTGTCAGTAATCAGCTGGGCCTGTCAGGCCTGGTGGCAGCTCGCAGCCTGGGGTCGCCTTGCACACTCATGGGTATCCGCTTTCCCAACCGCATCGGTCTCGCCGCCGGTCTGGACAAGAACGCTGACTATGTGGATGCATTGGCAGCGCTGGGATTCGGTTTCATTGAAGTGGGTACCTTGACACCGTGGCCACAGCCGGGCAATCCGAAGCCGCGCTTGTTCCGACTGCGTGCAGAGCAGGCGATTATTAATCGCATGGGGTTTAACAATAAGGGTATCGAGCATGCTTGTGAACGACTCGCCAAAAGACGGTCACAAGGTGTACTTGGGATCAATATTAGCAAAAATATCGACACCCCGGTGGAGCTGGCGGCGGGGGACTACCTCAAGTGTATGCAGGCCTGCTATACCTTGGCTGACTACGTCACGATCAATATTTCTTCGCCGAATACGCCGGGTCTGCGCAGTCTGCAATTGGGAGACGAGTTGAACCGGCTGCTCGATACTTTGAAGCAAGAGCAGGCCAGGCTCACCAGCAAGCACGGACATTATGTGCCTTTCCTGATCAAGCTCGCTCCCGACCTGTCGCCGCAGGAAATTAAATCCTGTTGTGATAGCCTCACCTCACGTGCGATAGATGGTGTAATTGCAACGAATACAACGCTTGATCGCTCGCGAATTCTGAATAGCCGTTATGTGGGTGAGGCAGGCGGATTGAGTGGCGCACCATTGACTGCAACTGCTACAGCAGTAATCGCCCAGATCAAATCCCATGTGGGAGCGCGGCTGCCAATTATTGGTGTGGGTGGCATCATGTCAGCAGCCGATGCCCAGGCCAAGCTCGACGCAGGTGCGGACCTGTTACAACTCTACAGCGGGTTTATTTACCATGGCCCGGCTCTGATCGATGACATCTTACGAGCCATCACCTATGCCTGATGCAGCTCAAGCAGTGCGCATGCCATTATTGGAATTCTACACCACGGCCGGATGTCATCTGTGTGAACAAGCGGAAGCATTGCTGGCAGCGCTGGCGCAGATACACAAGATTACGGTGGTGGAAGTTGAAATCAGCAGCGATGTAAGCCTGGTGGAGCGGTATGGGATACGCATACCAGTGGTGAGAAACGCAGCTACCGGTGCCGAGTTAGGCTGGCCCTTTCAGCTGGAGCAACTGCAGCGCCTTATTGTTTGAAGCAACTAGCCCAGCTTGATGTGCCAGGGCTCGAAGCGTACGCCGAACAGATTGTCTGTGGGATAACGTATGTCCACATAACCCAGGCCAGCAATCTTTTTGTATCCCTCAGTGGCGGAGAAATCGGCAGTAAAATTTCTGGCGCCAAGCCCGAGCTTGCCAATATCGAAGTCACCCACGCCGTGATAAGAATGACCTGGCGGGGCTAGGGAACGCGATGCCCGTGACAGATTGCCATTGGTTTCGATGCTCTTGCCCAGAAACAGGTGCATCTGTTTGACGATGCTGCGCACCCCGGAGGTCAATACGATCTCATTGCCTACATCGCGCTTGATCTGCTGATACAGGTTCAGGGATTCACCCTTTAATAAAAAATGTCCTGAATCCCCGATCTTGGCGACATCCAGTTTGGGTATGGCAGCAGTGATCTGCGGGCTGATTTTTTTGCCGAAGAAGCCGTAGCGGTTTGGATTGGCGAAAAAGATTTCTTCGAGAAACTCCAGTTCCGCTGGCGTGAAGGCGCCGATCTTCAGGAAATTACGCCCGCTGCTTAGCATCTCATCGAAGCTCATCAGATTAAAATTGCCATGACCCATGTAAGCTTCAACACGACTCATGCGCTGGGTGGTTTGTAACAGCGTGCTTTCGTAACGCGCATCGAGGTAAATATCGCTGGCGAACACCGCGTCAAAATTCCTGATCTTGCGCAGATAACTTTCCACTTCCGCATCACTGAGTGAGGCCACGGAAAAATCGCTGTTAGCTGATAATTCTGGCGCAGGCAGTGGCAGGCCTTGCGCGGGTTTGGCGCTGGCAATCTCGATGGCGGTAAATTGGAAGCCAGGTGGCACTGGAGTCGAAGCGGCAATTGGAGCTGCCACGGTTGCAGCGGGCGTAGTCAGCAACAATGATGGTCGTTGCATGCGCTGCAGCATGTACAGACCGCCAAAAGCCACGGTGCTGGCAGTGAAGAATCCCTCTAGAAATGCGCGCTTATCCAAGATCAGTCCCGTGTAACTGCAGCAAGGTAATTGCAGTAGTGGCCTGAAGTGGGCTCAAAATATAACAAAAACTCTGCAATTGGTTAATATTATTATAGTTTTCAATTTCGGCAAGGGCTTATTTATAGCTCTGTGATGGCTTACACAATGCCCGGGTCGCCACCGACGCGGGCGCCAAATAAACGCTGTGCGTTTGTCGTAGTCTCCGCCGCAACCTGCGCCGGGCTGCGTTCGCAACAGACCGCTACCGTATGCAGTATAGCGGCCAGATGACGCGGTTCATTGCGTCGATTCGCGGGTTTGGGTTGTAAGGTGCGCGGTAACAGATAGGGCGCATCGGTCTCGAGCAGCAGGCGCTCGGCCGGAATTCGTGCCACCAGCTCCTGCAGTGACTGGCCGCGGCGCTCATCGCAGATCCAACCGGTAATGCCAATGTACATATCCAGATCCAGATAGTCCTGCAGCGCCGCTCTGGTATCAGTGAAGCAATGTACCACTCCGCCTCTGATGCGATCGCGATAGTGCCGCAATAGTTCGATGAATTCCTCATGGGCATCCCGCTGGTGCAGGAACAGTGGTTTCTGTAGAGTCGCCGCCAACTGCAAATGGCGTTCGAAAACCTCCAGTTGCTGTGCCTGGGGTGAAAAATTACGGTTAAAGTCGAGACCGGTCTCACCAATGGCAACCAGTTCCGGGTGCGCGGCCAAGGCCTCGATCTGCTTGATTTCGGCGGCACCACAGCTGCTGGCCACATGGGGATGAAAGCCGGCGGTGCAGCTGAAATACGCCTGCGACTGCGCCAGCGTCAGCGCCGCATTGCTCGATTCGAGATCAGTACCAGTGACGATGATGTGGCTCACTGCTGCCGCTTGCGCTGCGGCTACAACGGCTGCGAAATCATGGGAAAAGGATGCATGGGTGAGATTGGCGCCGATATCGATTAGCTGCATGTGTGTTCTCGTCGTCGCTGGCTGCGGCAAATGCGCAGGCAGTCTACCTTATGCCGCACAGCAGTGACAGAACGCGGGACCGGGCTGCCGGCTAGATATTGGCGGGCTTATAACGGATAATACTGCTGCACATCGTATTGATTACATTGGATTTTAAAGTGGCAGCAAAAGCAGAAAAACAGGCATTGAACTGGTCGGAACTGGGATTTCAATATCACAAGACGGATTTTCGATTCAGAGCAGTACATGAGAATGGCAAGTGGAGTGCAGGGGAGTTGATCAAGGATCCGCTAATAGCTGTCCATGAAGGCGCTCCCTCCCTGCACTATGCCCAGCAATGTTTCGAAGGCATGAAAGCGCAGACAGCGGTCGATGGGCGCGTGATGCTGTTTCGGCCAGATCTCAACAGCGAACGCATGAATCTGGCAGCGGGGCGGTTGCTCATGCCGGAGGTCCCCCAGGCTATGTTTCTTGAAGCAGTGGAGCAGACCGTGCGGGCCAACTATGCCTGGATTCCACCTTATGGTTCTGGTGCTTCTTTATATATACGTCCCATGCTGATTGGTATTGGTGAGAACCTCGGCTTGAAGCCCGCGAAGCAGTACGAATTTCGGGTATTTGTGTCACCTGTTGGCCCCTACTATAAAGGTACAGGATTGGCGGTTATAGCGCTGGCCGTGTCCGGGATGGATCGGGCTGCACCGAACGGGACTGGCAGCTTCAAGGTTGGCGCGAATTACGCGGGCGGATTGCTGGCAACCAAGGCGGCGCAGCAACTCGGCGCCAATGAGGCGCTCTATCTGGACGCGGCAGAGCACCGCTACGTGGATGAGGCTGGCTCCGCCAATATTATTTTTGCGCTGCGGGATGGCAGCCTGATCACACCTCGATCCAATGCCATTCTGCCCAGCATCACCCGGCGCTCCATTATGATTCTGGCCAAGGATCAACTCGGCCTCAAGACAGAGGAGAGGGCCATCGATCTGCGCAAGGAGTTTGTCACTTTCGCCGAAGCGGCAGCCTGCGGCACGGCGGCGGTACTGTCCCCGGTCGGGCGCATCTGGTTTGACGATGCCTGGCACATTATCAATGGCGACGGCAAACAGGTTGGTCCTACGATGCAGCAGTTGTATGACTTGCTGGTGGGCATCCAGCGCGGAGAACGTCCCGATCCTTATGGCTGGACTCACTCAGTCAA
Source organism: Gammaproteobacteria bacterium (assembly GCA_009692305.1). GTDB lineage: Bacteria > Pseudomonadota > Gammaproteobacteria > Pseudomonadales > Pseudohongiellaceae > UBA9145. The sequence goes on along the minus strand of SHZK01000012.1, from coordinate 14,520 downwards.
ACTCTAGACCTGAACTCGCATTCTCAGCCGGCGCAAAAAAAAATCCCGCTACAGATTTTCAGCACAGCGGGACACTGCCCCTCGTTGCGTCGTCGATTCCCGCAAATCCTTGCTGCAATTGGTGCCATATGGCACTAATTATTTTGCGTCTTTCCCGTTTGTGCGCGGGGCTTGAATTGGAGTGATTGACGCACAGCATACTTGCCGAAATTGATCCTGCAGTGCAGCCGCGTAGTACACGCTGGCGTATTTTTCTTGAGGCTAAAGCATCAAATTTATTCCGCACAATGGCGCAGAGCGCGAGCGCCAGCGCGAGAAAAAGTAAGATGTTGTGAAAAAAATTATTTGAGAGAAAACTTGACCGATCTACAACTTATCCTTATATATGTGCGCTGCCCTGATACAGGCAAGCTGATAATCAACCTGAATTTACTCAATAAATGGCCAAATCCCTAGTCATAGTCGAATCGCCAGCCAAGGCGAAGACGATTAATAAATATCTCGGACCCGAGTTTGTGGTGAAATCGAGCGTGGGCCATATTCGGGATTTGCCGACCAGCGGCAACGGCAAACCGATTGATACCAAGGCGCGTGCAGCTGCTGCCGCAGCGACGCGCAAGATGGCTCCTGAAGAAAAAATTCTGTTCAAGAAAATAAAAGCGAAACAACAGCTTGTGACTCGAATGGGAATTGATCCTGAGCACGGTTGGCGCGCGAACTACGAGATCTTGCCGGGCAAGGAAAAAGTTGTTGCTGAATTGAAAAAGTTGGCGAAAAACGCCGATAACATCTATCTCGCAACGGACCTTGACCGCGAAGGAGAAGCGATCGCCTGGCATCTTAAAGAGGCTATCGGCGGTGACCTGTCTCGCTACAAGCGCGTTGTGTTCAATGAAATTACCAAACGCGCCATTACTGAGGCATTCTCCGATCCCGGCGTCGTCGACATGCGCTATGTAGAAGCACAGCAGGCGCGACGCTTTCTGGATCGAATCGTCGGTTTTATGGTGTCGCCATTGCTATGGGCAAAAGTGGCACGCGGACTTTCTGCGGGTCGTGTGCAGTCTGTTGCTATGCGGCTGGTGGTGGAGCGAGAGCGGGAAATCCGTGCATTCATTCCCGAAGAGTTTTGGGAAGTGTTCGCCCAATTGCAAAGCAAGGCTGCGGGCAAGTTGCGCTGCCAGGTGGCGCGGGAAGATGACAAGAACTTCAGACCAGATACTAAAGCCGACACCGATGCGGCGTTGGCAATACTTAATGCAGCGGAATTCAAGGTACTAAAGCGGGAAGACAAGCCGACGTCCTCTAGGCCGAAGGCGCCGCTGATCACTTCTACGCTGCAGCAGGCAGCGAGCACCCGGCTCGGGTACGGTGTCAAAAAGACCATGATCATGGCACAGCGCTTGTACGAGGCTGGGTATATTACTTACATGCGCACCGATTCCACACATCTGAGTGATGATTCAATCACCATGTGCCGCAAGTACATTGAAAGCAAATTTGGACCGAAATATTTACCGGATCAACCGCTGCGCTACAGTTCCAAGGAAGGTGCGCAAGAAGCCCACGAAGCGATTCGTCCGACTGACGTAAAGATCAAAGCTGAAAGACTGGAAGGAATGGAGGCGGATGCGGTGCGGCTGTATACGCTGATCTGGCAATATTTCGTCGCCTGCCAGATGCCGCCAGCGCAGTACCTCAGCAGCACGATTTCTGTGCAGGCTGATAAATTTCTGCTGCGAACCAAAGGGCGTATTATGCAGTTCGACGGTTACTTGCTGGCGATGCCTTCGAAAGATGAAGACGTGGTATTGCCTGACGTCACTGAAGGAGAAGTGTTAGCACTCAAGCAGCTCGAACCATTTCAGAATTTCACCAAACCGCCACCGCGTTTTACCGAGGCGAGCCTGGTCAAGGAATTGGAGAAGCGTGACATTGGTCGGCCTTCAACTTATGCCTCGATCATTTCCACAATTCAGGATCGCGGTTATGTCAAGGTTGAGAGCAAACGCTTCTATGCCTTGAAGATGGGCGACATAGTTGCCGAACGATTGCAGGAAAGTTTCAGTGAACTGATGGACTACGACTTCACGGCGAAGATGGAAGATTCGCTGGACGAAGTCGCGAAGGGCGAAAAAGACTGGAAAAAGTTGCTCGACAAATTCTTCGAAGGGTTCACCAGCCAGCTGGCGCTTGCGGAAGCGGAAGCGGGTGGCATGCGTACCAATAATCCCACCGATACTGATATCAAGTGCCCCAAGTGCGGCCGCAACATGCAGATTCGAACTGCCTCCACCGGGGTTTTTCTCGGCTGTTCCGGATATTCGCTGCCACCCAAGGAGCGTTGCAAATCGACATTGAATCTCACTGCTGGTGATGAGGCAATTCGCACTGATAATGCCGAGGAAGCGGAGGCGCAGGAAAATATTCTGCTGCGAAAGAAACATCGCTGCGCGCTTTGTAACACCGCCATGGATGCCTATCTGATAGATGAAAAACGCAAAATACATGTATGCGGCAATAACCCGGATTGCCCCGGTTATGAAGTTGAACACGGCTCCTTCAAGATCAAGGGCTATGATGGGCCACTGATCGAGTGTGATAAATGCGGCTCTGACATGCAGCTAAAAACCGGACGCTTCGGCAAGTATTTCGGCTGCAGTAGCGCCGATTGCAAGAACACCCGCAAGCTACTGCGCAATGGAGAAGCGGCGCCACCAAAGATGGACCCGGTGCCAATGCCGGAATTGCAGTGTGAGACTGTCGATGATCATTACATTTTACGCGATGGTGCTGCCGGCATTTTCCTGGCGGCGAGCAAGTTTCCGCGTAACCGGGAAACCCGTGCCCCGTTCGTGGATGAGTTGATTCCCCATCGCGATGCAATTGATCCGAAGTACCATTTCCTGCTGGATGCACCGACGCATGACGATGAGGGAAACCGGGTCATGGTGCGGTTCAGTCGCAAGGCCAAGGAACAATACGTGCAGACTGAGATAGACAAGAAAGTTACCGGCTGGAAAGCCCATTTTGAGCGCAACAAGTGGGTCATCACCAAGCCTGACAAGAAAGCAGAAACGCAGGCAGAAAAGAAAGCGGTAAAGAAGTCAAAGAAGAAATAGATAGAATCAACGCGGTTGACTCTTGGGGACAGCCGCGGTGGCAGCAACCATCCCTGTCTATCAAGCGGCGCCGGCTCTAGATGTGCCGTCGAATCACGCCAACACTAATGCCTTCGATGGCAAACTGACTGGTACGCAAATCCACTTCGATTGGCAGGAAATCCGGATTTTCTGCCACCAGATTTATCTTGAACTTGCTGCGGCCTTTCTCCAGGCGCTTGACGGTGACTTCATCATCGATACGAGCCACCACGATATCACCGTGTTCGGCGCGGTCGGTCTTGTGCACTGCCAGCAGATCATCTTCATAAATGCCAATGTTGATCATACTGGTGCCCTTCACCGTGAGCAGGTAATCAGCCTTCGGGGAGAACATGTCTGGTGGTATGTTGCAGTACTCAGAAATGGATTCCAGAGCCAGGATTGGGCTGCCAGCGGCAACTTGACCGATGATCGGCAAGCCTAATTGCTCATTGATGGGCAAGCGCAGGCCGCGGGAAGTCCCTGGTAGCATTTCGATGGCGCCTTTGCGTGCCAGTGCTCGCAGGTGTTCTTCGGCAGCATTCGGGGATTTAAAACCCATTTTTTGCGCAATTTCGGAGCGAGTTGGTGGAAACCCCGTTGCCGCGAGGTAATCGCGGATGAAATTGAGTATCTCTTCCTGTCTCGAAGTGAGTTTATGCATGATTCGCAATCCCCAATCAGAATAGAACTGTAATTATATACAGTTATCTGACAGTGGCAACAAAACTTGAGGGATTGATGGGGGGCAGCTGAAAGTAGCTTGAAAAAAGGGGTCAGGGTAGAACCTCAAACAATCTGGAAGTCGTCCCCCAGGTCGAAGCGCTCGGGTTCCAGTTCGGCGAGGACGCCGGACCAGTTCTCCGGGACCATGGCGGAGTCGTTATAGGCTTCATCGTCGGCAGTGAATTCGTAAGAGCCGCCCCAGTCTTCGGGGGCTTCGGCCGGGGAGAGATACAGCTGTTGCCAGGTGGATAAATCATATTCCCCTACGGCACCATCGACCATTTGGTACTCAACAGTTCTTTGTTCTTCGTCATAGGCCACGACTTCGAACAAGCTGCCACTCGCCAGATCCTGATACCAGGCTGAAACTTCGGGTAATAAGTTGTTTTTCATCCCCCTGTCTCCGGATGTTTGGGAATTTACTGCTTGGTTGAACTCCCTGTATCAGATGCATTGATCGAGATTGATCAATTTATTGAAGTGATTGCCCGGTACTCACGTCGATTATTGCAAGTATTTTTGATGCCACAGGTACTATCACGACAATTGTTTGGAAATAGGAAGATTTTTTTACGGAAATATTGTTACAAGTTCAGCTGATAATTTAGCACTCGTTTCCAGGCATTTGATGCTACTGAGAAAAGCGCACTTTGCTCGTCTGGCCGTAATTTGTAATAATCGCGTCCTTCCAGAAGAGCAGGCTGCAAAAAAATTTAATGAATACATCCAGACCATATCCCGGTGCGTTAATGCTGGATCTCGAGGGTACGACCCTAACTGCGTTCGAGCAGGAGCTATTGCAGCGGCCCAGTGTCGGTGGCCTGATTCTCTTCAGTCGCAACTATGTAGCGCCGAATCAATTGCGTGACCTGATTGCTGCAGTGCGTGAATGCAGGCCGGATATTTTGCTTGCGGTTGATCAGGAAGGCGGTCGCGTGCAGCGCTTGCGTGAAGGATTTCTGCGCTTGCCCGCGCTGCATGCTATTGCGCAGTATGCATTGTCTGGGCCGACGCCGGCACACGAGATTGCCGCAACCTGCGGTTGGGCGATGGCAGCAGAAGTATTGCACTACGGCATTGATTTCAGTTTCGCGCCAGTGCTGGATTTATATCAGGATTCCTCGCCCGTAATTCGCGAGCGGGCGTTTTCTGCCGATCCCGCCACAGTGATTGCACTGGCACGAGCCTATATTGAAGGCATGCATAAGGCGGGCATGGCCGCCACTGGCAAGCACTTTCCTGGTCACGGCACAGTTGCCGCTGACTCCCATGTGGAGTTACCCACCGACGATCGCAGCTTTGCCGAGCTTACTGCCAGCGATTACAGCACGTTTGCCGGCTGCGTTGATGTGCTCGATGCGATCATGCCAGCACATGTAATTTATCCGCAGGTGGATGCGCAGTGCGCCGGTTTTTCCCGTGTCTGGATTCAACAGTTGCTGCGCGAGCAACTCGGGTTTGATGGTGTTGTGTTCAGTGATGACTTGAGTATGGTCGCTGCGCACGGAGCCGGATCGCCGGAGATGCGGACCGAGCTGGCCTTGTCAGCAGGTTGCGACATGGTACTGATATGTAATGACCGGGCCTGTGCGCTGACCGTGGCAGATTGGCTGGAGTCGAATGGCGTGCGGGGCAATTCGCGCTTGTTACGCATGCGTGCCAAACCGGCCGCCGCAATAGCCCGGTTATTCGAGCATCCGCAGTGGCTTGCCGCGAAACAACTGGTCGCCGCCATTTTGGCAAGCGACACCGCAAAGGGGAAACCAGAGTGAGCGGCGGCAGCTCCGGCGCCCAGCAGCAGCCCATGCAAGGCGCAGTGCCAACACTGCCTGCAGCCATTCGGGCCGTGCAGCAGCGCGCTCGTTGCTTGTACAGCGCAGCGGAAGTTGAACGCGCAATAGATGAAATGGCACTGGCTATTGACGCTAGGCTTGAGCATGCCAACCCGCTGCTGCTGTGCGTATTATCCGGCGCTGCAATTGTTACCGAGAAGTTGCTGGCGCGCCTGCGCTTTCCATTGCAGCAGGACAGCCTGCGTGCCACGCGCTATCGAGATGCAACCCAGGGCGGCGAGTTGGAGTGGGTCCAGTATCCCGCGCAATCACTCGTCGGCAGAACGGTGCTGGTCATTGACGACATTCTGGATGAAGGCACTACCCTTAGCGGTATCGTCGAGTACTGTAAGCAGCAACAATGCCAACGGGTTTACACCGCAGTACTGGTGAACAAAATTCATAACCGGAAAAAATCCGCCATCAAGGCTGACTTTATCGGACTCGACGCCGAAGACTACTACTTGTTTGGCTATGGCATGGATTACAAGGGATTTCTGCGTGACGCGCCGGGAATATTTGCAGTTGCCCCGGAAGATCTGCAGGCTGCCGAGTTCTGATTCAAGTGATCTCGAGCAGTTTGCCGAGGGTCGTAAACAGCAGGGCGCTTTTCACCGGTTGCTGTTCCAGTTCGCTGATCAGAGCCGCGTAGTTTTGTAGCTGGGCACCATATAACTGTTGTTGTTCGACGAAGAAGTCTGCTTCTGCCTGTCCAGGCCTTGGTGCGGCAGTCTTGTAATCAATCACCCAGCGCCTGCCTGCAGCATCCATAGCGATGCGATCGATTTTAAACTGGCATATATCAATCCCGCGTCGTCGCGTCAGATCCAGCTCAAATTCTGCGGGCCCGGCAGCGTTGTCAAATAACCAGCGCAGTGCAGTGTTTTGCAAAGTGCCGATAACGCCCGTTTCCACCAATTGCACTTGTCTGGTCAACTCAGATGCAGCGACCAGATTGCGTAACTGCAGTAGCCAGTTTTGGCGCATGCTGCGCAGACGCGCACTGTCCAGTGCATAGTTACCCGAGCGACCGATTGCTTCGAGGCTGCGATGTATTATTGTGCCGACAGCCGCTTCCACCTGCAGCGTGAACACAGCTGGAACTGACTCCATTACCCCGTCGCTTGCGCTCGACAGGCGCTGCAATTGTGCGCCAGACAATTGCAGGGGCGCGCGTAACCGGCGCAGCGAGGTCGCTGCCGGATAGTCCGTATATTGTCGCTTCAAACGTGTATCTGTAACGCTCTCAGAGAGCTGAATCGCAGTGAACAGATTTAGTGCAGTATTCAATTCGCGCCAGATCCGACTCAGCAGCGAACTCTCTGCTGGCTTGATATCGCCCTTGACGTTGCGCGCGAGTGTTGCAAACAGCTGCACTGACGTGCGCGCCCGGGTTACTGCGATATATAGCAGCCGGGTATTTTCCAGCATGGTCTTGTAGTGCTGCTCATGGCGTAGCAGTTGGTAGAGCGGGTTGGAGTCGGTGCCAGCCGCAGACAATGTCGCCAGGAATAGCCGTGATGCTCCCGCCTGATTGAGACGTTGATGCCATTGCAGTAGTGGTTTATCTGCAGTCTTCGGCGCGCGCGCGAGGCCGGGGAGCAGGACGTGATCAAACTCGAGTCCTTTCGCCTTGTGCATTGTGAGCAGTTGTATTGGTGTCCGTGCCTGCGACTCTTGCGTAACGCGATTGGGCACGAACGCCGCTGCCACGGTATCGCTGAACTGGTCGATGTCGGGAATACCGCAACCCACTTCATGCCCGCTCACCAGCTGCAAAAACTGGGTAACACTCTCCAATTCCAGTGCATCCCTGGCAATCGTCACTCCGCCCAGCAGATGCCAGCATTGTTCCAGCAGCGTACTTAGGCTGACCCGGATACGATTGCGCATCGCAAAATCGAATACCGACAATATTCCTTGAAGTCGTTCTCTGGCATCCGGTTCCAGGCTGTCGATTGCGTCGAGATTCTGTAACGCACTCCATATGCTGTTTTTGCCTGCATGGGACGAGACGGCGTGCAAGGCGTTGATCGTCAGGCCGCACCAGGGTGCGCGCAATACTGCCAGCCAGGCGAGTCGATCCGCTTGATTGAGTAGCGCTCGCGTCAGGCTGAGCAAGTCAGCAATTACCGGTAATGTGGCGAGGTGGTCAATGTCGGTGGAGCGCCACTGAATGTCTGCAGCTCGCAGTGCCGGAATAATGTGGAGCAGGTGCGCTCGTGCTCGCACCAGAATAGCAATGGACTGTTCAGGATACTTTTGCTGCAGGTGTTTGATGCGTGCCACCACCAGGTCGGCCTCGGTCTTGCGCGCCAGCTCTTGCTGTTCTCGTTCGTGTGGCAGCAGGAATACCTGTACCTGTTCATCTGCCACACCCTGATGTACTGCCACAGAGTGTGTGTAAGGTACGGCGCCGCAGGAAATATTCGATTGCTGTGGAAATGCCGACGCGAAAACCTGATTTACCCAGGAGACGACGCGCTCCTGCGAGCGGAAATTGGTCGCCAGCGTCAGCGGTATCAATGGCACATTGCCCAGGCCATTGGCGCGAACCTGCAGGTAAATACCCACATTGGCATTACGAAAGGCATAGCAGGATTGCATCGCATCGCCTACCAGAAACAGCGTGCGCCCGTCGGCCGGTTCCCAGCACGCAGTGATTTGCCGCAGTATTTCCAGTTGCATCTGTGACGTATCCTGGAATTCGTCAACTAACACATGCTGTATACGATGGTCCAATGCCAGCGCCAGATCGGTAGGAGTGTCCTCATCACCCAGCGCGGTACGCGCAGCGGAACTGGTGTGGGCGTAATCAATAACCCGAAACTTGCGAAATGACAGTAACAGTTCAGTGCTCAGGTGCGCGAGCACCCGGGTCAGTGCTGCCAGGAACTGCCACGACTCGGGGTTTAGCGCCGGGTCGGGCAACATACGCACATAATCCAGTGCGGCCAGCAGGTCGGCATCGGTGGCGAAGGTCTCCAGTAAGGCATGCATGGCTTCTTTCTGGCTCTTGTACAGAGCAAGCCGCGCCTTGTCGGACTTGTCGCCTGACGGAAAACCGTTAGCGACATTGACCTGTTTTCGCCAGGCCGGTTCTGCTGACGCCTTTAGCGTTAATGCCACCAGAAATTGCCAATAAGGCATTGCTGCCGCTGTTGCGTCCGGTATCGAAATTAGCGGCGCATAATCCGCTATCTGGAGTTTTCCCGCCTGTGACAGATTATCGGCGGCAAAATTCAGCAAGGGCACCAGTCTGGACTCGTAGGGTTGCAAGCTCGCGCGTGCTGCGGCGAGAGACTCGGTGACGAGTTCGGCAAGACTCTGCTGCAAATAGATGCGGGCGTCGGCGAAAGAGTGTCTGATTTCCAAAATGTGGCTGAGCCACTGTTCGCGCTTATGCAACAGGCTCACCAGTAGCCGTTCCACCTTGCCAAGATCATTGTCGAGATGCATGAGCAGGGTGGCTATATCGTCGCTCACCGGTAAATCGGATTCGAGCTGTGCCAGAGTGTTGCTGATGGCGTCAATGAAGCAGGGGGTCGCGTCTTCGCTTACCTGTGGGTTGCCACCTAACTGTGATAATACGGGCAGCTGGTTTGCCAGATAAAAACAGAAACTGTCGATAGTCTGCACGCGCAGGCGTGCCGGATTCTGCAACAGGTGCCAGTTGTATTGTGCATCCCGGGCTAGCACCTGTCTGACGATATCGAACCGTTGGCGTTCCAGCTCACACTCCGGTTCGATCTGGTTATCGATGCAGTTAGTGGTCCAGCGCAGCGCTTCAGCGATACGTCTGCTCATCTCGTTGGCGGCCTTGCGGGTGAATGTTATCGCCAGCACTTGCTCGGGCTGCTCACAGGTGAGGAGCAATTTCAGAAAGCGCAGGGTCAGTAGCTCGGTCTTGCCAGAGCCGGCCGGTGCCTGCACGATGAATGAAGCAGTGGTATCCAGCGCGCGCTGGCGGTGGTCGTGATCGGCGAGTGGCTGCGCGCTCATGCCTCAGTCTCCGTTTCGGAATCGTCATCAGGCATTGTCGAATCCAGTTCCTGAATTCGACACAAGGCCTGCAGTCCGCAATATTCACAGGTGCTGCGACCATGCACGGGCGCGACCTGCGCCAGACCGTCAACGAACTCCTCGGCGCGCAATCGCACCATATGCTGCCAGCCCTCTGCCAATGTAGACCACTCGGTGGCGATGCTTGGTATTGCAGTTACCGGTTTTAAGTTTGCATGCACATTGGCGGCAGCCACCAAGCCGGAATAGGCAATCTTTTCGACGTTGACGTGAGCGATTACCAGTGCAGCAATCGGTTGCTGCTGCGAGTCGGCAGCAACGGTGTAATACAAGGGCAATTGCATGTCTTCCGGTCGAGCTTCCAGCCAACTCTTGCTATTCACCGCCCGTTTGCCAGTCTTGTAGTCAATCAAGGCCAGACTGTTGTCCGCGAGCACATCGATACGATCGATCTGCAAGCGCAGTTGCAGTTTCTCGTGTTGCCAGCTCAGTGCTGCTTCGCGCGCGAGCACCTGAAATGAGTGACGCCCGGATTCCAGTTCCAGAAAGCGTTGCAGCAGGGCCGTGATTCGCTGCTGTTCAAGTTCGCGAAAGCGCGGTGTCATCAAGTCGCGATGATGGCGGTCAAGAAAATTAATGGCGTGCGCCGCTGCTTGTGCCACCAGTTCACTGCGGCTGTCAGCAGTGAGGGCCTGCAATGCTGCGAGCCCGTCGATGTGAGAAAACAACAGCTGCAACGCCGCGTGCAGGGCGCTGCCCCGATCACGCATACTCAGACCCGCTTCGAATCGAGCCAGCGGTTCCACTTGCAGACGATGTTTGGCGAACGCACGAAACGGGCAACTGGACTGGTTGCTGATAATGCTCTGGCCACCGCGCACCGTTTCCGAGTCCTGCATGGGAAACGCGGCCAGGTCGGCGACAGTCTCCAGTGCGTCGGCAGTCACGGCCGGGAGCGACTGTGGGGAGACGCCGGTCGCCTGCAGCGCGGTCAATGCTTGCTCGGGCCAGCTGCTGATGAAGCTGCTGGGGCTGTACTCAAGTTCGCCATCGGCATGGTAGTGACTGGCGATCAGCTGCTGTGTTACCGAAGTGCCGAGCAGGGCAAATTGCCTGCTCGCGCGCTGTAACTGAACGTCGCTGTGACAACCAGGAATCTGCGCCTCCAGTTGCAAGGCATATGGTATAAAGGGAGATGGGTGTGCCGCTGGCGGCCAGGTGCGGTCGCTAAAGCCGAGTAGCCACACATGATCGAACTGCAGGCCAATCGCCTCCACGACACTATATATAGAAAGAGGATTATTGGCGTGGAACGCAGTGGCCAAAGCCTGCTGGGTACAGAGCGTCTTCAGCCTGGCAATGGCGCTGCCAAGATTGAGCTTGCCCAACACCACGCTGGCACCGGCGAATGCGCGCAGGGCCTCCTGCCATTGTTCATATAGCTTCAGGTCCGCCGGCGACAACTGCGTGCCCGGCCAGCCGAAATCTGTCAGCCAGCCAGAGAAATGGATTGCCCATTCCTGGGCCAGGGCGCTGCCTGGAAACTGGCGCAAGCGCGTGCGGGAATTCAGCAAGGCAGCGGCTAACAGTGGCGCATGGGTGGGGCGTTCGGTCTGCTGCAAGTGCCAGCTAAAATCGGTCATGCTAGTGGTGGCGGCGAAATAACCCCGCATCTGCACTTCCATCTGCAGCCGAGCCTCCTTTTCAGCCGCCGCGGCTAGCAGGTACGGCGACTGCAACAATCGACTCAGATCATTGCTGGATTGATGTGGATTCACCAGATTAAGCAGCAGCAAGGCATCATGAACCAGTCCCGTTTCCAGAATATGCTGCCGGCTACCACTGCTGTTGAACAGAGTGCTGCCGGCGTTACTGCCCAGATCCGGTGCGTCGCTGAGGCTGGTGATGAGTTGCTGCCGTAGCACTGGTTGCGCCAGGATGTCAGCGCTGCAAACAATGCCGATGTGGGCATCCGGGGTAGTCGACTTGAGTGTTTTTGCCCAGCGCGCGCAGGCGGCCAGTTCGGCAGCCTGATCGCTAAACACATGACGCATCCTTGCCGGCGTCGTCGCCTCATGCAGCGACAATTCGGTAGCAGCCGTAACCGCGGCGAGTTGCGTGAACAGGTTTCGGTAAAGTGGCGGTGGTTCGTGGAAATTGACAAGGCAGATTTCAGCGGGCAGAAACGGCAGGCCATGCAGGGCCGCACTTTTCTCAACTAACATAATTTCTATGGCATCCACCAGATTTATGACCTGGAGTTTGGCGCTGCGACGCTGGTAGGACTTGATCCATTGCACGAATGCGCCGACATCCGGGTTCGCGCCAGCTTGTTGCAAGCGCTCGAGTGAGTTCCCGGGCAGCCACTGCTTCAGGTCGCGATAGCTCTGATTGACTGCGCTGGCAGTATCTTCCGGGTTGAGCAGGGGTAACTCTGACAGCGATTCTTCGATCACCGCAGTCCAGATAAAGTGCTCCTGAACCGAGTTGAGCAATTGCCAGTCTGCAAATGGCTTGAGGCCACTGTGGGCGCCGAGGTCCCATAAGTTCCTGATCCAGACATCGATCGCAAATACTCTTGGTGATTTAAAAACAGAGTCATGGTGTGAGTTGGCATAGTCGGTGACGATGGCATCCCGAATGCGATGGTTAGGAACCAGGATCGTCGCGTTGCTGGCGAGGGCAGGAAGCAGGGCGCTAATATTGATTCGGCTGATGGGCATTGAATTCAGGCGTTTTCCAGTTGCTGTGCTACATCTTGTTTGGCAGCCCAATGCAACAATTCAGCACGGCTGCCGCGGAATACTATGCGCGCAATTTTCTTCTGCAATTGATATGCGTACATCGGGTCATAGTATTGTTGCAGTAGCAGCATTATCCATTCGCGGTGTGCGCCGGGTTCTGTTTGGGTTAGTTGCAATGCAGATTCCATGCTGGCTCGCAGCGCGTGATAGTTCGCATCGCCAAGGCGACGCCGGATTTTGTCGAGGCTGCCCAGTAAATAGTCGGCGAATAGCTGTGGATAATTTGCTGGATCGGCGGCCTTGAATTCCTCGTAATTGGATAAGATGTAATCCCGGAGTATGGTGTCTACGCGTTGCACTATAGGTTCTTCCAAAAGTGCGATTGGTGCTGCGAGCATCTTTCCATATAGCGTTTGTGGCAGAGACAGTGAGCCAATTGCCCGGCTTTCATCCTCGAGAAACAAGCGCCGCGCTTGCCCGTCAGCTTGTTGCAGCAAGGCAATAGCCAGGGCATTTTCGAAATCGATCTGGGTGGGCTGTCCCTGCGCGCGGGGGCCAAAGGCTGAGCCGCGATGATTGGCAAGGCCTTCGAGGTCAAGACTGTGTTGCAGGGCGTTGATCAGATGGGTCTTGCCGCTGCCAGTCTTGCCAGCCACGATCAGCAGATCCATGTCAGTTGCGATCTGCTCCAGCGTATGCAGCAACTCGCGCCGCATGCGTTTGTAGCCGCCGGCGATGCGTGGAATTTCGATGCCAATCGCGGCCAGCCATTGCTGCACAGTCGCAGAGCGCAGTCCTCCCCGATAGCAATACAACACCGCGTCCGGATGCTGCGCGATATAATCCTGCCAGGCCTGCATGCGTTGTGATTTGACGACGCCACTGACCAAAGCATTGCCCTGTGTGATGGCGGCTTGCTGGCCTCCCGTCTTGTACACAGTGCCCACAGTGGCGCGCTCGCTGTTATTCAACAGGGGCAGGTTGGTAGCAGTGGGAAAGGCGCCGCGGGAAAATTCCAGCGGGGAGCGCACATCCAGCAGGGGAGTGTTATTGACAAACAGCGTCGGTATGTCGGCTGCGCTGATGATAGGTAGCATATGCAGGTTCTTCGGTACATCGCGGGCGATGCCGGCAAGTATATCATCGCCGCCGCACTCGCCCTAGCTGCAAGGCAGACCCTGGCTTTGCCATCCACGGCTTAGGCAGACTACACTGCTTACCTGACACTATTAATAGCTGCGGCGCTGCAATCAATTATTACCAGGCTGCAACGCGGACCCTGCCATGAGTGATGTGCCCCGCAATAAACCTCCTGATCCGTTTGCGCTGGTGAGTAAACTCAAGTCGCGCAGTCCGGCCCCGGTACATCTGTGGAATCCACCGTTCTGTGGTGATATCGACATGCGCATCTTGCGTGACGGCTCCTGGTTGCATGAGGGCAAGCCGATCCGGCGTCAAACCATGGTGCAATTGTTCGCCTCGATTCTGGTGCGAGAGGAGGATAACCAGTTCTATCTGGTAACCCCGGCTGAGAAAGTACGGATACAAGTAGAGGACTGTCCATTCGTGATCGTGCTCATGGATGTGCTCGAAAACGACACTGTTACCAATGCAGCACAACAGATACGTTTCAGAACCAATACGGATGAATCCATTACGCTCGATAGTGAACATGGCCTGATGGTAACGGAACAGGTGCCAACAGGTGAGCCGCACCCGATAGTGCATGTGCGCAGTGGCCTCAATGCGCTAATAAGTCGCAGTGTGTTTTATCAACTGGTGGCATTGGCCGAGCAGCGCCAGATTGATGGAGATAGTGTTCTCGGCGTGTGGAGCTGCGGCGTATTTTTCCCGTTGGGTAGCATCAAATGAAAAATAAGTGATTGCTGTTGTTCGACTCGGGTAACGTTGCAACAGCTATTGGATCGTGCGACGCTGAGTATGTCGCTGTTGACCGTCCGCAGCAAAAACGGCATCATTACGGCCTTTTTTTGCGCTGTCTTGTTTTCAATACATTACCCGCGCAGCGTAGTTCAGATTACCTTTAAGTTG
>SHZK01000030.1 GCA_009692305.1 Gammaproteobacteria bacterium | reverse complement strand
CCCGAGTTCAAACATGGTGCCATTGAGCAAGTTCGTCAGCCAGATGTCAGTTGCGCCCAGATAGCCCGCGAGTTGGGTGTTGGCGCCAATCTGCTCTCGTGCTGGAAGCGTGAGGCAGAGGCCCAAGGCCAGCAAGCCTTTGGCGGAACTGGCAAACCCAGAGATGAAGAGCTGGCCCGTCTCAAACGCGAACTTGCGCGGGTGAAGAAGGAACGGGATTTTTTGCGCGAAGCGGCAACGTTCTTTGCTAGGGGGTCGTCCTGAGATATCAGACGATTCAATGTTGTCGCGATGAGTTTCCCCTTCGCATGATGTGCCGGTGTCTTAAAGTTTCTCCCAGTGGTTATTATGACTGGGAGACTCGTCCAGCCAGTGCCCGGCAGATCGATAATGAACGGCTGTTAGGCCGCATACGCCAGATTCATGCTGATAGCAGCATGACTTCTACTTTAGCAGCTAGTTAAAAATGGGATGATTACCCCCCGGATTGCATGAGATGATTTAGGACGGCGTATAAACGAAAAACCCAGCAACTACGCTGGGTTTTAGGATGTTGTGGTACTAGATTGGATATTGATTTGGTCGGGACGGCGGGATTTGAACCCACGACCACTTGACCCCCAGTCAAGTGCGCTACCAGGCTGCGCTACGCCCCGAACTTGAAATTGATTATGCTGTGACTGATCTGAAAATGAACTCGGACAGATGCAACTTATAACTGTGCGAGTACTGCTTCCAGATCTTTCACCAGCGAACGTAACTCGCTGGCATTTACATTGGTCTTGGTGAGTTGTTCCGGATTATCACTCATTTTCTGCCGAGCGCCGCCAATGGTATAGCCTTGCTCGTAAAGTAAACTTTTAATCTGGCGAATCAGGATCACATCCTGACGCTGGTAGTAACGACGATTGCCACGACGTTTTACCGGTTTTAATTGTGGAAATTCTGCTTCCCAATAGCGGAGAACGTGGGGTTTAACCGCACATAAACCCCCTACTTCACCAATCGTGAAATAGCGCTTTGGAGGTATCGGTGGTAATTCGTCGTTATTTTTCGGTTCCAGCATAACTTTCCACTCGCGCCTTTAACTTTTGACCTGGCCTGAAGGTGACTACTCGTCGGGCCCTTATCGGAATTTCTTCGCCTGTTTTGGGATTACGGCCTGGTCGTTGTTTCTTGTCACGTAAATCAAAGTTGCCATAACCAGACAATTTGACCTGCTCATTGCGCTCGAGCGAGAGGCGGATTTCTTCGAAGAACTGCTCAACTATCTCCTTGGCCTCACGCTTGTTGAGCCCCAGCTCTTCAAACAGGCGTTCTGCCATATCAGCCTTAGTGAGTGCGCCATCAGTCATAATCAAATCCCCAACTAAGTCCGCAATTCTGCATTAAATTTATCGTGTAGTGCATTGACGCAGCTACTAATTATTGTGTTTATCTCATCGTCGCTAAGAGTGCGTGAAGGATGCTGCCACGTCAAGCCCAATGCAATACTTTTTTTATTTTTAGCGACCGCATCCCCTTGATAAACATCGAATATTCGCAGGTCAGCGAGAAACTCACCGGTCTGCTTCCGAATTAATGCCTGAATCTGGTCAGAAGAAAAGTTTTCATCGATCACAAAGGCTAAATCACGGTGCACTTCGGGGTATCTGGAAAGCTCTACTGCCTTGGGCAATGTGGCTTTCAAAACCGCATCTAACGCTAGCTCAAACAGATAGGTAGCGCGATCAATGCCCAGTTCACGCTGGATTGCGGGGTGCAAGGCACCCACATAACCAACTGTTTGGCCGCCGCTAGACACTGCCGCACATTGGCCTGGATGAAATGTGGGATGCTGCGCAGGGTGGAAGGCATAGCCGTTGGCTTTGCCACCGAGATCTAGCAGATTTTCGATATCACCTTTTACATCAAAATAATCGACTAATTCTTTGTTATTGCTCCAATTATTTGGGTGTTTCCTTCCATAGATCAAGCCCGCAATTTGACCGGTTTGGCGTATACCGTCCGCAGTCTGATTAAACACAAGACCGGTCTCGAAGATGCGAATTCGGTCCTGTTGCCGGTTTTCATTGTATTTGAGAGTAGCGAGCAAGCCCGCCAATATACTGGGTCGCATGACCGCCATATCTGCCGAGATCGGATTTTGCAGGACTATCGGCTGTCCCGCTGTCGCGTTCACAGTTTTGGACAGAACCGGATCAATAAAGCTGTAGGTCACTACTTCTTGATAACCAAGGCTAACCAGATGATGGCGCACGCGCGTCAGGCTCAGCTGGGTTTCAGGACGCGCTTTGAGCACCTGACGCATCATGCCAGGTGTTTTCGGAAGCCGGTTATACCCATAAACCCGAGCCAACTCCTCGATCAAATCGGCTTCTATGGTGATATCGAAACGATATGACGGGACCGCAACCGTTAAGGCATTGGCAGCTTCCGCGGCAATATGCATACCCAGCCTGGTCAGGATATCGCGCACATCGGCAAGCGGCACCTCGATGCCGAGCAACTGGTTGATTGCCCGGTAGCGGAGCTCGATCGATACCATTGCAGGTAAATTACCCAAGGTTTCAGTAACCGGCCCGGCCGCGCCTCCGGCAATTCCCAGCAATAATTCGGTGGCACGTTGCATTGCTCGTTGTTGCAACTGATGGTCAACGCCGCGCTCGTAGCGGTGCGAGGCATCTGTGTGCATACCGTATGCTCGGGCCTTGCCTGCAACTGCAATTGGAGCGAAATAGGCACATTCCAGAAATACATCGGTGGTGTTTTCGGTCACGGCTGTTGCCAGCCCCCCCATTACTCCTGCAATCGCTACAGCCTTGTTGGCATCAGCAATCAGCAATGTTTCGGGAGCCAGTTTTACTTCTTTCCCGTCCAGCAATGTCAGTGTTTCATCAGGTCTGGCAAAACGAACATCGATGTTACCTTCCAGTTTGGCGAAATCAAACGCGTGCATCGGATGGCCTAACTCCAACAACACGAAGTTTGTAACATCCACTATAGGGTCGATGCTGCGTAAGCCACAGCGGCGCAATTTTTCACGCATCCACTCCGGAGTTTTTGCGTCAAGATTGATTCCGCGAACAACTCTTCCCAGATATCTCGGGCAGGCATCAGGAGCGGAAATCTTGATTGGGAATTGGTCGTTGATAGTTGCTTTGACAACTGCGATTTCGGGAATTCTTACATCGTGCCGCGTCAGCGCGCCGACTTCGCGGGCAAGACCCATAATTCCGAGGCAGTCACCCCGATTCGGGGTCAAATCCAATTCAATACTCTTGTCTTCAAGTTGCAGGAATTGC
This sequence comes from Gammaproteobacteria bacterium, assembly GCA_009692305.1. Classification (GTDB taxonomy): domain Bacteria; phylum Pseudomonadota; class Gammaproteobacteria; order Pseudomonadales; family Pseudohongiellaceae; genus UBA9145. The sequence goes on along the minus strand of SHZK01000030.1, from coordinate 18,466 downwards.
CGGATATCTGTTCCGGGTTGGGCTGCGTCATCCAGTTCCAGCAGCCCATCGGATGCATCAGTTATACCCAACTCCTGCGCCGAGCAAAGCATGCCGTTTGACTGCACACCACGGATTTTTGTAGCTGCTATTTTGAGTGAAGGCTTGCCTGGCTCAGCAATAATCTCAGCACCAACTTGTGCGAATGGAACCTTGAGGTTGGCTCGAACGTTTGCAGCACCACAGACTACTTGATAGGTATTTTTTCCATCATACACCTGACAGACGCGGAGTTTGTCGGCATCAGGATGCGCGACTGCCGATTGGACGACACCCACTACAACATTGGTGAACTGGTGTGCAACAGGCGCTACGCTATCGACCTCCAAACCAGCCATGGTCAGGAGTTCAGTCAACTGTTGGGTTTGGATGTCGGGATCGACCCATTCCCTTAACCATTTTTCACTAATTTTCATTGCAGAATCACTAGCCGTGCGTTAACCAAAAAAATGCATATGGCACTAATTGAACTGGCGCAAAAAGCGCAAATCATTCTCGAAATAAGTGCGCAAGTCACTTACACCATAGCGCAGCATGGCGAGTCTTTCGACTCCCATTCCGAAGGCGAAACCGCGATATTTCCCAGAGTCTATGTTTGATAATTCCAGCACATGCGGGTGCACCATCCCACAACCCATTACTTCCAGCCAGCCGCTTTGCCCACAGATTCGGCATCCCGTGCCATTGCACGCAACACAGCCCATATCGACTTCCGCAGAGGGCTCAGTGAAAGGGAAATAGGAGGGGCGGAATCGGACTGGCATTTCCTCTTCGAAATAGGCATGCAGGAAATCTTCCACTGTGCCTTTCAAGTCTGCAAAGCTGACTTCTTCGTCTATTAGCAAACCTTCCACCTGGTGGAACATAGGTGTATGGGTGAGGTCCGAGTCACACCGATAGACACGCCCTGGGCAGATCATTCGGAATGGTGGAGTACCATTCTCCATGACTCGCACTTGCACAGGAGAGGTGTGGGTTCGCAACACAGTGCCAGGACTTACATAGAAAGTGTCATGCATAGCCCGCGCAGGATGATGACCAGGAATATTGAGTGCCTCGAAATTGTGATAGTCGTCCTCAATTTCTGGGCCTTCCGCAACATCGTATCCTGCTGAGGCGAAAATACTGGTGATTTTTTCGATCGTAATGGTTATTGGATGCAGACCGCCGGCACTTTGTCGCCTGCCGGGGAGTGTGACATCAATAGACTCTCGGGAGAGTTTATCTGCGAGACTCGCACTCGCTAAAGTTATCTGGCGGGTATCAATCGCTTCCTGAATCGAACGCTTGGCAACATTGATGATCTCGCCGGCTGCTGGTCGTTGCTCCGGTGGTAACTGGCCAAGGTTTTTTAACTGTGCAGTGAGACTGCCCTTCTTGCCGAGATAATGAACGCGTAACGACTCCAGCGATTTTTCATCACTGGAGTTTGTTATCGCTTGCAATGCTTCTGCAAGGAGGGAATCGGTATCTGCCATGAGCCGTTTCCGCGCAGGAAGCCTATGCAGCCAGGCTGGTTTTTGCCTGTTCTACAAAAACTGAGAATGCGGATTTGTCGTGCACAGCCAGTTCGGCCAGTACGCGTCGATCTACTTCGATATTCGCTTTCTTCAATCCAGCAATCAGCTGACTGTAGCTCATACCATTTTCGCGAGCCTGGGCATTAATGCGGGTAATCCAGAGTGCGCGAAACTCGCGTTTCTTTACACGACGGTCACGATAGGCATACTGTCCTGCCTTGGTAACTGCCTGGATCGCTACACGATAAATACGGCTACGCGCGCCATAATATCCCTTTGCTTTTTTCAATACTTTTTTGTGACGTCGACTAGCTGTGACGCCGCGCTTAACTCGAGCCATGATTATTCTCCTGAGAAGTCTTAATAACTAAAAGATAACGATTATTTTTCGCGAAGCATGCGTTTTACGCCTGGCAAATCAACAGGATTAACTGCCGATGTACCACGTAATTGTCGCTTCCGCTTGGTCGTCATCTTGGTCAGGATGTGACTCTTGTAAGCACTCTTGCGCTTGAAACCGGAACCAGTTTTTTTAAACCGTTTCGCGGCACCACGATGGGTTTTCATTTTTCCAACAGACATACATGTAACTCCGCATTTGCACGACATTGAGTACGTGCTTTTGATTAATTAACTCGCAATATAGACAAGCAAAAAGGTCAGTGTCTATTGAACCCGTAAATCAGGCCCAATAGACACTGACCCTTGTACTCGCTAGTGCTTTTTGGTCGGCGACAGTACCATCACTATTTGCCGACCTTCCATCTTGGGTTCCTGTTCCACAGTGCCGTATGCGGCCAGATCAACTTTGATCCGATCAACGAGCTCCTGCCCAAGATGTTGATGGGCTAACTCCCGGCCGCGGAATCTTAATGACACCTTGGCCTTGTCCCCATCGCTTAGGAAACGCATCAGGTTGCGTAGTTTTACCTGATAATCCCCCTCTTCCGTCCCTGGTCGAAACTTTATTTCTTTAACTTGAATTCGTCGCTGCTTCTTCTTGTTAGCAGTTTTTTGTTTCTTCAGATCAAATATGTGTTTGCCATAGTCCATGATCTTACAAACTTGGGGGTCTGCATCCGGGGCAATTAACACCAAATCGAGCTTAGCCTCAGCTGCTGCGGCCCTGGCTTCCACGATTGAAACTACCCCTAACTGATCGCCATGCTCGCCTACCAGACGGACTGGATCCGCCTCGATAAACTCATTGATGATGGGCTTTTTTGGACTACCTCTCATGATATGCGCGAGCGCTTAAACCTCATATTCGATTCCTGTAAATCCGGTACATCTAAGTACCAGCGTTTGTACTAATGCAACAGCGCTAGTCGTTTACTTCAGCACTGAGCTCACCACGGCCAAAACGGGCAACATCCTGGCTTAAGTGCGTACAAAAGTCATCGAATGTCATCGCTCCCAGTTCTTCACCTCCGCGCTTACGAACTGCCACCGTACCAGATTCCACTTCCTTATCTCCAACCACGAGGAGATACGGAATCTTCTGCAAAGTGTGCTCGCGGATTTTAAAGCCGATCTTCTCATTTCTCAAGTCTGCAGATACCCTAAACCCTTTATTTTTCAAGGATTCTTGCAATTTACTGCAGTATTCAGCCTGGTTATCCGTAATATTGAGGATCACGGCCTGTTCCGGAGCCAGCCAGGCTGGCATAGCCCCGGCGTAATGCTCTATAAGAATACCGATAAACCGTTCAAAAGAGCCGAGGATGGCGCGGTGCAACATAACCGGCTCCCTGCGACTACTGTCTTCATCTATATATGACGCCCCTAGTCGACCAGGCGTGAAGAAGTCCAGCTGGATGGTACCGCACTGTAGCACCCGGCCCATGCAATCCTTCAAGGAATACTCGATTTTGGGCCCATAGAAAGCGCCCTCTCCCGGCACCAATTCCCAGTGTTTACCGGTGGCGTTGAGCGCGTCTTTAAGGGCTTGCTCGGCGCTGTCCCATAATTCCTCTGACCCGACCCGTTTTTCAGGGCGTGTGGACAGCCGCAGTATCACATCGTCGAAACCAAAATCGTGATAAACGTCAAACAGCAAAGCCATGAACTCTGCCACTTCGGACTGGATTTGAGCCTCCGTGCAGAAGATATGCCCATCATCCTGCACAAAACTGCGCACCCGCATGAGGCCATGCATACTGCCGGAAGGCTCATAGCGGTGACAGGAACCAAATTCTGCCATTCGTAGCGGCAGGTCGCGATAACTCTTCAGCCCTTGATTAAACACCTGGATATGGCAAGGGCAGTTCATGGGCTTGATAGCGTACATGCGATTGTCAGATTCAACACTGAACATCTCATTGGCAAATTTCGAGGCATGCCCTGACCTTTCCCACAGACTGTAGTCGACTAGCTGCGGAGTATGCACTTCCAGATACTTGTTGGCGTTTTGCAACTTGCGCATGTAGTCCTGCAGCAATTGGTAAATGGTCCAGCCTTTTGGATGCCAGAACGGCATGCCGGGGGCCTCTTCCTGAAAATGGAACAGACTTAGGTGCTTGCCTAATTTACGGTGATCGCGTTTCTCCGCCTCTTCCAGCCGCTCCAGATAAAGTTTGAGATCGGCCTTCGATGCCCAGGCAGTGCCGTATACCCGCTGTAACATGGCATTGTCGGAATTTCCGCGCCAATAGGCACCGGCCACAGAAGTAAGTTTGAAAGCCTTGAATTTACCGGTGCCAGGCACGTGCGGTCCGCGGCATAGATCAATGAAATCACCTTGTCGATAGAACGACAGCGCTTCTTCTCCCGGAATTGATTTGATGATTTCGACTTTGTAGGTTTCACCCATGCCTTGAAACATGGCGATGGCGTCTTCCCTGCTCAGGACTGAGCGCTCGACCACGAGATCTTCTTTGACGATCTCTTCCATTTTCTTTTCAATGGCCTGCAAGTCTTCTGGGGTAAATGCCCGCTCAAACGCGAAGTCATAGAAAAAACCGTCTGCTATCACTGGTCCGATTGTGACCTGCGCTTTCGGGAACAGTCGCTGCACTGCCTGCGCCATCAAATGTGCGCAGGAATGGCGGATTACTTCGAGGCCAGCCGCGTCTCGATCCGTCACGATCGCGACCTCAGCATTCTTTTCGATGACGTGGGAAGTATCCACGAGCGCGCCGTCAACCCTGCCAGCCAACGCCGCATTGGCAAGGCCTGCACCTATGGATTCAGCGATTTGTGCAACCGAAACAGGTCTGTCGAAGTCCCGCTTGCTACCGTCAGGCAGAGTAATCTGTGGCATTGCTACTTTGAAACCCTTTCCAAACCATGTACAAAATTAGCACGTCGAAATCCCGCGAGGAACCTCAATGACGCGCATTCGTAATGAATTGTTTAAACGTATGGCCCAAACAAATGATCTATTTCTATGGAATGGTAGGCACGACCAGATTCGAACTGGTGACCTCTACCATGTCAAGGTAGCGCTCTAACCAACTGAGCTACGCGCCTGCAATATCTGCTATCGGTCCCGATAGAAAAGAGTGGCGATTATACGGAATCCCGCCGCCCAGTGTCGATGCATTTATCAGGCAATCTGCTATTTAAGTTATTGCTTTAACAGTTGATTCTTGATTTCTGCGATGAGGTCCCTGGTCGCCGCCGCTGCTTCGAACTCCAGGTTTTTGGCCTGTTCATACATCTGCGTCTCAAGCCTGCTGAGCTCTTTCGGCAATTGCGCGGGATCGGAAAAATCGAGTTGCTGGTAGGCATTTCCTTTCTCTGTTACCCCGCGATGTCGCACCCGCACCCGGGAACCGGGTACTGCATAGGCACCTTCCATCACATCCAAAACCCGTTTCTGCACACCGATTGGGGTGATGTTGTGCTGGATATTGAATTCCAGCTGGGCGTCTCTGCGCCGCGCGGATTCTGCAATGGCGCGCTGCATCGATCCGGTAATATTGTCTCCATAGAGAATCGCCTTGCCATTCAGATTACGGGCCGCACGACCTATGGTCTGAATCAGGGAACGATCCGAACGCAAAAACCCCTCCTTGTCTGCGTCAAGTATGGCGACCAGCGAAACTTCGGGAATATCCAGTCCTTCGCGCAACAAATTAATTCCTACGAGTACATCGAATAACCCCAGGCGCAGATCCCGGATAATTTCCGAGCGCTCGACGGTTTCAATGTCGGAATGGAGATAGCGCACCCTGACATTGTGTTCCGCCAGATAATCCGTCAAATCTTCTGCCATGCGTTTGGTGAGCACAGTAACCAGAACTCGTTCCTGCAAAGCAACCACACGGCGGACTTCAGATAACAGATCATCCACCTGGCTTGATGCCGGTCTCACTTCCAACTCAGGGTCCACCAGCCCGGTAGGTCTTACCATCTGCTCGACACGCTGCCCTTCATGCTGCTCCTCGTATTTACCTGGCGTGGCTGAGACGAAGATGATTTGCGGAGTCAGTAATTCCCATTCCTCAAACCGCAACGGACGATTGTCGAGCGCTGACGGCAGGCGGAAGCCATACTCAACCAAGGTCTCCTTGCGCGAGCGATCGCCTTTATACATTGCACCCAGCTGCGGAATCGATACATGGGACTCATCTGCAACAACAAGTGCATTGGATGGCAGATAGTCATACAAAGTGGGAGGCGGCTGTCCCGCTGCCCGACCTGACAGATAGCGAGAATAATTTTCAATACCGTTGCAATAGCCCAATTCCCGAATCATTTCCAGATCATAACGCGTACGCTGCTCGAGCCTCTGCGCCTCCACCAGTCGATTATTCTGGTTCAGGAATTCAAGCCGCTCCTTCAGTTCTTGCTTTATAGTTTCGAGTGTACCTAACAGTGTTTCACGGGGAGTTACATAATGGGATTTCGGAAAAACCGTGAGCCTTGGCACTTCCTTGACTAGAGCGCCAGTCAATGGATCGAAATAAGACAGCTTTTCAATTTCGTCATCGAACAACTCGATTCGAATAGCGTTGCGCTCGGACTCCGCCGGATAGATGTCGATGACATCACCGCGCACCCGGTATGTGGCTCGACGCAGTTCCATGTCATTGCGGGTGTATTGCAGATCTGCCAAACGCTTCAGCAGGTTGCGTTGATCAATCTTTTCACCGCGATCCAGATGTACAACCATTTTCAAATAAGACTTCGGATCCCCGAGTCCGTAGATCGCCGACACGGTCGCAACCACAATCACATCTGGTCGCTGCAGTAATGCCTTGGTTGCAGACAGTCGCATCTGCTCAATGTGATCATTGATCGAGGCATCTTTCTCTATATACAGGTCTGAAGACGGCACATAGGCTTCGGGCTGGTAATAGTCATAATAAGAGACGAAATACTCCACTGCGTTTTTAGGGAAAAATTCGCGAAATTCCCCATATAGCTGTGCGGCGAGCGTCTTGTTGGGGGCCATTACCAGAGTTGGGCGCTGTAAACGCTCTATTACATTGGCGATGGTAAAGGTCTTGCCTGAGCCGGTTACGCCGAGCAAGGTCTGGGCTTGCAAACCATCTTGCAAGCCAGCCACCAACGCATCGATGGCTTGCGGCTGATCCCCGGCAGGTTTGAATGTGGAGTGAATCCTGAAAGCGGTAGACATTGGGCTTCCTGCTGCGTTCATGGCAAACTTGTAAGCCTACATCATGACGCGGTACCAAGTGTAGTCTGAGTTGACCCCACCCCGATTTGTCATTACTATACGCGCGGTTTGCAGGTGTATTGTCCACATTCCCCGCACCACAAACTGGTTCTGCTGCCCAATAGCTCAATGGTAGAGTAGGTGACTGTTAATCACTTGGTTCGTGGTTCGAGTCCACGTTGGGCAGCCATATTTCTTCGCAGAAAATGCTGTAAAAACTCCGGTTCATATCACTTCGCACTTGTTGAAACGTCGCTATAGCTGCTGGCATCACGCGGACACGGGCGGCATTCACTTATGGTTAAGATTGACTGAGTTAAGGTATAGTTACGCCAGATAATCCTAGCAATCCAGTACAAATGAGAGGAAATGTATGCGCTCGATTTTATTCGCAGTATTACTGACTGTCAGTGCGACAGTGTTCGCTCAGGGCAATCCAATCGTCATTATGGAAACGAACAAGGGCACAGTGAAGATAGAGCTGTGGGCGGATAAAGCCCCAATCTCAGTCGCCAATTTTTTACGATATGCCGATAGTGGTTTTTTTGACGGCCTGGTATTCCACCGTGTAATCCCCGGCTTCATGATTCAGGGTGGCGGCTTTAGCCCAGATATGGTGCAGAAATCAACGTTTGAAGAGATCAAGAACGAAGCCAGATCCGATGTGCCAAACAATCGCGGCACACTCGCGATGGCAAGGACCAATGTTGTAGACAGCGCCACCAGTCAGTTTTTTATCAATCTGGCGGATAATGCCTTCCTTAATCACACTGATGAGACTGATCGCGGTTTTGGTTACGCTGTTTTTGGAGCTGTGATTGAAGGCATGGATATCGTAGATGCAATTGCGACGGTAACTACAGGCCCCGCCCCAGGAGGGCATCAGGATGTGCCAACTGAACCCGTGATCATCACTTCTCTCGCACGCCAGAAATAGATTTAGACTCAAATCTTGGCTAGTTCAAGTACTGCCCTGCTCTCTGTATGGCGCAGGGCAGTAATACAGCTAAAAACACTAGCTAGTGGCAATTCAATCCTTGAAAAGCTTCGTCACCTTCGGGGCATCTTTCGTCACTGATTGTTCCTGACTTTTCTGTCGCGCCACCTCGGCATAATATATTTTCCACAATGGATCACTGGCTGCTTCTTTCGGCTCAAATCCAGCCACCGCCGCTATCAATACCTCGCGAATCTCCTGCAGGTTTAATTCCTGACAAGCGCGATCGAGTCTTTGTATCAACGCCTCCAATTTTTCCCAAGGCAGAGTCTCTTCTTCAGCGCGCATGATTTTGGGATGTTCAGTACCAGTTACAGACTCGCCAATCAACAATTCTTCATACAGCTTCTCGCCTGGACGCAGACCCGTATACTCGATTGCGATATCCCCTCTATATGAATTTTCATCTTTAATGTCATAACCCATCAAGTGCACCATCTTCTTCGCAAGATCTACAATGCGAATCGGTTCATGCATGTCTAACACAAACACATCTCCACCGGTAGCCATGGATCCAGCCTGAATTACCAATTGTGCGGCTTCCTGCACAGTCATGAAATATCGAGTCACTTCGGGATGAGTAACCGTAACCGGTCCACCACTACTTATTTGTTTGCGAAACAACGGAACTACCGAACCAGAGGATCCCAGCACATTGCCAAACCGCACCATGCTAAATTTTGTTGCTCCCCCGCCTTGCGCCATCGCTTGTAGAACTTGCTCGGCAAAACGCTTCGTGGCACCCATATAATTGGTTGGCCGCACGGCTTTATCAGTTGATATCAGCACAAAATTTTTGACTGCATGTTTCTGAGCGGATTTCGCCGCTATCAGTGTGCCAAAAATATTATTTTGCACACCTTCAATAATATTCTTCTCAACCATTGGGACCTGTTTATATGCCGCAACATGGTAAACAGTATCCACGTCAAAACTCTTTATCGCATTTTCCATCTGCGTGCGATTGCAAACGGACCCAAGCAAAGCAAATATCTCAACTTTATTGCCGCTATTAATTAATTGAAGAGACTCTTTTAATTCATTTTCCAATTCATACAAGCCATATTCAAATGAGTCGAGCAGAATTAATTTAGCGGGGTTAATGTTAATTATTTGTCTGCATAGCTCAGATCCTATAGAGCCAGCTGCTCCAGTCACCATTACTGACTGGCCGCTAATGCAGGCACCCAATAGTTCCGGGTTTGGCGGCACTATGTCCCGACCAAGCAAATCCTCAATATCGATATCCCTGATCTCATCTACCCCTACTTTGCCAGAGACCATATCAAATAAATCCGGAACGGTTTTTACGTGTACTGGCAAGTGCTCCAGGCGATTGAGGATTTCTTTGCGCTCTGCATGTGTCGCAGACGGAATTGCCAGCAATATCTGTCGCACCGCAAAACTTTCTATCAATTCATATAACGAATTCGGGCTATATACGCGAATACCATGCACTGTGCTGCCAATCATGTGATAGCTATCATCGACGAACGCAACTGGCAGATACTGGTCGCCGTTCTGCAATGCCACCACCAGCTGCATTCCCGAGCTTCCCGCCCCGTAGATTATTACTGGTTCTTTGGGTCGAAAATTCTGAATAAGACTTTGCAGCAGCACTTTGGCAATGAACCGACTACCACCAATAAATAGCAGCGCATTCATCCAGAAGATCGGCACGAAGGAATAATCCGCAGTCTGAGGCGATTGCGACAAAAAGTAGGATGCGCCTAACAAGCTGGCTGCAATAGTCACTCCCTGTACGATCTGGAAGCTTGATTGCAGCCCCATATAAAGTACGATCGCCCGGTACAATCCGATACGCACGAAAATGACAATACTGATCGCTGTTGCGATCGCCAGATAAAAATAGAATCGTTGCCCAAGCCCGAGAAAATCCTTGTCGAGCAAAGCGAAAGACAATACCAGCGCCATGACAATCATGACGCTGTCAGCCAACATCATGAACACTTGTTTCAGCGTGCGCGACAAGGGAATTGTGTGAAGGTGCATGGTCTCTCCTGCTTCTACAGGTTATAAATTTGGGTTGGTCAATTACCGGCTTTGCGTTGCACGCTCATGAATTTTGCATTGCCAGCGTCACCGCGAATGGCCAGCACTACCAATGGCGCAAGACCGGCCAGCGCCAGATAAAATCCCAGCTGTGGAGACTGTTCTGACCACCAGGCAAGTGGTGCCAGCCACAAACAGTTGATCAACATTAATGATATCGTCACTTTAGCGTGACTCTGATACTTCCTTGCTGCATTTTGATAGGCATGGCTGGCATGCCCTTCATACCACCGCGCACCTTGCATGAAGCGTCGGCAAAGTGTGACGGTCGCATCAGCAATAAACACACCAAGCAGTATCACCCATGTCCACACTTGCATGGAGCCGTGGTGCATACTTAAAAGCGCTAGAACACCCAGGCTAAATCCAATAAACCCACTACCCACGTCACCCAGAAAAATTCGCGCAGGAGACCAGTTCCAGACCAGAAAACCGGCACCTGACCCGATCAAGGTAGCTGTCAGGAGTGTTATTATCTGGTCTTCAGCATTTACCACAAACAATAACGACATGGCGTTGACGAAAACCAGCTCGCAGCCCGCTATACCATCGATGCCATCCATAAAATTGTACAAATTCAGGAGCCAGATCAGCGCAATTATCGCGAGCAGATTAAGCATCCAGGATTCGGGCAGTAACCAATTCCCGAACTGAATTGCAGGCACATTTCCCAACCACCATACCGACCAGATCGCAGCGAGTAACTGCAGGGGCATACGCCACTTGATGTCGAGATGTCGATAATCATCGATCAGGCCTACCACCGCAATAACCACCCCCCCAAGCAAAGCCATATACTCTTGCAGTGGCAATATGTTGATCAGGTGCAAGTAGGTGGCGATCACGGCATAGATCAAAACGATGCCGAGTCCGCCTCCTACTGGGGTCGGTAGGGAGTGGGCACTACGAGCTACTGGCAGATCCATAAGCTGTGCATGCAGGGCCAGGCGGCGAAACAGGCCGATAAAAATCGCTGCTGTCAGAAAGCCGCCGATAATGAGCACCACTGATGACATAGCCATGCAAACCCGTAACCTTATTGGTGTGCACATTATAGCGGGAGAAGATTATTTTCATCAATAAAATCAGGCACTTTCATTAAATTCTGAAAGTGCCTGCGCAAGCACTACTTGCTAATTTTTTACAATTACGATGCGGTCCCTGTTTTTCTCGATAGTGGCAGCACCGATGCACTTGACTTCTGCCAATTCTTCAACGGACTGGAATTTCCCAAACATTTCCCGGTAGGCAACAATTTCTTGCGCCTTGGCCAGGCCGATGCCATCCAATGCTGCAGCAATTGTTGCGGCATCCGCCGAATTAATGTCCAGCAACACTGCTTGTTCAACAGCCTGTTGCGGGTCGTTTGCGGCTAATGCCAGGGATGAAACCGCCAGAAACGCAGCCAATAGTGCGGCCTTAAACCAATGTAACGTAGTCATAGTAATTTCCTTATCGCTATTAGAAGAAGGCAACCAGAACCTGGAGCTTGCTCTGGAGCTAAGCAACAAGCTCGAGGGGTTGCATGAAAGAGTCTAGCCAAGAATTCAGATTCCGCTAGTCAAAGCCGAATTAAACTCTAATAGCGCGGCCGCCGGATTCGCAGCGCGAGTGATAGGCCTGCCAATTACGAGATAATCACTACCATTGCGCACTGCCTCCGCCGGACCAACGACCCGTTTTTGGTCACCTGCGGCGTCTTCGGGGCGGCGTATGCCAGGGGTTACGAGACAAAAATTTGCTCCGAATCGGTTCCGTAGCATCCTTGTCTCTGCCGCCGAACAGACTACGCCATCGAGCCCGGCATCGCGCGTCAGGCCAGCTAGTCTAAGTACCTGTTCTTGCGGACTGGCGCTTATGCCAATCGCAACGAGATCATCCTGCGCCATACTGGTGAGCACAGTCACCGCTATCAATAACGGCCGCCCTGCTCCATGCCGCTCTAACATTTCACGGGACTGCTCCAGCATGGTCCTGCCACCCGACGCGTGCACATTCACCATCCATACCCCCAAATTAGCTGCAACCTGAACAGCCCGAGCTACCGTAGTGGGAATATCATGAAACTTCAGGTCCAGAAACACATCAAAGCCGCGGTTGATCACCAAGGTCACAAAATCAGGTCCACAAGCCGTGAACAGTTCCTTGCCGATTTTTACACGGCATAGTTGCGGGTCAAGTTGATCGAGAAATTGCAGTGCCTCCGCGGCATTCGCGAAATCCAGAGCGATTATTATCTGTTTTGACAATTTCTACCTCGTAGAAAAACTGCGGATATACACGCCAATCCATGCTTGTCAAAGTCTGGTTGCTGGCAATGGTCTGATCTTGTCCCATTTTTGACAGCTCGGGCAAAGCCAGTACAGGGTTTTCGATTCATACCCGCAGTGATGGCATTGATAGGCTGCCTTGCGCTGCTGCAACTGCTTGACTGCTTGTTGCAGCAGGCTGAAATTTACCTGAATCTCACTGTCAGTGCTTGGTAATTGTAACCCAAGCGTTTCTACTATTGCAGGCAGACTTGGGGTTTGTTGTATGTGCTCCCGCAAGAAACTAAGCGCCTCAGCACTGTCAGTGAATTTTTTCTTGTGTCGTGCCAATGCGAGCAACACATTACTATCCGGACTTTGGGCAAAGAAATCGGCCAGCAATTTTCCAAAGTCTGCAGAAGCATCCATGCGCGCATAACAAAGTTCCAGTTGTTGCAGTATTGCGCCGGTAAATTCCGGATAGTTTTTCCGGATCCGAATGAGTTCCTTGATCGCCGCTTTGTAGTTGCCGAGCAACTGCTCAATCCGAGCCAGTAACAGAGAAGCTCGAATACTCTTGCGATCAAAAGTAAATGACATTCGCGCGTGCTCTTTAGCCTTGTTCAGTTGTTCCCGCACCAGCAATTGATCGGCCAATTCACAGCAAAAGTTGGCCGCTGCCACTCTGATTTCCGGATCGCGCTTATACGCAGAATTAGCTAGCAATTGGTTGCTGCAGCTAATTGCGCTTTCCCATTCTTTCTCAGTCTGATAGATATCAATCAGATGCCGCAAGGCATCCCATTTCATAGGAGAACATTCGTTGAGAATCTCATTAAGCAAGCGCTCTGCTCGATCCAGTAAACCTGCGCTGATATAGTCGATGGCGAGCTGTAAACGCGTAGCGTCTGTGAAATTACTTTCCAGACCCGGTCTGGCCAGCAATGCTTGATGCACCTTAATCGCATTATCGACCTTACCGCGCCTCCGCAACAAGGCACCTAACGCCAGATGTGTCTCAACTGTTTCGCTATTCAGCTCCAGCGCCTTGATAAAAGTATCAATGGCTTCATCTGGTTCATCATTTAATAAATAATTGAGCCCAACAAAATAATCGTCAAAGATGTCCCGGCTGTGTCGCAGTCGACGACGATTGCGGCCAGTGAATAGCGCAAGTCCCCAGCCGCAGCCCATGGCAACAAGCAATAACAGATACAGGGACAAGTTTTCCATTGCCTAGAAATCCTTAAGCGATGTCGCGCGCAATTGCGCAAGCTCTCGTTCGGATTGCTCCAATTGTCTGGTAAGGCGGCGAATTTCAGTGCGCGATCTCAGATTTCTGAAAAGCCCGACACCAAGCAGTAACCCTAGCACCCCACCGCACACGAATGCTCCGATGATCCATACTGATACTGGTTGGGCAGCAAAGCTCAAGTTCGCAAATGAAATTGCAACAGGTGTGGTGTTGAAGTACGAGAATGTAATGCTGGCAATGAACACCAGCATAAGAAAAAGACCAGAAAATATTTGGGCAAGCTTGCGCATTTACAGATTCAATTGGCTGGACGCAAAGAAAAAACGGCAGAACCCGCAGAGGTTATGCCGTTCCAGTATCTCGCTCTTCCAACCTGGTTCAGAATTGCTTTTCGGTCAACATACTGATGTTGACGCGATCCCTCAGTTCTTTTCCGGGTTTGAAATGGGGTACATACTTTCCACTAAGTGCGACCGCCGTGCCAGTCTTTGGGTTACGGCCAATTCGTGGCACTCTGTAGTGCAGGGAGAAACTACCAAATCCTCGAATCTCAATCCTGCCACCTTCAGCAAGAACATTTGACATGTACTCGAGGACTGCTTTGACGGCGAGTTCCACATCTTTAGATGACAATTGGGTTTGCTTCGCAGCAATACGATCGATAAGTTCAGACTTAGTCATAGTTACCCCTAGTACCCCTTTTGCCTGTATACCGATTACACCAAGGTATTGATGTAACCGGTATCAGGGTCAAATCAGACTACCCTGTTGTTTTTCTGATACCTGCAAAACTTTTAATACTGTTTACTAAGCTTTATCCATCTGCGCTTTGATCAATCCGCCGATTGTACCCGGAGAGACTTCACTGGCGTCCTGGCTCTTATGGCCTTGTATAGCAGCTTTCTCATCGTCGATTTCAATTGCCTTTACAGACAAGCTGAGCACACGATTCTTGCGGTCAACGCTGACGATCTTTACTTCGATAGCATCGCCTTCCTTCAACACATTACGGGCATCTTCAACCTTGTCGCGGCTGATTTCAGAAGCGCGCAGTACGCCTTCCACGCCTTCCTGCAGGGTAATCGTCGCAGATTTCGCATCGATGGCAGTAACCTTGCCTTTGACTATGCTGCCTTTCTCAAACTCAGACACATAGTTCATAAACGGGTCATCTTCCAGTTGCTTGATGCCAAGAGATATACGCTCACGCTCAGGATCTATAGACAAGATGACTGTTGTGATTTCATCACCTTTCTTATATTGACGCACGGCTTCTTCGCCGGGCTCATCCCAAGAGATATCTGACAAGTGCACAAGACCGTCGATATTGCCATCCAGGCCAATGAATATGCCGAAATCGGTAATTGACTTGATACTGCCGGAGATCTTGTCGCCTTTCTTGAATTTTTCAGCGAAGCCATCCCATGGATTCTGATAGCACTGCTTGATACCCAGAGAAATACGACGACGTTCTTCGTCGATATCGAGAATCATGACTTGTACTTCATCACCAAGCTGAACGACTTTGGATGGATGAATATTCTTGTTGGTCCAATCCATTTCAGATACGTGTACCAGGCCTTCAACACCTTCTTCCAACTCAGCGAAACAGCCATAGTCAGTAAGATTGGTAACGATAGCCTTGACCTGGGTATTTTCCGGATAGCGATTCTTGATAGCCACCCATGGATCTTCACCCAACTGCTTCAAACCGAGTGACACGCGATTGCGTTCACGGTCGTACTTCAACACTTTTACGTCAATCTCGTCGCCGACATTAACAATTTCGCTTGGGTGCTTGATGCGCTTCCAAGACATATCAGTGATATGCAACAGACCATCTACACCGCCCAGATCAACGAATGCACCGTAGTCGGTCAGGTTCTTCACGATACCCTTGACTGACATGCCTTCCTGCAATTTCTCCAGCAACGCATCGCGTTCCTCGGTGCTGACTGATTCCAGTACCGCGCGGCGTGATACCACCACGTTATTGCGCTTGCGATCCAGTTTGATCAGGCGGAATTCCAATTGCTGACCTTCCAGGTGCAGCGTGTCGCGCACTGGACGTACATCAACCAGTGAGCCAGGCAGGAACGCGCGGATATTGTTGAGATCAACAGTAAAGCCGCCCTTGACCTTGCCATTGATGACACCGGTGACGATGTCGTTTTTCTCGTAGGCTGCTTCCAGTTCCATCCAGGATTCGGCACGCTTGGCTTTTTCCCGTGACAGCCTGGTGGCACCGAAACCGTCTTCTACAGTCTCGAGTGCTACTTTTACTTTGTCGCCAATGGTGAGATGAAAAACACCTTGCTCATCAAGGAATTCGATGCGGGCGATTACGCCTTCAGATTTAAGGCCAGCATGCACTGTCACCCAGTCTGAATCTATGTCTATGACGGTGCCAGTAACGATTGCACCGGGGGTCATGTCTACTTCAATTAAACTTTGTTCAAATAACTCTGCAAAATTTTCACTCATTATAAATCCTAATTTTTCAATAAGTTATAGCATTTTATTAATGTATGTCATAACTTTCCGGACGCCAGTCGTCGCGGGGCTATTACGTTAAGCCCGAAAGCAACCAATGCTGGTGATGTTGCTTTTGAACAGTTTGTTGCTACAAGTTTAGACCGGGCAATTTACCGCTAACCAAGGTCATCACCTGCTCTATTACCTGAGCAAGATCCAACTTGGTAGTGTCCAGAATTGTGGCGTCTTCAGCGGGTTTCAGAGGAGATATCGGGCGTATACTGTCACGCTCGTCGCGCTCTTGTAGGTCTCGCAAAAGGTCGAGCAGAATAGCATCAATACCTTTACCTATCAACTGCTTATACCGCCTCTGCGCGCGCTCTTCGGCACTTGCTGTGAGGAATATCTTCACTTGAGCGTCTGGAAATACAACAGTGCCCATGTCGCGACCATCGGCGACCAGCCCAGGCGGCCTGCGGAAGTTCAATTGACGCTGTAGCAGCGCGGACCGTGCCAGGGCGATCGATCCCACCCGGGAAGCCATGTCGCTGCCTTGCTCAGTGCGAATTGCCTGGCTTACATCTACCCCGTCCAGACACACGGAATCCGGGCCATTACGGCCAAATTCGATATCCAGCTTGAGCGCCAGATCAGCAATCAGCTGCGGCTCTTCCAAAGCGATGCCGTGGCGCAAGACGGCTATACCCAGAGTGCGGTAGAGGGCACCACTGTCGAGCAGGGCAAATCCAAGCCTGTCAGCAACTGCTTTGGCCACCGAACCCTTGCCGGTGCCACTCGGTCCATCAATGGTGATTATCGGTGGTTTTTGCATGACTTGCTCGAGGCGACCTTCAGGATTCGAGCTGCGAAATTCGCAGCCCTGCTCTGCCAGACAACTCCACAAAACCCGGGAATGACGTGGCGACATTTGCACAATTAGCAATTGTTATGGCCCCGCTTGCGCGCAGCGCCGCCACCGCAAACGCCATGGCGATGCGGTGGTCTCCGAGACTATCAACCTCACCCCCGCTTATGCTGCCCCCGACGATGCGAATACCATCCGGATAAGTCTCTGTTTCAATTCCAAGCAGCGATAAACCGTCGGCCATTGCCGCGATTCTGTCACTTTCTTTTACACGCAATTCCTCGGCACCATGCAGAATAGTCTCTCCCTCGGCACACGCGGCGGCGATAAACAATACCGGAAACTCGTCAATCGCCAATGGAATCTGGTCTGTTGGTATTACTATACCCCGCAGTGTGCCACCCTTTATGTTTATATCCGCGACTGGCTCACCGCCGACTGTGTGCTGATTTTCCAGCCGTATATCCGCGCCCATTGCCTGCAGGATGTTGATTACGCCGATGCGGGTCGGGTTTACTCCAACATGCTGCAACACCAGCGTGGAGCCGGGGCAAATTGCAGCAGCGACCATGAAGAATGCGGCCGACGATATGTCTGCCGGCACATCGATATCGTTTGCGTATAACTCGCCACCACCTTCAATCTGGCAACTGCCCGCGCTCGCATCTACCCGTACGTCATAGCCAAATCCTGCCAGCATACGTTCGGTATGGTCACGACAAGGCGCGGGTTCCAATATTCTGGTGGTACCCTCTGCATACAAGCCCGCCAACAACAAGCAAGACTTTACCTGTGCACTTGCCATCGGCATTTGATATTCAATGCCCTTGAGCCGCGTACCTTTGATTCGTAATGGAGGAGTTCCGGATGATTGGGTGTCAATCTGCGCTCCCATTTGGTGCAATGGATCCGCGACTCGCCGCATCGGCCTCTGGTTCAATGATTCATCGCCGGTCAGTTCACTATCAAAATTCTGCGCCGACAATAATCCAGCCAGCAAACGCATGGCTGTTCCTGAGTTGCCCATATAAAGCGGTTTCCGTGGCACCTGCAAACCACGCTTGCCTACGCCATAAATTACCAACTTGCCATTTTCCGGCCCAACTATGGTAACTCCCATCTCGCGAAACGCAGCGAGCGTGTTCAGTGCGTCTTCTCCTTCCAGAAACCCGCTAACGCGCGTTATACCATTTGCGATAGCAGCGAATATAATTGATCGATGCGAGATTGACTTATCGCCAGGCACGCGCAATGTACCCTTCATTTTCCCGCCTGGCTTCACCTGAAAATTCAATTGTTTTGCAGTCATAGTCGCCTGGCTTATACCACCAATATACCTGTTGATAAACCCATCCCTGCTTTGTTTC
>SHZK01000029.1 GCA_009692305.1 Gammaproteobacteria bacterium | reverse complement strand
ATGGCATCATTACCGATGAAGAACGGGCAGATTTGCTGCAAGTGATAAATCGGGTTACCGGCAGGGAGCTGGAAATAAGCTAAGAAGTTTCCACCGAAGTGTGGGAAGACAAGATTGATCAACTGCGCATAGCAGGCGCGACTTATTGTTTGACCGGTGACTTCGTGAGTGGGGATCGCGACGCGGTGGATATGATGTTGCGCTGCCTGGGGGCGACCACCAGTACCAGTGTAAATCGTAGCGTCGATTATCTGGTGATCGGCACGCTCGCCAGTCACGATTGGCTCTATACCAGCCACGGTCGCAAAATTGAAAAAGCACTCCATCTCAAGCGCGAAGGATCACCCATTGCCGTGATTACGGAGCGTACCCTGCTCAAGCACACCCGCCAACTCACTAACCCGGTTTAGTGGTCCACAGCGGTGACGGCAGTCAGCGCCTCCTGGCGTTGCCGGCGAGCACGCGCCAGATACGCGCGCAAGCGTCTCCAACTCAATGCCAGCCCGGTCCAAACCATGAGCACTGCTGCGAGTGAGGCAATGCCTGCAAGCGTTTGGCCGATACCGCCCAGCGCCTCGCCGGTATGCAGGAATCTCACCCAGGCTCGTGCCTGGCGTCCGGCGGATTGACTCGAGAATGGCGCCCACCTGCTGATCACACCGGAATCGGCATGCAGGCTCAGGGTATGGCGCAGCTGCGGCTGGCCACCGTTACCTTGATCGATGGTCACTGCATACTCCGCGCTGGTGGCAGTGGGCAGTGTGATAGCCAGCGAATTCCAGTCTGCTACCTGTGCACTGGCGATTTGCACGACCCGATCCAGAGCGATCGGCTGGTAGGCAGGGACAGGAACCTCGATAACCGGCTCGGCAGAGATGTTTGCCGTGGTCGGTACTTCGTCTCCAGCGAGTTGGTAGACGAGTGCATTAGCCCAGGGATAGTAAAAAACCGTAGCAGTAGCGACGATTACAATTAATGGCAGTACTGCCCAGAAACCAAATACATGGTGCCAATTGAAATCCCGCGCGGCTCCACTTTTGGCAAGGGGATGAAACCAGACGCGCAGGCGCATGGTCGTGCGATTGATGATGGCTGGTAGCCACAGGTAAATGCCGCTGCAGAGCAGGAACAGAAACAGCAGGTTACTGGCTCCGGTAATAACCCGCGCCTTGGCTCGCTCCTCGCCGGACAAATTAAACCAGCGGTGCCAACCACGCACATTTGCCAGCAACGCGGCCATGGACCCGTCGTGCTGTGTATACACGCTGCCCGTGTATGGATCGAGAAACTCGCTGCGGCCGCGACCCTGGGCGAATTCAATCGCCGTAGCCGGAGCCCGCGCCAGGGTGAGTCGGTCAGGTTCGAAACCGTCCAGACTTTGGGCCAGACCCAGCAGCGTATCCAGCGGCAGGCGCGATTCTTCGGCAAGCGGCGTGCGGTCATAGACCCGATCTTCAAACGCGAGCAACTGACGTTCGTAAGTCAGCATGACCCCGGTGAGGGACATCATCAAAATAACCAGACCGGCGCTAACGCCGCTGCACAGATGCATCCAGAACAAGATTTTGCGGAACATGGATCAGGCTACGCTGGTAAAAATGATCGGTAATGCTAATCATTCTCAATAGCGTTTGCAATAGCGGTTTCAATCATGCAGTTAACCGGTCGCGCCATACGCAAACAATCAGCCCGTCGCAACTGGCACAGCTACCCCTAAACCGTGCCTGCAGCGCAGCGGGGCAGTCTTACTTCTTGCCCAACATTCCCAGCAAGCCCTGCAAAGCGGCCGGAATATCAGCCGGCAACACCACAAACTTGGCATTGTCCGAAGCAGACAAGTTCTGCAGCGAACTAATGTATTTCTCACCCAGCAGATAGATCACTGGCAACTGCCGCTCACCAATGGCATCGGAGACCAGGGCAATCGCCTCCTTGCTCGCGGTCGCCAGCACCACCTGTGCCTCGGCATTGCGCCGCGAGGCTTCCAACTCGCCCTCAGCCTTGAGGATCGTAGCCTGCTTTTCACCATCCGCCCGGGTCACCGTGGCGCGGCGCGCGCGTTCTGCGGCGGCCTGTTCTTCCATGGCGTGTTGCATCGTGGTCGACGGATTGATGTCCTGGATCTCCACCGTCTTCAGAGTAATGCCCCAATCCGCGATGTCATCGGAGATAGCCGCTTTCAGTTTGGCTTTGATGTGGTCCCGTGAGGACAGGGCCGCGTCGAGGCTCATCTCCCCGACTATGGAACGCAGCGAAGTCGATACGAGAGTCTGGATGGCGATCACGTAATTCTCCACGCCATAGACGGCCTTCTCCGGTGACACGATATTTATGTAGGCAACAGCGTTCGTCATGATCACCGCGTTGTCCATGGTGATTACTTCCTGGGAAGGGATATCGAGCACGATGTCTTTCGTCGTGACTTTATAAGCCACGGCATCAATATAAGGAATGATGAAGTTCAATCCCGGATTGAGTGTTAGGGAATATTTGCCGAGTCGTTGTACGACCCACTTGTAACCTTGTGGAACCTGACGCACGCCTTGCGCGACTGTCACCACCAAGAATACCAGAATGGCGAGTGCGATAATGATTGCTGGTTCCATTGCTCTACCCCTTTAAGGTGATGTGTGCTTCAGGTTTTCTTCACGATCAGGGAATTCCCTGATACATCAATGACACTGACGCGGTCGCCGACACTGAGTTGGTCCTGCGAGATAAACAACCATTCATCGGAACCGAGTACAGGTGCTGGAAACCGCACGGTGCCGCGCTTTTCACCATTTGGTGGTGACAAAACCTGACCGGATTCGCCTAGCAATGTTTCTCTGGACAGGCCGGCCTTGGTCTTGTCAACGGCAAGCGGTTTGAGAAAGCGGAACCAGCCGAAGGCAAACAAAGTAGAGAGCAATGCCCAGGCAATAATCTGGACAGCGATATTGAGATCCGGGAATACGACCAGCACGATGCCGATAACAATCGCCGCCGCCCCAAACCAGAATATGGAAAAAGTGCCGACGAAGATCTCAACGAGCATGAGGGCAACACCGATCACAACCCAATGCCAGTATAGAAGTGTCAGATCCATGTTCGATCTCCTGCTTGGTCTGCTCTGAGTGAGTGGTAAGTATGAATGAGCCGTCAATGGCTGTCATGCGCCGAGCGAGTTGCTGATGCTGCTGAATTTGACGGTAATTGAATGCTGAAAGCAAGCGTTCATTGGTAAACGCGGTCGCCCACAATTGCGTGCAGGCCAGGGCTGTAAACCTAATTCAATGGGACACGTTAATGTGATCAGGCGCTTCCTGTTGGATGCGGCCATTTTCCAATCCAGACGAGGTAACTTCATGAAAACTTTACAGCTATTTAGCCTATCTGCTTGCTTGTTATGGGGCGTGGCAGCATTCGCGCAGGAACCAGAACAATTACCTGGGGCCGCCGCTCAGGCCGAGCGTAAGGCGCGTATCGAAGCACAGCGCCAGTTAACGCGCGAAGAGCGGGAAATCCGGCGTCAGGAGATCCAGAAGCGAGCAGAAGGAATGAGTGAAGAGCAGCGTCAAGCTGCGCGGGAACGGCGCGAAGCAAGACAAGGTTCGGGACAGGAAGGGCAGCGTGCACCGCGACCTGAGGGCCAGCGTTCGCGCCCGCAAGGGGGCCAGCGTCCCAACGCACAGTAGCCAGTAGCTGGCGCAGCTGCTGCCGCTGTGCCGGTAGTTTTATAGATACCTCGCGCCCGCCTGGGCGCATCCAGGCCTTCGCGCCTGCTTTGACCCACCTCCGTAGCTTGACACAGGGTGTGACAGCCCTGTGTCTCTTTTATCCTGCCAACAGCAATTTCACTATTTAATTTGCGCCTTTTCCATCTGGCTTGTTAACCCTTTCGGCTCACGTACACTCTAAGCTCGTAACAGGTAGAACAGGATGTCAGGGGAAGCTCCTTGCTTCAGGAATCAGAACAAGAATTGGTACTGGCAGCACAGTCCGGCAATGTGGCCGCATTCGAGCGGCTCGTGCGTCAGCTGCAGCGGCAAATGCTGTCAGTGGCAGCTGGTTTCGCGCACACGCCGGATGATGCCAATGATATTTATCAGGATGCGATGCTGGCCGCGTTCCGGGCGTTGCCGAAGTTCAAGTTGGAAAGCAGGTTCAGCACCTGGCTCTACAAGATTGTGGTGAATACAGCCTTGTCGAATCGTCGCAAGCTGAAACGAACCCGGCAGAAAATGGCGGCAGTGCAGAACGAATATCAGCATGAAGAACAATACCTGACCAATGAGTCGCCCGAAGCAACCATGCTGGATGGTGAATTGAATGCGCACATCAACCGCGCGATGAAGAAATTGACAGACGCCGAACGTATAGCATTCGTTCTCTGTCATCAGCAGGGATTCAAGTTGCGGGAAGCTGCTGAGATCATGTCATGCTCGGACAGCTCAATTAAAGTAGTGTTGTTCCGGGCGCGAGCAAAACTGAAACAACAGTTGGCAGATTATCACTAGAAAATATCTGCATCGAATGAAGTACTCAGGACCAATAGTAAATTGAATAATGAAGAGTGAATCAACAAAGGGATAACAGGTGAGCACTATGACTACTCCTGACAACAGTGACCAATTGCAGCAACTGCTTATGCAATATCTCTATGGAGAAATGAATGAAGCAGAGCGACTGGATTTTGACAGGCAATTGGCGGCCAGCTCCGCGCTGCGGGCAATGCTTGCGGCGGAGCAACGCTTTGATAGCGCTATACCTGTGGGCACACAGCCGTTGATCGATGCCAATAGACTGCAAGGTAGTAGCTGGCTGTTGCATCAGAACCTGCAGCGGGAAATGCGCACTGCATTTTCGCTGCGGCGTTGGCTGCAGGAGTTGATCGCGAGACCGTTGGTGCTCGCCTCGCAGTGCGCGGCACTGACCGCGACGTTTGTGCTTGGTGTCCTGATTGCATTGCCGCAGGGTGAGCAGCTTGATCGCACCGATCTGCTGGCGGACAACAGTGCCAATCCTGGTCTGGCACCGCTGGCGTTCATCAACAGCGATGATTACGAGATCTACCAGTTGCAGGTGAATTCCTACGACGCAGCCAGCGGCGCCATTGATCTGACGTTCTCACTGGCAGCGGAAACCCGGCTCACAGGTAACGTGGCCGATCAGGGTATTCATCAGTTGATGGCGGTGGCGCTGCAAAATGATATCGATCCAGCGGCGCGAATCGACACCATCAATGCACTGCAACCTGTGCGCAATGGCAGCGATGTCTTTGAGGCGCTGATTTATGTGCTGCGTAATGATGAGAATCCAGGTGTGCGCTATCAGGCGGTGCAATCACTGGTTGCATTGGCCCATGAAGAGCAGGTGCGCGAAGCCTTGCGCTTCGCTCTGAGTGAAGACGTGAATCCAGGGGTGCGACTGGAAGCATTCCAGGCGCTGGCCAACAATCCTGATTCCAAAACACTCGCCGTATTTCGCGAGCAGATGGATCAGGACAGTAACGAATATATTCGCGCGCAGGCGCGCAACATTGTGGAAGGTATAGACGATGCGACCTTTGAATTGTAGGCAAATGACACTTGCTGAATGAACTCTTAATTATTGAACAACAACGCAACAACCAAGGTGATTAACATGATTTTATCGAAAGAATTGCTGATAAAGCTGGTGCTGGCCGCCGGCGTGTTCGGATTGCCGCTGATCTCTCAGGCAGCGACTGCAGATATCGAACGTGAGTTTGACGTCGCCCCGGGCGGCACACTCGTGATCCAGAGCGATGCCGGTGATATTGATATCATTGCCTCGGATCAAGCCCGGGTTCGAGTGCGCGTGCGCAACCCGAATGATTTTGAAGTGGATATTGAACAAAACGGCAACGACATTGCGATACGGGCCGAATCGCAACGCGGTTTCCCCGGATTCGGCAGGAACAGTATTGGTTTCACGGTTGAGGTGCCGCAATCCTATAATCTGAATCTCGATACTGGTGGCGGTCATATCCGGATACCGGATTTGACCGGTCGCATCGCAGCCAACACCAGCGGCGGCGCCATCGAAATCGGTAATGTGACGGCAGGTAGTGTGCGAGCTGACACGTCCGGCGGGCCTATTGTCATTCTGAACGTAGCGGGCGATGTGGAAGCAGATACGTCCGGCGGCAGCATCGATATTGGCAACGTGACCGGTAATGTGACCGCCGACACGTCTGGTGGCAGGATCCTGATCGGCAATGTGCAAGGCGACATCCTGGCTTATACTTCAGGCGGCAATATCGATGTGGGTGAGGGTGGTGGTCGCGTACAACTGGATACATCCGGCGGCACGATACGTGCTGGCTGGGCGCAGGGGCCGCTTATCGCCGACACTTCCGGTGGCAATATCTACCTCGCTGGCAGTAGCACGCGCGTCGACGCCGATACCTCCGGTGGCAATATTGAAATCAAGGGCAGCGAAGGTCCGGTGAATGCGGAAACTTCCGGCGGCAGCATCATGGTGAATAGCAGCGCCGGGCCAGTGCGGGCGGACACGGCTGGCGGCAGAATCGAAGTGGATCTGGGCAATGTGAGCGGCACCATCGGTGGTGCAGTGGACCTGGAAACCAATGGCGGAGATGTCACCCTGCGCCTGCCAGCAAATCTCGGAGTAACCGTGGATGCAGTTCTGGAAGTATCGCGTCGTGGTCGCGGCGATTATCGCATCTACACCGATTTCCCTCTGGTAATTGAGGAAGACGAAAGCAATATCATCGGACGTGGGGATATCAATGGTGGTGGCGAAATGGTTTCGATTCGCACCCAAAACAGCGATATCAATATAGTGCGTGTGGGTAACTGAGGGTATGGGGTTGCGACGTTAGTCTTAAACCCAGGTCTTGCGTAACAACGGTTCGGGAATATTGTGTTCGATCTTCGTGTGCAGTTGCGGCAGCTTGGACCAATGCAATCCCTGCTTGTAATGATGGGCGGTGTGATAACCGAGATTGCCGGTGAACAGGTTGTACCACTTGTTCTGGTTATTGAAAGAGGCTTCATACAAATTATCGGTGTTGAGTCCGGCATGATGTTCGTAGGTTGCCCACGCCGTCATGAACAGCCCCATGATCATCGGCAATATGAACAGCAATATCGCTGGACCAGGTCTATAAACGACCAGTCCAGCGAGGATAATAAATGTTATGGCGCTGTATAGCAGAAATGCCCGCATCTCCTTCGGATTTTTTCGACCAACCTGAAAACCCCGATAATACGCAGTAACAGTTATCATCAGGCTATATTCCAGTTCGCCCATCACCTTGCCATTCTTGCGTTGCCAGCGGCTCTGATCAACTTTCTGATCGAGATAATTGTGATGATGACCCAGTACGTGATGCAGCACCCACAGATTGGTGGTGACGCCAGTGTGCAGTGCGTAAAAGAATTCGAGGATGCGGTTAAGCGGTGTGTGCAGAAAGGTTGGTGTATGTTGATGGTGATGGTTCCAGGCGCAGATTTGTGACTTGGGAATAAGCATCACATAGAAATAAATTCCTAACAGATACAAGTTGTCAACGAGCAGGTAGAGACTGAAATCGAGGACGCTGAGCGCAAGAATTATCAGTACCGGAATGCGGTCGGCGGAATTTTTAAACACGATAAGATTATATTTAACAGTTAATGAATTGGGGCGGAGAATATCATCGAATCGGGGCCGATCAAAGCCCCTCGCTGCAGGTCACCGACTGTACCAGTGGCAATGCCTGGGTCTATTCGTAACGCAGTGCGTCAATGGGATCGAGGTTGGCCGCTTTGGCAGCAGGCAAAATACCGAACAGCACACCGACAAAACCGGAAAAACCGAGGGCGAGGGCCACTGACCAGAGCGGTATGCTGGCGTTCGGAAAACCAGGAATGCTGTTGGAAATCAGCGTGCCCAGACCGTAACCAAGAACCAGCCCGATCAATCCGCCCAACAGTGACAGCAGCAGCGCCTCAATCAGGAATTGCAATAATATATGGTGACGCTTGGCGCCAATAGCTTTGCAGATGCCAATCTCCCGGGTGCGTTCAGTTACTGAGACCAGCATGATATTCATAATGCCGATACCACCGACGAGTAGTGAAATGCTGACAATGCCGCCGATAACAATTGTTACCATGTTGATGACTGTGTCAAAAGTCTCCATCAGCTGTTCGGCGGTTTGAATAACGAAATCATCGTCTTCTTCTCCGCTCAGGTCGTGTGCGTTGCGCAGCAGGGTGGTCAATTGCTGGACTACATCTTCAACAACAGCGTTTTCGCTCAGGCTTAATTGTATGGCGATATCGGTTTGGGTTTGATTGCCCTGTAAACTCTGCATGGTGGCGTAAGGGGTGAGCACCAGATCATCCTGGCTGAATCCCATCATCTCGCCTTTCTGTTCGAGCATGCCCACAATCTTGAACCACTCGCCACCGAGTTCCACAAATTCATTGACCGGATTCTCGGGAAGATTGAGATTTTCCCGCACCTTTTCGCCAATTACGGCGACACGGCGCCGGGTATTATTGTCGCTGTCAGCGAGGAAGCGGCCTACCTGAGTGTAGGACTGGGAAACATCCTGGTAGGCGTAGGTAGTGCCCATGATCTGGCTGAACGCAGTCTGTGAACCGTATTTGATTTGTGAGGAGCGAGTGGCATTGAGCACTGGCGTGATGGAGGCAATGCCTTCGGCGCGATTCTCTATCAGTTGCAGATCATCCGGCGTCAGGCGCGCGCGAATGCCTTTCATCTGGTCTTCAAAGGGAGTGAATGAGCGGATCGTCAGACTGTTTGAACCAAGTGAGGCGAAGGTATCGCCGATGAAGGAACTCATGCCCTGAGTGACAGACACCACGGCGATTACACTGGCCACGCCAATTACAATGCCTAAAGTAGTGAGAAAGCTGCGCAAGCCATGGGCATAGATCGAGAGCATGGCAGAGCGAAAACTTTCCAGTATTGAAAACAGCATCAGTGACTCACCTTGGCCGAGTGGCTGGTACTGTCGTTATAGACCCTGCCATCTTTCATCTCGATGATGCGGTGGCAGTGATGCGCAATTTCATCCTCGTGCGTAACCATAATCAGGGTATGGCCTTCTGCGTGTAATTCATCAAACAACTGCATGATCTCGATGGTGGTCTTCGAATCCAGATTACCCGTGGGCTCATCGGCCAGCAATATGGATGGGTGGGTCACGAGCGCGCGTGCAATCGCCACGCGCTGGCGTTGGCCGCCGGAAAGCTGGTTTGGTAAATGGTCGGTGCGATCGCCAAGACCGACTCGTTTGAGGGAGTTCAGCGCCATTTCCTTGCGTTTCTTCAGACCAATGTTGCGATATACCAGCGGCTGCATCACATTGCCTAACGCGGTAGCCCTTGGCAGTAAATTGAAACTCTGGAAAATAAAGCCTATTTCCAGGTTGCGGATCTCGGACAGTTCGTTCTGGTTCAAGCCTTCCACGTTCTTGCCGTTGAGGTAATATTCGCCGGTGGTGGGTTTGTCGAGGCAGCCGAGTATGTTGAGCATCGTGGACTTGCCGGAACCCGATGAGCCGATGAATGCGAGGTAGTCATTCTTCGCAACGGTGATATCGATGCCGTCAAGCGCACGCACTACCTGCGAGCCCATCGCATAATGTTTGGTAATTCCGCTTAGTTTGATTAGTGACATGCAGGTCAGGTTTGCGCCAGATTGCGCGGGCTTAATTTAATTCAATTCGGGTGGTATCGATGCGATCACCTTCAAGCAAATGCCGCAATTCCCGATTCGGACCAACCACAACTTCCACCTCGCTGTCGATGCCGCTCACCAGTTCCTGGTATTCATCGTCAGACAGTCCGACTTCAACCTTGGTTTTGCGCGCAATGCCGCCATCGTTAACGAAGATAAAATATTCGCTGCGCAGCGCTGATCGATCCTCTTCGAAAATTATTGCCTGAATCGGTATAGCTGCCACTTCCTGATCCTGTCGTGTAAAGATCTCGGCCCGGCAGGACATGCCGGGTCGCAGAACTACGCCCCCCGCATCGATGATATCGATTTCCACAGTGAAGCTGAGACCCTGCCGACCGACTTCGACCTTGGCAGTATTGGCGATGTAGCGCACCTCGCCAATCATCGGTTGATCGGGATAGGCAATGGCGACGATCTCGACCCGCTGTCCGATTTCGACATTGGCAATATCTGCCTCATCCACCAGCACATCAGTGTAGATACTGGCGGGGTTGGCAATGGTCATTAAAGAAGAACCGGGAATGTTGGTGGCGCTGGCGATTGCTGTCTCTCCCACCTTGATGTCGAGACTGGTAACGACGCCGTTGATAGGAGACACAATCTTGGTCTTGCTCAACTGGTCATTGACCTGATCCAGTTGTGCCTTGGCCTGAGCCAGACGCTCGCTCGAAGATTTCAGGTCAATCTCAGCCAGATCCAGTTGATTCTTGACGGACTCATATTCGTCATCGCCCACCATCTTGCGTTCATGCAGACTGCTGGTGCGCGCAAATTGGCGGCGCAGATTTTCGATGCGCACTTCCTGCCTTTCGATGTCGATGGTATTGATTCGAACACTGGCCTCGGTTTGTTCCCGGCTGGCAATAAAATTCTTGTCATCAACCTGCAACACCAGCTGACCCTGGGTAACCACGTCGCCTTCTTCGATAAACAGGGCGGTAACTTTGCCAATGACTTCAGAGCTGAGCAGGACTTCTTCCTGATGGGCGAGGAATCCGGAGGCGAGTATCGACGGACTGATCACGCGCTGCGCCATAGTTGCCACTTCGACCGCCTTGGAATTCGAGCCAAACACGGCCCGATTGATGAAAGGCAATGCGATGACAATACCGGCGATAAATACGATGAAAATGAGTTTCTTTGCATTCATGTAAGCTGTACTTTCTGAGAGGCTAGGGCGCCATGACAACTAAACGCCTCGATACCAGAGTTGTTACGGCAAATGGGGTGCACCCTAGCATAATTTCTGATCAGGCGAGTACAAAATACGCCCAGATGCCGAATATCAGGGCATAGGGTGCCAGAACAATGCTGAGCGCCTTCACCCACCCGGAGTGCAGCCACTGCCGGTACGCCATGACGATCAAGGTCGCACCCCAAAACATGGTCAGATTGAGACTACCGAATAGCGTTTGTACAGACGCTGAACTCGAACGCATGCCCAGATTGGCAAGGGTGAGGGGATTCAGGTCGAGGGCGCTGATCTGCCCGTTCGGGCTCAGCAGAATCGTAACTACCATACCGAGCACACCCAGCAGTGCGGGCAGGCTGGTCCAGCACACGAGGCTGAACCAGTGACTGAATCGATACTTGTCGCCATTCAGCGCTGAGGCCATGCTCAGGTAGCCTGCTTGCAACACAGAAATCAGCAGGATGCTGACGCTGCTACGCGCTATGCCAAACATCTTGAAGGTGTTTTGCGACATGGATTCCATGCGTTCCTGCATGGTTGTCAGCTGTTCTTCCGACATGTAGCTGAATCTGGTGAACAGCGAGTCATCGATATACCAACCAAAGTCGACGATAGTGAAATACCAGACCATAACCAGCAAGGTACCGAGCAAAACCGTCAGCAGTGGTACCAGCTTGGTGGGGTTGGCATCCAGTGCCTTGAATGCCTCGGAGGGCGCGGTGAGAATGTTTACCGCAGTGGTGAATGCCGAGCTTGGTGCGGCAACGGTGGCATGCAGATTGGCATCAGTCATAACAATATCCTTGTCAGTGCGGACACAGATTCGGGTTGAGTGTAATTGATTGTGGGGGCGGTTTTGAGTGTTGCAATCGAGCGCAACAGTCACTTTAGCTTTTGTTTCCCCCCATGGAGCCTTAAGAGGGAGGGGCGCTGCTGCTCCGACTCGCGCCCCAGCTGAGCCTGCGATTGCATTGCCTGGCCAAATTATTCGATAGCGCGTTCGAGTGCTCTCATGTACGCAGGGCGGGACTGGTTGCGGGTCAGATAGGTATCCAGTGTGGGCCAGTTACCCAGTTGTCCGAGACGCTTGGCGAGAGAGACAACATAGCTCACGCCAAAATCGGCCGCCGAAAAACTGTCACCGAGAATGTAGGGCTTGGTGCCAAGCTGGGCAGCGATGTAGTCCATGTGCAGTTTAATTTCCCTGCTACTGAAGGCGTCAAACGCCGCGTGCTCCTGTCCGGAGCGGATTAACAACATCTTTACCAGCAGCGGCGTGAATACTGACCCCTCCGGATAATGCAGCCACTGGGTGAAGCGGGCCCATTCCTTCAGGTTGGAACGCGCCGGTGCGAACCGATTCTGCGGGTCATACATTTGTAATAGATATGTTGTTATGGCGATGGACTCAGCCACGACTACGCCGTCGTCGTCGATCACTGGTGACTTGCCCGAGGCATGAACTTTTTTTAGCTCCGGCGGAGCCAGGAAAGTTTTCGGATCACGGATATATTCGATCAGCTCGTATGGCACTCCCAGTTCTTCCAATTGCCAGACGGTAAAGATTGAGCGTCCAATGCGCAGGTGATGTAGTCGAATCATGGAAATACTCCTGTGTCGCATAAAGACATAAAGGGGACGGGGGGATTATTTTTTGATCATTATATTGGCGGCTTTCCAGAGCAGAGACTAAAGTTCTATTGTAAAAAAGGAGGTGACATACTAAGGCCTTGAGCAGCTTGAAGCCAGCTCGGGCGGCCACTGGAAGAGGTCTCCCATGGTCGATCCAGGCTGCGAACTGGTTAAAAAATAATCCCTCCGTCCCCTTTTCGGTGCTCTGTGTAGTAAGCTTGCCAGCGGCGGAAGCTATTAGTGCGTATAAGTTAGCGATGAAGCATCTCCCTTGGTTGATGCAGTGTATGCCCCAGTGAGTGACGAAAGAGGAGTAAACGCAGTTATGGCCACAAATCTTTTTCGATTTATTATCGCCGCGATGCTCGTCGGTATCGTATTTGGTGCCGTAATTAACAGCACACTGCCAATCGAAAGTGCAACAACCATAGCCGGTTATCTAGGTGTCATCACCGATATTTTCCTCCGCCTGATAAAAATGCTCATTGCGCCATTGGTACTAACCACGCTTACAGTTGGCATTGCGAACATGGGCGACTCGAAGACACTCGGCCGAGTTGGTTTTCGAACTATCAGCTGGTTCCTGGCTGCGTCTCTGATTGCCCTCAGCCTGGGCTTGATCATGGTGAATCTGCTGCAACCCGGCGCTGGTTTTGCACTCGAGGTGCAAGAAAATGGTGCCGTTACCAGCCAGGCTAATGCTTTTACTCTGTCAGTGTTCATCACACATTTGGTGCCTCAATCAGTCTTCGAGGCTCTGGCTGATAATGAGATTCTGCAAATTGTGGTGTTCTCGGTGTTTGCCGGTACTGCCCTGGGTGCCCTCGGAAGCAAAGTTAGTCGCTTTACTGAACTGCTGGAACAAGGTGCGCTGGTGGTTTTGCGCATGACCGGTTATATCATGCTGCTGGCCCCGTTTGCCGTCTTCGCTGCAGTCGGCAGTATCATTGCCACGCGCGGCATAGGCATCTTAATTACCTATGGCACTTTTGTAGGCGGATTTTATTTCTCGCTCCTGTTGCTCTGGATTTTGCTTGCTTCGGTCGGCAGGTTGGTGATTGGTAAGCGCGTGTACTCTCTGCTAACAGCGATTCGGGAACCCGTGACGCTGGCTTTTTCCACGGCCAGCTCCGAAGCTGCCTATCCAAAACTATTGGAAAAACTCGAGCGTTTTGGTGTTTCCAATCGCATCGCCAGTTTTGTACTACCGCTGGGATACTCCTTCAATCTTGATGGATCCATGATGTACTGTACTTTTGCGACCCTGTTTATCGCACAGGTTTATGGCATCGAACTTTCGGGACTGCAACAGATATCCATGTTGTTGCTGCTGATGGTAACTTCAAAGGGTATGGCGGGAGTGCCACGCGCCTCCCTAGTCGTGATTGCCGCAACGCTATCTTTTCTTGGTCTCCCCGAGGAAGGCTTGCTGCTTATTCTTGCGGTAGATCACTTTCTCGACATGGGCCGCAGCGCCACCAACGTTCTCGGCAACTCCATCGCCACGGCCGTCATCGCGAAGTGGGAGGATCAACTGCGAGATCCGGCACTGGAACCTCCAACAATTGAAAAAGCATTGGAACCTCGAGAAATCAAGCCAAAAATTGGAACCCCTGGAAAGGCGACAGCATAAACTTGCCTATCATTAACAACTCCCAGCAGAGTGTTGACGATTGTGATCCTGCGAGTTATTCGAGTTGGGAGAATTTTGAGAAAATCCAGTGGGCATAAAAACACACGCCCTGTTCCGGGTTCCACAGTTGGTTTGATAATGTTGTCGGTCTGGCTGTGTAATGATGTCTTGTTGCCATTTTCCATCGGCATCGCGTTCGCGGCATTGCTCTCGCTGGCGGTATTTCTTGCAGCCTGGTGGTATCTGGCGGGTCGCTATGGCGTGATTGGATCAATGTAAGCGCCCCCTCTCCTCTGGCAAGATATGCGGGGCCAATTCAATATGGCGCAGTTTGCTTCCGCTCAATTCAACCAGCCCTGCATAACGTTCTTCACCGGTAGAAGTAAATTCAAACGCATAACGACGCTGGATTTGCAAAATCCCGCTGTCATTGCGCCCTAGCCTCAGACCTTTAAGCACCATGGTCTGGTCCAGCAATTGCAGTTGCTGCTGTTGGCAATATTGCAAGACCTGGGCCAGTGCCATGCTCTTGATCTTGTCGCTTTGCCACCAGAAACTCACTAATCCTGCGACGCAGGTAGACCAGAATATAAAATTAAGACTCATAGTGGATTTCCGTATTACAAAAAAGCAGTGCAAAAGAAAGGCCTCCATTCTAGCGAAGGGAGGCCTTCCGGTATAACGAATAGCGGTGGTTACGGCTAGTCGGTTCGGTACGAGCGCACTGGAGGCAACTGCGCTCCGGTCAAGTCATCAGGAATACTGCGCTCTTCCACGACTCTGTGGGTCAGTGTACCAATACCTTCGATAGTGGCACTGACGGTCTCGCCATCAACCAGGAATCCAGAACCAGTTGCACGCTGCACGCGCCCGGCACCGGTGCCGCCTGAGGTGCCGCTCTGCATCACATCACCAGGGAAAATGGTGATAAGAGACGAGGCATATTCAATGAGCTCAGGGATATTGTGGATCATATCGCCAGCTCTGGCTTCTTGCACAGTGACACCATCGACGACGGTGATCTGGTGCAGGCGTTCCATCGGATCGCCATAGAATTCTTTTGGCACGATCCAGGGTCCGTGGGGAGCGAAGGTGTCGTGGCCTTTGCCGACGAACCAGTCGGAACCGGAGCCATAGCCTCCTGGTGGACGACCGCCACGATCAGAGACGTCCATGGCTACCATGTAGCCAAAGACATAGTCATAGGCGCGATGGGCAGAGACGTATTTGCCAGTGCGGCCGAAGACGATAGCCATCTCGACTTCATATTCGATGCGGTCACGACCAAACGGCATGATGATGTCTTCGCCGTCACCGATGATTGCACCACGGGTAGGTTTCAGGAACAGATAGGGTACGCCACGATTCTCCTGGCGCTCACGTGTGCGCCGGGCCAGTTCATCGTCGTTGCAGCCTTCGCAAGCATGGGTGTAGAAGTTTACGGCCGCATTCATGAGTTTACTTGGATACAAGATCGGGGCCAGGATGTCGACAGATTCCACCGGATGCACATAGGCTGGTCGATTGCTGCCGCTCAACAGATTTTCTTCCACCAGCCAGTTTACGACCTCATACACGCGGAACTTCAGGCCGTACTCGTATTGCTCGATCAGACCGAGCATATCCCCGGGTATACTGATCTTGCTGTATTGAGAGCTTAACTCCATGGCTTGGTTGGCACTTGCCAGATCGACAATCAACTGGTCGTCGTTCACTACCAGGCCAACAGTTGGAACATTATTAATTGCAAATGTGCCAACCTTGAAGGGCATGACTGACTCCATGGCCTGGGCGGAGACTTCCACCGGTTTGGCAAAAATCGCCAATGTGGTTACAAGTGTCAGTGTGAATAGGGCTTTTCTTATCATTTTCTCACTCCAGTGCCGGGCACAAATAAGATGGACAGGGTTTATAAGAATTACGAAAGGCATCTTGCCGGCTTTTAAGACTGTCAAAAGGTATCTCCCCGGTCGCTTCTTGTCCAGTTTTTCGAAGGCCCAGAGATGAGATGTTCAAGATTTAACGCAATTCCGCAGCGAATAGAACGGTTGCTCGCTGCTCGCGGCAAGGGTTTTGCAGAATGAATGTATAAAGGACTGAAGAATTTGCCGGTGTACTCAAGAATCCTTGCTCTGTTGCCGCCTGCCATAGCGCTCAATTTGTGGCGCGAGTATTTCCAGTGCAGTCTGGTGGCAGGGTGGTAACTCGGCAGTTGACACTGTTAATGGTGTGACCCGATCGCCCCAGCGAATCACGCCGGCGCCCCAGGTCAATCCGGCGCCAAAGGAGGCGGTGAGCACATAGTCTCCCGGAGCGATACGACCTTCTTCCAGGGATTCCGCCAGCGCCACCGGGATAGTGCCTGCCGACGTATTGCCGTATTTGTGCACATTCACGAAGACTTTTTCCGGATCAATGCCAACGCGTTTCGCCAGCGCATCAAGTATGCGCTTGTTGGCCTG
Source organism: Gammaproteobacteria bacterium (assembly GCA_009692305.1). Taxonomy (GTDB): domain Bacteria; phylum Pseudomonadota; class Gammaproteobacteria; order Pseudomonadales; family Pseudohongiellaceae; genus UBA9145. The sequence goes on along the minus strand of SHZK01000029.1, from coordinate 7,056 downwards.
ATGGGGCACGACCAGTTTGATATCGTCCATCGTCAGGCCGGTTTGCCGCAGCACATCTTCACAGGCTTGCGCCATGGCTCGCACCGCGCGCTTGAATACTTCCTGTCCCTGGAAATTCCAGTCTATATACAGAAAGTCATCGGTGAGGCGGCTGTAGGCAGAGCCGAGGTTGGTTATTTGAATCGCGTATTTGGCATCGGCCTCGCAGCCTATCTTCGCTGCCAACAGACCGACCGGTTCAGCACAGGCCTCGATCGTGACTGCGCCACAGGCATCACCGAACAGCACCGCCACATCACGTTGACTCCAGTTCATGTAGTGAGAGATAAACTCGCCCCCGATGACCAGTACCTTTTTGTGCGCGCCGGCCCGGATCAGATTGGTGCCGATATGCAGACCATATAGAAAGCCGGTACATGCAGAATTAATATCGATTGAAGCGGCATTGGTAGCGCCAATGGCATCCTGTACCAGCGAGGCCGTATTGGGACAGTAGCTGTCATTGGTGAGACTGCCCAGCAGTATGAGATCGATTTCTTTCGGATCGAGATCGGCGGCAGCCAATGCCCGTTGCGCAGAGACTATGGCCATATCGGAGAAGTTGCAGTGACAAATGCGCCGTTCCAGGATGCCTGTGCGCGAAGTAATCCATTCGTCAGAGGTGTCGATAAAAGTAGCCAAGTCGGCATTGGTGAGTATCGCCGGTGGTAGGCATTTTCCCCAACCGGTGATTTTTGCGTATTGCATCCAATCTCCCCAATCTCTCCAATCCGGAATCAGCGAAACTTCAGCAGGCTAGAAGTCTGATCCGTGTAACTTGGTGCAGTCGTTTTTTTTACTATGGCCGTTGCTGTTCTTGATACAGCCAAGCTTGTTGCAATGAGTCCTCAACAAGCGCGGTCTTAATGTGACCAGAACTTTGCACTTACCAAGTGTTCATGAAGCATACTGTATTATGTAGGGTCTGAATAGCCTCAAGATTGACAAGGGAATTACCAAACATGACGTTTAGCCCACAATATTTCGGCAGTATTTTAAAACTCCTCACAGTTTTATTCGTGGTAATAGGAGGCATGTCGGCACCGCATTCAGCAAATGCCGAATTTGATCATTCCAACTGGAATGATTTATTGCAACAACATGTGCGCAGCGTTGATGGTGGCAAAGTTACGCAAGTGGATTATGCGGGCATGTCCGAAGATGCAGCAGTACTGTCAGCGTATCTCGCGGCAACTTCGAGTATCAGCAGGTTAACGTTTGATCTCTGGCCCATGGACGAGCAATTGGCGTTTCTGATTAATGTGTATAACGCCGCCACCATCTCCCTGATTCTCAATGCCTATCCAGAACTGAAGTCCATTCGAGACACTGGCTCTCTCCTGCGTTCACCGTGGAGTCGCTCGTTTGTATCTTTGTTTGGCAGTACAGTGTCGCTCGACAACATCGAACACGACATGATTCGCGGCTGGAATATTTACCATGAGCCGCGCATACATTTCGCCGTGAACTGTGCCGCGATCGGCTGCCCGCCGCTGCGCGCAGAAGCTTATAGTGGAGCAACACTGCGTGACCAACTAGATGACAACACCAGACTATTTTTATCCGATCGCGCGCGCAACTATGCCGATGGCAAGCGCATTTACATTTCGAAGATCTTCGATTGGTACGCAGCAGATTTCAGCAGAGGCTGGCAGGGAATTGATTCTGTGTCGAAGTTTTTGCAGTTGTATACCAGTGCACTAAATTTGGATGCAGCACAGCATGAGCTGCTGGCGCAGGAGCGCCTGTCTATTCGTCATCTGGATTATGACTGGGGACTGAATCGCGCAGACTGAGGGGCGTGAAGGGTTTGCAGCTCAGGCGATTGTGCTAGACTCGTCGGTGGAAGAGTATCATCCCCGGTGGGGTGCCCGGACTTCAAACCCGGTGAAGTTTGTTAATGACAGGCTTGGTGGGTTCGACTCCTGCCTCTTCCGCCACTTCAAGTTCCAACATTCCCCATAATTAATCTGTCGTAAAAATAAATGATGTGCCGCCATTCACCGTGTTCAGTTTGCCGAAGCTGGTGATTATCGCGTTTTCCATTTCCTTCAGGGTCTCGCAATAGCGTCGCTTGATATGCGTGCCGGCGCGCACTTCGCGGCGACAATAGACTTGCTGGTCAAGTTCGGCCGACGCATTGTAGAGCGCGATTTCCTCGTTGCTCATATTATAAAAATTCGGCGCAGTGCTCGCGCATGAAAACAGTAACGGGAAAAAGGCGATCAACAATAATATGCGTATGTTGCTTCTCCCTCCAATGGCATAGAGGGCGATGTCTGAATTTAGCACAGCAATCCCCGCTTACAAAGTCGCGGGCAGCAGCCTTGCGGAGAAATCTTGTACTTCGATTGGCCAATGTATAATGGCAGCCAACAAACTCAGCGCAATACCCAGCCACCAGATGCCGTCGTAGTTGCCATAAGTAGTTGCCATAAATTGCATATAATTTGCCTCCTCCCAGCCAGGCACCGCTAAAGCCGCCAAGCTGGTGACTCAGAAATACGTTGCCATACAGGAAGGTCATATAGCGCGGAAAGTGGGCTGGGCATAAATTTATAAGCCTGCAAAGGTCGCGGCGGATCGGAATGTTCTGCCTTGATTACTGCGAGATATTCAACAAGATGTGAATAAAATCTGTACATGCGGCTGTCGCTGAGAACCACAACTTGCTATTGTGGCGGCTTTCGAAAATTTGTCTCGCTGTGGTAATTTTTTTATTCGCAATCACGCCAGTTTGGTAGCGGAAATATTTGTAATCGAGGAAGTTTGTTAAATGGTTAAAATAGTTTTTATTGATCACGGTGGCGCGCAGCGCACCGTGAATGCCAAAGTGGGCGGCTCGGTCATGCAGGCGGCGGTGAGCAATGGCGTGCCAGGAATTGATGCGGATTGTGGTGGATCCTGTTCCTGTGCTACCTGTCACGTGTTTGTGAATGAAGCATGGCGCAGTGTGGTTGGTGAAGTGAATCCAACTGAAGATGCGATGTTAAGCATGAGCGCGGATCGCAAGGAAAATTCACGCCTCTCTTGTCAAATCAAGGTGACTGAAGAGTTGGACGGCTTTATCGTCACCACCCCCGAGTTCCAGTACTAGTCGCGGCGCAGGTAGGGAATTTTCTGTATTTGCCAAACAGGTGCATGCAACCGGGGCAATGAATCAAAAATATGAGTGAGTCAGAAATCGTTAGCCGATCGCGGCAAAGCAAATGGAGCATGGTGGGAAAAGACCCCAATACCATGTTGTTGGCTGATGTTGACTTGTCACACCCCGGCATTTGGCAGGCGAACGAATTTCTGCCTTTCCTCGACCGTCTGCGCCGGGAAGAACCGGTGCATTATTGTCGCGATTCCGCCGTCGGGCCGTACTGGTCTGTGCTGAAATACAAAGACATCATGCAGGTGGATACTTCACCGCATATTTATTCTTCGGAACCGACCATAGGCATCGTCGACACCATCGCGGAATTCAATCTGCCTTCCTTTATTTCCATGGACCCGCCCAAGCATGATGCGCAGCGCTTGGTGGTACAAGGCGTGGTGGCTCCGGCAAACCTGAAGAATCTGGAGCCTCTTATTCGTCAGCGTGTGTGCACTATTCTGGACGCACTGCCTGCTGGCGAAGAAATCGATTGGGTGCAGCATGTCTCCATTGAATTGACTACGCAGATGCTGGCGACCCTGTTCGATTTTCCATTTGAAGATCGTTATAAATTGACGCACTGGTCAGATGTTGCCACGGCAATTTCTGGCGGCGGCATTGTGCAATCGCAAGCAGAGCGCTGGAGCGCTATTGAGGAGTGCCTCGCCTATTTCACCCGGCTGTGGAACGAGCGCATCAAGCTGCCGCCAGCCAGCGACCTCGTGTCCATGCTGGCCCACGGCGCAGCGACTCGCCACATGTCACCCATGGAATATCTGGGCAACATCATTCTGCTGATTGTCGGCGGCAACGACACGACACGTAACTCCATTTCCGGCGGCGTACTGGCACTAAACGAAAACCCAGCTGAATATGCCAAATTGCGCAGCGATGTGAGTGTCATCCCCAACATGGTATCGGAGATCATTCGCTGGCAGACGCCGCTCGCTTATATGCGACGCACGGCCAAGGTTGATACGGTGCTGCGCGATAAGCACATAAAAGCCGGCGACAAGGTGGTGATGTGGTATGCCTCAGGCAATCGGGACGAGGAAGTCATTCCCCGTGCCAACGAGTTCTGGATCGACCGCCCGAATGCGCGTCAGCATCTCTCATTCGGGTTTGGTCTGCATCGCTGCATGGGTAATCGTCTGGCTGAGATGCAACTGCGTATCGTCTGGGAAGAGATCATGCAACGTTTTCATCACATCGAGGTTGTGGGCGAGCCGGAGCGTATCTATTCGAGCTTCGTGAAAGGGTACAGCAAACTTCCAGTGGTTATTCACCGTAGCTGATTCGATCATGCACACGTTTCGTAAGCCGAGACTGAATCGACACGAACAGGATTGAACAGTTGGAATTACCGAGCCGGTAATTTACCGTAAATATTAATCGTTGGCAGGTCGAGCATGTACTATTTGCCGAAAATATTTTCCTTTTCCGTGCGCAAATACCGTTTGTTGTCATCGCGCCGGGTATAGCCGACCTTGTCGAAGTATTCCAGAATCTCGATGCACAGGTTGCGACCAATGCCAGTGGCATCACGAAACTCGATCACCGAAAAACCGCCGTCATCCGCTGTATTGCTCACCAGTTTTTCGGCAAATTCCGCCAGTGTCATGATCGTCTCTGGCAGGTAATAACGATTCTCGGCCACCTTGATCAAGGTACCGGCCTTGCTGGTAAGGCGCAGCAGGCGGTCCAGCGCTTGCAGTGGAATGCCGGTCATGTCCACCAGTTCACGCGTGCGTGGCGGCACGTTGCCAGCTTGCAGCAGGATTGGCCGTACCTTTTTGAGAAATTGCTGCTCCTCGGCGGTGAGACTGGTTTGATGTGAAGGCAGATGCAGCAAGGTACCAGTGCGTTTTATGCGTCCTTCCTGTACCAGCGCATGCAGGATGCTATGGAATAAACGGTGCGAGCCTTCGAAGTGCGCCGCGTGACTGAGAGCCGGTTCGCTGATGCCCTGCTGATTGCTGTTGTTGGCGTGCAAGGTTTTCAGGGCGGTGAGTATTACTGCGGCGTGATGCTGTAGTGTGCTCGCTTGCAGGATCACCGGTAACTCACTCTTGTCCTGTGGTAACTCAACCAAGGCAACTTTGGCTTCGCGTAATTGCAGCAGTAAAGTTTTAATTGCGGCGACCTTCAGGTTGCGACAATAGCCAAACTGGTTCAGATCAATTCCTTCCGGCAACAGTGGCAACAGGGACTGCAACGCCGCTAGCGCGGGCTGGTCCATGGCTGCCAATATATCCAGCCGCTGTGCGTTGGTGCGGCCACGCCTTGGCACAAAAATGTCGATGACCGAACCACCGGCGATGGTATGTTGCGCAGATGGATCGCGAATCACGAAGCGATCGCCGAAATGCGTCACGATCGCGTCATGGCTCTTGATCTGATAGTAGCCGGAGATAGTGGTATCAAGTTGCCGTAGTGTCACGATATGGTGCGAGGCTCCGATGTGCAGATGATATTGGGCATTCGCCACGATCTGGGGTTCGTCCACAATAAACTGCAGGCGGGCATCGAAGCGTGTAACCGGATGGTAGAGTGGCGCATCCACCAGCCACTCGCCACGATGCAGGTCGGTATGACTCAGGGTGATGTTCGCCGCCGCGCGTTGGCCGCGATTGATGGTATTGATCGCTGTTTGGTCCAGGCGCAAGCCGCGCAGTTTGGTAATGGCGCCGGTGCCGGTGTGCAATACGCTGGCGCCTACTGCTGCGGAACCGGCGCGTGCGCAACCAGTGACGACGGTGCCAATACCCTTCACCGTGAAACTGCGATCAATGAGATAGCGAAAATATTGCGTATCGTTTGTCACTGCATCGCTTTGAACCGAGCCGAGCCAGGATTGCAGATAGGTGGTGAGTGCGGCAATCCCGGTTCCGTCCAGGTTTGAGACAGGAAATACCAGTGACCCGGCCAGCGGCGAATCCTGCAGCAAGGCGGCGATGTCGGTAATCACCACTTTGATGCGCTCGGCGTCGCAGCGATCGATCTTGGTCAGGGCGATGGCGAGTCGGCTCACACCAAGCAGTTGCAGAATGGCCACATGTTCGCGCGTCTGCGGCATGATGCCATCATCTGCCGCCACCACGAGTAACGCAGCATCTACAGCACCAACACCAGCCAGCATATTGTTGATGAAATCGGTATGACCTGGCACGTCGACGAAGCCAATGGTGCTGGCGCTGCTGCCGGTGTCAGTAATGGTATCGAAATGCAGGTACGCGTAGCCGAGATTAATGCTGAGACCGCGCGCCTTCTCTTCCGGCAGGGTGTCACTATCGACACCGGTGATGCGCGTAATCAGCGAGGTCTTGCCGTGATCGACATGACCGGCGGTGGCGATGATGAGTGATCTATCGCCGGTGCTCTTTATGGGGGTAGCGGTAATTCTGGATACAGATGATGTGCTCATGCGTCAGCTTGCATTGCTGCTGTTCTGTGAATGGGAATCAAGGGGTGAAGTAATTTGATTTTTCAATATACCGGGGGAGCTTTGGGTAAATCAAGTTACCTGACCCCTTGACTGGATTCTTGATTAATCCGGCGGCGCCAGGCGCTTGAGTTCTGCAAATCAGTTATCCACTGCCACCAGCAAAGCCACTTCTGTTTCCTGAGCTTCGGCATCAGGAGCGCTGCGCAGCAGAATGCGTGAGCCATCGGCTGAAATATCGAATGTTCTTTCTGAACTAATAACCGCATCGCTACCAGTGAATGCGACGTTCCCCCATCCTCAGTAGCACTCGGCTTTAGAGTCCAGGGTTAACTGTATCTGTTTTCATTGCCAGCTGTCTTGCATAAGCTGTTGGTGTTAATCCTCCCAAAGCCTTTTTGGGTCGCTTTTCGTTGTACTCTCTGCGCCATGT